>CAZIFQ010000020.1:0-60341 GCA_964538375.1 uncultured Bacteroidaceae bacterium | reverse complement strand
TATTAACAATAAGTCGCTGTAGTTCAATTAATTGGACGTTTTCGTTCAGGCACTACTTACCTAAATCAAATTATTATGGAAAAATCTGTAGGAGTTATTGGAGTTATTATTTATTTAGCATTTATTCTATTTATGCTTGTTGCATTCTGGAAGATTTTCACAAAAGCCGGTAAGCCGGGTTGGGCGATTCTTATTCCTATCTACAACATCATCGTTATGTTGGAGATTGGCGGTAAGCCATGGTGGTGGCTATTGTTAATGATGTTTGTTCCTATTGCAAACGTTGTTATGTTAATCTGGATGTTGAATATGATTTCCCTGAGTTTTGGAAAAACTTCCGGATTTACTATTGGAATGTTGTTTCTCCCATTTATTTTCTTTCCAATTCTTGGATATGGTAAAGCTACATACCAGGGACCAGCAGGAGAAGTTAAGTCATAACTAAACTGATTGTCTAAAAAGCGGGCTTGTCCCGCTTTTTTTTTGCCAATATTTGGTGAGGTATCTGACTGGACAAAAATTTTAAGAAATAAAAAAGGGGCGGAAAAATTCCGTCCCTTTTTTAATTTTTTGCTACCCATAAATGGTAGAATGAATTCTAGAATGGTAGAATAAATTCTACCTCTTATTCTGGGCTAATCGCCTCTACCGGGCATACATCAGCACATGCACCACAATCGGTACACATTTCAGCATCAATTTTATAAATATCTCCTTCGCTGATTGCCTCAACAGGGCATTCGTCGATACAAGTACCACATGCGGTACAGTCGTCGCTAATTACGTAAGCCATTTTTATTTAATTTTTGAAAATTATTGAAACACAAATTTAGCTTCATTTTCAATAATACCATAGCTGGAAATTGAAAATTATATTATTTAGATAGATTATAAACAAATACTTATTTTTACCTTGTTGCTAGTATTTCCTGAATGGATGATAAAGTGCTTATGATATCTATAAACCTAATCTTCAAATAACTACTGCTCTGTAGTGAGAAACTTCATTGTCAGCCAACTCATCATGGTTGTTCCGGTTTTTAAGGCAATTTCGTCTACTTGAAAAGTAGAGGTATGTAAGGGATAGACCTTATCATCTGATGGGGATTTTACACCAAGGCGATACATCATTGAGGGATAGGATTGTGAAAACCAGGCAAAATCTTCGGCAGTCATCCTGATATCCATATCGATAATATTTTCTTCTCCCAGTAACTCAGCGGCAAATTCCCTGGATTGTTTCGTGACATCCGGATCATTATAGAGTACCGGGTATCCTGGTACAATTTCTATATCAGCTGAGCCACCCATGCTAGTGGATATGTTTTCAACAGTTTTCCTGATTAGTTCATGCGCCTCATATCGCCATTTTTCATTCATGGTTCTGAAAGTTCCTTCGATCCTCACATGGTTCGGTATCACGTTCATGGCTCCGTCGGCAATCACTTTTCCAAATGCAAGTATCGTGGGAATATCTTTAGGTGTATGCTCGCGGATTTCCTCTTGCAATGAGATGAGGATGTGTGAAGAAATCAATATAGGGTCAATAATATTTTTCGGTAAGGCAGCATGACCGCCTTTGCCCTTTACTGTTATGAATATTTCATTGCTGGATGCCATGTACATTCCGGGCTTAAAGCCAACAACACCGCTATTCATATCGGGCATAACATGTTGTCCGAGGATAATATCTGGTTGAATATCCTTGAAGAGACCTTCTTCCATCATTAGCTTAGCTCCCCCCGGTGCTTTTTCTTCACCCGGCTGAAAAATGAACAATACCTTCCCGGAAAACTGATCACGCAGTGAGGATAGTATCTTCAATGCACCAAGAAGTGTTGCCATATGGACATCATGTCCACAGGCATGCATTACCCCCGGGTTCATTGAAGCATAATTTGTTTGGTTTTGTTCCGTGATGGGCAGCGCATCCATGTCTGTCCGCAATGCCACCACTTTCCCTTCTTCTTTACCATTCAGAATGGCGAGTATCCCTGTTTCAACATAGGGATATTTGTATTCTATTCCCCAGCTATCCAGGATACTGCGAATATACTCCGAGGTCCCTTTCTCTTGAAATGATAATTCAGGATTTTTGTGAAGATATCTCCTGATATCTTTTACCTCCTCCTGGAGCTCAGCGGCATGCTGAAGTATGATGTTTTTCAGTTCCATTGGCTTAGAAATCCAGACTTAAAGATAGATAAAATATCCTGGGCTGAACTTTCATATTTTCAAGTCCCCATGCCCAGTCGACCCGAATGAAATATCCAAACAGCTGACTCCTAAAACCAAAGCCATAGCCGGCAACTATTGGATCCCTGTTGGAATCAAAGGTTACAACCACCGGAGTGCCGGGAACCGGATTGACCGGAACTGTTTGTGTGTTCCATGCATTTTGCTTGGTGAAAGGGTGCAGGCCGGTCCATGCGGCACCGATATCTGCAAAGCCAACAATCTGGAAGTCGTTCAGAAATGTTGAACTTAATGGATGGTTAGCAAAATATCTGAATACAGGCCACCTGAGCTCACTGTTAAGCACAGCAAAGTTATTTCCATTCCGTATGTTCTGGCTGAATCCGCGCATATTGGTGGCGATGGCCTGGAAGGAGTAATTCTTAGTATAATCAATATCAACAGAGTCATTGAAGGTTGGGGTTCTCCTCGGCATAAAATTCGACCAATTGTCCACACCACCCAGGTAGTAAATCAGTGGACTTCTTCCGAAAGAGGTACTGGTCGCAAAACGATTGGCCCAGATCAAGGTACGGTGAATCTTTGTATAGTGACGAATATCTGCGCCCAGAACATAGAGGTCCGATTCGCTTTTATTGATTTGTTTATATGCCTCCCCAAATACTTTCAACCTCGTTCCACTGTGCAGGTTTGTGCCCAGCTTACGTGTATTATCATAGATGTATTCAAGCCTTAGACCACCCCATACCTTTAATAAATTGTCTTCTGCCAGGTTTTGAATATCGGTGGATAGAATAACGTTGTTATCATGTCGAAAAGTCGCTGTTCCCTTTATAGCCATGGCCTGGTTAATTGGGTATTTTAAAGATCCAAGAACTTCATGAGTGAAGGCCTTTATCCTTGTGTAAGAGTCGCTGGTATTATAATTGAATGTTTGCCGATGAAACAATACTTGCTGATCTAAGCGGCTCTTTAAATTTTCAACACTCAGCAGGTATTCACTGCTGTTGAGATTGGTTGGTAATCTTACACCACCAATAATCCTGTAGTCTTCGAACAGGTCGCTTACTCCAACTTTTAGTAACATGTTGAAGTCTGGATTGTAATAAAATTCTCCCCCGGTAAATGTTTGATAAGACTCATTCAGAAAACTGAAATCGATCTGATTTACCAGTTGGCTAGGGTAGAAAGAAGTTCTGTAATCGAAGTATATGTTAGGTGTGTTATCAACAGAATCCATGACCAGCTGAATGTGACGGTTTTCTAGCTGCTGGTTGAAATATTTAAGTTTCTCTCGTTCGAAAACATATTTGTTGATATCCAGTTTAAACTCAGGCAAAGTGATGGTGTCATCATCAATAATTATTTGATTATCAACTATATCCTGCATCGACACTCTACGTTGTTCTATATTGTGCAAGGAATCCTCCCGCTGCAGGCGGTTTACATGTCGGTGCCGATATTCAGTATTTTCCAGGGTTTCACCATAGCTATTTATCAGGTCTGTGGGATGCTTATATATATGGTGTCTACCGTCGTGATAAATGATGGTAGCAATGTCATCCGTAGCTGCATTGTAGTCGTGGTTAAGTATATTCCGACTATAATTACTCAAAGGGTAAGAATTGGCATAATAGCGATAATGAATAGTAGTATCGATAAATGCAATGCTACTGTCGTACTCAGCAATGTATTGATTGTATATTCCATTCTTATCGCTCAGGTATAAGTAGTGCTCCTGACCTTTATACAAGGGTTGAACATGGTTGATGTAGTCTCCTTCTGATATTTTCCTGAGAATACTCGATTTGGTTTTCAAATCGTAGACATAGATTGAAAATGCTGTTGTGGTGTTGTTGGCCGGTCCAGTTCCAGGTTTGAATATGGTGTCGTTGCGTCGGTTTGAAGCAAAGGATATTTCATTCATATTGTTGATGAACCGCGGATTAAAATCATCTGCTATGTCATTGGTAATTTGCTTTCTTGTGGCAGCTGCAATATCATACAAATAAATATCAGTTTGCCCCTTGTTGATTGCAGAAAACACAATTTTCCTGCGATCCGGGGAGAATTTCATATCCAGGATTTTATCGAATTTCAGTAACCGCCTGGTAGTTAGCTCCTCTTTCTTAGTGTTGTAGTAGTGAATAAATAACCTTCCCTTTTCTTCAGTTATAAAGCCCAGTATCTCACTTGAGGGGTGCCAGTCAATTACAGGATAGGTAAAGTCGGTAACCTGCTCGAGGTTCTCACCGCGCCGGTATATTTTTTTATGCTTCCCGGTTTTCGTATTGTATATCCAGATTTTGTATTTCCCTGACTGGTTAGTTACATATGCCAACATAGAACCATTCGGGCTTATTCTTACCTGCTGATAAGCGAGCCCTTTTCTTGGTTTTTTAATTTCATATGTTTTATCCGGGAGTTCCCTGTTGGAATCTCCGCTCATATACATCCCAAGATAATAAGCGCTCCAATCTACTGAGATCTCTTTTAGCTTCTGTCCCAGCACATAGAGAAAACCCGATTCAGCACTCTTGTTTATTTTTGTCAGGTAGAGTATGTTAGGGATGATTGCCTCCCCATAAAGATCGGCTATATATTTCCAAAGTGAATGACCGGCATAAACAGCATCATCGTCTGTTAAGCGAATCAGTTTGTTGTATTTGCCAGAAATAATTCCATCTTTCACCCTGTTCTCGATGGTGTAATCCCATGGGTTGGAAACAAAAGAAATCAATCCTTGAGTATACCAATCCGGCAGGTTGATAGTTGTGGTGTTGGTAACATTGGAGACGAGACTGCTTCCATACATAAACTCATTGATGACCACCTCTGCAATAGCTGCCCTTATTTGCTGTTTGAATTTTAAATGGTCTCCTTCAAAATAAATAGCAACTTTGTTCTGTATGATCTGGGTCATACCACCGATATTGTAAGTTTCCTCTGAAGTTAATAGTCCGATATTACTCTGCTTGTATTCAGACATTTTATTGTAGACCACAAAAATCATCCTTTGCTCCAGGTCGTAGTCAAAAAATCTTTCTATCAGCGGTAACTCCTTTTCAACAAAATCAGCCACGTAAAGTGAGAGTTCGGTTCCCTGGTCGAATGAGTATACATCAAATCTCTCGAACCTGTAATATTTCCAATATTTGTCTGTATACTGAACCCTGTTTTTTCCGAATGTCATCTGCATACCATTATAAAACTGGGCATCTGCCTTTATCATAATAATAAAGGCGAATACCATCAGGATTATATATTTTCCGGCCAGACCAGGTTTCATAAAGCTTCTATGTGGCTTTAAAATTAAACAATATTAGTAGAAATGTACTTCATTTACTCTATTCCATTAATCCCAGAAAAAGAAATTTCCTTAAAATGCAACCAAAAGCATATTTTTTCCGTTAATTTTGTGGGTGAGATGACTTATAAATATATATAAACGATGAAACATATAGTTCTATTTTTGATGTTGGCCGGAATTTTGACCAACGGTAATGCACAAACCATCACTCCAAAAATGGCTTTTGAAAAACAAGTGCATGATTTTGGTAAGATTAAGGAAGAGGCAGGAAAGGTTGCATATAAGTTTAAGTTTGTGAATACAGGTGGGAAAGACCTGCTTATTGATACGGTAAGGGCGACTTGTGGTTGCACTGCTCCAAACTGGACAAGAAAGCCAATCCCCCCGGGAGGAACCGGTTTTGTGGAAGCTACTTTTAATCCAGCAGGAAGGCCATCTGCCTTTTCAAAATATCTCTACATTTCTTCCAATTCAAATCCGGCTTCATCGAAGCTGACCATCAAAGGAGAAGTTCTGGCAAGGCCGAGGACCATTGAAGACGACTACAGGTATAGTATGGGATCACTTCGACTGAAGGCAAATCACCTTGCATTTGGCAATGTAAGCAATACCTCAAAAAAAGATTATCGACTGGAAGTAGTCAATAATTCAGATAAAGAGATAACGCTTGGATTTGATCGTATACCAAAACACCTTAGTATAAATTTCGAACCGGCAGTTTTGAAGCCGCATGAAAAAGGATTTGTTGTGGCAAATTATGATGCCAGGATGAAGAACGATTGGGGAATGTTGATCGATAGGGTTAATGTAGTTGTAAACGGTGTTTCTGACAGGAATTTCAGACTGGTTATATCTGCCAATGTAGTGGAAGACTTCACTGCTATGTCGGAGGAGGAATTGGCCAATGCACCATCAGCTAAGGTAGATAATCCGGAAGTAAACTTTGGTAAATTGCAGCAAAATGAGAAGTTTGAACATGCATTTGTGCTGACAAATACCGGAAATTCTCAACTCTATATAAGGAAGATCAAAGCTTCTTGTGGCTGCACAGCAGTTCAACCTGAAAAAAAGGAAATTGCTCCTGGTGAAAGTGTAAATATCAAAACGATCTTTAACTCAGCAGGCAAGCGGGGGAATCAGAACAAGAATGTTACCATCATTACCAATGATCCAAAACGCAGCAATATTATTCTGAGAATCAAGGGAGAGGTGATTACCGGGTAGGTATCTCTACATACTCACTCATGTCAAATAAGAAGAAAAAAGACAGCGCACTTCATGTATCCGGTGGCGTTCCACAGCCCTCATCGGTAAATATACAGGCGATAGAAAATTTCAGGAAGTCGAGGAAGCAGATGCCATCTCTTGAGGAGTTTATGGATGGAATCACCAGTGGTAACCGGGCATTCTTATCCCAGGCGATTACCCTTATTGAAAGTGCTTTGCCGGAGCATCAGCATCTCTCCCAGGAATTGATTAAACGCTGCCTGCCTCTTTCCGGGCAATCATTGCGCATAGGAATTACTGGTGTTCCAGGGGCCGGGAAAAGTACATTCATTGAAGTTTTTGGTGGTTTTCTGACTAGCAAAGGTCATAAACTGGCCGTGCTGGCTATTGATCCCAGCAGTGAACGGTCGGGAGGAAGTATCCTGGGCGATAAGACCAGGATGGAGACCTTGTCGGCAGATGAAAATGCCTTTATCAGGCCTTCCCCATCGGGCGGAACGACCGGAGGGGTAGCGAGAAAGACAAGAGAGTCAATCATCCTCTGTGAAGCAGCTGGATATAATACAATATTTGTTGAGACAGTAGGAGTGGGGCAGTCAGAAACTGCTGTCCATTCGATGGTGGATTTCTTCCTATTGCTTATGATCCCCGGAGCAGGAGATGAACTCCAGGGTATGAAGAGAGGGATCATGGAGATGGCCGATATGCTGGTCATAAATAAGGATGACGGAGATACAATTCCGCTTGCCCAAAAAGCCAAAGCCCAATACAGCAATGCGCTGCATTTGTTTCCTCTCCCTCCCTCAGGATGGGCACCAGCAGTATTAACATGTTCGGCACTTGAAAGCAGTGGTCTCGACGAGATATGGAACAAGATTGGGGAATACAGGAGTCATGTCAATGAAAGTGGCTTTTTTACCAGCAGGCGATCCAGCCAGGCCTCTTATTGGATGTACCAGACACTCCAGGAGGGCTTGAAACAGAAATTTTTTAATAATCCGAATGTAAGAAAGCGCCTTGATGAACTTGAGCAAATGATGGAGAAGGATGAAGTGACTTCGTTTAGCGCGGCAACAGAATTACTTGAGAAATTTTTCCCTGATCATACTGAGGAGTAGGTTTTTGTATAATTATCCCTTATTTTAGCGACTTAATTTTTAAATCAGATGCATCCCTGCAGCATGTATTGTAGAGTGACATTGGTAGGATTTATACAACAAATAATTAATTATAAAATCATGAAAAAAATTCTTTTTCTTTTTCTCGCCATGGCTCTTGTAGCTTGCAGTAATGAGCAGGGATATACACTTAAATTCGAACTTCCGGATATGGCAGGTTCCCAATTAATGCTTAGACAAAGTATTCCCGGTGAATTTAATGATCTTGATTCTGTGGTACTTGACTCTGCAGGAATGGGTGAAATTAGTGGATCTATTGAAGCACCTGAACTGTTATATATTGGAGTGAAAGCTGCACGTGGTGGTATCCAGGTTTTTGTAGACAATTACGATTATGAAATTTCAGGGAGCATGGGAGAGCCTGTTATTGATGTTGAGGCAGGTCCTCAATTGGAATATGATAATTATAAAGAAGGAGTTAAAGCTTATACAGATAAGCAGAGAGAATTGTCAGATAAATACAGGGCAGCTTCAGCTGAAGGTGTTGAGGAGGCAGAACTCGAACAGATTGTTGAGGAGTTTTATGCTATTGATGATGAAAAAGAAGTTTATGATTCCACTTTTATTGTGAACAATGCTGCCTCTGTTGTTGCTCCCTACCTGGTTCGCAACATGTATCACACGATGTCTGTGGAGGAGTTGGAAGATTGGCTATCCCTTCTTGATGAGCGAGTGCATACCTCAGTATATTATGTTCAACTGGATGAGCACCTTACAAAAATGAAAAGTGTTCAGATTGGGGAGCAATTTACAGATTTTACATTACCTGATCCTGATGGTAATGATATCAAGCTTTCTGATATTGCAGGTAATGGTGTTGTTCTCATAGACTTCTGGGCAGCATGGTGCGGTCCTTGCAGAAGAGCTAATCCAGGCGTTGTTGCCTTGTACAACGAGTATCATGAAAAAGGATTTGATATTCTTGGCGTTTCTCTCGACAATGACAGGGAAGCATGGTTACAAGCCATTGAAGATGATGGTCTTGTTTGGGCACATATATCCGATGTGAAAGGATGGATGTGTGAAGCTTCACAACTATATGCTGTGAACTCCATTCCTCATACAGTCCTGATCGACAAAGATGGAATAATCATTGAAAAGAATCTTGGAGAAGAAGAGCTGAGAGCAAAGCTTATAGAACTTTTGGGAGAGTAGATTTAGCTATTACAAAATATAAAAGGATGTTCCAAAGGGGCATCCTTTTTTTTATTCCATCGCTTCCAACTCAAGGCACTCAAGGCACTCGAAGTACTCGAAGTACTCAAGGCACTCCTACTCATGATACTTCTTCAAAAAATATTCATACGTAGCCATCTGCGAGCGAACCGTAGGTTTGTTATTGGCAATCCTGACATTCTGCATGTTCTCGTCAATATGACAGGCCTTTACGTTATCGGATAATTGAATATTCAGGATGTCGATAAGTTCATTTTGCAGGTTCTCATCATATATTGGAAATCCACACTCAATTCTTTTATAGAGATTTCGCTTCATCCAGTCTGCTGAGCTGAGAAACACCTTCTTCTTGCCATTGTTATGAAATACAAAGATCCTGGCATGCTCAAGGAAACGATCGACTATTCTGATAACGTTGATGTTTTTGCTATACGGCTGATTAGGTTTCAGGATACAAATTCCCCGGATTATGAGATCGATTTTTACTCCAGCTTCGCTGGCCTCGTATAATTTGTGCACCAGGTAGGGGTCTTGCAGTCCGTTCATCTTTAGGAGGATATAGCCTTTCCTTCCCCTCTTCACGTGTTTGATTTCCTGGGCTATTAGTTTTTCAAACCTGTCTACCATGTTGATCCCCGGAACGAGAATATGTTTGAATTTATAGGTATTGGTCTGGTCCATAAGGAAGCTGTAAAGATCTTTCACCTCTTTAACGATTCCCTTATGCGCTGTAAACAATCCATGGTCTACGTACAACCTTGCTGTTTTTTCATTGAAATTACCTGTCCCAAGGTATACCTGGTCCCCAACTTCATTACCTTCTTTACGAATGATCAGAGCCAGCTTTGCATGAACCTTTAATTTCGGAATGCTGTAAATGATTTTAATACCAGCTTTAGTCATTTCTGAAGCCCATTGCAAATTTGCTTCTTCATCAAACCTTGCCTTCAGCTCCACAAATACAGTTACTTTCTTTCCATTTTCTGCGGCATCAATAAGCGTATTTACGACTGAAGAATGGTCCGCAACGCGATATTGAGTGGCCTTGATTTCAACTACTGAAGGATCCTTGGCTGCATCTGATAAAAATTGCAATAAATATTCATATCGCTGATAAGGAACACTAAGCATAAAGTCCTTTTTTCGAATCAGGTCAGAGAATGGCCCAGTATGAATGTCGATTTCAGGAATGGAAAGGGGAGTGAGTTTTTCAATTTCGAGTGCTGGACTCATTGGATTAGGAAAAGCAAAGAAATCTCTGAAATTATGCCTGCTGCCACCTTTTACCAGGATATCTTGTTCCATGTAAAAGTTTTTTATAAGATAATTCAGCAATTTAGGCGGCATATTCCTGTCGTACTGAAACCTGTTGGGTTTACCAAGCGAACGTTGTTTTTTAAGATCTTCAATAACATCTATCAGGTCTTCCCCTTCATAATCATCATATTCCAGGTCTGCATCTCTGGTTAGTTTGATAGAGTAGTAATCTTTTACATCATACCCCGGAAAAATGGCATCAATCTGGTGCATAATCACATCTTCGAGGAACATGACAAAGTGTTCGTTCTTCTCGGGAGGCAGTTGAATAAACCTGGGTATATTTCTGTCTACAGGCACCTTTATAATTCCGTATTGTTCTCTTCTTTTACCGGTTTTTTTATCCAGTTTATCCTTGATGACCATTTCCAGCGCAATATAAACATTACCGGTTTTTAGAAATGGACGTACCCTTTGTTTGACAAGTAGTACAGGCTGAATATGAGTAAGTATTTCCGGAAAGAATATCTCTTTCAGAAATTCCTGGTGCATATCAGAGATATGATCACCCTGATTAATAATGTGGATCTTATTCTTTTTCAGTTCAGGGACGATCTCTTCTTCAAACACACGATGGAATATCACCTGTTGCTCCGATACCATTTTATTGATATCGTGTATCACTTCCGCAGGCTTCACATATTTGATCTGTTTTGGGAAGCGTTTTTCCTGGCGAAGCATTTGCTTATAGTAGCTTACCCTTACCTGGTAAAACTCCTCCATGTTGTTGGAATAGATGGCAAGGAATTTTATTCGTTCATAAAGCGGAAGAGAAATATCCATCGCTTCTTCCAAAACCCTGTAATTGAAAGATAGCCAGCTTAAATCTCGGTTGAAGAATTCGTATTTACTCATATTTCGGATGGTAGTTCTAGTTTCTAGCTTCGCGAATTAACACAATACCGCGTCAAATATCACCAAAACACAAAGATAGATATTTTTTTTTGTGCCAATTCCAGGTCCATGAGTCCATCCATCCAGGTTCAGGAATCCATCCATCCAATTGCCGAAATGCCATTCAATTGCTGAGATGCCATCCGGTGGTAGAGACGCGATCAATTGCGTCTCTACTCGTTGCAATTCTAATCTAAATTCCTAACTTTGTATCACTTACCACTTCAACCTTTAGTGTGAAACATAACTTTAGGTAAAAATTCATTTTTCAAAATTTAAGATTGTGAGAACCAGGATTATCTTGTCTTTATTGGTGATGTTGTTGGTGTCAGTTAGCGGATGTATGCGAAATCAGAAGCCGCCGAGAGCCGATGTGAAAATGGTTGAAGAGGAGTATTACGGGGTAAGCATTTCTGACCCATACCGCTATATGGAAAATATGGATGACACGATTTTCCTTGACTGGATGAAAGCGTATGCGGGCTACACCAGGAATATCCTGGATAATATTCCGGGAAGGAAAGAATTGGTTGAAGATATGATAGAATTTGACTCCAGGAAATCAGATAAAATTTATGCTTTATCAATCGCTGAAACAGATCGCTATTTTTACTTAAAGATGACACCGGAGGATGAAATTGCAAAGCTCTTTTATAGAAACGGCTTTGAAGGGAAAGAGCATCTCTTGTTCGATCCGGCCAGTTATTCAGATGATGAAACACTTACTTATGTAATCAGCTGGACTGTTCCTACAAAGGATGGGAAATATATTGCTATTGGTGTGGCTCCAAATGGTTCTGAGAGCTCATCTTCATTGATAATGGACGTAGAAACTGGTAAGCTTCTTCCGGATATAATTGAAAGTTGTGCAGGTAGCGTTGAATGGATTTGTAACAATGAGGGAATTGTGTACACCAAAACAAATTCAGATGATGTGCACGATCCAAACCGCTTTATGGATATGCAGATTTACTACCACGGACTGGGAATTTCAAAGGGCAGGGATAAACTCCTGTTCTCCTCACAAAAATATCCTGAATTGGAGATGAGGCCACAAGAAATTCCCTACCTTATGTATGACCAGGATCAAGAACTGATGTACCTGGTACTTTCCACGGTAGAAAGGTATTTAAAAGTTTTTTTTGCTCCTTGCATCAAAGCGGACCTGGGAAGAATCAGCTGGAAGCCACTGATAAACCAGGATGATAAAGTACTGGATTTCTATCACATGAACGATAGCATCTATCTTTATTCAGCCAAAGATGCCCCAAGATTTCAACTTTTATGCACCTCTCTGGAAAATCCCGATATTGCTGGTGCAAGAGTGGTTATACCTGAGCATGAAAATGGGATACTCTCTGGTTTTTCCTTTACCAACGAAGCGCTTTACTATAAATTGAAATTCAATGGTGTCCAGGAAAAATTGTTCCGAATAGCCAATGGATCAAGTGAAATTGAATGTGTTAATTTTCCTGTTGAAGCGGGTTCTGCATGGATCATGACAAGAGGGCATAAGTTTTCAGATGTCTGGATCACACTCACGGGCTGGACACAGGACGGGAAGAGATACCGTTACCTGGCATCAGAAGGCACTTTTCAGCCGGAGCAGCTCTCTTCTGAAGCGGAATTCCCGGAATTTGAAAATTTAGTTGTCGAAGAGTTAATGGTGGCATCCCACGATGGAGTCGAGGTACCCTTATCTGTGATTTATAATGAGGGATGCAAACTCGATGGCTCTGCGCCCTTGATGATAACCGGTTATGGTGCCTATGGTATTTCACGTGTTCCTTCATTTAGTCCCTATTCCTTGTTGTGGGTAAAAAAAGGAGGAATCATAGCCGTTGCACATGTACGGGGTGGTGGTGAACTGGGTGATGAATGGCACAGGGCCGGACAGAAAACTACCAAGCCCAATACCTGGAAAGATGTGATCGTATGCACGGAATACCTGATCGACAATAAGTACAGCTCACCAGAGCAGATGGCCATTTACGGTGGAAGTGCAGGGGGTATCCTGGTTGGCAGGGCCATGACTGAGCGGCCGGATCTCTATGCTGTTGCAATTCCTGTTGTGGGCTCAATGAATCAATTAAGAGCTGAAGAATCACCTAATGGTCCGGTTAATTCAACAGAGTTTGGAACAGTAAAAGATTCTGCAGAATGTATGGCACTTATTGAGATGGACGCCTACCTGCATATTGAAGATGGTGTTGATTACCCTGCCACGCTGGTCACTGCCGGCTTCAATGATGCACGTGTTATTGTTTGGCAACCAGCAAAGTTTACTGCACGACTGGAAGCTGCCAACGGATCAAAGAATCCAATACTGTTTAGTGTGGATTACTCTGCCGGACATGGATTTGGAGATACCAAGACAAAGAGTTTTGAGAATCTTTCTGATGTATTTGCTTTTGCCCTCTGGCAAACAGGCCATCCGGAGTTTCAGAAGTAGTCGAAAGAGATTATGTGATCACGAAAAATTCGAAAATCCGCGGACCCATTTTACGGATGGCGCAGTCATCAGTTTATATTTTTTGTGGATATTCGAAAAAAAAATCACTTTTTCGAAAACCGATTCGTAGTTTTGTTGTTATACAATCGTTCTTCAATAAAATTTATAGATATGTTATATGATGTTTTAGTTATTGGAAGTGGTCCAGGAGGTTATGTAGCTGCTATTCGTGCTTCACAATTAGGATTAAAAACCGCAGTGGTTGAACGCGAGTCTTTGGGTGGAATATGCCTGAACTGGGGTTGTATCCCTACCAAATCGCTTTTGAAAAGTGCACAGGTACTCGATTACTTTAAGCATGCTGAGGAGTATGGAATCAAGATTGACGGTGAGGTGAAGCCGGAATTTGATAAGATCGTTGCCAGGAGCAGGAATGTTGCTGATGGAATGAGTGCCGGGGTCCAATACCTGTTTAAAAAGAATAAAATTGATGTCATCACCGGAACAGGCAAACTGAAGTCGAAAGGCCTTGTGACTGTAACAGATGACAAGGGCAAAGCTACTGATGTTGAAGCCAGCCATATCATACTTGCCACCGGGGCACGTTCAAGAGAGCTGCCTAACCTGAAGCAGGATGGCAAGAAGATCATTGGATACCGCCAGGCACTGACATTGGATACCTTGCCAGAATCTATGGTGGTAGTTGGTTCAGGTGCTATTGGAAGTGAATTTGCCAATTTCTATACCACGATGGGAACAAAGGTTACACTGGTAGAATTTTTGCCTAATGTAGTTCCACTTGAAGATGAAGAAGTCTCAAAACAGCTGGGAAGATCATTCAAGAAAATGGGTATGAAGGTGATGGTCAGCTCAAGCGTTGAGTCGGTAGATACCTCAGGGGAAAAATGCAAGGTGCTGATTAAGACATCAAAAGGGGAGGAGACCGTTGAAGCGGATATCGTACTCTCTGCTGTGGGTATTGCACCAAATATCGAAAATCTTGGATTGGAAGAATTGGGTGTTAGCATGGAAAAAGGAAAAGTGAAGGTAGACGATTACTACCAGACCAATGTGGTGGGAGTATATGCTATTGGAGATATCGTTGACGGACCTGCGCTTGCACATGTTGCATCCGCTGAAGGTATCACCTGCGTTGAAAAAATTGCTGGTCATAATCCACAAGCGGTAGATTATTCAAATGTACCGGGATGTACCTATACCAGTCCTGAAGTTGCATCAGTTGGAATGACTGAGAAAGCAGCAAAAGCAGCTGGGTATAATATTAAGGTTGGAAAGTTCCCATTTACAGCATCAGGAAAAGCAGCTGCAGCTGGTGCAAAAGAAGGATTTGTAAAACTCATTTTTGACGAAAAATATGATGAACTGTTAGGTGCGCATATGATCGGTGCCAATGTGACTGAAATGATTGCTGAGCTGGTTCTTGCAAGAAAGCTTGAAACTACCGGAGAAGAGATCATCAAAGCCATTCACCCGCATCCAACTATGTCGGAAGCCGTGATGGAAGCAGCAGCAGCTGCGTACGGCGAAGTGATACATATATAAGGAAAAAGGAAAAAGGAAAAAGGAAAAAGTAGAGGTGTACCGTTTGGTAGGCCTCTATTTTTTTCTATTTCTCACGTTTACGCAGCAAACCTTCTCGCTACTTCTCACTCTCTCACTATTTCTATTCATATTCCGGTTCAGCTACCTTTCCGATAAATACTATCGATTTGCTTGAATTTTCGGTAATGGCAAAGAGAAATGGGCGATTGAAATTGATAACAATAGGTTGGCTTGGCCCAACAGAGGTCAGATCCATTACTACTGCAGTAACGGCAGCGGCTTCAGTTCCTTCTTCATTACAATCAATGAAAGTCTTGTGAATTACTTGAGAAATCAATAAAGGTATATCACTGATTCCTGAGAAGTCGGCGGCAGCGGTAAATGCTTCACCAAGACCCATATCGATCAGATCAGGTCCGATGGAACGTTTATAGTCAAACTTGAATTTAGGCATGCATACCTGAACTTCATCATTCATGGAAAATTGATCCTGCCAGTTGTTCCACTGTTCACCATCTAGCAATTCAATCAACTCATCCACAGAGGATTCATATGTGGGAAGAAACAGTTGCATGCTGAATTTCTCATTTTTGTATGGCAATTCCACCGCAATGAAATCATCTGTTGAGGCATATCTGAATGAACTTTCTGTTTTCATCATTTCCACTTTTCCGAATTCACTTTGGTCGTCATTATAGAAAGTAAGTTCCGCGGTTTCATCCGGATCAAATTCATATTCCCAAACACAATTAAAATAAAGTGCATTGATCAGAAGCATCATTGTTTCAGCTGAAAGTTGATCAATGATTTTGTCAATTTTATTGTGTGTTTTATCACTTACCCAGTCATTGATCGCATCTACTGCAGTGGATGAAGCAAAATCTATGTCACGAACTTCAGCATCAAAATACATGCTGTTCATATCCAGGAAATCCTGGTGAACAGGAAAGCCCTCCCTGTACCAAATGGAGTTTGCAATCTCTACCAGGTTGCCCTTTGAGTTTGTTACCAGTACTTCGATCAGGTCGCGGCAAATTTCATTTACTTCTTCCCTGCTAAGGCCATCATAATTCAGTACATTTTCAAATGCATCTTTTGTAGTGGTCTCTGCACCATTATAAGTCATGCCGAGCGCAAGACTAATAGAAGCAGGAGAAATCATCACATTTGCTTTCTCTTCATCTCCAAGGATTTTATTGAATAACTCGAGCCCAAAATTGTTATTGGTTGTAATGACCTTGGCCGATTTCAGGTTGTAATCAAATTCCGGATCATCGGGGTTTATCCAGTCGCAGGAGGTCAGCAACAGGGTAATCGCTATAATTGAAAGTATCTTTTTCATTTTAGTAATGTTTTTTGTTATAACAGATCGGGCGGAGTCGAGATCCAAGCCAAAAAAAGTTTTTTTATCCCCGAGCGAAGCCGAGGGGTTTCTTAATTTATATGTATGATGAAATTCAGCGCTAATTGGTTGCGTAGAATCTAAACGCAACCTAATCTCATTTCAATGCATCTTCCTCAAAAAGTAGTTACATTTTGAATGATTCTCCTGCCAATTTGCAACTTTCGGATTGATCCGGGAGTTTTTCTAATGGAAGAGTCGCTTCCAAAAGAAATAAAGTAAATTTACATGGGAGGAATAACAGATTGGCAGAACAACTGGAAATATTAATAAAGGGCTGCAAGAAAGGGAGAGCTCGCAGCCAGGAGCAACTTTACAAGCTGTTTAGTGCAGCAATGTACGGATTGTGCCTGCAGTATGCCAGTGATGAAGATGATGCAAAGGATATTTTACAGGATGGTTTTGTAAAAGTATATCAGAAAATCGACCAGGTAAAGAATCCTAAAGCATTCCCGGGATGGATAAGAAGAGTAATGATAAATACGGCACTGGAGAAATACAGGAGCCAGGTTCTTCTGCAAAGGATGGATGAGAGTCAGCAAATATGGAAAGAGGAGGTAAGCGAAGATGTGCTGGATCGGCTGAGTGCTGAGGCACTGCTAACCCTGATAAAAGAATTATCGCCGAAGTACAAAATGGTATTTAACCTTTATGCCATAGAGGGTTACAGTCATAGAGAGATTGGCGAGATGTTGCAGATCAGCGAGGGGACATCGAAATCGAACCTCTCCAGGGCCAGGTCGATCTTACAGGAAAAGGTAAAAAAATTATATGGAACTGTTCATGTCAGATGAGTAAAGAGAATAACATAAAGAAAGGATTGCTGTCTGAAAAGATGAGCTCTTACAGTGTTGAACCACCCGAAGGAGCATGGGAGAATATTTCTTCTACCTTAGGTGGTGGCAACTCTCGCAGGATTCTTTTCATAGTTCTGGCTGCCGCTGCCGGAATAGCTTTAGCTCTTACCGTTGGCATAAGCATGTTTGACAGGTCTCCAGAACAGCCGTTTGCCGAATCTGGCACTATTGACAAAGATATTGATAAGGCAATCACAGCAGAAAGCATCGAAAGGGATGCAGAGAGGATTGTTAAGGAGACAGCTGAAAAGAAAATAGAAGTGACAGACCTGGAAGTAGAGAGAATTCCAGAGAAAGCTGTAAGTAATAAAAAACCGTCTAAACTTGAAGAGAAAGTGCTGATTGCCATGGAGGAGGTAATAGAAGAAATGGAGAGTATAAAAATGGGTGAAGAGGAAGTTATTATTGCGGCTAATGTGGAAGAGGAACAGGGAACCATGGTTGAAGAGGAGCAGGCGAATATTGTCGAAGAGGAGCAGGGAAACACGGCAATAGACCAGTTGGTTATTGATTCAGTGGCATCTGAAAATTACCTGGACTCTTTAGCTAAGTTGGCACATCCTGATGAAGTTATTATTCCCGATATATCTGAGGAAAAGGGCCGATGGCAAATAGGGGCCTCCCTGTCACCCACCTATAGCTACAGGGATGCATCCTCGCTTGATTTCGAACAAAATCAGGCAGCCAACAATTCAGAAACCGGATTGCTTGCTTATTCAGGTGGTGTGCAGTTTAGTTATCACTCTTCAAAGAGGTTGACAATCGAATCCGGCTTGTACTATAACAAAATGGGACTGGCTATTGGAGACTTTGATGCATTCAAGAGTGAATTGGACTTCGTGGTTGGGGACGAGATTTATACAGACAATAACATTGTGAGTTTATCCAATTCTATTGGGTCCATTGCTACAACAAATGAAGATGTATTTGTGAATTCATGGGCAGGATCAGGCACTGATACTTATAATAGATTGGAATCCACAGATATGGTACTGCAGGATGAAGTGGTGAATTCATTTGTTCAGTCGCTGGCATACCTTGAGATTCCATTTAATCTGAAGTATATAGTACTTGATCGCGATTTCAAGATCTTGCTTATCGGAGGAATAAGTACCAATCTCCTGGTTGGCAACCATGTGTCAGCAAATACTGCCAATGGAAAGTTAGATTATGGTTCTGTTCAGGATATTAAAACAGTCAACTACTCAGGCAATGCAGGGCTCGGATTTGTCTACAGTTTTACAGAAAATTTGAACCTGAGCTTAGAGCCCAGATTCAGGTATTACCTGAATTCAATCAACAATTCACAGCTTCCTGCAACCCGCCCGTATGTATTCGGTGTATACACAGGTGTTAATTACAGCTTTTAACAGTTTTTCTTTACTCATTTCTTTGATTACTTGGCTACTAAATCGTACTTTTGCGGATTGTAGTTTCAGGAAAAAAATGAGCATATGAGTGAAAAGGTGAAAAGGCGATGGATGTGGGTTATACCTTCTTTTATTATATTAATTACAGCTGCTGCTGTAATTTTTGGTACAGTTGGTTTTGGAAGTCAAGAGAATAACGAACCCATTTCTCCAAAGGAAAAGGAACACTATGCGATTTTTCCTGTCACTTTACCCCGGGAGTTGGATTTTGCCGGTGAAAAGGTTCCCCTGTCGAATTTTGATATACTTGAGGCACTTGATCGGGAATTACTCTCTAACGCGTATTTTCATTCTCAAACCATCAGGTTGATTAAGATGTCAAACCGCTACTTCCCGGTTATTGAACCCATACTTGAGGAGCAGGGAATTCCGGATGTTTTTAAATACCTGGCAGTGGCTGAAAGCGGCCTTATCAATGCAGTTTCACCTGCCAATGCAGTTGGATTTTGGCAGATCAGAAAGGGAACTGGTGCTGAATACGGTTTGGAGATAAACAGTGAAATTGATGAACGCTACCACCTGGAGAAATCTACAGTAGCTGCCTGTAAATATCTCAATGAATCGTATGAAAAATATGGAAACTGGACACTTGCAGCTGCCTCATACAATATTGGAAGAAGAGGGATTGACAGGGAGATGGCCAGGCAGAAAATGGAGGACTATTATGACCTTTTGTTAAATGATGAAACTGCAAGATACCTGTTTAGAATACTGGCTTTAAAATTGATTATTGATGAGCCGGCAGCGTATGGTTTCCATTTGTCGAAAATGGATTTGTATCATCCTGTGCCTTATGATACAGTTGTGGTAAATCATGCCGTGGAAGACTTTGCAGATTTTGCTTTTGAGCATGGCACGAATTATAAAATACTGAAATTTTTAAATCCCTGGCTTCGGGACAATAAACTCGTGAATAAGGCAGGTAAGACTTATATCATAAAAATACCACAGGAAGGTTTTCGTCCGGAGAACAGCAGTGTAAGTGAATAGAGTGAATGTCTGGCATTGGCCGGAGAAAAGCAAATTATAGATTGTCAAAGAAGATTACAAATAACAGTTATATCAAGGTTTACGGTGCAAGGGAGCACAACCTGAAGGATATTGATGTTACTATCCCGCGTAACACGCTTACCGTGGTTACGGGACTGAGCGGCAGCGGAAAATCTTCACTTGCCTTTGATACTATTTATGCAGAAGGTCAGCGCAGGTACGTTGAAACAATGAGTTCTTATGCCCGACAATTTCTCGGCAACCTTGAAAGACCCGATGTGGATAAAATTACCGGTCTGAGTCCGGTTATCTCTATTGAACAGAAAACCACCAACAAAAATCCACGATCAACTGTGGGTACGACCACAGAGATTTACGACTTCCTGCGCTTGCTTTATGCCAGGGCTTCTGACGCTTATTCACATGCCACAGGGGAGAGAATGGTGAAGTACACTGAAGAGCAAATACTGAAACTGGTTGAGGAGCATTTCGCTGACAAGAAAGTATATGTGCTGGCGCCCCTGGTGAAAGGAAGGAAAGGACACTACAGGGAGTTGTTCGAACAGATTCGTAAACGCGGTTATATCTACGTTAGGATAGATGGAGAAATAGAGGAACTGGTTCCTGGAATGAGGATAGACAGGTATAAGATCCATGATATCGAGGTAGTTATTGACCGTCTGCAGGTAAAAGCAGGGGAAGAGAAACGCCTGAAAGAATCCATGTCAGTGGCTATGCGTGAAGGAAAAGGTGTCACCATGATTCTTGAAAAAGATGGTTCGGAACCGCGCTATTTCTCCAGGATGCTGATGTGTCCTACTACAGGGATTTCCTATAATGAACCAGCTCCGCATAGCTTTTCATTTAATTCCCCTCACGGTGCTTGTCCACGTTGTAACGGACTGGGTTTTATCAGGGATATCGATGTGAAGAAAATAATTCCTGATGATAAAAAGAGTATTCGTGACGGGGCCCTTATTCCTGTCGGGAAATATAGAAATGCGCTGATATTCTGGCAGATAGAAGCTATCGCGAAAAAATATAAATTCACACTTGATACACCTGTAAAGGAAATCCCCGAAGAAGCGATACAGGCCCTGCTCTTTGGCTCAGAAGAGCCCCTGAAACTTGAAAATACCCCACTGGGGACCTCTTCCAATTACTTCCTCAGCTTTGATGGTATTATTCATCACCTGCATAGCCAGGCAAATGACAGTACATCAAGGAAGGAGCAACAACTGTCGAAACAGTTTATTCGTAAGGTTACTTGTCCGGAATGCAAAGGTAATCGGCTGAGAAAGGAAATGCTCTATTTCAGGATACATGAGAAAAATATCTCTGAGCTGGCTTCCATGGATATCCACCATCTGTCTGACTGGTTTGATGGAATTGAAGAAAACTTATCAGACAGGCAAAATAAAATTGCCGTTGAGGTATTGAAGGAGATCAGGTCGCGACTGAGTTTCTTGTTGGACGTGGGGCTTGGATATTTATCCCTGAATCGTACTTCGCGATCCTTGTCAGGAGGGGAGAGTCAGCGAATCCGTCTGGCTACGCAGATTGGGTCAAGACTGGTCAATGTGCTCTACATCCTTGATGAACCAAGCATTGGGCTTCATCAAAGAGACAACAGGAAACTTATCGATTCGTTGAAGAAGCTGAGAGACCAGGGAAATTCCGTTATTGTGGTGGAACATGACAAGGAGATGATGCTTGCCGCAGATCATGTTCTTGATTTAGGTCCCGGGGCGGGGAGACTTGGGGGATTCATGGTGGCAGAAGGTACGCCGGATGAGATAATGAAGTTGGATTCTTTGACCGCCTCATACCTGAATGGAAAAACAAGCATTGAAACGCCGCTTGAGCGAAAAAAATATAACGGTGATAAACTAGTGCTTACAGGTGCAACAGGAAATAACCTGAAGAATGTCGATGTAGCTTTCCCCCTGGGAGTGTTTATCTGTGTTACTGGTGTAAGCGGCAGTGGAAAATCTTCCCTTATTAATGATACGCTGCAACCGATTCTTAGCAGTAAGCTCTACAGATCACATAAGGAGGCACTGCCCTATAAAGCACTTGATGGCCAGAAGTTAATAGATAAAGTTATTGAAGTTGACCAAAGCCCACTGGGAAGAACTCCAAGGTCAAATCCGGCAACCTATACCCAGGTGTTCAGCGATATCAGGAAGCTGTATGAGATGACGCCCGATGCTAAGATCAGGGGATTCAAAGCCAGCAGGTTCTCCTTTAATATAAAAGGTGGCAGGTGTGAAACATGTGGTGGAGCGGGGGTTCAAACTATTGAAATGAATTTCCTTCCTGATGTATATGTGCCGTGTAAAACTTGCAGGGGCAAACGATATAACCGGGAGACCCTGGAGGTGGAATATAAAGGAAAGAACATCAACGAAGTTCTGAAGATGACCATTAACCAGGCAGTTGAGTTTTTCGCTAGTGTACCCTCCATACTCAGAAAATTAAAAACCATGCAGGATGTCGGGCTCGGATATGTCCGGCTGGGACAGCCATCTACCACGCTATCAGGAGGCGAATCGCAACGTGTAAAACTCTCTTCTGAACTAGCTAAGAAAGATACAGGGCAAACTCTCTATATCCTGGATGAACCAACTACCGGGCTACACTTTGAAGATGTCAGGGTACTGCTGGATGTTGTTACACGGCTTGTTGCAAAAGGCAATACCGTTATCATGATTGAGCACAATATGGATGTTATCAAGGTAGCAGACTATATCATTGATCTCGGTCAGGAAGGTGGCGTAAACGGGGGAGAAATCATCGCTACCGGAACCCCGGAGGATGTTGCAAAAGTCAAAGAGAGCTATACCGGACAGTGCTTGAAAGAGGAATTTTCCAGCAGACATTAGACAGTAGACAGTACTTCCGCACTCCGCACTCCGCACTCCCAACTTTTTTTGTATCTTGCTTCATACATAATCATAAAATAGGAAATATGGCTTCGGGTGAAGATAAAATTAAGAAAGCTTTTAGCGAAAAGACCTGGAATGAGATCAAGACATCGGATTCCTGGCAGATATTTAAAATAATGGCAGAATTTGTGGAAGGATTTGAGAAGCTAGGTTCCATCGGACCCTGTGTCTCACTTTTTGGATCTGCGAGGACAAATGAGAAAAATGAGTATTATGTACTTGCAGAGGAAATTGCCTATAAGCTGACTCAGCATGGCTACGGTGTGATTACAGGTGGTGGACCTGGTATCATGGAAGCAGCCAATAAGGGTGCCAGGAGAGGAAACGGAAAAAGTGTGGGATTGAATATATCTCTTCCTTTCGAGCAGAGCTCAAATCCATATATTGATCATGATAAGCTGCTCACATTTAAGCACTTTTTTGTCAGGAAAGTGATGTTCCAGAAGTATGCACAGGGTTTTATCGTTCTTCCGGGTGGTTTTGGAACTTTTGATGAATTCTTTGAATCAGCTACCCTGATTCAGACAGGGAAGATTGGGAGGTTCCCTATTGTATTGGTTGGAAAGGATTTCTGGGGTGGGTTGATAGACTGGATTGAAGATAAAGTTATGGGAGAACAGAAAAATATCAGCATGGAAGATACCCGTTTGTTTACTTTGGTTGATACTCCAGAAGATGCAGTAGGAGTGATAGACGAATTTTATGGAAAATACCTTTTAAGTCCGAATTTCTAGTTCTTTTACATGGTACTGTTGTTAGTAACTGTGCGGCCATTGACTAATTATTTTTGTAAATTGCATCGAAAATATACCAGATTCATATGATAAAGTACATATTGTTTATTCTGTGTCTTGTTTCATTGCCTCTTTGTGCACAAGATGGAGGTAGTGTTCAGATTGATTTAGACGCCCCGCAAAACATCGTTGCAGGAAATTCTTTTGAGGTTACCATTAAGGTGAAAAAAGGAGACCTGAAAGACTATTCAAGGTTCTCGCAGGACCTTCCTGCAGGATTTACAGCTTCAAATATCAGTTCTCCAAATGCTGATTTTACATTCGACGAAGAGAGAATCCGGATTATCTGGCTGAAATTGCCTTCAGAGCCGGAAATTGAAGTTAAGTACAACATTGATGTCCACCAGCGTTTGAGCGGAATACTTGAGCTAGGTGGTACTTTTGCTTATGTAGAGCAGGGAGAGAGAAAATTTATTGATATTGCTAATAAAAAGCAAGTTACTATCATGCCTAGTCCTGATATTGATCAGAGCATGGTAGTGGATATTAGCGAGTTTAAGAGCGTCATCGAGAGAGAACATCCTGCAGTTCAGGGTGATTTCGCGACGGTTATCAGGCAAACACCTGTTGTACAAGCAAATGGTATTGTTACAGTAAGCCTATTGGTACTCAAACCTGAAGGAACGAAGTACTTGAAACTGGAAGAGACCATTCCTGGTGGTTATTCTTTTGAGGCAGTACAATCACACAGAGCCATTATTTCGCAAGCTGCATCTATTGCAAAATTTGTCTGGATGAAGCCACCGGCAGAATCACTATTTATGTTGAAATACAGGTTAGTACCGATCCTGGAACAAGACCAGCAGTCGCTACTGATTCAGGGAACCATTACCTATACAGAAGACGATCAGAATATGGTGGAAGAGATAGAGGAGGTTGAAGTAGTGCTGGATGCTCTGTCGAGTGCACAGCAAATGGAACTGCTTAAGACAGGTATTGTTCCGGAAGAGTTAGCCAGTGTAGCACCTGTGGTGAAGGAAGATGTAAAAAAAGAAGTCAAGACCACTTCACCAAAAGTAGTCAAACAAACTGTTGTGAAGACTACTACAACTGCAGCGAAGAGCAAGAACAAAAAAGTATTATCTATACCAACCCTGGCAAGTCAAAACGGAGTTTATTTCAGAGTGCAGGTTGCGGCAATCCATAATCCATACTTTGCGAACGTATATTTTGGAGAATATGATTTATTGCGTGATGTTAAGGTAGAGCAACTGGATGGATGGCACAAGTATACAGTGGGTTCAGAGTCTGATTTTGAAAATGCAGAGCAGCTGAAAATGAAAATAAGGCAGGAAACACCAGTGAAGCATGCATTTGTAATAGCTTATAAAGACGGCAAAAGGATTTCTGTACAGGAAGCCATGAAGTAAGAATTATTGATATTTATGCTGAGAAGAGATGTATATCGGCTGGTAATTTGGGGCACTATGGTAATGACATTTACCATGTCAACATTTGCCCAGGATGAAGACTATGATGATCTTCTTAAGCGTGTTGATACCATCGAGAATCCTGTATATAAACCAGTTGTATCTATTGGATACGGAGTATTGAATTTCCTTGGTGATGTTAAAAATGCCTACCATGTGCCAGTGATCGGGAATCCTGCAGCACGTGTAAATATTTCCACATTCATAGATAACAAGCAGTTTATCACAGCAAATTTCTTTTTCATGACCGGTCTCCTGAACGGGAGCCAATACTCTGTTTCCGATCCTGAACAAAACCTGAACTTTTCCAGCAGTATTTATTCCATTGGAGCAGGAGCCCGCTATGGCTTTGGACATATTATTTCAAAAGATATGCGTTTGAAACCATATGTCTCATTGGGGATAGAACAAATCAATTTCAATACGAAGGGTGATTTGCAGAATGGCGAAGGAACATTATATAATTACTGGCCAGATGGAAGCATCAGGAATTTGTCGACTACTGATATTGGTGCTGCATTACCAATGAGCCGTGATTTTGTCTATGAAACTGATCTCCGATCCTACGAGAAGAATAATTATAACTTAGGAAAATATAATCCCAGATCCCTTGGTATACCAATTGAGATTGGTTTTACACTTAATGTTTCTCAAAGAATAATAATAAGTATTGGGACAGATTTACATGTCACCTTTACTGATTTCGTTGATAATGTGGCTGCTGAAGGAACATATCATTTAGGAAATACAGGGAATGACATGTATTTATTCTCTCATGCCACAGTACATTTTGATATGTTTTCTGATCCAACCACCAGGACAGTGGACCTTCTTTTTGCAGATATTGAGCTTGATCCCATCTTCTTTGATGATGATGATGGTGATATGATTCCAGATATTGCCGACCATTGTCCGGATACGCCTTATGGCATTGTTACTGATTCTCTGGGTTGTCCTTATGATGCCGATGCCGATGGTGTTCCTGATTTCCAGGATAAGGAACCGAATAGTGCAGATGGTGTGTGGGTAAATGAAGAAGGTGTTACCGTTTCTGAAGATGATTTTCTCTTAGCGCTGGGCCGTGATGATGCATTGTTGAGAGAAGATCTGGCTGCATATATGGCCTTGTTTGAAGATACATTCAGAGAGATGCAGGTAACAGAGATTCCTGAAAGATTTGCAGTGCTTGACAGTGATGAAGATGGATATATCTCCTTTGATGAACTGCTTAAAGTGATAGATGATTATTTCGACTTTAAAATCAACCTTTCTATTGAAGAGTTAAGACAGTTGAATGAATATTTCTTCTCCCAGTAAGCGGGCTACTTGATTTTATTTAGCCGGTCCATTTGTCGCTGGGTATCTTTTCGTTTGATTACTTCTCTCTTATCATATTCTCTTCTACCCTTTGCCAATGCAATTTCTATTTTAGCATAACCATTATCTCCGATAAATATACGAAGGGCAACAATGGTAAGCCCTGATTCTTTTACCTTTCGCTGAAGCTTATTGAGTTCTTTTCGATTCAGAAGTAGTTTCCTTTCTCTTCCCGGCTCATGACTGTTGTAGCTTGCCCATGCGTACTCGGCAATCTGGAGGCCCCTTATATAAAGCTCATTGTTATGGAATTGACAATAAGATTCTCCCACACTCACTTTTCCCATGCGGATTGACTTTATCTCAGTACCCTGCAATTGTATACCGGCAGTGAAGCGTTCAATGAGTTCGTAGTCGTGATACGCCTTCTTATTCTTAATGTTGATTTTGTTTCCCATTTCTGTTAAAGTACCGCAAAAGTACTAAACAGATCGATAATCTCTGAATAGAGCAGTGTGAAAAGTTCCGAAATCGTAATAAAAAGTGCAATAAGTATGATCATTGAAAGTATCAGGAATTGTGTCTTTCGCACACTGGAGATTTTCAAAAGAGCATCTATTCCAACATAGATCAGGTATCCGCTGTAGGCGCTTAGGAAAATGAGGAAGATGAGAGATGGAAAAATCTTTACCAGGGCAAGTAAGAGGTAAAATGGAATTTGGGAATACACTACAAGGGCATACACAGACTCTTTTTTGTTACTGATGTTTATGTTTTTACCCAGGATGGCAATTAGTTTACCACCAAGAAATGATTGCAGATATACGATGAAGAAAACGATTACAGCATTCAGGAGGACAAAGATGACAGTTTCAAGAGGAGAACCGATGTGTGTGAAGACTGAACCAAAAAATGCACAGATGGCGATCAGGATGGAATAAGGGATAAGCACAGATCTGTTTATCTCTTTAATACTTTGGTTATCAATAGAAATTGAATCAAATTCCTGGATCGGTTTGATCAATAAATTACTTGTACGAAAATATAGTTTTCTGATATCCATTTAGGAAATTTGCGCTATTATAAATATACGAATCTTTATCATTTTCATTGTGTGTAATTAGATTTATTAGGGGAGGTAATAAAAAATTAAATTGTAATTTTGATGATCTTAGTAAAGTTTAGACATGGGAAACTTTAACATGATTACAGTTCTTGGCCACACTGCTGGCGGTAAAACAGCGCTTGCTGCGAATGCCGCTTTGCTATTCGATGGCGAAATTATCAGTGCAGATTCGAGACAGGTATACAGGGGCATGAATCTTGGTACAGGGAAGGATTATGATGATTACCTGCTTGAGGACAAAGAGATTTGCTATCACCTTATCGATATTGTAGATGCGGGTTATGAATATAATGTTTTTGAGTTTCAAAAGGATTTTACCCAGGCCTTCAATAAGATAGAGGAGAAGGGGCTTCTACCCATATTGTGTGGTGGATCAGGGCTTTACATCGAATCTGTTTTACGGAACTACAAGTTGGTTAATGTCCCTGTGGATAAATTACTTCGGGAACGCCTGGATACCCTTAGCATGAAGGAGCTGGTTGATATTCTGAATTCTTTCGGCCCGGTGCACAATACCACTGATACGGAATCCAGGAAAAGAGCCATCAGGGCCATAGAGATACTTAAGTATCAGCAAGAGAATGAAGTAGAAGAAACAGTAGTTCCGGAGCTAAGCTCGCTGGTAGTAGGATTAAATTTTGAAAGAGAGGAGAGGCGAAGTCGCATTACCCGGAGATTGCATCAACGACTGGACGAAGGAATGGTAGGTGAGGCGAAAATATTGATGGAGCAGGGAGTTGATGCAGCTAAACTTGAGTATTACGGATTAGAGTATAAATACCTGTCGCAATACATTACCGGTATACTTAGCTATGATCAGATGGTAACAGAATTAAATTCTGCCATACACAGGTTTGCAAAGCGACAAATGACCTATTTCCGTGGAATGGAGCGAAGAGGGATTCAGATTCACTGGATGGATGGTGAATTGTCTATGAAAGAGAAGATGGCTCAAATTAAGGAGTGGTATACGGCTACTTGAACTGCCAGGGTATATCCGTAATATAATATATCAATCCCCCGGCAATGATTAAATTGATGGCTGTAAACAAGTAGTTGTAAGTTATGCGCCATGTCTTTATACTTCTTCGGATCATGATTCCCACATTGGGAATAAAGAATGCAAAAACAGAGAAGATGGTGAATACATTCAGAATTTTCTCTTCGATAGCTTCCTCTGTGGGCTCAGAGCTTATGGAGAAGAATAAAACAAGGTATGCCAGTAACATGAATGCTGCCAGGTATATCAGGTAGCTTGTTTTAAGGGCAATAGTCGAGACAGGCCGTTTGCGGTGCACCCGAAACGGTTTAAGAATGATTATTGCAATTACATAAACGAGTAGAAAAGCTGCAATGAAGATAAAATGTAGCAAAAAGTTCATTCTATGTCTCCTCTTGATTGTTAAGCAAGATAAGAAATTGATTTTTCGCGTATCAATAATCTTATCAACTTTCTGAAATTCTTCGTACAGCTATTCCAACATACAATAAATATACTACTTGCTTTTTGCTGACATAGCATCTTTGATTTTTCCTTCCAGCTCTTCTGCCAGTTCGGGATTATCTTTAATCAAAGATTTCACCGAATCACGGCCCTGTCCAAGACGAGTTTCACCGTAGCTGAACCATGATCCGCTCTTCTTTACAATATCGAGCTCAACTCCCAGGTCAATTAATTCACCCATTTTTGAAATACCCTCTCCATACATAATATCGAACTCAGCTTTCTTGAATGGTGGCGCAAGTTTATTTTTCACCACTTTCACACGGGTTCTGTTACCCTGGATCTCATCACCTTCCTTTATCTGTCCAATTCTGCGAATGTCGAGCCGGATCGAAGCGTAAAATTTCAAGGCATTTCCACCCGTAGTTGTTTCGGGATTTCCGAACATAACACCTATCTTTTCTCTAAGCTGGTTGATGAACATACAGGTAGTATTGGTCTTGTTAATGTTCGCCGCGAGTTTTCTCAACGCTTGTGACATTAACCTGGCCTGCAGACCCATTTTAGATTCGCCCATCTCACCTTCGATCTCTGCTTTTGGCGTGAGAGCTGCCACAGAGTCAATAACAACGATATCGATGGCACCGGACCGTATCAGGTGATCGGCAATTTCCAGGGCCTGTTCGCCATTATCCGGCTGCGAGATATAAAGGTTTTCAATATCTACACCAAGTTTTTGGGCATAGAAGCGGTCGAATGCATGTTCTGCATCAATAAAAGCTGCAATACCGCCCTTCTTTTGTGTTTCGGCTATGGCATGGATGGCCAGGGTGGTTTTCCCGGATGATTCAGGACCATAAATTTCTACTACTCTTCCACGGGGGTATCCACCGATACCCATTGCTATATCAAGCCCAATTGAACCGCTTCCGATTATAGGTATGTCTGCTATAGCAGTATCTCCCATTTTCATAATAGCGCCTTTTCCATAGCTCTTTTCAATTTTGTCAAGTGTCAGTTGAAGTGCTTTAAGCTTTTCCTGGTTGCCACCGTTTTCATTTTTCTGATTACTCATAACTATTTTTTACCTGTTAATGTGTTCTAATCTTCAAATATCTGACTTGAATGCACTTTTGTTTGAACTTTTTCAATTATTTTTTCAATAATGCCCTCTTCAGAGATGATGAAAGTCTTCCTGGCAACTCCCAGGAAGGTTTTTCCATATAGCTTTTTCTCCCCCCATGCATTATATAAGTTCAGAACTTTTTTATCAACATCTGAAATTAAATTAAATGGAAGATCAAATTTACTGATGAATCGCTGGTGTGATTTTTCATTATCAGCGCTCACACCCAGTATTTCGTACCCTTCACTGAGAAACCTGTCATAATTATCCCTGAGATCGCATGCTTCTGCAGTACACCCGGGCGTATTATCCTTCGGATAAAAATAGAGGACCAGTTTCTTGCCCCTAAACTGATCTAAAGTCACGATATTACCGTCCTGATCAAACGCTGAAAACGCAGGTGCAGGTTCGCCGGGCTTGAGTTTTGTACTTTTTACCATGATCTGTAAAAGTAATAAAGATTCCTTGTAATTGAGTGGTTTTTGCCTCAATGTTTATTAACAATTGTCTCCACTGAAAGTGAATTATAATTACTATTTTTAAGCCATACCTGCGGCAGAAAATTTAGTAGGTAAAATGTTTAAATCTACAATATGTTTAAAGAGAATTCTTTTAGGATAATATTGGCTTTCATGCTGGTCTTTTCATCCGGGCTTATGCCCATTTTTGGACAAGTTGAGGATAGCTCAAAGGTTGTGCTCAGGGAGAGGGCCCTGGAGAGATTTGAAAATGGCGAATTTGACGATGCCCTGTTTGATTATCGTATCCTGATGAATAAATTTTCCCGGGACCCCATGTATAAGTATTACTGTGGTGCCTGTATGGTGGAATTGAACATGGATTATGAAGATGCAGTTGAGATGTTACATTTTTCTTCTACCAGGGGTGTACCGAAGGATGTATATTATTACCTGGGAGAAGCGTATCGGAAGATGTATGATTTTCAGAAAGCAAAGCAATATTATCTCAGGTTTGATAAGGAAGCTTCCCGGGCCTTAACAAAGAAGAAAAATTCAAAACTTCTTATCAGGTCAGTAAATGAAGCTGCGAGGATTACTACTGAGTATAATCCATTTGACGTGATCAATGTCACCTCGATGAATTTGTATGATCCGGCTCAATATAGCCAGATAAGGATGAAGGGAGGTATTTTACAGGAAAAACCAAAAGAGTTTTATTCAGAAGGTGAGGAAAGTGGCGATTTGAACAGCCTGATGTTTCTTCCTGAAAAAGTAGAAAGGGGAACTTATGTATATTTCACCGGCTATGAGAAGAGTGGAAAGAATGGAACTCAAATTTTCCATGCCAAAAAAGGAAATACCGGGAAATGGACAGATATTAAACCTGTTCAGGAAATCAACACGGAGTTGGATGAGATACTTCCTTACTACGATCCCGTAGGAAAGGATATGTATTTTGCATCTAATGGATTTGAAGGGATTGGTGGGTTTGACCTTTATCGGTCTCATTTTGATGAAGAGAGAAAAGAGTGGTCGCTTCCCATTAACCTGGGATTCCCAATTAACTCAGCATTTGACGATTACCTTCTGTTGCCCGGAAGGGATCTTGGAATGGTTATGTTTTTTACGGGGAGAAATGGGGCAGACTCCGCTACTACAGTGTACAGGGTGCACTTTAGCGAACCAAAGGTTTCCCTGGCATCCGAATCGCCTGAGGAGGTGAGGCGCATAGCAAACCTGGGAAGTGTGGCTGCCAAGATGCTTGGAGAGATTGCGCTTACACAAAAAGCCAGTGTTCAAAAAAAGGAGGTAAAAAATGTGAAGCCGGTACCGAAGGATAATAAGGTAAGCACAGAAATAAAAATTATTTCTTCTAATGTGGATACGGAATATCAATCGATGGTCGCAGCTGCTTTGACATATCAGACAGTATCTGATTCCCTGGCTGAGCTCTCTACCTCGGCAATGATAAAGGTGAGGGAGTCTGAGGATCCTAATGATCGTTGGTTGTATCAAAAACAAATACTGGTATGGGAGAAGAAGGCCGGGGCAGAACAACAATTAGCGGATGAGTTGTATGCGAAAATTGCAGATTATAAGCCACACAAAAAGGAAAATATTCCGGAATCAATTGAAAAAGATACCGTTATCAGCAATATTACTGTTTACAGATTCAAGGAAGATGAAAATAAGGAAGCAGTAGGTAGCAGAAAGGATGTTTTCGAGAATAAAGCAGAAACTAAGAAACTGGTTGAGAAACCAGCGGATATTAAGCCGGAACCAATGAAAAAGCCGGTAAGCAAGACAAATATTCCCCTTAACAGGTTTAAGCTTTTAGACGAATCTCCATATTCTCCTGATAATCCTATTCCGGTTGATCTCGAATTGCCCAAGGGGTCATTTTACAGGATTCAGATTGGTGCTTTTTCAAAAACGGTTGCCCCGAATGCCTTTGAAGGACTATCTCCTATTACTGCAGAAACAATTCCTGAAAGGAATCTGACCAAATATTATGTTGGGAAATTTAGTCGGTATGAAGATGCTGTCAAGGCCCGGCAGGTAGTGCGCAGCTCAGGGTATGAAACTGCATACATTGTTTCCTGGTATAATGGAAGTACAATGTCACTTGAAAAAGTACGTAAACTGGAAAAGTAATTCTCTCATTCTTGTCCTCTTTCTTCATGTGAAAATTATACAAGGTCTTATTCTCAAATATAAATTTGAAAGTAGGCTTCTCACTAATGAGTATATTGATTCTTTTGCTATATTTGAGATAGTTAATTGAAACAAATGGATAGTAATTTTTCCAGTCGTCCGCAAAAGATGGATTCCGAACAGGAGAATCAACAGGCATCCGTTTTAGTGCTCCATAATGATGAGGTAAATACCTTTGAATTTGTTATGGACACATTGGTTGAGGTATGTAAGCATACCGCCAACCAGGCAGAGCAATGTGCCATGATTGCACATTACAAAGGGAAATGTGAAGTACTTACCGGAGAAGTAAGTGAACTGAAAGAGACCAGGGAAGAATTGGTTTCCCGGGGACTAAAAGCAACAATTGAATAAATAGTTTTATTATGACCGGAATAATCATATTGATATTGCTGGGTATTCTGCTTTTCGTGATTGAGTTCTTGCTTGTTCCGGGAATAACAGTTGCGGGTATTGCCGGCCTGGTACTTACTGTTCTTGGAGTATATAAAGCATTTACAGATTATGGAACCAACACAGGCGTCTGGTTTCTGATTGGTACCATTCTCATAAGTCTTATTGTTATTGTGTTTTCCCTGCGTGCAAGAACATGGAAGAGGCTGATGCTCAAAACAAATATTGAGGGGACGGTAGATAGTAATATAACTGCTGAACAGATAAAAGTTGGAGACAAAGGAGTGACAATGACAAGATTGGCTCCAATGGGAAAAATTAATGTAAACGACATTGTTAGGGAAGCAAAGTCTGTCGAAGGATATATAGATGAACACTCTCCTGTTGAGGTTGTCTCTATTAAAGGAACAAGTATTTCAGTAAAACCAATAAAATAATATAATTATGAATGGCGAATTAGCATCTTTTTCTTGGATAATCATTGTCATAGCCAGTATTATCGGGCTATGGATATTGCTCTATTTCATTCCGGTAAGATTATGGTTCACAGCCTTACTTTCCGGAGTAAGAATATCACTGCTGCAGTTAATTCTTATGCGTTGGAGGAAAGTACCTCCTAATATTATAGTAAGATCAATGATCGAAGCCACAAAGGCCGGACTTGCCTTTATCAAGCGTGACGAACTGGAAGCTCACTACCTTGCAGGAGGCCGGGTTGAACAAGTAATTCACGCACTGGTTTCGGCGATGAAAGCCAACATCGATCTAACATTTAATATGGCTACTGCCATTGACCTGGCAGGAAGGGATGTATTGGAAGCTGTAAAGATGTCAGTAAATCCAAAAGTGATCAATACACCACCGGTAACTGCTGTTGCGAAAGATGGTATCCAGTTGATTGCAAAAGCGAGAGTAACGGTGAGGGCAAATATCAAACAATTGGTAGGTGGTGCTGGCGAAGAGACCGTTCTTGCTCGTGTTGGTGAAGGAATTGTGTCTTCAATAGGTAGTTCAAAATCTCACAAGGAGGTATTGGAGAATCCGGATTATATTTCCAGGATTGTACTGGAAAAGGGATTAGATGCTGGTACGGCTTTTGAGATCCTTTCCATTGATGTCGCTGATATTGATATCGGAAAAAATATTGGTGCTGTATTGCAGATGGACCAGGCCAACGCAGATAAAAATATTGCCCAGGCAAAAGCTGAGGAACGTCGTGCAATGGCGGTAGCAAATGAGCAGGAGATGAAGGCCAAGTCCCAGGAAGCTCGTGCAAAAGTGATTGAGGCAGAGGTAGAGATACCGCTGGCAATGGCTGAAGCATTCAGAAGCGGAAACCTGGGGATTATGGACTATTATAAGTTCAAGAATATTGAGGCCGATACCACTATGCGGGATTCAATATCTAAAGGAGGAGCTCCAAAATCAGGAGGGAAAATTGATAAGGAATAAATAAGGATTGGAATAAAAAAGGGGTGGAATTTATTCCACCCCTTTTGTTTTAATTATTATTTTCTATCTCTCCGTCAGGATCAAATTTCCTTGTCACGGGCCTTATAACGCCTCTTCTATTTCTTCTTAAATCCACCAACGGCAGGGCCACCTTTGATACCACGTGAAGAAGCCGGTGGGGCCTCCATTTCTTCAGCGTTTTTATTCTCGCTCTCGCTAAAAAACTCTTGCGCTACCATTAGCAATGATTTTGCATCTGCAATCTCTTCATTAAAACTGATAAGAAATGTACTGCTGATGTATGCAAAGGGATAGATATCATTAAATTTCCAAATATCTGAACGATATTCATAATTTAGCTTCTGTCCTTCCATCCTGGTTAAAAAATACTCAGGATTTTCTTTGTCACCTTCCAATGTCATAAGATACTTAACAATAAACTTGCCTTCTTCGAGCCATGCGTCGTCATCAGGTGAAGTAATAGTGAGTTGTATTTCAGCAGGATCTGATCCTATTCCTGCTTTAAATAATTGAGGTGTTTCTTCAATAAAATATTGAAATGTGCCAAGATCATTGGTTGTTATTGTTTTGTTATCTTCATAGCACTGCTCCCCATTTGAATCCAGGATCAATACGGTCAAATCCATATTTACGACTGGTACAGATTCACCTTCAATGTCAGTTAATTGCGATTCAATAACAATTACTGAAGGGTTTTGTGAGTAAGCAACCGTTAGCATTGATAGCATTAAAACTGCGGCGGAAATTTCTCGAATGATATTTTTCATCTCTATTGGAATTATTTTGTTTTATAAAGATTCAAAAATTATACCAGAACATATATTGGTTCGGAACCAAGTTACGAAAAAAAGTATAATCCATTAATAGTTGATGTAAAATGCAAATAATGAATTCCTTATTAATCTCTTACCAGAGATAAGAGTAAAGTATACTATCTTATGAATAAGCTTTAAAACGAGCCCTTTAGAACATCCACGTTGTTTGCAGATTGCTTTTACCTGTTAACCCTGTACAATTATGTTATTAACAATTGTTAATAAACTATGTGAATTACTTGTGAATAGGCAAAACACACTATACTTTACTATTAAATTGCAAAGCTGTAAAGACCTGATTTTTATAGTTCCTTCCAATACGTACCTTTGCATTTTCGAGTTCAATGGTTGTAGCATTGAATGCACGAATTCTCGGAATAGATACGATATATGATTTGTGAACCCTGATGAAGAATTCTGAGGGAAGTTTCTTTTCAATGGACTGGAGACTGCTCTTCACAACAACTCTTCTGTTGTCAGTGTGAATTCTAATATATTCATTAAGTCCTTCGATGAAGTGAATCTCTTTCAGGTATATTTTTATAACTTTCTTATTTTCTTTGACATAGATGAAGGAGTGATCGTTAAATTTACTTTCATTTTCCAGAGAGATAATTTGCTGGTTCTTAGCTGCAGAATATTTATTTATGGCCTTAAAGAAACGTTCAAAAGTAATTGGCTTCATCAGGTAATCCACTACATCAAGCTCAAAGCCATCTAATGCATATTGGCTGTATGCAGTCGTTATAATCACTTTAGGTGGACTCTTCAGCTTTTTCAAAAACTCTATACCTGAGATTTGTGGCATTTTTATATCAAGAAACATAAGGTCAATCGGCTGATTCCTCAATACTTCCATTGCTTTAATGCTATTTCCGCATTCCTCCACAATCTCGAAATTCTTAAGCTTTTGAACATGACCTCTGATTAGTTCCCTTGCCAGCGGCTCATCGTCTACAATAATACATTTAGTTTTCATATAAGGGGTCGTTCAATAATTAATATAAAAGTATGAACATCCTAAATGGAAATCAAGTGATGCTTAACATAAGATTCATTATCGCTTGCAGCCCTTATGATCAAAATGGTCATATGAGCAGACGCAAAAAATCGCGTCTCTACAGTTGTGGAACTGAATCACTTTTCCAATTAAGCAAGGTCTCCGTAATTCCATTATTCCTCCTTACACACTTCATCCACCATTATTTATTATTCACTAACACCTCGTTCTGCCTGTCAACGACAGGCAACTGTCTGTCAACGACAAGCATCCTGTATACCACTGTTTGCAAGGGGTGTAGAGTTTGCCCTCTTGGCTGGTATCGTGCCTTTTCGGACAGAATTGTGCATTTTCGGACGATTTTAACAATTTTTCACATTTTGAAAAAATATGTAAGTAGCAGAAAAACAGACTGATAGTGGCTTTGGCATGATATGTGAAATTTTCCATAGTGAATAGTTTGTAACGGGATTCAAACTAAAAATTATCAAAAATGCTAGTAAGCCAACATAATATTAGTTTAAGTAAAGATCCGAAATCCAACAGGTTTTATGATCTTGAACTATTCAAAATGCTTTTACAACCTCATTTTCTTTTTAACTCCTTAAATAACTTATATGCTCTTTCAGTAAAGCATTCAGATAGAACATCTGATGCAATAGCCGGACTTTCGGAGTTATTAGAGAAAGTGGTGTATTATTCGCAGCTTGAAAAGATCTCTCTGGCAAAAGAGGTAGAACTCATTAATGATTATATAAAACTTGAAAGAATTTGGTTGGGAGAGACCAATTTTATGTTGGATTTGCAAATCTCGGGTGACCTGGAAAGTTTTGAGGTGCCACCATTGGTCTTATACACTTTTGTTGAGAACTGCTTCAAACATGGCATCAGGAAGTGTTCCGGTGAGGGATGGGTAACCATTCATATTGATGTCAGGAAAAACAATCTGTTTTTTAATACCAGGAATTCTGTTCCGGATTGGATTGGAGAGCTATCAGCAACAGAAAGTAGCTATAATGGTCTCGGAATGAATGCTGCAAAAGAGGTATTAGAACATAAGTGCTGCGGAAAGTATGTTTTAAAATCAAATACCCTGCAGAGTGTGCATAGTGTTGATCTGATGATCAAACCAAACTAAGGAGTAAGTAATTTAAACTATACCATTAAATATATATTCAAACATCAATAAATATTTTAGCTATGAAAACAAAGATTAGTTTTATTTCAAAATTTATGACACTGCTCGTCGCTTTTGTCATGAGCTCAATGGTAGTGCTTGCCGATGGTGAAAGAACTGATATGTACACCTCAGGTACTTCAAACTCCGATGCAGGCAACTTTGTGGTGAGAACTACAAATGATGTCTTCCATTTTCAAGGAAAAGAATATGAAGTATACAAGGTGTTTTATGATGATCCATCAATGAATCTTAAAATTGCGGTAAATGTTGAAGGTAAGTGTAAATCATTTGTTGCTTATACCAGCGAATACACCATGTTTTACGATTGTACCAAAAACGGATTTGGAGTCAGGAAAGTAATGTTCTCTAATCCGGAAGCTCACAAAGTGTTTGATCATGAGAAATTCCATGCTCAGACTATTCTAAGTTCAAAAAGAAGGATTGACAAGAAATACGCAGTTGAACTGATTGCATGTTTCTTACCAGGAATGCAGACTATATAGCTTACCTAAGATATTATAACTTATACCCGTTAAAAAAAGGCTGTCCATTGGATGGCCTTTTTTTTAAAACTTATAGGAAAATCCAAAGTTGAGGATTCCTTGATAACCAAAACCTAGCTCTGTATGCACTCCAAACTTCTTTCCTACTCTGATTCCCAAGGCATTTAATTGTCCGGTAACATGTCCGCTATTAATACTTTCACTGTCACCGTTAAGCATTTCGGCAGTATTCTTCGTAAATGTATATCCAACACCTATACCGGTATACAACTCAACAAATGATTTTTTGACCCAGCGAAAATTTGTTTCTACGGCAAGTGTAGTGTGATTTTTCATAAATGTGCCTTCCAGTTCGTCGTCCCACATCAGGTTCCCATTTGACATGTCTATACCAGCTACGACTCCGATATCCCACCTGTAAGATGCTGCATAATTATAAGTCAGGTACATAGCTCCTGTATAATTTTGGTCGGCCGTTTCAAAATTCCCTAATGTAAATATCGACACCAGAACTTCAGCGATTATGTCTCCAATTTGATCTACGGTAACCAGTCCGTATGAACCAGATATTTCATGTTTTTCGAATTGGGCATTTATTGGAAACGCCAGCACTGCGAAAAGTATCAGGATTATTATCTTTTTCATCATAACATCTTTATTAGGTACACTAAGCTACGATCAATATATATGCAAATCAAGAAAAGCGCATATTTTCTGCGCATCGATATTGCCTGGTTTCTGTGATGTGGGCAGAGTTTCAAGTATTTCGAAATATAAAAATTACAGACCGTTTCCTGAGTACCATGGTGAGTCCAATTGTGAGCTTGTCGAACTACCTGTCAAGGACAAAAACTAGTATCTTGAGAAGGATATTAACACTTAAGCACAATGTGTGGGGCTTTTTTTTATTAGTTTTAGTTCTTCAATTGAAATGCTACCAAAAAACTAATAGTATGACTCGACTGACTTCAATCATATTGTTCTTGCTACTTGCAGTGACCGCTTGTAAGAAAAGCTCTGAACCCTTTACTATGAATCTATATCCAGATGGACAGATACCTAATTACCAGGATGTTGGAGAAATGGAAATTTGGGATACTACTAATATTGTCAGAATCAGTAAAGTACAGGTACCTGATATAAAAGTTTATCTTCCCGAATCAGCTAGTGTGGGAGGCGAAGCAGTAGTCATTTGTCCTGGTGGTGGATACCACATTCTTGCTTATGACTGGGAGGGAGAAGATATTGCAGCATACTGGAATTCAAAAGGTGTTGCAGCCATTGTACTGAAGTATCGCCTGCCTACTTCTGAAAGTCAGATTGAGCCTTATAAAAGTCCCCTGATGGACGCGCAGCGCGCTGTGCGACTTACACGATATAATGCTGAAGAATGGGGCATCAATCCGGACAAAATTGGCATTATGGGCTTCTCTGCCGGAGGCCACCTCGCATCCTCATTAAGTACACATTATGATACCGGTGATCCAGGCTCAGAAGATGAGATTGAACGGGTGAGTTGTCGCCCGGACTTTTCAATCTTAATGTATCCTGTAATCTCTTTTACCGGGGAATTTCAACATTCTGGCTCCAGGAAGGCACTTGTGGGAGAGGATACTGCCTTGATGACATATTTTTCAAGCGAGCTCCAGGTGACAGGTAATACACCACCAGCTATTCTTATACATGCTTCCGATGATGGATCTGTAGCGGTAAAGAACAGTATCGTTTATTACCAGCAACTGGTGGCACATGGAATACCTGCAGAAATGCATATCTATCCATATGGCGGACATGGTTTTTCTCTTGCCGAAGATCAGCAGCAGCTGAGCGGATGGCCGGAAAGGTGCTACGAGTGGCTGATCAGTATGCAGTAGCAAGATTTCAAATTTATCAAATACTTTATTCGCAGTGCACCCTTCTTACAGTGGGTTAAGGCCAGGTTAAGGGCAATTGACACCAGGAGAAGGCGTGGATAAATGAAATGGTTAAAAAATTTCATTTTGAAACTATTTTGAATTATAAAATTAAAATCTGTTATTTGTACAAACAAAAAACTTACGGAATGAAACTTACGATACCAAATAACTATTCATCACCCTTATCTCTTAAGGAGACAGAAAGAGCCATTAAAATGATAAAGGATTTTTTTGAGATGAACCTGGCTGCAGAACTGAAATTACGAAGAGTGACCGCTCCTTTGTTTGTACAAAGAGGAACAGGCGTTAATGATGATCTCAATGGTATTGAACGTCCTGTGCGCTTTCCTATTAAGGATATGGAAGACATGGAAGCTGAGATTGTGCATTCCCTGGCGAAATGGAAAAGGATGATGCTGGCCGATTACGAGATCGCAAATACTTTTGGATTGTATACAGATATGAATGCCCTCAGACCCGATGAGGAACTGGATAACCTCCATTCCATCTATGTGGATCAGTGGGACTGGGAAAAGATTCTTTTGCCTGACGACCGCACACTGGATTACCTGAAGGATATTGTAAATAGAATATATGCAGTCATGAAGCGGACTGAATTTATTGTGTATGAAAGTCATCCTGAAATTGTGCCCATCCTGCCGGATGAGATTCATTTCATTCATACAGAAGAGTTGGAAGCTGCTTACCCCAATCTTACTCCAAAGGAGCGTGAGGATAAAATATGTCTTAAGTATGGGGCGGTTTTTATCATTGGTATTGGTCACGATCTATCTTCAGGCAAGCCGCATGACGGTCGTGCACCTGACTACGACGACTGGTCAACAGAGACAGTTAATGGTTACAAAGGTCTTAATGGAGATATTCTTGTTTGGAATCCAATACTGGAGCAAGCTTTTGAGCTCTCTTCAATGGGGATCAGGGTTGATAAAGAGGTTTTGTTACATCAACTAGACATACAGGGAAAAACTGAACGAAAAGAACTTTTCTTCCACAAGCGCCTGCTTAATGACGAATTTCCCGAATCTGTCGGGGGAGGAATTGGTCAATCACGGTTGTGCATGTATTTCCTCAGAAAAGCACATATTGGAGAAGTTCAGGCCAGCATATGGCCCGGACAAATGCATGATCACTGCAGGAAAAGCGGTATCATTCTTATGTAAGTGTCTTCCACATCTTCTTTATCATTTCCGATGTCTCAGATGTTGGGTTATACTCGATAAGTGATTTTTTCTCCAGCATAGCTTTAACAAATGCAACATCGAAATTAATTTTGGCAAGTACCGGTATATTTTTACCTATAAAGTACTGATCTACCTCATCTGATACCTCGCTATTGATATCATATTTATTTATGATGGCAGATATTGGAATATTAAAATTCTCTACTAGCTCCACCAGTCTTTTTGCGTCGTGCAGACCTGCAATTGTTGGCTCGGTTACAATCAGGACATGTCCGGTACCTGTTATTGAAGATATAGCAGTGCAACCTATACCGGGAGGCCCATCGTTCAGTATAAGTTCAGCACCTGTTTCTTCAGCAATTTTTCTTGCTCTTCTGCGTACTTCCGTGACTAGTTTGCCGGAATTTTCTTCACCTGGTCCCATGTGTGCATGTACCATTGGTCCGAACCTGGTATCAGATACAAACCATCTATTTCCATCACTTTTTTTAGATGTGATTGCCTCTTCCGGACACAATCTTTCGCAGAGTCTGCATCCTTCACATTTGAAAGGATCTATTTCATAATTACCATTTTTGTCGAGTGTGATCGCGTTAAAACGACAGTTATCAGCGCAAATACCGCATTGTGTGCATTTCGACTGGTCAATTGACGGAACATAGGCACCATAAAACACATGTTCTTCTCTAATCTTAGGGTCCAGTATCAGGTGGAGATCGGCAGCATCGACATCATTATCGCAAAATACTGCGTTACTTGCGATCGATGCCAGGGCAGCAGTAATGCTGGTTTTTCCTGTTCCTCCTTTACCGCTAAGAATTGTTATCTCTGTCATGCTCATCAATTCTTTTGGCTATTTTATCTATTATTTTCATATATCGCGCTTCTATTTCTGGTGATACTCCTTCCAGCAGTTTTCCTGAAGCATATTTTTTTGCATACGATTTTTCAAATGGCAGCTCACCCAGCAGTTCAATATTTTCAGTCTTCAGAAAGTTGAAGACATCTGAATTTCCTAAACCTGCTTTATTCACCACTACGCCAAAGGGTTTTTTGATGTCTTTAAGTAAGTCAACGGTTAGTTTCAGATCATGTAAGCCAAAGGGAGTAGGTTCTGTAACTAATATAATGTAATCGGTACCAGCTATGGTTTCTACTACTGGACAACTTGTGCCCGGGGGTGCATCATAAATGATGATCTTGCTATTTGAAGATACTTCTGACTTTAACTCTCTTATCAACAAGGTTTGCATGGCAGAGCCAATGTTTAATCGACCTTCAACAAGACCAGAGCCTATACCATTATCCAGGGCACGTATTTTTCCAATAGGTTCCGGATTTTCAGTTATTGCATCAAATTCGCATGCATGGAGACAAGCGCCGCATGAATGGCATAAACTGGCATTCACCTGGGCAAATTTTGCCGTTGGCAATACAACAATTGCATTAAATTCGCAATATTCTGCACATTTTCTGCAGAAAGTACACTTCTCAGTATCGATAAAAGGAATGAGCTGAGTCACCTCTTTTGTTGACGTAAGCGGTGCCTTAGGAAAAAAAAGTGCATCATTTGGTTCTTCAACATCGCAATCTACTAATTGAATGCTATTAGTAATATGTTTACTCAGGAAGTAAGAGAGGTTAACAGAAACTGTAGTTTTACCTGTGCCTCCTTTTCCACTTGCAATTGCAATTTTAAAAGGGGTCATTAGTGATCACAATAATTTTCATTAAAGGAGAGTGATTTATCTAAAAATCCTTCCACCAGCTCTTTCGTTGTTAGTGCAGGTGCTCCGACAAATACGTTTAATTTATGTTGGTTGAATATATTTATCGCATGTTGCCCCATTCCGCCAGCAATAACATCTGTGGCACCATTTTTTGCAACCCATGGTGGCAACAGTCCTGGTTGATGTTGTGGCGCAGCCAGGATATTCTCGGAAATAATTTTGTCATCTATTACTTCAATGAATGCAAAATGGCTGCAATGACCAAAATGAGCATCCAGAACACCGTTTGTAACGGGTATTGCGAAAGTTTTCTTCATTTATTCTAGTGTAATGTTTTTGTTTTCATTTTTATCTACAGTGCTGATCAGTCATTTCCCTGGCCCAATCCTCTGCTTTATCCTGCAGTCAAGGCTGTAAGCCAGTACCTATTTTCTTAGTTTTTTTATGATATCATCTATTGTATTGTTTTCTTCTTCAAGTATAACCATTTGGATGTTAAACTCTTCAAGGAGATTTTTTGCTGTTGGTCCAAAGTCACCGGATATGACTTTTTTTGCACCTAATTCTATAATGAATTCTGCAGATTTTGATCCGGCACCGCCCTGGGAATTGCTGTATTTATTTTCAAAAAACTCAGTTTTATTAGCATCTTCGTCGTACAAGCAAAACCAGGATGCTCTCCCGAATCTAAGATCGAATTCGGAGCTGAGTTTATTTCCGGATGATGTTATTACTGTCTTCATTTCAAGATTTATTTAATGCGTTAATATTTGTTGACTTACATATCGGGCAAATGGCTTCTTTTACAGTTTTTGGTAAAGTGAATTTGGCATTGCAATTGTTACAAAGTATCCAGTCTTTTTCCATCCATGCATTTCCAAAAACTGATTTGATTTCCTTTGTCTCGACCAAAGCCCGTGCTATTTTCATCCTTGCAGTTTTGTATATCCGAGCTAGAGTGGGCCTTGAGATACCCATAAGTTTGGAAGCATCCAGGTGATTCATCATATCATAGTCGACCAGCTTGATAGCTTCATACTCCTCGTATAGTAGTTCAACATGGTCTTTAGACGGACTTGATGTTCCATAAGGCTTATAACCTTTAAATCCTGGCGGAGAGACAACTTTTCTAAGTCTTTTTCTGCGTGGCATACTTATTATTCTGATGCAAATATAATGAGAATATTCTCATAAAACGAATTTATGATGAGCGTTTTATTTGCTTGGCGATGGATTGGTTAACTTAATAAATTACTTCAAGCATTTCAGCTTGTGAATAAAAAATATCGAAAGGGTGATGATTATCATATAGAGAATGAAAAATGGTGTAAATCCTAAACTCTTGATAATTAATCCGGATATAAGCGGGAAAATGGCTGGTAGAATATTTCCTGCTCCGGCTAATCCTGCATAGATCGCCCGATTTTCATTTCCCGAAATTTCAAGCAGCACACCATTCATAGTAATGCTATAAATTGCAAAAATCAATCCTCCAATCAGGAAAATGAGGCCAAATGAGGGCTCATTTTTACTGAACAATAGAATGATTGGAACAGATAAGGATAAAACAGTATTAAGATATAGCAAAAGTCTGTACTTCGTATATTTGGAAAAGAGAAGAATCGATAAACTGATAATCACTCCTCCTAACACTTTATAAAGTAAAAACCGACCGGTATCATGACTGTCGGTATTAAAATTTTCTTTAGCAAATAAAATCACAAAAGGCAGGAAGGAAACTGCAATTCCTTGCGTGTTGATAAAGCCCAGAAAATATTTTAAACGGCGGTTTGATTTAAGTTCAGACTTCATTACCTGCAGATAATGTTTTACCCCTGTTATTCTAAATTTAGCTGGCACAGTTTCTTTTATTCTCCAAAATCCAAGTGAGGCGATGAAGAGAAAAATAAATCCAATAAAAAACATTATTGAATAGTTGATCGGGTATTCTCTGAGTCCTAGAACATGAGTTGCAAGAAAAGCAGAAAAGAGTACCACCAGACTGGTTAATAATTGCTTTGTAGAGAAGAATGATTTTCGACTTGATTGATGAATAGATTTACCAAGAATATCTACATAACTAATGTTTGCGAATGCGCCACCAACGGCAAAAATTGAAATGGAGAGAAATAAAAGCCAAAGGATGTTCATTCCTGGGTTTGTATGAAAGAACCAGAGCATAAGGGCTATGGAAATTAATGATGCAAGCCGGGAGTTTATACCAATGAGCAGGTATTTCTTTTTGTAAGGATCATTACTGATGACCGGTGCAAAAAATAGTTGTGTGAAACTCGATCCGCCGGTAAGAATCGCTGCCATTATTCCAATGTGAATAGATGTACCTCCCGACTCCACAAGCATGGCCGGAATGATGGTATCAACATCCATGAAATTTTGAGCAAACGCAAGGAACGCAGCATGCCAGAGGAATGACTTCATATTCTGACTTGATACATTCCTCGTGAGATTCATTTTTTGTTGTCTTCCGGTAGAACTACTACTTCGAATATATATTAAACCTTATCAATTACAGATTTTAGTATGCCATTATTTATGGAAAAGAGTTTGTAATTTTCGGCCTGACTCTGGCTCTCTTCATGCACCCATTTGAGGTGTTTCAATAAGGTATTAGTAACTTCTTGTATGGATTCATCATGAATTATAACCGGGACAAAATGCTTGGATATGATTTTTATGTTTGCGCCAAATTGCTTTGATACCAATGCAGATACATCTTTGCTTTTTAAGAACTGAATGATTGATTCTCCTTTCTTTTTAGATCCATGAACATGGGTTTCATCAAGGTCTTTAAATGTATTCGTCTCTTCAGAAATCAGAACGCAATTATCATCTTTCAGTGTATATATGTTGTATTTCTCAGCATCGCCAAAGTGTTTTTTCTCGAATTGATTCTCACTGTTCAGGGCAAAGGCTACTACTAGTTCCATTTATATATGATTTGGTTGACTGATTATTTGATTTTCAATGGACAAAGGTAAACGAATGTTCTATTTTTTATATCCCCAGAATACTGGCATTTACAAAAAATTGTGCATGAATTTCAATTTCATGATCTGAAAGGGGAATTTCATCGCTTACGGTAGAGACCCTGAGTGAAAATTCATCTTCAACGATGTAGCGGGTCAGGTCTTCACTTGATACCTCAAGAGTTAATGTGGATCCGATTGTATTGTCAATTGACTGCTTCCACGCAATCATTACCTCTTCTAAAGTATCAGACTTGATGTAAATTTCGATAGATTTCAAAAAACTGAAATCAGAGTTTTGTGGATCAATGATTTCCAAGCTTAATTCCTCAAGCATGACTTCTTCAATAAGATTTTTGCGCGTATCATTAATCTCAAAGATCTCTTCTGTATTGGTTTTAATATTTGGGGTCAGAATATTAAATGGCAGATTTAGTCCCAGCGCAGCTGGAATAACAATGGTCTCATCATAATCCATGTAAAATTGCGTTAGCCGGTCCAGTTTGCTGCACCCAAAAGACAAGAAGATCACTGTGCTTAATAAAATTGCTTTTTTAAAATATCTCTCTATTTTCATCAGATTGAGTTGTTTATGATTATATATATCATATTACTATGGTTATTGTTAGATCTTCAGTTTTTCAAATTACTACTTTATCCTGAGCAATAGAGTGTCCCATCCTCAAAATCACGCTCTAATATAATCTGCAGCACTCAATGCTGCAATAGTTCCATCAGCAACAGCTGTGGTAACCTGCCTGTATTTTTTTTCGATGCAATCTCCTGCAGCAAAGACACCGGGAACATTGGTTTTCATATCTGCATCGGCAATTATTTCATTGCGTTCACTGAGTTCAACATGATTTACAAAAGCTTCAGTATTGGGGAGATAACCCGCAAATATAAATACACCATCTACTTTCATTTCAGACATTTTTCCTGATGGGAGGTGTTCAATAGTAACTTTTTCCAGCCCTTCATTTCCCTTGAATTCTCTTAATTCCGACTCCATAATGAAGTTTATTTTCGGATTGTTTTGTGCTTCTTTTATGGCATGTTCAAATGCCTGGAAGTGGTCAAACTGATGTACGATGGTAACTTTTGTGGCAAAATTTGTAAGCGCCACCGCTTCTTCGAGCGCAGAGTTCCCTCCTCCAACTACGATCACTTCCTTGCCAGTGAAAAAATCACCGTCGCAGGTCGCGCAGAACGAGATACCTGTACCCTTGAAATTATCTTCTCCCGGGAGATTGAGCGTTCTCGGTCTGCCCCCTGGAGTTAAAATTACTGCATCTGCATGAAAAACCCTACCATCGTCCAGCTTCACGGTTTTTACTTTATCAAATAAGCTATATTCCACAATCTTTACATTCGACTTGATCTTACATCCAAAACTTTTCGCCTGAACCTTCATGGTGTTGGCCAGCATATATCCTTTTGTGGATTCAACTCCCGGATAATTGGCCACTTCTTCTGTAAGCACCATTTGCCCGCCAACTGCTCCTTCATTCAGGATTACTGTTTTTAGTTTTCCACGTGAAGCATATATTCCAGCTGTTAAGCCGGCAGCACCGCCACCGATGATCATCACATCAAATTTCTCTTCCATTTAGTTTAATTTTAACGGTAAATCGCAATGCGCTTGACGCTCTCTTCTCTATGCTCCGAGTTTCTCGTCCAGGATAGCAGTTACTTGCTGCCTGTTCTGGATGCTTGATGTTGCTTTTGCCGCCTGTCCATTTTTGTAATACATGGTGAAAGGCAGTCCCATGAAACCTCTGCATTCAGGTGCGCTCTTTATGATAACTGCTTCAGGAGTATCGAATCCCATGCTATAGAATTTGACGTTTGGGCGTTCCTCTTCCAACTCTTCCATTAAATCATAAACAGGAATGCACATTGGTCCCATGCGTCCGCAACAGACCATTACGTTTTCGTTTTCGCTGATAATTTTTTCTAATTCTGCTGTGGTTTCAATTTCGAGAACTGATGTTTGCAATTGTTTCATTCTTATTTTCTTATTGTTTATATGAAATATAGTTATTTTCTGTCACAAAATTACTGCTTGTAAGCGGTCCTGAATGTGATCTATGTTACAGACGGAGTGTACTTGAGTACTTAGAGTGCCTTGAGTACTTGGAGTGACCCTGGGGCAAATCCATTAAAATTTTACAATGAAGCAAATTTCTTCCCCCCGGCGGGTGAATCTTTAAACACATTTTATTATAGGATAGTGGATATCAATCCTAGGCATTCTACATTGACTCATTAACCCATTGACTCATTGGCTCATTGGCTCATTAATGCGTACTTGTCATATTTTCCGGAACCGCAATGATAAAATCCGCTTTACCCTGGTTCTCTTCCGAGAGTGAGCTGACATCGTCTTGTAATACTGTGCTGATTGTCACTATATTCAGATTCTTTTTCTCTCTCTTCAGAAAATAGCTGATACTTTCAAAATCATCTGAATGGTAGGCGCCATTGAAGTGCAGAAAAAGTTTTCCTTCGGGAAGATTCTGTAAAATATTATAAGACATGGTTGCATCCTTGATGGCTTGAGCATCTCTCAGTTCAGAACTGCCATGTCCACCCATTGGGGCACTACCTGACAAGGAACTGTAGCAATTCAGTGTGGTATCATAATCCATGGGTAAGGGAGCGATGTACAGCTTCGCTTCTTCTGTTAGATATTTAAGTGTATCCAGTCCAAGCTTGAACGTTACGTTGGCATACCTGCGTGGGATATTGGTGGCAACAAACTGCAAAGTACTGTCTTTGGCAAATTCTAATAATGGTTTGTAATCAGTTTTGTAGTTGGGCCACAATCGCATCTCTTCCTCAAATTTTTTCTGCGTGATCATGCCGGCGAAATACTCATCCATGATCAGCTGGTTATCTGTCTCGAACATCTCAGCGCCGAGGATGAGTTCATTTCCTCTCTCTAAGAACAAATCCTGGGTAAGTTCCAGTTGTAGCCAGTGTGAGATGGGATTGTTATGTTGTTCCCCGAAGAGAACTACATCTGCTTCAGCACATGCTTTAACCATTTTTTTGTACTTCATCTCTTTGCCGTCTGCATTGTAAAGTGCATAAGCGGGATTTTGGGCGAATGTTGTAGCTGAAATTACGAATACTGAAACAATAACTATAACTATCTTCTTCATCAGTTTTCTTATTTGCGTTTGAACAGAGTTTTAAATTGAACTTTTACTTATAAGCACTAAGGGGAGAATTAGTTTCCAAAGGTAATAAAGTGACGGAAAGTTCAAAGATGGATTAATCCAATTCCTTTCTTTCTACCTATGGTATTTATTGATTAAATGGAAAAGGTGAACATTAAAAAATATTGTTATTTTTACAAATACCATCTTTATAAGTGATTTACTTCAAAAATATGGACAGATTTTATAGAATACTTTTACTGGGTTTATCCACTGTGCAAAAGAACATCCTCTGCATTGGATTCTTAGTCCTTTTTTTGGGTCTTCAGTGTTCATTGTATGGACAGTTTAAGTCAATAGGAGTCCCTGAAATCAGGAATATTGACAGAAGTGAGTATGGGGGAGGTACCCAGAGCTGGGATATAGTTGATGACAGCCAGGGAAATATTTACATTGGAAATAACAATGGGATATTGAGGTTTGACGGGGAAGATTGGAATACAATTTCTGTAACTAATAATTCCATGGTCAGATCCCTTGCTAACGGATCTGATGATAAGATATATGTTGGGGCCTACAATGAAATAGGATATCTTGAACAATCGGCTAAGGAGGGGATAAAGTATCATACCCTGAACCACCTGATCCCTGAGGATGCAAAAGATTTCGATGATGTCTGGGGCGTTTTTCAGACACGTTTTGGGCTTATCTTTCAGAGTTTTGAATATGTCTTCATTTACAATGATGATAAGATACAGGTACTTAGGCCGAACAAACGATTTGGGGCATCTTTTCATGTAGATAATAATTTCTATATAGTTGAAAAGGGGATAGGACTCAGGATTTTGAGAGATGGTACATTGCATACTTATTCGGATGATCCTATTTTTTCCAAAGATGAAATCCGCTTTCTGGAGGGAATAAACGGTGATGATCTCCTTATTGGCACACAAAACCTTGGTTTATATACACTATCTGATGGGATCTTGCAGCCATGGGAAATGGAAATTTCCGAAGAGCTTCAGAATTCCAAACTCTATTGTGGATCTTTCCACAACAACAGGTATCTTTTCGGCACTGTCAAAAGCGGATTATATGTTGTCAATGAAGAAGGAACCATTCAACAGCATGTGAGTAGATTAAACGGTTTGCAAAACAACACCATTCTTTCCCTATATATCGATGGAAAAAATAATATATGGCTTGGGCTTGATATCGGAATTACTTTCTTAAAATCAAGTCTTCCCATTTCTTATATTAACGATAATTTTAACATTGCTGCCACATATGCAACTGCTATCTGCGATGAAAGACTTTATGTAGGCACGAACCAGGGTTTGTACTCAAAAGAACTCAGCAAACTCAGGAATCATACGGATATTAAATATGACTTTGTTGAAGGCACAGAAGGTCAGGTCTGGGATCTTTCTGTCATAGACGGGCAATTGCTTTGCGGGCATCATAATGGGGCCTATTTAATAGAAGGTAATAAATCAAAAAGATTAACAGATTCCAGGGGGGTCTGGAATTTCAGGAAAATTCCGGGTCATGATGAATTACTGCTAAGCGGAACGTATGACGGATTAATCACTTTTTCAAAAGGGAATAAGGGTGCATGGCGCTTCCGTGGGAAAATAAAAGGCATAGATATTTCGTCTAAGGAGTTGATAGTGAAAGAGGAGAATAATATATGGATGAACCACGGTTACCTGGGCTTGTTTCATATATATCTTAATGAGAATATCGACAGCGTTATTCAAATAAAAGAATACAAAGGGACGAACAATCTTCCTGACGAATTGCCTTATCTCCTGCATGAAACTGGCGATGATTTCTTCCTGTCTACGAATCAGGGTATCTACCAGTTTGATGATAATCAGGAGGTATTTACCAAATCTGAAGAATTGAATCAGTTATTTGGAGATTTAAAGCTTATCTATCTTTTAAAAGAAGATACAGCCGGGAACATTTGGTATTCCGCTGAGCAGGGTATGGGTGTATTCAGACTCCTGGAAGATGGTACCAGGACTAATATCGTTACCCCGTTTCAGGATCTGAACAAAGCTCGCGTATCTCCATTTGATAATATATATATCCAGGATGCGGAAAATGTATTTATAGGAACTCAATTTGGACTTGTACATTATGATCCCACCTTCAACAAGAATTATTTTGAAGCCACGAAGGTTTTTATTAACAGGGTCAGTATCTCGTCCAGGAAGAAAGACTCTTTGTGGTATGCTTCTGGAAATTTTCAACTCGCAGATAAGGTGATTGAGGATGATTTTTCTCTTCCTCATTCATTCAATAATATAGCTTTCAAATACAATTCTCCGGATACTGAAAACTCAGGTCATATTGAATACAGCCACCGCTTGAATAATTTTGATGAAGATTGGTCTGATTGGTCCGCTGATAATATGAAGGAATATACCAACCTGCGCGGAGGGAACTATTATTTTGAGATCCGGGCAAGGAATGCCTACAATAACATCAGTTCAATAGATCAGTTTCATTTTTATGTTGAACCTCCTTTTTATAGATCAAATACAGCTCTTATTTTGTACCTGGTCTTTAGCGTAGTACTGATATTTCTAGTTGTTTATTTTTATTTGCGGAGGATTGATAAGGTCAGGGCCCAGGAAAAGAACAGGCAGCTTAGTGTATTTAACAAAAAAGAGAAAGCGCTGGAACTGGAAAAGCAAGCAGCCGAGCAGGAAGTTGTCCACCTTAAGAATGAAAAGTTAGAGGATGAGATGAAACACAAAAACAAGGAATTAGTAACCTCAACAATACATATAGGCCAAAAGAATAATTTTCTGAATTCACTCAAGAATGAATTAGCAAACCTGAGCCAAAGTGCAAAAAGCGAAATAATTGACAAGGAGCTAAAAAGGATTTGCCGAAAAATCGACCGGGATATCCAGCAAGAAAAGAACTGGGAGGTATTTGATCGTTATTTTGATGAAGTTCACCAGGAATTTCTTGTTCGGCTCAAGGAATACCATCCGGAATTAAGTCCTAGCGAAATAAGACTGAGTGCGTATTTGAGGATGAATATTTCAACAAAAGAGATTGCTCCTTTAATGAATATATCTATTCGCGGTGTTGAGGTAAGCAGGTATCGACTGAGGAAGAAATTGAATCTCGATCGGGATACCAATCTCACCAAATACATTATGCAAGTCTGAAACCTTTGAAAAGGGAAACCTATTTCTTTCAATAAGGAAAATTAGAAGCGGGGCTGTTAATGGCCAATCGCTACCTCTGATGAAATACCTGTAAATGTACTCACCTCTATTTCTTAAATTATTTGTATATCAACTAATTAGATTTGTTTTGTTGTGTTATTGTTGTAATACGGAACTGTCTTTGTAGTATTCTTGTTTGGGGATGATTTGAGGGAATCTGAAGAGAATGACATATAATTACTAAGGTTATTTTTTTTAATGATGATGGAACAGTGCCTGGAGATGACAAACGTAGAAATTAACCATGCTTTTTTTATATTTACAAATAAGAGTTAAGGATTAATTAAGTATTGATCAATATATAACTATGCTACGATGAAACAAAACTTGCTAATACTAGTACTTTTCTTCTTTTCAGCTGCGGTATTTGCCCAGGCAGATCATGTAGCAGTTGTAGAGAATGATGAAGGAATGAAACTAGTAGTCAATGGAGAGGATTTCATGATCAACGGTATGAACTGGGATTATTTCCCTATTGGAGCGAATTATTCATATAGTTTGTGGAAACAACCCGATGATGTTATTACAGCTGCGCTTGATGCAGAAATGTCCTTGCTGAAAAGCATGGGTGTAAATGTCATTCGGCAGTATACTGGTATTCAGTCAAAATGGATCAAGTATATTTTTGAGAAATACGGTATTTACACCATGCTCAACCATTCATTCGGTCGTTATGGTGTGACCGTAAGAAATGCATGGGTGGTGAATACGGAATATGATGATTCTCGTACGCGGGAATTGCTTTTGTCTGAAGTTACGAAAATGGCAGAAGATTATAAGAATACTCCCGGCCTGCTTCTATATTTACTGGGGAACGAGAATAACTATGGTCTCTTCTGGGAAGGTGCAGAAACTGAAGACATACCTATGGAAGACAGAAAATCAACACTTAAAGCCCGCCACTTGTATACCTTGTTCAACGAAGCGGCCATATTAATGAATGACCTGGATGAGGCGCATCCGGTTGCGATGTGCAACGGCGATATGCTTTTTCTCGATATCATTGCAGAAGAATGTCAGGATGTGGATATTTTTGGAGTAAACATGTACCGCGGGGTATCATTTGGTGATGCTTTCCAGGTATTAAAAGAAACATTTAACAAGCCGCTTTTGTTCACAGAATTTGGAGCTGATGCATTCAACGCATTAGAAAATGAAGAAGATCAGTATTCCCAGGCATATTACATGCTTGGAAACTGGAAAGAGATCTATGAAAATGCAGCAGGCCTGGGTAAAGCGGGTAATTGCATCGGGGGATTTACATTTCAGTTCAGCGATGGCTGGTGGAAGTATCTTCAGACAGAGAACATGAACATTCATGATAATAACGCATCATGGTCCAACGGTGGCTATATGAGGGATTTTGCACAAGGAGAAAATAACATGAACGAAGAATGGTTCGGGGTTTGTGCAAAAGGCCCGACGAACCAGAGAGGACTCTACCAACTCTATCCACGGGCAGCATATTATGCGCTTCAGGAAGCTCATATGCTAAACCCATATGCTGAGGGCGTTACCCTGGAAAGTATTGAAACTCATTTCAAAAATATTGGAATTATGGAGGATGTTGTCAAGGCAAGGGGTGATAAAGCTGCTTTGATTGGGTTAAGGTGTATGAAGAAGTTCAATAGTCTATTAATCATTAACTACTAATAAAACATATTTAGCATAAGATGGCACACTATAAAACTGACCCAAAAGATGTTGTACCATTAGGCCAGAAGCTTGCTTTTGGAGCCGGACATCTTGTAAATAACCTCTTGCCAGGCTCACTGGGAATTTTTATGTTTTTTTTACTCACGGCATTTGGAATGGACCCTTTCCTTGCAGGTTTGCTGGGCGGTCTTCCCCGATTATTTGATGCCTTAACGGACCCCATCATGGGCTTCATATCCGACAATACAAAATCACGATTTGGACGAAGAAGACCATATATTTTTATCGGAGCTATTCTGAGCGGTGTTCTTTTTGCAGTACTCTGGCAGCTTGACCCGGAAAATACCCAAAGGTATAATTTCTGGTATTTCCTCATCCTTTCACTGGTCTACCTCATTGGAAATACCATTTTTTCAACACCCTTGATTGCACTGGGTTATGAAATGACATCGGATTATAATGAGCGCACCCGCCTGATGGGATTTTCACAAGTGCTGGGTCAGGTGGCCTGGATGATCGTTCCCTGGTTCTGGGTATTAATAGCAAATCCAGATCTGTTTGAATCGCAGGCTGTTGGTGTGCGACATTTATCTATAATTGTTGGAGGAATATGTATGGTTCTGGGCGTACTACCTGCCATTTTCTGTAAAGGTATCGATTCTTCAGGTATGGAGGGGAGAAAAGAAATGTCATTTAAGTTGATGTTTTCTAACCTCAAGGATCTTGTTAGAGGCATGGTAGAAGTATTTAAAAACAGGCCTTTTGTGAAACTATGCGCCTCTACTTTTTTGGTTTTCAATGGATTTCAAATGGTAGCATCCTTCAGCTATTTCATCATTGTGTTTTATATGTTTAATGGAGATTTTGGATTAGCTGGAAACTGGCCGGCATGGTTCTCGACAGTTTCAGCCGTTGCCACAGCATTTTTAGTGATTCCAATTATTACCCGGATTGCAAAAAAGTACGGGAAAAGAAATGCCTTTATCATTTCAACAGCTATTTCGCTGGTAGGATACTTACTTAAGTGGTGGGGCTTCAACCCCGAGATACCCTGGTTGATCTTTATGCCCATCCCATTAATGTCTTTTGGTATTGGTGGATTGTTTACCCTAATGATGAGCATGACAGCTGATGTATGTGACCTGGATGAATTAATAAATGGAATGCCACGTAGGGAAGGATTATTTGGCGCGATCTATTGGTGGATGGTAAAATTTGGACAGGCTATTGCCCTTGTATTAGGCGGTTTGGTTTTAAAAGTGGTTGGTTTTGACCAAAATGCGACCATACAGGCAGCAGAAACCATTACCAAGCTTCGAATTGCAGACATTGTAATTCCTGCAATTACAGCTGGATTAGCTATTATTGTAATGTGGAAATATAACATTACAGAAGAAAAGGCCCGAGATATTAAGGCCCAATTGGTAGAACGTCGAGGTGAACTATAGTGCGGAAGAAGTGAACCTCATATTTGTTTACTATTAAAGTTTATCTTTTGAAATCGAATATTATGAATAAGTTACTGTCATTTTGCTCACTATTTCTTTTAAGTATTATTGTTATGCTATCATGTAATTCTAATGAAAATTTGTCTACCAGTAAGATTTTTGTCACCTCGGAAAGTGGTGATAAAATTACTGAAAAAGAAAACATTGTATTTGTAAAAGGAACTCCTGGAGGTACAATCATTAAAATTGAACCTGGAACAATCAAACAAACGATTGATGGAATAGGTTCCTCGTTTACTGAATCCTCAGCATTTGTTTTGGCTCATTTAGACCCGCAAAGCAGGAAAGAGGTTATGGAACAAATATTCAGTGAGAAAGGAGCTGATTTTTCATTGGCAAGAACACATATCGGGGCATGTGATTTTTGCGTTGATGGTAAATATTCTTATGTAAATAAAGAGGGAGATGTTGATTTAGAATCCTTCAGCTTGGAAGCGGATAAGGCTGGTTTCAGTTCAGATAAATATCCTGGAATTGTGGATGAAAGCTATGATTTGCTGCCTATGATAAAAGAGGCATTGGAACTCAAGAAACAGCAAGCAGACAGTGAGTTAAGAATTGTCTCTTCTGCATGGACGGCCCCCTCATGGATGAAAGATATTGAAGAATGGTACATAAAAGGAACGCCGGAAAATGGATTCCAGGGCACTGGTGGTAAGCTAAAGCCAGCGTATGAAGAAACTTATGCCAATTATTTAATAAAGTACCTGGATACCTATAGATCTGAAGGCGTAGAGATTTGGGGTCTTACACCGGTGAATGAACCACATGGCAATAGCGGTCAATGGGAGAGCATGCATTTTTCACCCGAAACTCAAAACGATTTTATCAAGCGCTACCTGGGGCCAAAATTGAAATCAGGGGATAATGCGGATGTCAGCTTGCTTATTTATGACCAGAACCGCGACGGACTCAAGCATTGGTCTGATGTAATCCTGGGAGATCGCGAGACCTCAAAATATGTTTATGGGTCTGCTGTTCATTGGTACGAAAGCACCTTAGATGTGTATGAAGATGTCTTCGATAGTGTACATGCAAAATTTCCTGATCACGCCATACTTCATACAGAAGGTTGTATTGATGATTTAGGGAAAGTTGCTCCCGGGGGTATAACAGACCCTGAGCGTTTCCAGGAAAAAGACTGGTTTGATAACGACGCTTTCTGGTGGAACGAAAATGCTACTGATTGGGGATATTCAGCCACCTGGCCAGGAGTAAAAAGTGAGGACCATCCTATATATACTCCTGTACATCGCTATGCTAGAAATATTATTGTGAGTATCGACCATTGGCTGACCGGCTGGATAGATTGGAATGTGGTACTGGATCAGAATGGCGGTCCAAACCATGCCGGCAATTTCTGCGGTGCACCCATCATGATTGATACAGAATCAAAACAAGTCTATTATACACCAATTTATTATGTGCTTGCCCAGCTATGTAAGACAATCCGGCCCGGGGACCAGGCAGTTCAGACCTTCAAAACGCCTGGTGGATTAGGAGAAGATGATTTGCATGCTTGTGCTACCATTAATAAAAATAATGTTTTAAGTGTGCAAGTGCTGAACACAACAAAAGAGGCGATCAGCTACCAATTGCAAATAGAAGACCAATATGCAGAAATCCAGATCGATGCAAACGCTGTTCAGACTGTACAGGTGCAGCTGTAATCTTTGGCGGCGGGTTACAGCATGGAATATTTCGAAGAATATTCTATTGGGAGAATGGGATAAAATCTTTTTTAATTTTTACTCAAATTGATTTAATACTTGTGGACAAAATAAGACAAAGCCTCGAAGGAAGCATATTACCAGATAAACAAAATCCTTTTGTACAACGAAAATTTGATCCCTATTTGAATGGAAAGTGGATTGGTGAAGCAATCTCATACGGATGCTATCGCAAGGGCCAGGCACCAGGTGTAAAAGGACCATCTGAAAAACAGATTCTTGAGGATTTGAATATCATATTAAAACATTGGAATTTGATCAGGGTATATGGCTCAGATAAGGATTCTGAAAGGGTATTGAAGGTTATTAAAGATAATAAGCTGCCCATAAAAGTGATGCTGGGTATTTGGCTTGAAAATGAAGTAGATCATCCTAAAAGAAAACAGGAAAATATTAGTCAGATACTGAAAGGGATTCAGCTCGGAAATGACTATGCAGAAATTATTGCTGCTATCAATGTAGGAAACGAAACACTCGTACATTGGGCCTCGCATAGAATGATACAGCAGAACTTAATAAAGTATATCCGGGTTGTTAGAAATAATACTTCTGTTCCGGTAACTACTGCTGATGACTACAATTTCTGGAATAGACCTGAAAGCAAGGAGGTTGCGGATGAAATTGATTTCATTGTTGCTCATATATATGCGCTCTGGAATGGTAAAACCCTTGAAAATGCTATAGAATGGACAGAAAAAATATATGTTCAGGAAGTTCAAGCATTGCATCCCGATAAGGAAATTGCAATCGGAGAAACCGGCTGGGCAACCAACTATGATCCGCATCAAATTGGTCCGGGAGAGCAAGGTGACCTGATCAAGGGCCAGGTTAGCGTTGCGGCCCAGGAAGAGTTTCTTATCCAATTGAATAAATGGCAGAAAGCAAATCAAATTACCATTTTTGTTTTTGAAGCATTTGATGAACCCTGGAAGGGTGGTGGAGATAATTCAGGACCGGACGAAGTTGAAAAGCACTGGGGTTTATACTATGAAAACCGCAAACCCAAGGTTTCCTTTCAGAATTACCTGAAGCAAATACAAGTATAACAGGAAAAAGGATTATTCCTTTGTCATGATCCTGGTTTGGGGGTTGATACGGTATCCTTAAAAACAAAACCACCCTGGCTGAATAGCCAGGGTGGTTTTGATCTTCCGTCGGGGTAGCAGTAGTTATATATCATACATCCATCTTACACTTTTTTTACACTTATAATCTATAACGCTCTGATATATTGCGTTGTATATAATTTTGTGTATCCACCCAGTTTACAAATCGTAGTACTATTTCAAGCTTTTTTTACAGAATTGTGACGGGTTTTTGTGACGGGTAAAAAAACTTGAAGATTTTTCAAACTTTCTGTTCAGGATGATATATATGATAATAAACAATTCCTATAAATTATGAAAACAAAAATAATTATACACGAAAATCGAGTAAGGATTTACTTTAGACATGAGAAGCATTTTGTCAGGTATAATACTAAGATACCTGCACTAAGTAAAAATGAGTTTTATCGAAGTGATCCCAACAAATTATTCTATCCATTGAATGAAGAAAATGAAAGGAAGAATGATTCAATTAAGAATCTCCAAACTCTAATAGAAGAGATCATAGAAGATAATCTGGGGAAAATGGATATCAGAATCAATAACCAGTTTATCAGGAATAGACTTAATCAAACGCATAATGAAGATTTCCAAAAGAGATATATCGTTGAATACTATGCGGATTTTTTAAAGCAAAAGGAAGATTATTATAACCGACATAGATTTTCATCAGAGTCCATTAAGGATTACAATTCCTTGTTCCAATCAATAATGGATTATCAGCTTTTCTATAATTCTCTTTTGGAAGTGCAGGATATAAATGAGGACTGGATTAAAGATTTTCTTTATTTCATGACACAAAAAAATCCTGGCACTGCTGACTATGAGAAAGTATCAACGATTGTTGTTGAAGTATTAAAGAAGAATTTAGAATTCATTTCTAAACGTAAAGCACGATTTAGATTTAAACCTGAGTATATCAGGTATATTTCTAGAGGTGAAATAGGTGACAACACAATGAACAAAAGGATTGATAATCTGCAAGAGTTCATTAATTACTTGGTAAAAAATAGATGTATTGAAAATACTGATTTCAATATCAAAGAACAACGATTATTATATTCCAAATACAGCACAGTATTTACAACACTTACATTGAAGGAAGTAGGAACACTTCATGATTTTAAAATTGAAAATGATCATATAGATAATAGGTTTGAATATGTAAAAGACATATTCGTCTTTATGTGCAATACATCATTCCGATATAGTGATGTGGTTTCATTTAACAGATTAAGGGATATCCGAAATGGAAAAATTAATAAGGTTTTACAAAAGACTCGAAAGTATGGAAATAGGTCAACCATAAAATTGCAAAGTACAACAAAAGAAATTCTAGAAAAATATGATTACAAAATGGACAGGTATTCAAATACGCTTTTTAATAGGTACTTAACAGAAATGTTAGAGAAGACAGGGTTATTTCAAGAGAATTTTATTCCTATGAAAGCGATTGGTGGAAATGAAGTAGAGATGAATCCAATTCCAAGATATCAAGCAATCAAAACTCATACAGGAAGAAGATCGTGCATAACAAATTTAATAGCTTTAGGATTTCCACCAGAACAAATAAGAATTATGACAGGACAATCCTCTAATGAGATTATGAGGATGTATATTGATTATACAAGGAACGATGGAGATGATTATGATGGTTTATCTGACGCTTTAGAAAATAGCATGAAATTAACTCCGTCAATCGCTTGATTGGGTTCAAAAAACAATCCAAATATGGATGAACAATGAAAATTTTAAAAACGATTACACACAAACACTCTTAACAAAACTATGGAGAGAAAATCCAACAATGGAATATAGTACTTTAGATACTTTCGTAAACAATTTGTTGTTTAATGAAAAGTACAACCTTACAAT
>CAZIFQ010000019.1:0-62002 GCA_964538375.1 uncultured Bacteroidaceae bacterium | reverse complement strand
GCTCTGCAAAGTGCAATAAATACAAAAGTATATTCAGAACACGAACCGTGACCATTTTTTATCACTGTTGGTGCTGTATCCCACGCCCCATCCATATTGTAATATAAATGTCCTATTAAGTATTGATGTATTTCACGCATAATCCAATAAGGATTTTTTTCATTGCCGACAACATTTTTAATTACATTTTTAATTTCATCACTGTTAATTTGATATTTTTCATCATCCTGTAAATATTTTTCTTTGATATCTTTAGGAATATCAATTAAAGCACCCATTTTTTCGGGATAAAGAAAGTATCTGACATTGTAAGTTTCAACTGTTGTTGTTGCTTGAATACTTATTTTTTGACCGGGATTAATATCCTTAAATTGAAATAAGGCAGTTTTTTGGCCCCATTGATCAGTAACTATTTTTGTGGGTTTTATATTATAACTTATTTCATTTAATAAGGTTTGATTGTCCCTGTTTTCAGGTAATGAGATATTTACATTTAAAGTCAATATCTTTCCGGGACCATAGCATGTAGTATTGTGATTAAAAGTAATTTTATGCAATTTCTGATCTTTGCGAATAAATTTCACATCATCTTTTATTTTTAATTGATAGATTTTATCATCTTCCTGATCTACTGCCCATAATATATCATTATTTAAAGTTAATCCGTGAACATAAGGTCCAGGTGCATCCATAATAATAATTACGTAGCCTGTTGCAGGGTCAACCATATAGATTTCATCAGTTCCTCTGTCGGATATCCATAAATATTTTCCGTCATAAGTAATCCCTTTGGGGTCGTTTGAAGGCGATTGAAAGGAACTGATAGTAGTTCCGTCTTCGGGATTAAATTGAATAACCTTATCAGCGACATCATCAACAAGCCAAAGGTATTTTCCGTCGAAAGTTAAACCTTTAGGGCTGCTCAAAGGAGCTTGCAATGTTTTTAGGATTGTTCCGTCTTTAGGGTCAACTTTAAAAATCATGCCGTCTAAGTCTTCCGATTTGTCGGTTCTTCCTCTATAATCGGCAATCCAAAGATATTTTCCGTCCCATGCCATACCCATTGTCCAATAGGCCGGAGATTCAATTTCTCGGACAAGTTGACCGGTTTCGGGATTTGTACAATATATTTTATCAGTTTCCCTGTCTGCTTGCCAAAGATTTTCACCGTCAAAGCAAATGCCGGTCGGATAGTTTCCTTGTGTTTTAAATTCCTTAATAATTTTTCCGGTTTGCGCCGGCAAGATTTGGTTAAATGCTAAAAGGAATAAGACTGTTCTAATTATATTTCCCATAATTTTAAAGTTTTTATAATTTATTTCTAATTATTTATCGCGTCACAGTACGCTCTTAATTACTGCCAACGCGTTTAAATAAGTACTGCTTTGATCTATAATATCCCAGAACAAGAAGATATGTGTAGATTTTTACCATTATAAATGTATAAAATAATCAAAGATCGTCAAAGGGAGACTGGATATATTAAGCGCACGGGACGTAAAGAATAAGCGCGGAATTACAAGCATGAAGGGCTTGGGTACCGCATTTCGTACTTTTACCTCCCCCTATGTCATCTTCTCACCATGCTTATTTATCATCCGGTCTATCTCCTTTCTTGCATAGCCTGCCAGTTTCTTTTGAGCTGTTTTTTGAGCAGCAATATCAGTGTCTAAATCACCAATGATAATGATGTTTTCATCATTCAGCATGTTGGCAGGACCTGTATAATTGAAAGACCAGGCTTGTCCGCCCTGGAGTCCGTCAAATACGCCCCGAATGCTCATCCCGGTTCAGACAATTGACGGCCAGGCTGACCCAGGAATTCTTATCTTTGCCCTATGAGCGATTCAGCCACAATAAAATTCTTTCCTCCGGACATGCTTGAGTTATTGGACCTTACTTATGTCATCATTGGGGCACGTGAGCAGGATAAATGGATCTTTGTTCGCCATAAAGAACGCAATTCATGGGAACTTCCGGCAGGGCATATCGAAAAAGAGGAATCTTCAGTTGATGCAGCTGTAAGGGAGCTTTACGAAGAAACCGGTACCACGAAAGCTGATATGACTGCGATACATGACTACAGTGTTAACATAGAAGGATCAACAAGGTACGGGAGAATTTATTATGCAGAAGTAATTCAGCGTGAAAAACTACCTGAGACTGAAATCGCAGAGATCCTTCTAAGCGAAAGATCACCTGCCTCTGCCACCTATCCATATGCCCATTGGAAGTTTATTGATGTACTCGAATCCTACATTACCAACAAAAAAAAGCACTGTTAGTAAAAAAACAGCAATTGTCAGAACGTTTTTTCATATATTTAGATAGCCATGTAATTTTTCAATTTTTGTAACTGTTAGCTGCTACAAATAATACCTGTTGCGATGGGATTTCATTTTAATAGCGATAGTGATATTCTAATCTATAAGTGCGTAGATATTATTGATAAAGAACATATCATGGACTTATATAAGCATATTGCTGAAGAAAGCTCCTATCCAAGAAATCTGAGAACTTTGATTGATGCAGCAGATTGTATTTTTAAATTTGAAATAAAAGATTTGCCTGAGCTTTTTCAAGGACTTGAAAAGGCCTTTGAAAAATATTCAAGCCTTCGGGAAGCAATTGTTGTTGATAAACCATACGAGACTGTATTAGCTACTCTTTTTGCTGAAGGATTCAAGGATCCCAACTATAAATTCAAGGTTTTTAGCACAAAATACGCCGCACTGGGCTGGCTGAAGTAACAGGATTAGTGATAAAGATCCCAATGAGTAAACCGAACTATCATTAAACTGTCATTGAATTTTCCTATTTTTGTGACTCGTATCTATTTTATCCCTGAATATGAAGATTTCTTATAACTGGTTAAAACAATACATCCATACTGATATTGAGCCGATTGAACTTGGTAAAATCCTGACTGACACTGGCTTAGAAGTAGAAGGTATTGAAAACTTCGAATCTGTTAAAGGTGGATTCGAAGGTGTGGTGATTGGTAAGGTATTGACTTGCGGTCCTCATCCGAATGCAGATAAATTATCTGTTACTACTGTTGATATTGGTGAAGATGAACCAGTACAAATTGTTTGTGGTGCACCCAATGTTACCGCCGGTCAAATTGTTCCTGTTGCCACCGTTGGTACAACACTGTATCCGGAAGGAGCTGAAGATGGATTTACCATTAAGAAAGCAAAAATCAGGGGAGAAGCATCTTTCGGAATGATATGTGCTGAAGATGAACTTGGACTGGGCAGCAATCATGAAGGGATCATGGTCCTGGAGGAGGAGGCAAAAGCCGGCTCAAAAGCAAGCGATTATTTCAAGATTGAAAAGGATACGATTTTTGAAATCGGATTAACACCCAACAGGATTGACGGAGCTTCACACATTGGAGTGGCACGTGACCTTTTCGCCTTTCTTAAACACAATGGTAAAACCGAAGAGCTGAAGTGGCCATCGATAGATGGATTCAAAGCAGATAATACAGATCTCAATATTGAACTTGAGGTAAAAGATACGGCAGGTTGCAAAAGATATTCAGCGCTAACCCTGACAGATTTGAAAGTGGAAGAGAGTCCGGCCTGGCTGCAAAATCGACTCAGGGCCATAGGGCAAACACCTATCAATAATGTTGTGGATATTACCAACTATGTTCTTCACGAAGTTGGGCAACCATTGCATGCATTTGATGCAGAAAAAATTAAAGGTAATAAGGTGATCGTTCAGACCTTACCTGAAGGAACAAAGTTTGTTACCCTGGATGAAAAGGAAAGAGCATTGAGAGAAAAAGACCTGATGATTTGCAACACTGAAGGTGGAATGTGTATCGCCGGGGTATTTGGAGGTATTGAATCAGGGGTAACTAAAGAAACTACCAGTATTTTCCTGGAGTCAGCTTGTTTCGACCCGGTATATATCCGGAAAACTGCTCGTCATCATGTCTTAAATACCGATGCATCATTTCGATTTGAAAGAGGAACCGATCCTAACATTACAGTCTGGGCCATGCAAAGGGCTGCGCTGCTAATGAAGGAAATTGCCGGAGGTAAAATATCTTCACAAATTATCGATGTTTACCCTGAGCCGGTCGAAAATAAAAAGATTGAAGTAAGCTTTAAGAATATCACACGCCTGATTGGCAAAGAAATTGCGCCCGATATCATCCAAAATATACTGGAGTCATTGGATATTACAGTAGAGAAGAAAGATAATAATGGCATGCTGCTGTCTGTCCCTCCATACAGGGTTGACGTGCTGAGGGAGGTAGATATTGTTGAAGAGATATTAAGAATCTATGGTTTTAATAATGTTGAATTTGGCGAACACGTAAACTCAACATTAACCTATACTGAAAAACCAGACAAAGAGAAAGTGGTAAACACAATCTCTGATATGCTTTCCGGAATCGGATTCCTGGAGATAAAATCTAATTCTCTCACCAGCGAAGGATATTTCGCTGAGGAAGATGATTCAGTTGTGAAGATATTTAATCCGCTCAGCCAGGATCTTTCCAGGATGAGGCAAAACCTTCTGTACGGCGGATTGGAAGCCATGCTTTATAATATCAACCGGAAGAAACAGGACTTGAAATTATATGAATTTGGCTCTTGCTATTTTCATCATCCCGAAAAAGAAACCGACCATCCACAGCTTAAGTATGCCGAAGAGTCACACCTGGGAGTTTTTATTTCTGGGAATTATGTGCATGAAAACTGGACCACGAAGAATGACCCTTCCTCTTTCTATCACATTAAATCTCTTGTAGATCTTTTACTTGGTAAACTGGGAATACAAAGTTCGAAATTGGAAGTTCGCGAATCTACAGATCCATCGTACAGCGATGCACTTGATTGCTTTACAGGAAAAGGGAAAGTAATCAGCTATGGAAAAGTGAGCGAAAAACTTCTAAAGAAATTTGATATCCGCCAGGAAGTATATGCAGCAGAATTCAACTGGGATCATATCATGCGACTGGCAAGGAAGAGTAAAATAAATTTCAAACCACTTCCAAGATTTCCAGAGGTGAAAAGAGACCTTTCACTGATGCTGAACAAGGATGTTAAATTTGAACAACTCAAAGATCTGGCCTTTAAATCTGAAAAACGCCTTTTAAAGCACATTGAACTGTTTGATATCTATGTAGGTGATAAAATTGAGCAAGGAAAAAAATCCTATGCCATCAGCTTTATCTTGTTGGATGAAGATAAAACCCTGACTGACAAGCAGATTGATAAAGTAATGATGAACATTTCTCGTACCTTCGAGAAAGAATTAAATGCTGTTGTCAGGGGAGCTTAATTCCATACTTTGACCAGAATATTAATGCCGCAATTCTCTGTTCTGTTGCGACCCTAACTATTATTTATGTTATCAAAAGCTATAGCTATGAGTAATCGAGCTACTATTGAACTGTTGCGTGAAGACATCACTACCTTAAATGTTGATGCCATTGTCAACGCAGCCAACAATTCGCTTCTTGGAGGTGGCGGCGTTGATGGAGCCATACACAGAGCTGCAGGTGATGAACTATTGGAGGAATGCAGAGCACTTGGTGGATGTGTTACCGGGGAGGCAAAAATAACCAAAGGATATAAGCTTCCTGCCAGGTATATTATCCATACTGTAGGTCCAGTTTGGGAAGGTGGTCACAAATCGGAAAAAGAACTCCTGGCTGCTTGCTATTACAACAGTTTACAGCTTGCACAAAATCATGATTTAAAGACAATTGCATTCCCAAATATCTCCACAGGAGTATATGGTTTCCCTAAAGACCTGGCAGCTGAAATCGCCTTAAAAACAATTAACGATTATTTAACACAGTTAAACAGCATAACTGGTATAATATTTGCTGTGTTTGACGAAGTTAATTTCAAGCTGTACAATCAGAAAATAAATAAATACAAAAGATGAAGATGAACAGAATATTCTGGATCGCACCGCTCCTGTTTCTCTGGGGTTGCGAGTTTACATCATATGAAGAGCATGAATCAAAGCCCTATGACGGCGTGTTTACCTATACCGAAGCAACGAAGAAAGCAGAATGGAAAAACAGGTTTGACCATGCCGCGGTAGCATATGATGGGAAGATGTGGATTTTCGGCGGTTACAATCCGGGCGAAGTGAGAAATGATACCTACTATGAAGATGTTTGGAATTCAGAGGATGGCATAACATGGACATTGGTAACAGAAAATGCTCCATGGCATGGTCGCCGCGGGCATACCGTTAATGTGTTTGACAATGGCAATGGAGAAGCAATGTACCTGGTCGGTGGCTTTGAAGTCGATGAAGAAACAGGATACAGACAATATACTAATGACGTCTGGAGATCGAATAATGGAGTGAATTGGGTGCAGCTAAAGGATAGAACTTATCCGGCACTGGATTCATTATATGATTGGTTTCCCAGGATGAACCACGTAACAGTTAGTGCCACACATAACGATACTTCATACCTCTACATTATCGGAGGAGCCACCCAACTGGAAAATCACGATGGCAGATATGCCATGGAGTATTTCAATGATGTATGGAGATCAACAGATGGTATTGAATGGTCGAGGGTCTGGAATAACGACTACGGAATGAGAGCCAGTCATGCTGGTGCAGTTGATCCTGCAACTGGAAAGATATATATTCAAGGAGGTCAGCATGGTCCCATGTTCGATGCAGAAAACAATGCAAGTCATCCTAGTGAAGATTGGCAATGGTTATGGACATCAGTAGACGGAGTGAACTGGATAGCCGAAAACGACATAACAGATTTTGCCCAGGATCGATTTTGGAGAATGGAACACGAAATGGAATTTTTTAATAATACGCTCTGGACATTCTCCGGACGGGGCACTTCCCTGATGCACTATGGATTCACCTATGAAAGGGAATATTCAACCTGGAGGTACGACGAGGGGCTATTTTCTATGGATTCAAATGGTTCCGCCATTAAGCCAAGGCATAGTTATGCCACGGTGATTTTCCAAAATAAAATATGGTTTTTAGGAGGGTTTACCAGTAACAATGGACAAAACAATGATGTTTGGTCAGCAGAATTATAAAAAGATGAAGAACCGAAAAATATTTGAGCTCAATGAGGCCAAAGGCCGAATTAAATACTTATTTATAACATTGATGCTACTAGGAAGCTTAGCACAAGCACAAGACACAACATCAAGATTTTATGTCCCCATTAAGAATTGGGATCTTCAAATTGTTGCAGATAGAAATTTTTACCCCACCTACCTGGCTGATCCACTTGCCATAAGGTTTGGCGTCTCCAGTCAATCTATGAAATACAGCGATTTTGATCATTCTGACATGGTGAATACCGATGGTACTTACCTCGGCAAATTGGTTATGAATGGTGGAATAAGACTCAGTCTTTTCAAATTCTCGCCAAGAAACAATCCAAACTTAGGAGTTGAGGTTGACCTGGGGATGACTCTTCCCACATTTATGCGTGCCGGAAACCATGATATTATAGGACTTGATGGCATCTATTATTTTGCGATTGCAGGAAGACCCACCGAATGGCTTGGACTGCGTTTCTCAAAACACCATATCTGCACACATATAGGCGATGAATTTTTGGATAAAATAAAGTCGCCTACAGATTTCGATCTGCAAATCACTCAGCTACCGGTTAGAGATGAATTTATTCTTTCCGCAGCTGCACAACCACTCTATTTTCTTGGGATTAAACAATGGAGAATGCTGCAGGTATATGGTGATTTCGGATTCTTTATGCCCGGAGTGGACTTTATGGGTACACGACAAAATAAACCAAATCGGGAGGCATACCTGAATTTGCAAGGTGGAGCTGAACTTGAATACTATTTGCCAAACAAATACATGGGAGGAGTATTTGGTGCGATTAACGTAAGTGCATATCAGCCCAATGCGTTCTCTCCAAATATTTCGGGCAGCATTGGATATATTTTTCCACAAGAGTGGAACAAGAAAAAACTAAGGATGGGGTTGAACTGGTATAACGGACGCAGCTGGAGTAACCAATTTTACAATCGGAAAGAGAAGTTTGTGGCTTTCTTTGTTGAAGCAGATTTGTAGGGGGGAAGTGCCTTGAGTACTTGGAGTACTTGGAGTTAGGTTATAATTTATACTTGGATCGCTGGAGGAGTCTTCGGCGTTCTTTTTCGGGGAAGGTATTCATAATATTGGCGGGTGGACGCTTATTACGTAGCTCCTCAGCCATGATCTTCATGTATTTATCTACATGTTCGAAGTAATGTAGGAAACCATCGTGCAGATAGGTAATCATCTCACCGTTATCAGTTTCCACGAAGCGATGCTTTGGACAATCTCCTCCACACATCTTTAAAAACTCACATTCACGACATTCCTTTGGAAGTGTATCGCGTTTGTCTAAACTGAATTTCAGCTGCACATCACTCTTTGACATCTCCTCCATGCTTTCATTCATGATGTTTCCAAGGAGAAACTGGGGATAAACAAAATGGTCGCACGAATAAACATCGCCGTTGTGTTCCATAACGAGCCCGTCACCACAAACAGAACGCATAGTGCATAATGAGGGATTTTCACCTACATAGGGAGCCAGTGTATTATCGAAATAATTCACAAAGACATCACCCACATCAATACGCACCCACTCTTCAAAAATCTTTACAAGAAATTTTCCCCAGTCTTCGGGCTCTACGCTTTCTTCTGTAACCCAGGTCTTTTCCTTATAGTCATTGGCCACCAACTTGAGCTTTACATTCGGATCGTCTGCTATTCTTTCTACGATAGGAATAAACTGCATGTATTTGCTTCCTATATCTTTTAGAAAACGGTAGACCCTCAAGGGTATCTTCGAATTCCTGTCGTTAACAACTGTAAGTGTATTGAATTTAACATTGTACTTGTGAAACAATCGTACAGTATTCATCACCTTAGCAAAGGATCCCTTCCCGGAAGGAAAGGTTCGGTAATGATCATGTACTTCTGCCGGGCCGTCAATTGACACTCCTATCAAGAAATTATTTTCAGCGAAAAACTCTGCCCATTCATCATTGACCATGGTACCATTTGTCTGCAGCGTATTCGATAATTTCCTGCCCTGGCCATGTCTTTCCTGCAATTTCAGTGCTTTTCTGAAAAAGTCAACACCAAGCAAGGTTGGTTCTCCTCCCTGCCAGGTAAACATCACCTCCTCACCGGGCTGAGAGATGATATAATCATGGATATATTTCTCAAGCACTTCATCCGTCATCCTGAATTTGGCAGGGACATTTTTCTTCTCCTCGTAGATATTTTCTTTCTCGAGGTAGTAACAATAATTGCAATTTAAATTACACACAGGTCCAAAAGGCTTCACCATCAGTTGGAAAGACCTTTTTTTATGCATGCGGTCATGTGCTGTAAGGAAATTCAGTTCCGGCATATCTCTCTCATTAATAAAAAATACTAAAAAACAAAAATAGTGATTTTAATTTGTGAAGGAGAAGCATTGCAGTAATATGGCATAAGTTTTGTAGTTTTTGGCTTGACAATATTTCATTAAATTAGCTACTTTAGGATCATGAAAACATTATATATTTCCTTTATTATACTTGCCCTCTGTGGAGCTGCTGTTGCCCAATCGCCAACAAGCTTATCAAAAAAGGAACAGCGAAAATTACTTAAGGAAGAACGTGACAAGCAGAAGGCCATCGATGCTGAACATACCGCCAAACTGGTTGATTATATGGTAAAACACCGCAGGTTTGTACTGGAAGCGGATATGCTGTTTGACCGGTACGGACAGAGTTATTCAGTGCAGTCTACCATCAATTTTGTGGCGCTTGACTCACTTGCAGGGGTTATCCAGATTGGGAACTCAATGTATATTGGCTCCAATGGACTGGGAGGAGTTACCATTGAAGGAAATATCAGGAATTATGAGTGGGAGAAGAATGAGAAAAAAGGCACCTACAGGGTCAATTACAGTGTATCTTCTACAAGCGGAACATATGAAGTGAATATAAGTATCCATAGCGGGGGAAATGCAGACGCCACTGTATATGGCACTTTTGGCGGATCAATCAGGTATTCAGGAAACCTTGTCTACCCCTCAGAATCCAGGGTTTACAAAGGATATTCGAGATTCTAACAAAAAAAAAGGGTGCCATTGACACCCTTTTCTCATCGTATTAATTCTCTTATAATTTATTCTCCAGTGTGTACATAAAACGCTTGATACTCCGCTTAGGAGTTTTGATAAACTCTTCTTCGTGAATATGCATCTTATAAATTGCTTCGTATACTTTCAAACCTGCATTAATAGTTTTTCTGTTTTCTTCCATCTTCTCTGCAAGAGCATCACCAACACCATCCGCTTTCACTGCATCCATATCCGGATTAACAAGGGCCTCAAGTTTATGGGTTTCCTCATTCATCAGGACAATGGTTTCATTGATGTACGGAAGGTTATTTAACTTTGCCTCAATCTCTTCAGGATAAATATTTTGTCCTGATGGTCCCAGCAACATACTTTTGCTTCTTCCCTTGATATAGATGTATCCTTTTTCATCAGTCACTCCCAGGTCGCCGGTATGAAACCAACCTTCTTCGTCAATGGCTTCTTTTGTAGCTTCCTCATTCTTATAATATCCTTCCATCAGGTTCTCCCCTTTGACAAGAATTTCTCCAATCTCTTTATACGGATCGGAAGAATCAATTTTCAGCTCCATGATATCAAGAATCTTACCTGATGCTGCAATAGGTGAAGTTCTCCAACCATCGTAAGAGATCAGTGGCCCACATTCTGTCATTCCATACCCAATGGTAAACGGAAATTTAATTTTCTTGAAGAATTTTTCCACATCATATGCCAAACCGGCACCACCCAAAACAGTTTCCCGGAAACGACCACCAAATGATGCGATTAACTTTTTCCTGATACTGCTAAATATAATAGTATTGATTCCCGGAATTTTCAATAGTACATTCATTGGGAATTTTGAAATGGTCGGCAGGAGCTTCTTCTTGTAAAGTTTCTCAAAGAATAATGGAATAAATAAGATTAAGTGGGGCTTTATTTCTGCAAAGGCCTTTAGCAATACCGGCGTAGCGGGAATCTTTCCAAGGATGGTCACATGCACACCTTTAGACAGTGGGAAGAGAATGTCAAAAGCACAACCATAGCAGTGGGCCATTGGCAATACAGCAAGCATCTTCTCCCCATGGTTCAGCTCCATATTCTCACGGGCATACTTCACATTTCCTGCCAGGCTGTTTGCGCTTATCATAACTCCTTTACTAAAACCAGTAGTACCGGAAGTATAGTTGATTTCAATAAGTTCCGAATTATCAATCTCGGGGTATTTCAAAATATCCGCAGAGTATCCATTCGGATAAGCTTCTTTGAATTTCTCTTCAAGCTTTTCACATGCTTCCTGAACATTTTTACCGGGCTTTGCTGAACCGTTCTTAAAGTCATCGAGCGACATAACTGTTACCAGGTTTGCCATTTGTTGCTCATCAAGCACATCGATATTTGCTTTTTCAGCATACAAAAGAATTGAATCAGAGTGATTTATGATATTTACCGCCTCCTCTGGCTTGAAATCAGATAAAATGGGGACAGCTACGGCACCATAGCTTACAGTGGCAAAGAAAGAGACAACCCAGTTGGCCGAATTTTTACCAAACATGGCAATTTTATCACCTTTTTTCACTCCAAGCTCCTTGAACAGGATATGCTGTTTGGCAATCAACGTTGCAACATCACCATAGCTATAAGTTATCCCATGATAGTCAGACAAGGCAGGCAGCTCCCAGTTAGCTTTAAAGCTATCTTCATAATACTTGATAAAATTCTGTTGAATCATTGGTCTGGTTTTTTAATGTTCGATAAAGATATAATGAAAATGCACAAAGTGCAAAGAGGGTGTATCAAAAGCTTCAAAGCACATACAAATCGCAAGTTCGAAAATAGGTTTAATGTCCTATAAGCCTTTTTATTGATGCAATGTATCGCGTCCCAACTATTTTGTTAAAAATATATGCTTATTCCAAAAATCTGCACACTTTTCAAAATCTTCCTTCGATTGAATGCTCCTATCCGGGAAAGGAGGCGCATATTTCCCCGGGAAATAGGTTGTCAGACGCCACACCCCATCTGTACGTGTAAAAATAACCTGGCACTCCCAGGTAGGCAAGGGTTCACCTTTCTTGTAATGAACCGGAAAGCCCTTTCTCATGCGCACTTTAAGTTCCGCATCTACCGAAAAATCTTTTTTTCTGACCAGGGTGTCATTACCAATACCCTCTGGATACCTTGCCATATCGAAAACCAATTGCATCTCTATCCTTTGTTTCGTCTTCAATGGATAGTTCAAAACAAAATTCTTTTGATTCTCCAACAATTGAACAAGTTCCAGGGGATTTGTCAAGAAGTTAAGGTGGAATTTGGATCCGAACTTCTGCATTCGGTTCATTACATCCCTTTTGGAATATGGTCCGCGGTCAATGAATAATTTCAGATAGTCTTCATCAATTGCTGAGAAGTGTTTCAATACATGGTATTGTCCTTCAAAATCGAAAATGAAACTTCCAGGAGTTATATCAGGTACAATGAAAAGCTCCATATTACTTTCTTTTTATTCTGAATATCAAGAAGATAAGTCCGAATATTAGCAAGCCGCTGATAATACTTGGTATAGGATATACCCACGATCGTTCGATGCCCATACGAACCGACCACTCAGACAAGTCATAGATTACAGAGAATACACTTAAAAGCGTGATGACAACCAGGGCAGTGTTAAATGATTTCTCCCTCTTCTCCTGGAACTGTTCATTTATGCGCTGAATTTTTACATCCATACGCTCGATCTCTGACTGTACTCCCAGTGCATATAATAGCTTGTCCCTTATCAGGTCGGGAAGAAACTTGTAAGAAACCTGGGTATGCTGGTAGTCATTCACAAACTCAATGAAGCGGTCACGTATAACTTCTGTTCTTTTGTCCACCTTCGTCACATCACTCAATTCAGAATTAGTGAGGTACATAAAGAATTTAGAATAGATGGAGTGGATATACAGATTGAAATAGTCGTTTTCCCAACTGGAGAACTGATCTTCAAAATTTATACTCACCCTGGTAAAAGTATCATACAATGCCAGGGCTGTCCAGTTCCTGAAAACTGAAATCCTGTTATTTTCGACCTGCTCTGAATAATACGCTTCAGAAGGTGTGAACGAGGTATTACCTCCTGCTGATCCGATAGGAGACATGTTACCAATATCGTACAATACTTCATCAAGCTGTTCCTGTGATTCTATTGCCTTCAGGTCAACCAGGGTATATAGTTTTAGCTGTGGATTGAATATGGTCCAGTTATCCTTAACCTTTAGTGGAGCAAGCACCTCTTGATAAATCAACTCTTTAAACAGCATTGGCTGCTGTTTGCCATTCGAAATCTCAGCATTCAGATTTCTTACCTGGTTGAGCAAGGATGAAACATCTCCCAGGTTTATTGCTTTTTCATTAGCCAATGAAATTTTGATATTGAAGATGCCAATATCGTGTGGGAAAAGATAAAGATCGATGTATTCAATTTTAAAAGCGATGCTGCTTTCTCTCCCTGCCTTAACAGACAAGTCGCCCAGGTAAGATGCATCCAGGCATTTTTTATGCGTGAGGTGATTCAGCACATGAGAATCCAGGGAGTGCAGTTGATCTTCATCAAAGCGTATTTCCGGAAAGATATTATTGAGGTAACTATCGTAATAACTATGGTTTAGATAGTCGAAAGTAGATTTGTAATCGCCGCCATTGATCCTGTTTCTCCAGTTAAAATACTGACTCCAGAGTTTTGATTCAATTATTTCCTTTGCATTGTACTGAAACAGACCACTGGCAATGGTATAAAATGAATTGACAGATGTTTTATTTGATAGTTCCAAAATTTCGGTATTGAATTGATATTTGTTATTGCTGTTTCACAAAGTCTCGTTCCAGGCGCCGTACTTAAAATTTTATCCCCATAATAATTACATCATCCACTTGCTCATGTTCTCCTCTCCAATCTTCGAATACTTTGAGCAATTTCTCCCGTTGCTTTGTCATTGGCTCTTCATGTATTTTAAGCAGCAGCTCTTTCATTTTCTTATACATAAATTTCTTCCCATTCGGGCCACCAAACTGATCCGGGAAACCATCTGAAAAGAGATAAATTACATCTCCCTTCTCCATCTTCATTTCATGATTTGTAAAGGGTTCCTTGCCATGGTAATGTATAGCAATGGGCATCCTGTCTGCCTTTACATCTTTTAGTTCTCCTCCCCTGATCATGTACATCGAATTATAAGCGCCTGCAAATTGGAGTTCTTTAGATGAAGGATCATATACACACAATCCCATATCCATTCCATCCTTCTGCTCTCCTTCTTTGCCCTCCTGGTGCAAGGAATTCATGATATGATTTCTTAGTATGTTGAGTATTTCCCCGGCATTTAAGTTCTTCATCTGGTTGACAATCTCATTGAGGTAAGAAACTCCCAGCATGCTCATGAAAGCACCCGGAATACCATGACCCGTGCAATCTGCCGCAGTAAATACCAGCTTATCATCCTTCTGCGTGGCCCAGTAGAAATCGCCACTTACAATGTCTCTTGGAAGGAACAATATGAAATGTTCCGGCAGAATTTTATTTACATAATCATCCGGAGGCAAGACTGCCCTTTGTATTCGCTCAGCATATTTGATACTTGCATTAATCTCATTGTTGATCACCTCAATCTCATCGAAGGCCGCCTTTAGCTCCACATTTCTTAGTTGAAAAATCTCAGCTTCCTTTCTCGACTGTTCGGTTGCAAAAACAATTTGCTGATTCTTGAGCCGGTTCCTGCTCTCCATGTTATTTACCTCATTCTCAATCTCATGATACCGTTTCAGATGAGCCAGAGCTTTTTCCAGGTTGTCCTTTTCTTCATAATATTGTCCCAGTGCCAGGTGTACATCTACCAGCAGTGGTTTTGCTTTCATCGCTTCAGCAATCTCCATGGCCTTATGCAGATAATGATCAGCATTCTGAAGATCCTCAAGATTCAAATGTGCTTTTCCAACACCCAACATGCAAAGCAACTCCAGCCGCTTCTCATTTTGCTTACTGTTCAGTTCGAGTCCCTTCTCATAGTAGACGATAGCTTCTGTAAACTTCTCCTCTTTTTCTAATAAACTGGCTATCCCAAGATATGTCCACGGTAAACCGCTTACATCATTGATCTCTTCCCGCAGTTGCAAGCTTTGATTATAATAATCAATTGCTTCGTCGAATTCGCCTGACAAGGCAAAGGTCCGCGCGATTAAATTGAGTGAAGAAGCAACTGCCTTATTGTTCCCCAACACTTTCCTGATCTCAATACTTTTCTTGAATACAGGCAGAGAATTCGCAAAATCACAGAGCCGGTTATAAATGAGTCCAAGGGTTGAGAGACCATCTCCTTCTCCTTCTTTGTATTTCATTATAGCTGCCGTGTCCACCGCCTTATGAGCATGCTTCAAAGCTGTCTCATAATCGCCATAACTTTCATGCACCATAGCCAGGAAGTTATGTACCTGCGAAAGTCCTTCCTCAGTATGCTCCGTGGTTTCGAAATAGTCCAGTGCCTCCAGCAGCAAGCCAAAAACTTCTTCATCAAGTGCCGTCAGGTAAAGATTCACAGCGTGGTAAAGTTTACTATAGGCCACTCCCCTCTTATAGCCAAGTTTAACAGACAATTTACCTGCTTCATTGGCCATCTTCACGCCTTCATCAGACCTTTCATAACGAACCATCCAGGATAGTTCATTCATCGCATCCACCATCTCTGAAGTTTCTTTCAGAGTTTTAATCTTCTCTCGGAGTATGGATATTTTTTGTTCCATTTCTAGGGAGTGTATGCTAAAATTCTTTAAATTAGATCAATATAAATGTAAGAAATTTTCATTTATGGCAGGTAAAATTGGTAAAAAGGGGTCTACGAAGAAGAGAAAAAGAAGAATTGCTTCTTTTTTTATAAACTTTTCGATTACAAAGAAAACCAGGAAATGGTTATGGATTTTATCTGGGATTGGAATCATATTTGTGATTATTGCAAATATTTTCGAAGAATATAGTCTTGGCTTCGTCTTATCTCTTGTCACAGGGATTATCTTAACCACAGGAGGGCTGGGTGTCCTGACAGTAAATTCAGAAAAAAAGCTAACGAGAAATACGATCATTCATCTTCTTGTCCTTTTTCTCGGAATTTTTTTTAAACGAATGCATTGGCCCGGAGCTGGTATTATCATCTCTCTAACTTTGCTAACATGGACATTTGGCTATTTATTTCTTGGAATAAAAAACTTATACGCCGTTAAAAAAAACAAATACTTCAGGCTTGTTGGTTCTGGGGCAGCTTTTTTTATTGCATTGATGTCAACCGGAATGGTATTTAAGTTTATGCACTGGCCGGGTGGAGGGTATCTTGTTGCGATCTCCCTAATACCATCTATCATATTCACTTTGATTGTGCTGGTGACATTACCCGGCTCAGGTTATATTTTGTGGGAGAAAAAATTTAAGCAAGTATTTATCGGGAAGTTATTAATTCCGTGGATATTTTTTCTATTATTTGCTGCTTCAACTTTTTTGCTGCCACAAGATATCAGCAGACAGGTTCTGTCTGCTGATGCTTCAAAGGAAAATCCCTTTGATATGCATCCCTACGAAATTGAGCAAATGGAGGGGATGGAACCAGATCAATAACTGAGCCAATCCCTCACTTCATATTCAAGTTCTCCAAAAATTTTCTTTTCCGAAATGAGTTGGATGATTTCACCCGGATCAACAATATGCTTTTGCAACACTTTATCCTGTATAGAAATAATATATTTACTATCAAAGGTGTAAACCGGATTTGTTCCCATAAACAATAAGATGGGCAAATGTTCTGAGGCAACTATATTTACTTCATTCCCATTTTCCTTAACAGTTGCTATTGTGCGTGTATCTGGTGCAGGGACTAAGAAATCATAGCGGCACGGATCTTCGTAAGCTATATCATTCAAAAATTCAACCGTTCCTTTCTTGAAAATATCTCCGCTTGAATTTCTGAATTCACTTGTTCTGTAATGAACCAGGTAGAGATTTGTTCTATTTATAAGACTATCAGGGTTTATTTCATCCTCCCTGACCCTAATCACGATCATTTGCTCTCCATGCACAAAATAGGCATCACACTCTCTGCCTTGAATTGCTTTTACAAGCTTATATTCCATATAATAGTGGTAACCTGGAGCAATATCATACCGATCCAATGAACCATTTTGTCCTCCATCCAACTTTCGTATCCTGGTAATGCTGTCGTCTGAAGCAGTCAAAATATAATCACTATTTTGATTAAACTGACAAGTGCGTACTCCGGCCTTACTTGGCTTTCCGATCGAGTTGTAAAATGAATATTGTTTTAATTTCGTATTAAAATACCATACATTTATTTTTGCATCGGAAGATGCAGAGGCCAGGAAACGGTGATCGGGGGAGATATCAATGGCATTCACTATACTATCATGTCCGGTGAGTTCCTGAAAAACTTTCCCGTTTTTATCATAGAGAACTACTTTGTCATCATTTGCGACAGCAATTACATATTCCTGCCTGTTTGAAAAATCAAACAGATATTTATCATTCACTCCATTAGGAGTTGTTGGAACACTAAATACTGTCGAATCTAATAAGCTGTGCACAGCAATGATACTATCTTCCAAAAATATCCCCATATATTCCATATTGTCAGACAATCTCAGTCGCTGAATTGCTTTCCCGGGTGTATTGATAGTCAAAATTTCCTTCCCAAAAAGATCCCATATTTTCACCTGGTTGTTTTCCATCCATCCATATATATACTGCCCATCTGCAGAAAGATCGATAGAAAGAATGGGATAGTCAACAGGAACAAAATCAAACAGTTCTTTTTGAACTTCTGGTTCTGCATTTAGCTTGGTATAGAAAGCATCAAGTAATACTTTTTTAGCCAGGGTCTGTGTAGAATCTTCTCTATATGCTGACATTGCAGATATTAAACCCAATTCAGGACTATAATCAGTCTGCATCATAGCATTGATAGCAAGATCTTTCATCTCCTTATCCTGCGTCTGCTGATAAAAATAGTACCAGCCGGCAGCAATTATCAAGATAAAACCAACAATGGATATAGAGATTGTTCGCTTAAATGATCTTCGCTTTGCCTCGAAATCATATTTACTCTTATCTACAAACGCCTGTAGTTCCCTAACTAAAAACAAACGATCCTCATAAGGTTCGATATATTTCAGATCATCATCTGAGAGCAGTGTATTTCTTGTTTGGAATGCACTAAATGCATTCTCAATAAACAATCTCACTTCCATTACCTCCTTCTCCACCAGCGTGATTTTTTCAAAGATCTTTGCCGCCAGGCTATCGTGGCGAAGTTCATATCGTCCATTTTCATCCTTATCACGGAGAATGCGGAGATCCACGAATTTATTGATCAGCTCTTTCAGTGTTTCATCCTCCACAACTGTCCCCAGGGTCTTACACGACTCCAGCACCTCTTCATGGGTGATCTGTCGCTTGGTGCCTCTAAGAGAAACAAATGATTTCAGCACTGCCAGTCCTGATTCCGGATCCTCCAGCTGAACGATCTGGTCCTCAAGGAAAGAACCGAGAAGGTCGCTAACATTGCCGAGCTTCTCCAGGTCCGCCAGCATGAAAGAGATATCCTGACTCTTTGTGCCCCCTGGTGCCTGAGTCCTGACACCTGATGCCTCCTTAAATACCTTATCCAGATACACCTGCAAATAGGTCAGTTCCACTTCGTTCCCCTCTGGAACGAGCTTGCTCATCAAGGCTTCTGCAAATCCTTCTTCTAATTCAATTCCGTGCACCCGGCATGGACCTTCGATCACCTCCATGGCATGCGACCTGCTCATCTTCTCCACGCGCATACGGTTCTGCATGATCCCGGGAACCTTTCGCTCGAATTCGGTGATATTGGCCAGGTATTCTTCGCGGATAGAAAACAGCATCTTGCATTGCACATCTGCATCCATGATTGCTTTCACAATGTCAATAAACTCCTCCCGCTCCGCCTTCGATCCAAAAATAAACAGTTCTTCAAATTGGTCAAAAATCAGGTAGATGGGTTTGAAGTGGTCGAGATAAACGGACTTTAATATTCTAATGATCTCTTTACTGGAACCCCCACTTTTTACTTTTTCCTTTTTACTTTTTACTTGACTATCATAATGCTCCAACTGCTTCCCCAAACTTTCCACAATCCCACTCCCTCTCCGTACACTCACCGGCAACCAATCACTATCCGCAATCTTATTCCCCAGTCCACAGTCAATTAGCGAACTCTTCCCCGTACCGCTCACGCCATACAGCAGCAATATCTTGCTTTCAAACACTTTTTGGTAAAGTGCTTCAGTTTCCCTGTCTCGGCCAAAAAAGATATCCTTATCAGCCCTGGTATAAGAATCGAGAAATTTGAATGGAGATTTCATGTGAAATTATCTTTGGGAGTAACTTTTTCCTTTTTCCTTTTTACTTTTTACTTTTTCCTTTTGGGCCCTATGCTGCCCCGGCAATCTCCTTCATCAATTCCTTGAACTCACTCACCAGGGTTTCATAATTGCTCAAGGACCTGAGGTCACATTTCTCTGTCACCTCTGTTCCAAGATACATCAGCTGATCATTCCTGAACTTTGTATAGAGAAAAACATCCTTTTTTATGCTAAACTTCTCCTTATCGTCCAGCACCTCTCCATTGGTATCAATAATCAATGGAGAAAGGTTTAAATAGTCATCGAAAGACTTGATCGATTTCATCATTAGTACGGCATTGGATTCCGCAAAGCTGGATTCATCAATCTCCTTGGCTGCAAAGTCAGAATCTGAGCTGTTTAGTAACTCGATTACATGATGAAAGCTTGCTTCTTTGTACTTGGGCTTATTTACATTTATCTCGCGAACAGATACCAGGCGATATTTTGCCATGAAGGCCATTTGAATTAATATGTAAGTCAGCTTCTCTTCATACTCAACACACCTCTTTTCAATATCCTCCTGGGTGAGATTGATCTGGTAATGACCGATTTCATTCCGCTCAGGCACCCAGAAATCCAGGGCTGCAAAAAACTTTTTATCAAAGTTGGTCCCGATCTCCTCCATGAACCAGTTCACCCCCTGGTCCTTGTACATATTTCCAATTGCACGAATGATCCATGTGAAATTACCCATGCTCAATACAGAAAACCGGGATTCAAAATCCTTCGCAAAAGACTCCGGTATCTTAATATTACCTTCTTTCTTATTTTGCCAGATCTGTGCTATCATCACAAAAGTCAGAAATTGCATCGACCTTTCAATGGTTTTAAAGATCTGGTCAAGCCGCATACGATCCAACTGGCGCATCGAACCCGAGAAGAGTCGCCGCAACTCCACCCCAATGGGCCAGGGGAAATTTTTGATCACCTGGTCACCCAGGATACGGTAATCCACTTCGTCTTCATCTTCATCTACCATTGTATATTTTACCAACGAGGGTTTGTGCTTTAGCATTTCGGCGAATACCGATCTAATCAGGTCTTCGTTTAGTTGTGCCATGAAAGTAGATTTAACTTGTTGTGATACACAAGTTATGGAAAAATGTGCAAAGAGCAAATTGTCCTGTAGAGACGCGATTCATCGCGTCTGTCTGCCACGTATCAAAAAACTCCTGCCATAAAACCGATGTTAATAAAACCTGAAAGCCAATTCACGCATTCATCATAGTTTTTAATCCCAAAACTTTATATTTGCACTTAATCCGGGTCAGCTGTATTTTCACCCTAATTAAAGCGCTGATTAACTGTAGATTAATACGTTTATAAATAACGATTTTAGCATGATTTACTTCTTTTCCCTACACAACGACAGAGTAATTGCAGTAGAAAGTCCAACTTCCATCAACGATGCCGATCTGAAAAAGCTTCAGTGGGCATTTGGTGATGCTGAAGTTGTTAACCAATCCTCTATCGATGGCTACTTTGTGGGTCCGCGTAAGGAGATGATTACTCCATGGAGTACCAATGCGGTAGAGATAGCGCAGAATATGGGAATAGACGGAATCAGGCGTATTGAGGAGTATTTTGTTGTCGCGGGAAAAGAGAGCAGCTACGATCCCATGCTGCAACGTATGTACCAGGGGCTGAACCAGGAAATTTTCCAGGTAAAAAAACAGCCGGAGCCAGTGCTTGCAATCAAAGATATTGCCGAATACAACAAACAGGAAGGATTGGCCTTAAATGAAGATGAAATTGAATACCTGGATTCTGTCAGCCAGCGCATCGGCCGTCCACTTACAGACAGTGAAGTATTTGGATTCTCGCAGGTGAACTCAGAACATTGCCGGCACAAGATATTCAACGGCACCTTTGTGATAGATGGTGAAGAGAAAGAGTCTTCGCTTTTTGCCTTGATCAAACGAACTTCAAAAGAAAATCCTAACCTCATTGTTTCAGCTTACAAAGACAATTGCTCGTTTGTGGAGGGACCGGAAATTGAACAATTCGCACCGGCCAGGCAGGACACTTCATCCTTTTTCAAAGTAAAAGATATTGAAACCGTTCTATCCCTGAAAGCTGAAACACACAACTTCCCTACCACTGTTGAACCATTCAACGGGGCCGCAACCGGAACAGGTGGAGAAATCCGTGACAGGATCGCCGGTGGTAAAGCAGCTATTCCCATGGCTGGAACCGCGGTATACATGACCTCCTACCCTCGACTGGATGGAGGAAGAAAATGGGAAGAGAATATGGAAAAGCGTCCATGGCTCTACCAAACACCGGAGGAGATCCTGATCAAAGCTTCGAACGGGGCCAGCGATTTTGGGAATAAATTCGGTCAACCCCTCATCTGTGGAAGCTTGCTCACTTTTGAGCACCAGGAGAACATGAAAAAACAGGGCTTCGATAAGGTGATCATGCTGGCAGGCGGAATCGGATATGGGAAAATGACAGACGCACAGAAAGACACACCTGAAAAAGGAGATGTTGTTGTTCTTTTGGGTGGAGATAACTATCGCATCGGCATGGGCGGCGGCGCTGTATCATCGGTGGATACAGGTGAATTCGACAATGCCATTGAGCTCAATGCCGTGCAACGTGCCAACCCGGAGATGCAGAAACGTGCCTATAACGCCATCAGGGCACTGGCTGAATCGGAACATAATACCATTGTTAGCATCCACGATCACGGCGCCGGCGGTCACCTCAACTGTTTATCAGAATTGGTGGAAGAGACCGGCGGAAAGATGAACCTGGACAAGTTGCCCGTGGGTGACCCTACCCTATCGGCAAAAGAGCTTATCGGCAATGAATCACAGGAACGCATGGGACTGGTGATCAAGGTAAAGGATATTGATGAGCTAAGAAGAATCGCTGATAGAGAAAGAGCTCCGCTATATGTCATCGGTGAGATTACCGGTGATCATAAATTTGTTTTCGAAAGTGAGAAATCCGGTGAAAAACCTATGGACCTGGAGCTGGTGGATCTGTTTGGGAAACCACCAAAGACGGTAATGACAGACAGCACCACGGTTAGCAATTATAAAAAATTTCAAGCTGACCCCTTACAGCTGGAGGAGTATATTCAGCATATAATGCAATTGGAGGCCGTTGCCTGCAAAGACTGGCTCACCAACAAGGTTGACCGATCTGTAACAGGAAAAGTAGCTAAACAACAGTGTGCTGGAGAATTGCAGTTACCACTGAATAATCTTGGTGCCGTTGCTCTTGATTATCGAGGTAAAAAAGGGTATGCCACTTCCATTGGCCATGCACCTGTGGCCGGACTGGTTGATGCCAAAGCGGGAAGTGTGCTCTCTATCTCTGAAGCCCTCACCAACATTATCTGGGCTCCCATGCCTGATAAGATCAAGAGTATATCACTCTCAGCCAACTGGATGTGGCCTTGCAGAAACGAAGGTGAGGATGCAAGATTATACAGCGCGGCACAGGCAGCCAGTGATTTCGCCGTTGAACTGGGAATAAACATTCCAACCGGTAAGGATTCACTTTCCATGACGCAGAAGTACAAAGATGATGTAGTTATAGCTCCCGGAACAGTAATTATTTCTGCAGCTGGCGAAGTAACAGATATCCGCAAAATCGTTGAACCAGTGTTAAAGAATGATACAAGCACAAGCTTGATGTATGTGGATCTTTCCAGCGACAATTTCCACCTGGGTGGAAGTTCATTCGGACAATCTGTGAATCACCTCTACAATGAAGCACCCACTGTAAAAGACTCTGCATATTTCGTTAAAACATTCAACCTCATTCAATCGATGATTGAAGAAAAGATGATTCTATCCGGACATGATATCTCTTCCGGGGGACTCATCACAGCACTGCTGGAAATGTGTTTTGCCAATACTGAAGGTGGCCTGGAGGTTGATATCACCGGGTTCCCTGCTGACACCATCCATTCACTGTTCAGCGAGAAACCGGGTATACTGATCCAGGTAAGCGATGCACACAAAACAGGAGCTATTCTTGAGAAAGAAGCTATCAGGTTCCATAAGATAGGCAGACCGGCAGAAGGAAGAGAACTGGTAATAAGAACGAATGAAAAAATATGGAATCTTGATATTAACCAGTTGCGTGATCTCTGGTTCAAATCCTCCTATCTTCTCGACACAAAACAATCGGGAAAGAAGTTAGCTGAAGAGAGATTCAAGAAGTACAAAAATCACGCTATGAAATTCGATCTGAAGAATTTCAAGGGAGATCATTCATCTGTAGGTTCTGATCCGGAGAGAAGAACTCCATCCGGAATTAAAGCAGCCATAATCAGAGAAAAAGGGGTCAACGGTGACCGTGAGATGGCCTATATCATGTACCTGGCAGGCTTCGACGTTAAGGATGTGCACATGACCGACCTGATAGCAGGTAGAGAGACACTGGAAGATGTTAATTTTATTGTCTTTGTAGGTGGCTTTTCTAACTCCGATGTGCTGGGATCAGCAAAGGGCTGGGCAGGTGCTTTCAAGTACAACGAAAAAGCGAGACTGGCTCTTGAAAAGTTTTATGCAAGAAAGGATACTCTATCCCTGGGAATCTGTAATGGCTGTCAGCTCATGGCAGAATTGAACCTGGTTGTCCCGGAACATAAATCAATGCCAAAATTACTGCATAATGCATCTGGAAAATTTGAATCTGCTTACCTCTCTGTAAAAGTTCCTGAAAATAACTCGGTAATGTTCAATACTTTATCCGGTATGAAACTGGGTGCCTGGGTAGCACACGGTGAAGGAAAATTCAATCTTCCTGAAGATGTTTCAAAGTACAATGTTGCTGCTTTATATGCGCACAGCAGCTATCCTGCCAATCCAAACGGATCAGATCATGATGTAGCTGCGCTCTGTTCAGCAGACGGACGTCACCTGGCTATGATGCCTCACCTGGAGCGAGCATTTTTCCCATGGCAATGCGGGTACTATCCTGAAGATCGGCTAAGTGATGATGTTACTCCATGGGTGGAAGCATTTGTGAATGCAAGAAAGTGGGTGGAGAGGCGTTGAGCGTTGAGCGTTAAGCAAAGCCAAAGTGCCAAGCTTGAAATTAGGCCTCCTGGGCTTGCTTAAGTATAAAATCACCTATCAAAAATTTAACAATTCTTTATAAGTACTAGTCATTTTTTTATTGTAACTTGATGTTCCTAAATAATTAACAACATGCAATTTACACACCGGTTTACATTAGTAATCTGTATCCTTTTGGGTACAGCGCTGCATCTGAATAGCCAGGTTGCGGAATTTCCTGCCAACGACCCAAATATCTTTGTTATGGGACGTACCCTTGAGAATGCATCAGGACATTTAGAGTTTGACTGGCCGGGTGTAACTATTGAAACCGGGTTTACCGGCACCTCCTGTACCATTAAGATGGAAGATACAAAAGAAAACTACTATAATATTTTCATCGACGACCAAGCTGTCAAGGTGGTAAGTGTAATGGGAAACACAGACCTTAGGATAGCACAGAATCTTCCGGACGGAGATCACACACTTAAAATTGTTAAAAGAACAGAAGGAAAAGAAGGAAAAGCCACTTTTAAAAGTATTGTTCTGGATGATAATGCCTCACTAAAAAAGTTAGATGCCGGGTATAAACACAAAATTGAATTTATTGGCAACTCCATCACCTGCGGCTATGGCATTGAAGGAAAAAATAAGGAAGAAGATTTCCTGGCCGTAACTGAGAACAATTATAAGAGCTACGCCCAAATTATTGCGCGGGCTTTTAACTCTGAATACCACGTAATTGCTCATTCAGGTCAGGGTGTAGTAAGAAATTATGGTGATGAAAACCTGACATCTGAATATACCATGCCAGACAGGTACAAGCAAGTATTCGATGAAGAGAAAGAACCCCTTTGGGATTTTACGAATTGGAAACCTGATATGGTTGTGATCAATTTGGGAACCGACGATTTCTCCACAGAGCCACATCCTATTGAGACAGTATTTAACCGAAAATACACCCACCTGGTAAAATTCATTAGAGAGCAATATGGCGAGATTCCTGTTTTCTGCATTGTAGGTCCCATGATAGATGAACCATGCTATTCCTATGTAAAGAAGATGGTGGAGGCCAATCGCACCCATCTGGATGATCCAAATACATATTTCATAGGCATCCCCACCTACCTTATGATAGATGATAAGGACCTGGGATCAAACTGGCATCCTAATTATGAAGGACAGAAAAAGATGGCGAACCTGCTTGTTCCTGTAATTAGTTCAGTAACGGGTTGGGAATATGGAGAGATTAAATAGAACGTAGAGACGTCGATTTATCACATCTCAATTCAAAAAGTTGTCTACATCACAAAAGGAATACAACTCAATAACAGAAGCTGATTCACCACCACTATCTTCGGATGACCACCAGGCACCTACTACGCCTGTTTCTGACCATTGGTCATTGGCTCATTTTCCCTACCTTTAAAACAAAAATGCTCTCAAAACTCACAACCTCAATCCTGGTATGCCTTTTCCTGGTCTCATGCACCTCTACTTCAAAAAAGTTTTTCGTTACTGAAAATAGAATTACGGTTGGATCCGGACCTGAGGACATGGTGATTGATCGATCCACTTCCGAAGCCAGACTTTTAATATCTTGCGCCAACCGCCGTGAGGGAGAGGCCTATTTTGGAGAGATTGTTGCGTATTATCCACAATCTAAAAGGGTCGATACGCTGGTGCGTTCAGGTGTGCCTGACTCCCTGCATTTCAATCCGCATGGCATCTTCCTCGACAGTACTGTATCACCTCAACTCTTATATGTGATCAGTCACGAACATGACATAAATTTCCACCCTGTATATGTATATGAAGTTGGAGTTGACACATTGAAATTTAAGGAGATTATCAGCTCCGAACTGGTATATTCCCCTAATGCACTAACGTTAGGACCCAATGGAGAAATAATCATTGTTAATGATTCCGGGAAACGAGGGAGCATACTGGAAAAGGCGATGAAGCTTAACAGGGCAAATATTGTATGGATAGAGAAAGTAGAAGATGGTTCATGGGAAGCTAGAGTTGTTGCTGAAGGGCTGGGTTATCCGGCGGGGATAAACCGTATTGGGAATACCGTTTATGCCGGTGATGCTGTCAATAACAAATTACATGTATTTACAATAGAAAATGATGAACTGGTACCCCAGGATGCAATCGAAGGATTAACTGGAAACGATAATATTCGCATTGTCGACGGGATGATTTACGTTGCAGGCCATGTAAAGCCATTAAAGTTCATCTCTCATGTCAAATCATCACTTAACCCATCCCCGGTGGAAATTTGGAAGGTAAACCCGGAAACGAAGGAAATTACTACTATATACTACACTGAGGGTGATGCTATCAGCGCCGGATCTACTGCCGTTATGCTGAATGAGAAACTTTATATCTGCCAGGTATTTGAACCGTTCATACTGGAAGTGGAGTTTTAAAAAGAACTAAATTATTAATATACATCCTTCGGTAAGCATATAAAACCGTGCATATTGGTACTGGGTATAACCGTCATGTGCTCTATACCCTGTTTATTGAAGGGTGCACAAGTCCTACGCCGTCAATGTAAAAAGGATTGACTACCTCGAAGGGAACACGATTCACATAGGGGAATCCACTGTGCAGGTAAGCCCGCAACACAGGGAGGAGCTACTTTCGAAATTGTAGTTCACCGGGCACTTTTCACTTTTTACTTTTTACTTTTTACTTTTTACTTTTTACATCCCGAATAACCTTCCCATCTACAGAACGTACATGCAGATCGGTTTGCGGGAATGGAATTTCGATACCTGCTTTCTTGATTTCATTGTTGATTTCCAATCGCAAGGCACTCTCAACTTCCAGGCGGTGTTCCAGTCCGGTCCATGCCAATAATCTGAAATCCAAAGAACTGTCTCCAAATCCAATAAAATACGCACTCGACTCAGGTTTTTTGTGAATACTTTCATTTTTTTCTGAAGCTGTCAAGAGTATCTGCAATACTTTATCAGGATCAGTACCATAAGCTACGCCGACCCTAATATCCATTCTGCGATTTTGGTCAGATAAGGTCCAGTTTATCAGTTCATTAGATATCAATGTTCCATTGGGCACAATGACCTCTGCTCCATCATAAGTTCTAACAACACTTGATCTGATTCCAATTTTCTTAACAACACCAAGTAAGGATTGTACTTCAATGGTGTCTCCCTCTTTAATCGGACGCTCAAAGGCAAGTATCAGTCCTGATACAAGGTTGTTAAAAATATTTTGCAGTCCAAAACCAATACCAACTGAAAAGGCACCGATTATAATTGTCAAATTCGATAACTGCATCCCGGCTGCTGCAGCTGCCAGCAGGAATCCAACACTAATAAGTGTAATCCTGACCAGCATAATTACTGTTGAGGGCACTCCTCGTTCAACTTTCACCCGGGTAAAAATCTCTTCTTGCAAGATGGCACGTACAATCCTGGAAATGAATGTTGACAACCAGATCACAAAAATAAAAAGCAGGATATTCATCAGTGTAAACGGTGCTTCACCCACATGCATTTCCCTGCTTAATATCCCTGATATCCAATCAAATAAGGGCTGCTTAAAATTGAAGTAGGCCAATGACATAAAAATCCATGACAGTACGAAGACGAATTTTAGTAAACCCCACAATTTGCCAAAAATGTAGGAGAATTGCTTCTTAATGATGTTCGACTGATTGAACAGTGAACTCGACAATAATAGAAATACAACTGAGACCGCAACATGAAAGCCGACATAAGTTGACAGTACAAGAAATGTACTTTGCACAATGGCACTTGTCAGGTACTCAGCAATGGAAAGAATTCCAACAACAGTTCCTATTATTGATAAGAAAATGAGTATCATGTAAACACTCGCTATTGCAATTAAGGAATAATGCGCCAGGGCTCCTTTTTTGATCTTTGAGAACCTGCGATGCAATACAAACCGTAAGAGGAATATGAAGGTTATACCCTGCGTTATCAGCAATACGATCCTTGAGAAGAAATACTGATCGTAAAACAGATTATAAAGTTTATATAGGATATAAGCACCGGCAAACTCAAGCAAATGTCGTTTATAGTCTATTGGAATAATGTCAAACGCAATTCTTAACACTGCATACACTGCAATAATTGCCAGCAGTGAGCTGTAGGTTTCAGGAACTTCAGGAATCAACAATCTAATAAGATAAAGCCCCAGCAGGAGTGCCACCTCAATTGGTTTGTGAAAAATCTTGTTCAGGTATAAGCTCATCATCACAGTCTTCCCCTTCAACTCTGATGCATCTACACTGCTGCGAATCCAAAACACCAGCACCAGCAAAACAATAAACAGGCAGGCAAAAATTATGAGCCGGCTGGCATATTTCGTAGTTAATAAACTGGTATCATCTTTGAAATTCGATTTGAAATTTCCCCACTGGCTGATCACGACTGTTGAATCTTCAACGGTAAATGAGGACCAAATAGCCGGCATTTCTCTTCTGAGCACACGTTCTCCGCTCAACTTATGGTATTCCTCTAAATCAATGCTAAACTGATCCAGTTTGATCTGCTGACTTGTAATTTTATCGGATTGTGTCAATAGGAAATCAATGTCCCCTTGCAATAATCTGCTGACCGAATCATTCTGCCTTATGACACCGCTAATACGTTTCCTTATGGCCTCCGGGGTGGTCTCTTCATCGCTTCCCTTGAGCGTCAGGAACCATTGATATCTATTTAATTCCAGGGATTTAATATCAACCTGAATATTACTCATGGGAAGATTAATATCATCCTGGATTTTAACAAGGTTATTCAGCAAAAGAAAGAGTGTATTATTTATGACTTCCAGCTCCCTGAAATTCATTTCATCAATAACCACACCGACCGTATCACTGAAAAACGTTTGGGTCTTGCTCACCAGGCCGTCAACTTCTGCAGAGATTGCTGTTCTTGCTTCCTCATTCAAGCTATTGTTACCGGCTCGGGAATACAAGGTAAATGCCACTTTAGATGCATTGTTTATCTCATTCATAGGAATAGGGGAGATAACGTTCCTTATGCTGTCAACATCTTGCTTTTTATTAGCATTGCCCAGGGGTATTAACGATTGAGCATTGAGAAGCAGGGGAAGTGACATAGTCAAAACAAGCAGATACTTCAAAAGCGTAAATAATTTCCTTTGCATGATATTCTTAATTGATGCTAAACAAATTTATGAAAATGTAGTTCATAAGCGCTAAATAGCCATAATAAAATCAGTAAGATTTTCATCAGGTTTCAGATTCAGTTTCTTTCTCAATTTATACCTGTGATTTTCGACCCCTCTTACAGAAATCCTAAGCAATGGTGCAATCTCTTTTGAAGTCAGGTTCATTCTCAGATATGCGCACAATCTGAGGTCGCCATGGTTCAGATCAGGATACTTTTGCCTCAGCTTCTGTAAAAACTTTTCATGGGCTTTCTCAAAATGAAACTCAAATACTTTCCAGTCATCCATACTGGATATATTATTATCTATCTTCTTTGTGAGTTGATAAAAGTATTTATCGGGATAGCGAGTACCCAAATCATCCTTCTGCCGCTTGACTGTCTCCTTCAGATTCATTAAGAACTCATTCTTCTTGATGATGGACATCGTTGAATTGGCCAGTTCCTGGCTCCGAAATGATAGTTCTGCATTTAATTTCTCATTTCTCAGCTTGATCAATTCTTTCTCTTTACCATCACGGATTCTCCGCTCCCTGTTTCTGATCCGCCGGATAAAATAATACCTGACACCCAATAACAAGAACCCTATAACCGAAGCATAGACAAGGAAACTAACTTTTGTCAAATACCAGGGTGAAGCTACATGCAGTGTGAACTGGTCATTTATACTCGCCATATTCCATTTATTAAATGCTCTTACTCTAATCTGATACTCTCCAGGAGGAATACGATCAAAACTGAATATTGGTTTATCCAAAGGAGTGCTCCACTGCACATCAAGTCCTTCAATATATGACTGAAATTCAAGCTCCTCACCTGAATACAAAGGGAATGCAAAGCTCATGGTAAGGTTTCTCTTTTTAAATGGGACTCTTATGTTATTTTGATCAATGGGTAAATACTCATTTTTGCCTGCAGGACCCTTAGTTTCAATATTCTTAACATATAGCTTTCTGTCCTTTATCAGTCCGGACAGATCAGGCTCATCAGCCCTGAGAATTGCATAACCATTATCAAGACATAAAATAGCTTCTTTTGAATTTATCGGATAAATATTTTCATATCCCATAATAAGATGATCCTTAAATAGTTCTATTGGATACTCTTTGATTTTTTCATAGCAATTATTAAAAAATCTAAATAGCGCTATTCCAGATTTGCTAATGAACCAGTAATGATGATCCGGGGCAGCTATGACACGATGTGATTCTGCAAATTTACCTAAACTATCATTTAAACTCTCGAAGAGTATAATGCTGTTATCCAGATCATTATAGGTGTATATTTTCCTCCCGGTTGTGAAAACGATACGATTCTCAATAGTAAATACCTGAATATCAAACTCCTGTCCAAATATCGAATCTCCAAAGTATTGTGAATTAATGATTGAATCATGCGAATCATTGAGATGTAGCTTGTATATACCTCTATGCATGTGTGTTGCCCAAAGATTATTGTGATGATCAAATTCAATATACCTGATTAAATCATTAAATCCAGGCAGTTGATAGCTATATTGCCAATTCGAGTAAACATTTTCGTAGAAAACAATATTTGAATAAGTCGACTGTATAAGAAAATCTTTGTTTACCGGATCCATAATTAAGTTGAACCCACCAGGTACAGCAGAAATTTCCTCAGCTATATTGTCCTTTATTCTAAAACACCCCGCATTATGGCTAACAATCAGCTGATCTTCATAAACATCACAGCTCCATGCCTGTCCCTGAGTTCCTTGAATGATTCGGAATCTTTCATTCTCATTTTTCCATTTACGGTAAAAAACACCTTGATTAGTACTTAGGTACAAATATCCCATATGTATCGTGGCAGCATATACTGCTCCAACTTCATCATGCTGATAAAAAGTATATGATGAATCCTTTGTAAAGGATAAAAAATCCAAGCCCTTGTCCAGGGAAAGCCAAATATTATTTTCTGCGTCGCAATCAATTCCCAACACAGTATTATTCTGAAGTCCATTAGTGTTGTTAATATGACTTAATAAATTTCCCTTTTTATCAAAGATTAGAACTCCACCGAGGAGTGTTCCAATAATTATATTCCCATTATTAGAAACAGCCCCTCGATTGATTTTATATTTTGAAAAATACTCCTTCCATTCTACCAAAAATGGACGAAGATCGTTTTCCTTATATATGAATAATCCAGATGATTCAGTCCCTATTAAAAGGCTCCCATCATTATTTGAAGTAACGAAATATACATGAGCATTCATCAATTGTGGAAAAGGAAGAATAGGTGTTAGCACAGTATCTTCAAGTGTATACATCCCTCTTTGGGAAATATGTATGTATAGTTGATTTTCGATTTCACTGACAGAACTGATCATCGCATCTGGTCTTACCACCTTGAAACTATCATAGTCATAAATGAAAATAGAGGAAAAAGAATGAAAATAGACCCTGTTATCGGTTATTAGGGTGGTCCAGAATTCCTCATTTGGACTAAATAATGCTTCAGCTTTTTGATTAAGAGACTGATAATTCAGGTTCCCAAAAATATCTCGTTCCCAATATCCAATTTCCCTGTACCCACTGGTAAATACCCGTCCTTGACTATCCACTGCAACTGATCGAATAACTGTCCCATTGGGAGCTGGATAAAAAATCCATTCAATTCCATCGAACTCAAGTAACCCGGCATTATTTGCTGCATAAATATATCCCTCCTGATTCACTGTAATAGACCAATTTTGACTCTCTGCATTATACTCCTGCTTGTTAAAATTCTGGATGCTTAAATGCGTTTGTTGCTGACTGTAGATAAAAACTTCAGCCAAGGCAATAAATGCTACCAATAAAAGAAGCTTAGGTCTCGAGTTTTCACACATAAAGGTCCAATTTAGGTTCTTACAATGCATTCTTACACCAAAAATATCTAAATAATTGAAAATAGTAATACATATATAGAAATACTTATTAGTTTTACAAATATATTTTATAATATTTTTTCATTTTTAATATCTTTTATTTATCTAGTTTTCAATTATTTACAACATTAAATATTTTTATAACGTATTAATAATGTACTCTATATACCAGTACTCTCATCAATAGCATCAGAAGTGTAATCTTTTTCGATGCTTCAATTCTGTTTTTATAGAACTTGCTTTAGACAACTTAAGTGAGCTCTTTTAAAATATGAGAAAACTCATTCATATAATAAGTATATCTGCTTTCTGCTTGCAAGAATTTGCATTTCCATATGCTCAAAGTACTATGGACACAACGAATTATTTAGATTCGGGCAACTGGGATAATTATTTAGATTGGAACCTGTCTCAGCAAAGTGGTTCAACAGCAACAACAGGTAATTATATGGGCTTAGGTGATGATACAACTCACGCTATTCCATACACATTAAACCATTCTGCCGATCAGGAATGGGTTGATACAACAAAAGGTTTTACATATAAATACATTTTAGTCTAAAAATATACTAAACTCAAATACCAAACAAATGATGAAAAGACTATTACTTTTATTATTGTTCACAATGTCTGGACTCATGCTTACTGCCCAGGAAGCAGTGACTGTAAGTGGGAATGTGACAGATGCAAATGATGTTGAGATGCCCGGAGTTACAGTTTTTGTAAAAGGCACTCAACAAGGAACTATCACGAATGTTGATGGAGACTATGAAATTACTGTTCCATCTGATGGAACACTAGTTTTCAGTTTTATAGGACATAAGACTGAAGAAATACTCATTGATGGTCAGACCATAATCAATATTCAATTAACGGAGACTGCATTTGATATGGACGAAGTCGTTGTTATCGGCTACGGTTCCTCCTCGGCAAAAGACCTTACAGGAACTATTGCTGTCGTCAGGGGAGATGAACTTACCAAACAAGCTGTTCCTAACATTGGACAAGCATTGCAAGGTAAAGTAGCAGGTATCCAGGTAACGAATAGTGGAACGCCCGGTAGCTCCCCAACCATTCGAATCAGGGGATTGGGAACCGTTCGCTCTAATGCAAATCCCCTCTATGTTGTAGATGGTGTTTTTGTAAACGATTTAGGGGCAATCTCTCCCCATCAAATTGAGAGTGTCACGGTACTGAAGGATGCTTCATCTGCTGCTATTTATGGAGTAAGAGCGGCAAATGGTGTGATCCTCGTTACCACTAAAAAAGGAAAATCTCAGAAACCTGAATTAACTTATTCAGGATATGTAGGAATCCAGGAAGTTTCTAATCTGCTTGACATGGCCGATAAAGATCAATACATCACCCTGGTCAACGAAAAGTTAGCTGCTGGAGAGCTTAGAGGTACTTCATCCACTCCTTTCGATCCAACAGCATATACAACCAGTACAAACTGGTTTGAGCAAATTCTGAATCCTGCCAGGATCCAAAATCACAATATTGGAATAACGGGAGGAAATGAGACCGCTACCTACTATTATGGATTAGGAATTACGAGTCAGGAAGGATTGATAAAAGATAATGATTACACCAGGATTAACCTCCGGGGAAATACCGATATAAAGGTGAGCAAATATCTTAAAGCAGGTTATGGGGTGACCATCAGCGGCTGGCAATCTAATAATGCTGCTAATGTGCTTAATCAAGCATATGTTGCCCCACCGGCATTTGCCCCTAAGCTGGATAATGGTGCTTATACTGACCCGGTCATACTGGGCTTCGGTAATTTTGCAAATCCGGCAGCATCCATATACTATCATGACAATATCGACCATGGCGTAAATGCACTGGCCAATGTATATGCAGAATTGAAACCCATTGAAAATTTATCAATAAGATCCTCTTTTACACTTGATGGGAACTATCAGCAGAACAGGGGTTATACCCCGGAATATTGGGTGTCTGTGACCCAGAATGATACCATATCGCATTTGTACAAATCAAATTCACAGCAATTCAATTATACATTTGACAATATCGCTACCTATGATCTGAAATCAGGAAATCACCATCTGAAAGTTATGGGGGGCTTATCTTTTGTACAATTTAAAAACCAGGGATTAAATGCTTCAACAGCCGGGGTTCCCTATTTCACTGCATCAACATTATATATAAGTAACGGAGAAATTGCAAATTTAACCGCAGGTGACTGGGGTTCATTGATTAGAAGTACCTCATATTTTGGTCGACTCTTCTATTCATTCAAGGAAAAGTATCTGATGACAGCCACCTTCAGGCGTGATGGTTCCTCAACCTTCCCAAGTGAAGAGCGCTGGGGCACCTTCCCATCACTCGGTTTGGGTTGGCTCGCATCTAAAGAAGATTTCATTAAAGATCTCGGAATCTTTGATTTTCTGAAGGTGAAAGCCAGTTGGGGTGTACTGGGAAATAACCAGGTTCCTCAAAATGCTTACACTGTTACGGTAAATAACAATCCGAATTATTCGCTTGTTTATGGGCCATACGGGAGCTCAGCCATCTCAGGTGGCGCCTCCATCACTTCCGTGGTGGAACCCTTACTTAGATGGGAGACTGTGGAAGAATATGATATTGGAATTGAAGCACTAATGGTCAATAGCAAGTTGAATCTGGATTTCGATTTCTATCACAGGGTTACAAAATCAGCCATCTTTCCGGTGCCTGTTCTTGGTTCTATTGGAACTGCGGGTAGCAGTTACCTGGATAACAACGCTGATATCCTTAACCGCGGAGTTGAGCTTACGCTGAATTGGAATGATAATGTGAGCGCAGATTTCTCCTATTCCCTGGGTGGAAATATTTCATATAATCACAATGAAGTACACAAATTAGAACCGGGAACATTACCATTTTATGCTGGAAATGCCTTTAATGGAGCACAAGCAACATTCACGCAACTGGGTCATCCGGTAGGTGAATTTTATGTACTGGAAGTAGATGGAATATTCCAAAATGCTACTGAGGTTACAGACTATGTCGATAGCGAAGGTAATATCATCATGCCAGATGCAGTACCCGGAGATTTTAAATATATTGATCAGAATGAAGATGGTGCTATTGATGATCTGGACAGGATTTCTTATGGAAGCTATACACCAAAAGTTCTGTATGCCATTAACGCAACTGTTAATTTCCGTCAATTCGACTTTTCAATGGATCTGCACGGGGTGGCAGGTAATAAAATCTATAATGCCAAAAGAATCGGCAGGTATGGAAATGAGAATTATGATGCTGACTTTGCAGAAAACAGGTGGCATGGAGAAGGCACAAGCAATACCTACCCATCTGCTGATGTCGCAGGAGGTAAGAATGCTTACCCAAATACCTTCTTTGTTGAGTCGGGGGCTTATTTCAGAATTCGAAATATCCAAGTGGGTTATACGCTGCCTGCCTCATTAACCGATAAAATTACCAGCAAGGGAATCAGGGTTTACCTGAGTGCACAGAATCCATTTACAAGCTTTGCCTATAACGGTTTCTCACCGGAAATCCCTGGTGGCAGTCCAACTACTGCAGGAATGGATTATGGTATATATCCACTTTCCAGGATTACATCTGCCGGAGTTACCATCAATTTCTAATTATCGAACCATAAAAAACGTTTGTCATGAAAAAATACATAATATTAACTTTAATCATATTGGGATTCTCATTCTCCTGTCAGGACTTCCTGGATTTCCCACCCGAGGGAGAAGTTCCGGTTGATGAATTCTTCCAGTCAGAAGAAGATGCTGTCAAAGCTGTAAATGCCATGTATGGATATCTAAGGTCATGGAATGTGTCAGCATTTAACTATTTGATCCTGGGATCTCTTCCTTCTGATGAAATATCCAAGGGAAGCAGTCCTGGCGATGGTTCATGGGCCAATGATTATGATAATTTCCAGTTTACCAAGACACAATCACAAATTCATGAATTCTGGACCGGTCGTTACGAAGGAATAAACCTGGCCAACCAGGTGCTGGCCAATGTTCCGGATATAGATATGAGTTCAGCAGTAAAAAATAGAATGATTGCTGAAGCGAAATTCATTCGGGCCTTACACTATTTTTACCTGGCACGTGCCTATGGCGGAGTTCCCCTTATCGACCAGATTCCGGCAGGACCGGAAAGAGCAGTTCGTACAACTGAAGAAGAGACATGGGACTTTATTGAAACAAACCTGCGTGAAGCAATACCTGATCTTCCCGAAACAGTTCCTCCCACAGAGTATGGCAGAGTGACTGCCTGGGCTGCCAAAGGATTGCTGGCAAAAGCACTAATGTACAGGGAAGACTGGACAGAGTGTAAAGCAGTGTCAGACGATATTATTAATAATGGACCCTATGTGCTGTGGGATGATTTCTACGCACTCTTCAGACCTGAGCAGGAGTTTTGTTCCGAGTCTCTGTTTGAGGTTGTAGCAACACAAGTACCAGGAGAAAGTGGTCTTTCAAATAGTCAGTTTGCTGAGGTACAAGCTGTTAGAGGACAGTTTGGCTGGGGATGGTTCATCCCAACTGATGCGCTTGCAGATGCTTTCGATGCTGCCGGTGATGCGGTAAGAAAGAAAGTTACCATTATCTATTTCGGGGATATAACGGAAGATGGCGATACCATCCAGGGAGTTGATGTTTTGGAAGGGATCGCCGGCCTACCCAGGTATAACGGCAAAGCATATCTCCCATCCAGAGTCCCCAAGGAAACAGGACCTTATGGATGTGATCAGAATATCAGGATTCTAAGGTATGCGGATATTCTGCTTATCAATGCGGAAGCAGCCATACATGCAGGTGGAGATGCGGCCAAACCACTGAACGAAGTAAGGGCACGTGTTGATCTGGACCCCATTGGGAGTCCAACAATTGAAGATATTTGGGAAGAGAGAAGGCTGGAACTTGCAGGTGAACAAGATCGTTATTGGGACCTGCTGAGAACGGGAGAAGCAGCAACAGTACTTGCTAAATACGGTTTTGAAACCGGAAAAAATGAGTTTTATCCAATACCTCAAAAAGAGATCGATCTAAGTGGCGGTAGTGTAGAACAAAATCCGGGTTGGTAGTTTATTAAGCATTTTTAGGAGACGGATTCGTCCGTCTCCTATCTAATAACTAAGAACAATGAGGCATTTCAGCTTTATTATCAGCACAATTATTATTGCTGCTATCCTGGGAGCCTGCTCCCAAAAAACTAAAGATAGATCTGAGAATTTATCACAAGCACCAGCAGTCATCTTAAGTGATGAACAACTGCTAGACTCTATACAATATTATACATTTCAATATTTCTGGGATGGTGCTGAGCCCAATTCCGGAATGGCAAGGGAAAGGTTCCATGTCGATGGAAAATATCCACAGAATGACAAGCAAATCGTGACTTCGGGAGGATCCGGGTTTGGAATTATGGCCATAATTGTTGGAATCGAAAGGGGTTTTATATCCCGTACAGAGGGAATTGAAAGACTGGAAAAGATTCTTGATTTCCTTGAAAAGGCAGATCGTTTTCATGGTGTTTGCCCCCACTGGTGGAACGGTGAAACCGGTGAAGTAAAACCGTTTAGTCAGAAAGATAATGGTGGAGATTTAGTAGAAACCTCCTACCTGGCACAAGGACTTTTCACTGTAAAGCAATACTTAAATGTTGAGATTGAACAGGAGAATACTCTCAAAATGAGGATAGAAAATTACATTGATCAGATTGAGTGGAATTGGTATGAATCCGACTCAAATGTGTTGATCTGGCATTGGTCTCCTGAATATGAATGGGAAATGTCCCACGAAATCAAGGGCTATAATGAGTGCCTTATAACGTATATATTGGCCGCACTCCCCTCAGCGTATTCCATCCATCCAGACACCTATCATCAGGGCTGGGCAAGAAGTGGAGCTATCAAAGGGAACAATGAAAAATATGGTCTTACCCTGGATATGAATCACAATGGAAGTGAAGAATTTGGAGGACCTCTTTTTTGGGCTCATTATTCATTCCTTGGACTCGACCCAAGAAATTTAAAAGATACTTATTCGGACTATTGGCAACACAACATAAATCACGTTCTTATAGATTATAAATACTGCGTGGAGAACCCCGGTGGCTTCAAAGGGTATGGAGAGAATTGTTGGGGGCTGACAGCAAGTTATTCTGTCAATAGAAAAACGCTGGAAGGAGATGAAGAGCATAAAATTGAAATTGCAAATTCAAGCAGCGCTGGATATTCAGCACATAGTCCGGCAAGAGACATCGGGGTGATCTCCCCCACTGCTGCCTTGTCTTCGTTTCCATACACCCCTGAGGAATCGATGAAAGCTGCCAGGTATTTCTATGAAGTCCTGGGGGGAAAATTAATGGGCCCTTATGGCTTCTATGATGCATTTAGTGAGGAATACGATTGGTTTCCACAAAAATATCTTGCCATTGACCAGGGACCAATTGTATTGATGATTGAAAATTATCGCAGCGGACTGCTCTGGGAGCTGTTTATGAGTAATCCTGAAGTGAAAGAGGGTCTGAAACTGCTTGGTTTTTCAAATAATGATAGTAAAATAACAGATCGATAAATATGAACCGAAACACAGTTGAGCTCAGTAAGGCCTTAGGCCGAACTAATAAAATTCAAAAATATACAGGTATCTTCATAATTGGAATACTCATGACGGTAACAGGATGTAATAGTGAAAATTCTAATTTATCTGACAGTCATAGACTTGATAAAAGAATTGACTCAGTCTTAAAAATGATGACATTAGAAGAGAAACTTGGACAACTGACGCTCTATACCAGCAATTGGGATGTTACAGGACCCGTGATGAGAGATGACTACGTGGAAGAAATAAAAGCGGGTAGATGTGGGAATATATTTAATGCACATACTGTTAAATACAATAAGGGCTTACAAAAAATTGCAGTTGAAGAATCCCGGCTAGGTATTCCATTACTTTTCGGATATGATGTTATTCATGGCCATAAAACGATTTTTCCCATTCCTCTGGCAGAGGCCTGTTCATGGAACCTTGAATTGATGGAGAAGACTGCGAGAATGGCTGCTAAAGAAGCAACAGCATCCGGACTCAACTGGACCTTTGCCCCCATGGTTGATATATCAAGAGATCCTAGGTGGGGCCGTGTTTCTGAGGGGAATGGTGAAGATACCTACCTGGGGTCGAAAATATCCGAGGCACGTGTCAGGGGATTTCAGGGGGATGAACTGTCAAAAAACAATACCCTGGCCTCCTGTATAAAGCATTTTGCTGCCTATGGAGCGCCCATTGCAGGTCGCGATTACAATAGTGTGGATATGTCGGAAATAGCATTCAGGCAGGATTACCTACCGCCTTACCAGGCAGGAATAGATGCCGGAGCAGTTTCCGTGATGGCCTCCTTTAACGATCTCTTTGCGGTGCCTGCCCATGTGAATAAGTTCCTTTTAAGCAAGATTCTTCGTGATGAATGGAAATTCACGGGCTTTGTGGTTGCTGATTACACCGGCATTGACCAGGTTGTGGATCATGGTGCCGCCAGTGATAGAAAACATGCAGGAGAACTGGCAATAAATGCAGGACTGGATATGGACATGCAATCAGCTATCTATATTGATCACCTGGCTGCTTCTGTTAAAGAGGGAGTGGTTAGTATGAAAACCATCGATGAGTCAGTGAAAAGAATCTTGAAAGTAAAATTTCAACTTGGACTTTTCGATGATCCTTATCTATATTTTAATGAAGAGAGAGAGAAAGAGACTATCTATTCCGAAGAGATAATGGCCCATGCCTTGGCCTCTGCAAAAGAATCGATTGTATTACTGAAAAATGATCAGAATATACTTCCATTGAACAATCCCGGAAAAATAGCCGTTATTGGTCCAATAGCTGATAATCAGCTCGATATGATGGGGAGTTGGCACGGTGCCGGAGATCATACCAAGGTGAGTACCGTACTGGAAGGATTAAAACAAAAATATCCGGGATCAATCGTCAATTACGAATTGGGGTGCGATTACTACTCCAATGATAAATCCGGTTTTAGGAAAGCGATAAAGCTGGCAAGACAATCAGATGTTGTGATCCTGGCCATTGGTGAAAACCAGGAACATAGTGGAGAAGCTGCCAGTAAATCTAACCTGAACCTCACCGGACTCCAGGAAGAACTTGCCAATGAACTGATCAAAACAGGTAAACCGCTTGTGATACTTATCATGGCAGAACGACCACTCACATTTGCTGCTCTAAATGAAAAAGCATCAACTATACTATACACCTGGCATTTAGGTACACGCGGTGGTGACGCCATAGCTGAAGTACTATCCGGCGCTTACAATCCTTCAGGAAAACTAGTAATGAGTATTCCCCGAAACGTAGGCCAGGTACCGGTTTACTATAATTACAAGAATACAGGCCGTCCCTATGTGAAGGATTACAAATACACAACAAAATACCTCGATGTAGTGAATGATCCGCTCTATCCTTTTGGTTATGGATTAAGCTATACTGAATTTGAATATAGCGATCTCGTACTAAGCGACACATTGATTGCATTGAACGATGTGCTGGACATTAAAATAAAAGTGCGCAATAGCGGCAACTATAGTGGAGAGGAGATTGTCCAATTATATATCCAGGACCTGGTTGGAAGCGTAACAAGACCGGTAAAAGAATTGAAGGGCTTTAAAAAAGTCTGTATTGAAAAAGGTGAGACGAAGGAAGTAGCATTTACAATAACACGGGAAGATTTAAAATTCATAGGCAGTAACAAGGAATATATTGTTGAACCAGGTGATTTCAATGTACTGATAGGACCAAATTCCGATGAGCTTCATGCAGCATCATTTACACTTACTAAATGACAATTATGGCGACGCAGATGACTAAGAAAGCAATAATATTTACGCTACTGGCATTTTTGTTTATCCAGTTGGATGCTCAGACCTATTACTATTTCCAGGACAGCCCTGCATCAGACTATTATGACTATAGCTGGATGGAACTATCAGGTGATAGTGAGCTTGAAAGAGAGGGAAGTGATTTAAGAAAGTTTCCGGTGGAAGAAGTTGTTTTGGCCCAGCAAGGACTAAATTCACTTCGCTTAAAATGGAAATCTATGACAGGAGGTAATTGGTTCGCTATTGCTTTTGCCATTGGATGGACGGATTATGATATAAGTGCTGCTGATACACTACAGTTTTTTCTTAGAAGTGAAACATTGCTTGCTGCTGTTGATCTTCCAAGAGTATTTGTAGAGGACACGACAAATCATAAATCTGATTTTCACCTTATATCAGACTGGACTGATGATCTGCAAGCCGGGGTCTGGACAAAAGTAAAAATTCCCATATCTCAGTTTACAGATGCCAATGACGGTACAGATTTTACACAAATAAAAACCATCGGCTTCAAGCAGAATCTCGACGATGGAGTTGAGCATACCCTGTATATTGACGATATGCGTGTTTATGTGGGAGATGGAACTTCACCTCCGGCAGCTCAACCAACTGGCCTAAATGCAGAAGGATATGAAAAACATGTTGAGCTCAGCTGGGATTTCAACCCTGAAAGCGATCTGCAGGGTTATCGGGTCGAAAGATCAATAGATGGTGGTGCAAATTACTCGATAGTTGATTTAATGGATCCAGATGAAAATCACATGGTAGACTGGGTTGGAGATCTGGGAGACAATGTTTCAGCCACCTACCGGGTTAAAGCCATTAATTCCACTAACGAACCTTCTGATCCATCTGAAGCAGCTACAGCTCTTACCACGCCTTTCAGCGATGATGAATTACTGGATATGGTGCAGGAATATACATTTCGATATTTTTGGGATTTTGGACATGAGTTTTCAGGATTGGCCCGGGAAAGGAATACTTCCGGAAACACAGTGACCTCTGGTGGAACAGGATTTGGATTAATGTCTATACCAGTAGGAATTGAAAGAGGATTTATTTCTCGTGAAGAAGGTGCTGAGCGATTATTAACGATGCTGACTTTCTTAGAAAATGCAGATCGGTTCCACGGTGCATGGTCACACTGGCTCAACGGGAATACGGGCAACGTAATCCCATTTAGTCCAAAAGACAACGGTGGTGACATCGTAGAGACATCTTTTGTAGCGCAAGGATTACTCACCATTCGTCAGTATTTTACTGGCACAGGTACCACGGAGCAGTCTATTGTGGAAAAAGCAACAACGCTTTGGGAAGAGATTGAATGGGATTGGTACAGGCAAAATGATTCACCTGCTATCTACTGGCACTGGTCGCCTGAATATAGCTGGGATATGAACATGCCGGTGAGAGGATGGAACGAAGCTGCAATAGTCTATCTGCTGGCAATAGCTTCCCCAACGCATGGAGTTCCTGCCAGTTTATGGGAAACAGGATGGACTTCGAACAATTATGCAGTACCAAGAACAATTTATGATCAAAAGCTATATGTTGGATCCGGATTTGGTGGACCGCTCTTCTTTGCTCACTACTCATTTCTGGGATTTGATCCAAGGGATAAGAAAGATGATTTTGCCAATTATTTCGATCAGAACAGGAGCCACTCACTGTTGCAGCAGGCATATTGTGAACTTAATACATTTGGACACACGGGATACAGCGATGAATGCTGGGGACTTACTGCCAGCGACGATCCGGATGGCTATTTGGCACATGAACCAGGCTCAACCAGGGATAATGGGACCATTTCGCCTACTGCTGCGCTCTCATCGATGCCCTATACACCTGAAGAATCAATACTTGCACTGAAACACTTTTACAGGAACCTGGGTGACAAAACATGGGATTGGATGGGATTTAAAGATGCCTTTAATGAATCCAGGGACTGGTATGCAAATTCCTATCTTGCCATTGACCAGGGTCCGATTATATTAATGATTGAGAATTACAGGAGTCAAATGTTATGGAATCTATTTATGTCGAATAGTGAAATACAGCCCATGCTGGATGCTATTGGCTTTAAATACTCACCAAACAGCATTGAAAATGAAATTCTACTTGAAGAGATCTTATCTGTGTACCCCAATCCATCATCATCTGTTTCAAAAATCAGCTTTTACTTGAAAACAGCTGCTGTGGTTGACTTAAATTTATATGATGCTAGTGGAAAATTAACATATATTGTACTAAATAATGTTAATTATTTTAGTGGAAAACATGAAATATTAATAGAAAATACTAATTTTGGTTCAGGTATATATTTTTTAAAGTTAAATATCAATAAAATGTATACCAGGACAATAAAACTAATTATTAATTAAATGAAGTCCCTAAAGGAGGACTTTGATCTTAAATTTCAATTTTCAATATTAACTACTACAAACAAAAAATTAATTGCTATGAAAAAATTATTTACACTACTTTTTATTTCTCTTTTTACAATTGGAGTAAGCGCTCAAATTGCAGGTACTACATGGACCTATGCAGAAGTTGATAATGCGATTGGTGTTGGACCAGCCCAATACGATGTTAGCTGGTGGAAGATAGGTTTCCCTAATGATAGGGGATGCTTCATGGATGATTCTGTTGTTTTCGAAAGTGATGGCACTTTTATGAACATTTTTGGTACTGAAACCTGGTTAGAAACATGGCAAGCAGAAGCAGAAGGATGCGGTGCACCAGTTGCTCCACACGATGCTTCAAATGCTGCAACTTGGGAACTTACTGGCTCAGCCTTAACAATTACAGGAGTCGGAGCTCACCTTATTTTGCCAAAAGCATATAATGGTGGTGAAATATCCGATCCATTAGATGCTCCTGATGCTATTACTTATATTGCTGAGTTTAATGCATCGGAGGATATTATGACAGTTTCACTTGAAATAAATGATGGTGGTTTTTGGACAGGTGTATATAGTAAGCATATAGCTACCTCTGTCAAAGAGCGTACTATTGAATCTCTTAGCGTATATCCAACTGTTGCAAAAGATTACATTACTGTATCAGCTGAAGCTGATCAATACATCATTATTAATGCAGTAGGAAGAGTAGTTAAAACTTCTGAGAGAAATACAATAGAAGTTAATGATTTATCTTCAGGTATGTATTTTGTAAGAACTTCAAATGGAGTTGCGAAATTTATTGTTCAATAAATTTTAACAAATTATAAAAAAAGAGGCTGTCTCAAAAGGGGCATCCTCTTTTTTTATTAAATCTGTTTCGTCCTGAAATAGCATTACACAAAAAATTTAATACACAGCTATTGCAACTTGTAGATTTCTAATAACTTTGATCTGCGAAAAATATACTTTCTAATTACTAATTACTAATGCCATTCCAGAAGACTCAATTTTTAATATTTGTCATTTTTGCTGTCTTGAACAGTATCTGCACGAAAACAGTGATTGCTCAATCAGTTGACCACTGGGAAACCATCATTGAAACCGGACAGAGTGTGAAATACCTGACTCCAACAAGTGATGTTCCTTCAGATTGGAATACACTTGGTTTTGACGATTCGGGTTGGACAGATGGTGTTGCTGGCATTGGCTATGGAGATGACGACGACAACACAGTGGTTACTTGCATATCAGTTTATGTTAGATACCGCTTTAATGTTTCAGATCCAGGCGTCATCCAGGAACTCATACTTGATATGGATTTTGATGATGGATTTGTTGCTTACCTGAACGGTGAAGAGATCGCCAGGGACAATATGGGTGAAGCATATTCAGCAACATCCTGGAATCAACTCACCGAAGTATATATTGAGGAATTGCCGCCGGGGAGCTATCGATATTTCCTGACAGAAGATGATGTCTCAAGGTTGGTTACAGGGGAGAATGTCCTTTGTATTGAAGTTCACAACCAAAGTAGTACTTCTTCAGACCTCTCTTCAAATACATTTTTAAGTGCCGGGATTAACAATGGAAACACATATTTCAATCCGACACCATCCTGGTTTACTGAGCCGGCCAGCTTCTCTGCATCCCTTCCAATAATGGTTATAAATACCAATGGTGGAACCATACAAAATGATCCCAGAATTGTTGCTGATATGGGACTCATATATAATGGCCCAGGCGAAACGAATCACCCAGACGATTCATACAACGAATATGATGGGAAGATAAGTATCGAAATACGTGGTTCATCATCTCAAATGTTTCCAAAGAAATCATATACGATTGAGACCCAAACCGATTCAGGAACCAACAATAATATATCTCTGTTGGGGCTTCCAAGAGAAAATGACTTTGTTTTGGGCGGACCATACAGTGATAAATCGCTCCTAAGAAATATTGTATCGTATAAGGTGTATGAGGCCATGGGACATTGGTCTCCCAAGACAAGATTGATTGATTTGTACATAAACCATGATTACAGGGGAGTATATGTCCTTACCGAAAAAGTAAAAAGAGACCTGTACCGTGTGAATATCAAGGATCCAGGCGAAGCAGATATCTCCGGGGGATACATATTACAGATTGACAGAACAAATAACCTGGCAAGCAATGAGTACTGGACTTCACCGGTTGACCCGCCCATTGCCGGATTTCCTCACAATACTTTTGAGTATTATGATCCAAAAGCCGATGAGCTTACTGCTGTCCAGGCAAAATATATCAAAGATTGGACCAACAACCTGGACCTGGTACTTTCAAACTCAAATTACAAAGATCCGGACAACGGATACAGGGCTTACCTTAATGTCACATCGTTCGTTGATTACCTGATTTTTCATGAATTCAATAAAGACGTTGATGCATACAGATTGAGCACCTTCTTCTATAAAGCCAGCGACATGAAAGGAGGCAGACTTTTTGCCGGTCCACCTTGGGATTATAATCTAACCTTTGGCAATATGGATTATGGCGGAGATATCAATGCTGTTTATAACTGGATGTATCCAAAAACGGTAGGAAGGTATTGGTGGCCAAGATTGATGTACGATCCATATTTCATGAATAGGGTTTTCTGCAGGTGGGACCAGCTTAAAGAGACCATTCTGAATAAAGAAAGACTGCATACCATTATTGACAGTTGCATAATTGATCTTGGGCCTTCACTGGAGCAGAATTTTGAAAGATGGCCGGTTTTGGGAACATACGTTTGGCCCAATGACTTCATTGGCGATACATATGAAGAAGAAGTTACATTTCTAAAGGAGTGGATTTCAAATCGCTTATACTGGTTAGATATTGAGTGGGGCAATTCGTGCATAAATACTGGTGAGGAGCTGTCGTTAATTCAAACACCTCCTTCGCTCATTATCTCCCCAAATCCTTCAGATCTATATAATACAAGGATTCAGATTCCCAACCACAATCCAGGGGAATATAAGGTCTCTATATACAATATTAACGGACAGGAGGTATTTCAAGCTCAGTATAACCTTGATCAATATTCGGGAAGTATATTCCTGGATGATTTAAGTTACATGAGACCCGGTATCTATATGCTAAGCATAAGGGGAGAAGGAAATAAGGTTTATAGCGGAAAACTGATCAGAAAGTAATTACAATTTTAATCCAAGCGCGGCGACTACAATATGAGCTTGTTGCGGATTCCAGACATTCAACTCATCTTCAAGGAGATAATATAATTTTAAGTTCAGTTTCTTAGGCAGGTTCCAGCTCATTCCCGCAACTACTTTGTTCAATGTGTAAGGCGAATAACTGGTAGGATCATTGAGCACAAGATAAATCTCAAAACTTGAGTACAGTGAAAAGGGAGTACCGAAAATATCATATTCTACCCCTACCCTGCTTCTGCTTGTTAGTTTGTTGCTGCTACCTGGGTAAATGTCATCAAAACCATATTGCACACGCTCTCTCAGTTTCACAGAAAAGGAGGAAAATTTCATCCTGTAATTGCCGTCACCGTGAAACCTGTATCTTGATTCCAGTAGTCCATCGGAATTAACCAGCATGTACCTGGCTCCACCTCCTACAGTGAACCCCTTAGGAAGATCATATTTGACAGATCCGGTAATAAGTGACCGATCATTTACCATGCTGTTGTTGCGAAAACGCTGGCCCAGCTCAAGAGATGCCCGGAGATCTTTTGTCAGATCCATGCTAACTCCAAAACTGGCTCTAGTTTGGAAATCTTGACTAAACACAATAGAAAATGAAGAAAATGAAATAAGCAAGGTCAATACAATTCTGAAAACTATTTTCATTTTCATCTCTTCTAATCTAGTTAAACATTGAAAGTGGGTGCTCCAACTTCCGGATTGGAAGCTTATCAGTTAAATTGGTTTTTTACTCTTCCCGAAATTCATATGAATAGGTCTTCTTCTTTACCAGGCGACCCTTTACATCAAAATATCTCTTTTCTTTTATCAACTCCTCCTTGTAGACATACTCTATTCTCTCTTCAACACGACCTTTTTCATCCATAGATTTCTGCTCAACTAAATCTCCGTTCTCATTGTAAGTATATGATTCCCAAAAACGAATTTCTCCGCTTTTGTTAAACTCTTTGGTCTCCAATACATTTCCATTTTCATCGAAAGTTTCGACCTTCTCAATGACTGGTTCTTTTTTTCCTTCTGCAAGGAAATATTCATAGGTAGTCTGACTCGCAACCTTATTTCTTTTTATTGTCTTGTTACCCTGTCCGAATGACAAAGCAGGTAATAAAAGCAGTAATAGTCCTATATAATAGTATTTGGATCTCATTTCAATAAATTTATAATTTTTCAATGATAAATTCACCCATATCGATTGCTTCGCCTTCTTCTGTAATTGTTGCATTTTTTACAATTTCAATATCCTGGGAACCGCCGGTAATATCTTCAGAATATACAAAGACAGAATAGTCACCAGGAATCAAATTATCAAATTCAAAATAACCATCAAAGTTGGTCCTGATTCTCTCGTCATAAAATTCATGATCGCCATAAACCAGGTATACTTCCTGCTCCTGGGCGAATGTAATATCTTTTACATCCAGGAATGGATAGAAAGTATCATTTTTATAATTGATCAGCTTTACTACACCTGAAAGTTTTCCTGAACCATCATCGAAGTTGAGTACTTCAAAGCGATAAATTGTATCAAGATCAGTAGTCTTGCCTGATTTGAGCGATAGATCTATGATCACAGTACCCTCTTCGTTAGAAACGCTTGCTGTATCAACGCTCATGTAATAAAGCCGGTAGTCACCTTCATTTAAGAAAGGGAATTCGAATGCACCTGTAACACTTGTAGCTACTTTATCACCTAGAAAATCTTCTTCACCAAAGAGAATAAACACATCCTCATCAACTGCCGGCTCTTCTTTAATCAAAACTGAATAGTCGTCGTTAAAATACTTTGTCATTAAAACACCTTCGATACCACTTGTTCCTCCATATCCCTCTTGCTGGATACATGAATAGAAAAAAGGCAACATCAATAAAAAAACCAACCCTCTTAGTATGTAAGATTTTACACTGCTCTTCGTAACCTGCATTATTAATCTGTATTAATTTTTGAAGCCATAAAAATAACAAAAAAATAACATGAACTTCGCTTTCTCAAAAGTATCCTCAAAAATCATACCCAATTAATCTGATCCCTCAAAAGATCTTAAAAACGAAATTATTCAGCTCCAGCCGGCGTCTTTTTTGGAGGGGGATTATTTCATGATCCCTTAAGGTTGGGCCTTGCAACACGTCCCCAAACCTGATCGCTACGCTCTCAGGTACTTTTTTATTTTCAGTTATCCATCCTCGAGCAAGCTCGGGATGGGTTCCTTCAAAAAAAAACCCGATCAAAGATCGGGTTTGGGGATGTGTTGCGGTGAGAGGGGGATTCGAACCCCCGGTACCCTAATCGAGTACGCCAGTTTAGCAAACTGGTGGATTCAGCCACTCTCCCACCTCACCGTTTATTGCTAAATTAATTCTTTTTTATGTTGAGAACGCGCTCTTTAAATGAGCATGACAAAAGTATAAAAAACATTATAACTGTACAATACTATTTACATTATTCCTCTATAAGGAATTTTTTAAATTTATTCCGTCTCAAATGATGCGAGATTTTGATCTAATCATCCTCTTTTACAACCACGCTTTCCAGATGGAGATGGTTTGTATTCCTCAATAATAAAGCCCCGGAGAAAATCTCCCCGGGGCTTTTATTATAGTTAGGTAAACCCTTCTAACGAACGTAGTTCCCCTAACATGCGAAGCATCCTTACTCCTTAAAACTTATACCCATATAATTATACCTCTTCCACCGCAGCATAGGAATAACCATCTCATTATTCAATTTATCATAGTATTGCAAAGGAATTGGTGTTTTCATCCTTTTCTTTGTTTTACGGTATATAATACTACTCGTCGTTTCCCCTGAAGGACCAAGCGTTACTACTTTAAGGTTTGCCAGGCTATTGGGATGGAAAGTTTTGGGTCGCGCTCCTGCAGGAAGGTATTCATTTTTATCACGGTCGTTAAATAAAAGGTGAACATTCTTAGAATTTTTTGGTGCATGAACACAGTATGACGAATAATTAAGGGGAGAACCGACATCAATATTTTGTCGTTTCTTAATTACCCGGGTCCATTTCAAGGTCCCCCCGGGAGTAAAGCATGCAGCAATTAAATTCTGATAGGTATCAAAATTCTGATCATACTGATTTTCTGCCAGTAAGATAAAATTTCCATTTGCTCTCCTGATCAGTTGACGAGGCCTGAATTCGAACAGCTCATCAGGTTCTCTGATATACTTCTCTGCAATGGCCTCCCTCAAAACACCGGGATCAAATTCATGGAATGACTGGTTGCGAAAGACTCCGGTCCTGTTATCCAATTCGAAATAGAAGATTCCATCAACATTACCCCGAAAATGGGTTGGAGAATAAAAACCGGCACAAACCAGCTTATGATCTTCTCCGGGCTCAATCATGACACCCCTGATATACAGATCGGGGAGCATTAAAGCATAAGAATTCGCTACCTGGCCATATTCAGTTACAGCAATCAAGTGATAACGATTCTTGATACCATCCCAGACCGATCTCAGGTTCTGTTCGTCCAGCAAGCTTACAAAATATACATCACCCTCATCACTTATCTTTATGATTGACTTTCGTGGGGGACTGCGTGGATATATGATTTTCTGCGAGGTCTCCCATTCAAGATTGAATCCCCTGCCAAACATAAGCAATTGTACCTCCTGAATATTCTTGCTAAGCACATCTAGTCGGCTATATATAAGTAACTTATCTTGTTGTCTTGACAAGCGATATCCAAAATCAGATTCCCATCCTGCCAAATTAGGAACTTTTAAAAGTAAACGTCGGTCACCATTTTGCAGAAGTGTCTCTTTGTTAATGGTCTCTACAAAAAGCAGCATGCTTTTCAGTTTCGGAGCCGTGGTAAAAAGATAGATTGTATCATGAAAATGAACCACACCAAGCAAATTTCTCCCATGTAATCCATCCACCAAATCAATATGATTTCTCCTCACCTCCCTAAATTCCTTATCGAGGAAAACCAATCCAGGACGATAGTCATAAAAATATGAATAATATCCCTTCTCATCGTGCCCAAAAATACCCGGAACAACTACATCTGATGCTAAACTCAACTCAGGCCCCTGGTAAGTGTCTATCAGTTGATCGGCCGGTTGTGCTGATACCCTTACTGCAAGACACAATATGACAATATATGTAAGTAAGTATTTCATTTTAGTAGGATTTAAGTGATTATTATAGAGATTGTGCAAAAATAATGCCGCAAAATATCTTATACAGATTTACTATATTAGTAATCGAAAATCATCGAGTTATGAAAAGATCATGAACTATTTTTTTATTAAAAATTTCATGTGAGAACGAAGCGATTCCATCAATGTATCTATTTTGGAATTACATCAATATTAATTATTACAAAATTTTAAACAGATGAAAATAGTATCACTATCAAACGTTGAGAAGAAAGAAGTACACATGGATGGTGCCAAAGGAGCATGGCGACAACTTCCCCTGGGCAGTTCTGACGGCACACCTGTTTATTCATACAGGGTCTTCACAGTAGAACCCGGAGGACACACTCCCTTTCACCATCACCCCTACGAACATATGAACTATATTATCGAAGGCGAAGGCGCCCTTGTGAATGAAAATGGCGAAGAGACTCCAATATCTGCTGGAGATTTTGCCCTGGTAAATCCAGATGAAAAACACCAGTATCGAAACAAAGGCGACAAACCCTTGAAATTGATATGCGGGGTACCTAAGGAGTTTGAGTAATCAAAAAATTAAATCTAAAAATATGAGTAATGTTATTGTATTAGGTGCCGGAATGGTAGGTAGCGCTATAGCTATTGATATGACAGAAAAACACCAGGTGACCCTAACAGATATTAGCCAGGATGTATTGAACCATGTAAAACAAAAATGCAGTGATTTAGCAACTAAACAGCTGGATGCTACAAACAAGAAGGAGTTGCAAAAGGAAATTAAGCAACACGACCTGGTAATAAATGCAGTACCCGGCTTCATGGGCTTCGAAACCCTTAAAAGTATTATTGAGGCCGGAATGAATGTAATAGATATTGCGTTTTTTTCCGAAAATTCTTTGGAGCTTGATGCATTGGCAAAGAAGCACAATGTAACAGCCATTGTAGATTGTGGAGTAGCGCCGGGAATGGACAATATCATTCTGGGCTACTATAATGAGATAATGAAACTTACAGATTTTGAATGCCTGGTGGGCGGTTTGCCTAAAACAAAAAAATGGCCATTTTGCTACAAAGCTCCTTTCTCCCCCATTGATGTCATTGAAGAATATACCCGTCTGGCAAGGTATGTTGAAAACGGGGTTGAAATTGTCAGGGAGCCATTAACGGATTGTGAATATGTTGAATTTGATAAAGTCGGAACACTGGAATCATTCAACTCCGACGGATTAAGATCCATCATCTATACCATGCCGCATATCCCTAATATGAAGGAAAAAACATTGCGTTATCCCGGTCATGTTGAATATATTAGAGTATTAAAGGAGAGTGGCTTTTTTGATACTAAAAAAATAGAGGTAAATGGAAACATGGTTACACCACTTGAGGTGACGAGCAAGATCCTTTTCAATGAATGGCAATTAGGCGAAAAAGAGGAAGAGATTACAGTAATGCGGGTAAGCTTGAAAGGTGAAAATGCAAAAGGACAAATAGAAGAAGTGGTATACAGCTTGTTTGATGAATACAACGCGGAAACAGGAACTTCATCCATGGCTCGCACGACCGGATACACTGCAACAGCTGCAGCAAACCTGTTTTTGGATGGTCTGTTTAATGAAAAAGGTGTATTTCCACCTGAGCTGCTTGGCAAACATAAAGCATGTTTCGACTATTTCATCAAGTATTTAGAAGAAAGGGGAATTTACTATGAGAAGAGCTCACGCCTACTATAATAGTGAAAGGCGAGAACCCGGATAGTCCGGGTTCTCGCCTTTTGGGTTTTTAGATCCCGGTGTAAAATCGGGATAAGTGCGACCAACACAATTCAGTTCGTCACACTCCTGAATCGCGGGTCTTACTTACTTCTTTAGAACAAAACTCCAGTACTGGAATATGCCGTTAGCAAAGTTATTATAACGTGAAGTTCCAACAGTACCTGCAAAGGTCTTAAATGAACCTCTTAGAAACTTTGGTGCCTTAGTGTCAATAAGATTCTCTCTTCTTGCAGAATCTTTCTCCAATGCTAAAACAACATTTCTCGAGATATCTGTCTCATGCTGGATTTTGAAACCGGCATTTGTAAATCTTTTATGAAAATCTTCAATTTCGTTTGGATAAATCATGTCGGCAATCAATAGTTTACCATTTGGCTTTAACACCCGGAATACCTCATTGAAGAATGCCTGCATGTCACTGTAGCACCTTGCAGACTCAACATTAACGACGAAATCAAATGAATTGTCTTCGAAGGGTAGCTTTTCAGCATTACCTGCTTTAAAATCTAATCCATCTACTTCATTATAATACTCATTGCAAAAATCTATACTACTTGGAGTGATATCCATTCCTGTATAACTCTCAGGTTTGTAATACCTGGTAATATAAGAAGCTCCGCCTCCACGTCCAGATCCAACTTCAAGAACTTTCTTTCCCTTCAATTCAGCCCTGTTTACAACGTGATCATACAACTGAGTACAATACCTGCTTGCCTCATCCTCTTCCTTCAACACCAATTTTGGGTCTCCGTTCAACTTCTCATACCCGTAGTTCATGAAATTAGCTGCATTTTCTCCATCATACTTGTTCATGGTTTTGTGCCACCATTGCCACAATGGTTTTCTCAATGGCTTAGGAAGCTCTGCATACTTTTCAACGATTCTTGACATTTCTTAAAGATTTAATTTATAAAACCTGGCAACAGTTCATTGCAGTTACCAGTTTAACGCAACGAAAGTATACCTATCTTTATTAGGAAGACAAAATTGGTGATGAATAACAGCTAAAAGTGGCAGCAAGCTAATTTCTGGGGTGAGTAACGTGATTTGGGGGGCGAATAGCGCGGTCTAATCACGATCAAGCAGTTCCTTAATATTTATAATATACTGCCTGGAAACTGGTATTTCCTCCTCGTAATCAAGGATTTTCAAATGATGCCCTTTATAACTGTTAGTAAGATTCAGGATAAAAGATGAATTTACAATACAGGTTCTATGGCAACGTACAAACTCCGGGTATTTTTTTAATTGTTGCTGAAGATTCTTTAAGGTGTTCCTTAATAGCTTCTGTTTTATTACATCATCATCCCTGTAAATCATTTCCACATAATTATCAGCCGATCGAACCAGCATAAGATATTCTGGAACAATCTCCAATTTATCATTTTGAGATTCAGATAAAAAAACCTCTGGGAACTGTTCCACCTGTCCTGCAAGAGACAAATCATGGCCCAATTTAATGTTCCTCTCCACATGAAGTTTCAATTGTTCCTTCAAAGAGGTATTCACATCAGCCAACTTCAGAATAATGGATGGAAAGACAGAAAACAGGGAGATTCTAAGTGCTGTAAAGATTGATAATTCAAGATGTCCTACAAAATACAAATAGAAGATATTTGCCGTGGAGATGAATAGCCAGATTAATAAAATCAGACCCACCTCATTACTTATCTTTAATGAATCAAGCTTGATCCTTCTCGTCGCCGATACCGGTAGTATTATCCGGAATAAAACAAGAATCAGAAATGTAATTGCAGCAATACCAAGGACAAATAACAATTGATCATTGAACTCTTTAACAAGGTAATCAAAGGGATGAAAAAACAAGATAAAAAGAAACATACCAAGCGAGATCAGTGAAACAAGCTTCAACTGGTATATATTATCTTCACGTATACTTTTCAGATGCTCCAATTAAAAATCAATTATTGTTCCAATGAGTACTAAGTTGATACAATATTAGTAATTCTTAGGATAAAACACATAGAATCTTTGCTAAACAAATACTAATTTTTCCGTCTCCAAATTTCTTCAATCTCTTCCAAACTCCGTTTTTTCGTTTCCGGAGCGTATTAATGAGGAACAGCGCTATTTCAAAAATATTGTTTTACAATTTACAAATTCCATGATTCCTTCCCTGGCCAGTTCCCTGCCATAACCCGACTTCTTAATGCCTCCGAAGGGCAACCTCGGATCCGATTTTACCATCTCATTCACAAATACTGCCCCTTCTTCCGCACCTTCAATAAACATGTTTGTCGAATCCTCTGAGCTGGTAAACACTTGCATTCCAAGTCCAAAATCGCTCTTGTTTGACAGATCAAGGGCATGCTGTGATGATATGGCCTCGGTAACAGCAAACACGGGACCGAAGGTCTCCTGGTCAAATACCGGCATTCCCGGTACTACATCATTTAATACCGTTGGCTCGAAAAAGGCATTCTCCATGATCCCACCAAAAATAAGTTTTGCCCCCTGCTCCACCGATCGTTTCACTTGCTCATTTATTTCCTTTGCCTGTACAAGCGAGAAGAGCGGTCCGATATCTGTATCATCCATCATTGGATCCCCCATTTTCATATTCTCCAGCTTCAGTATCAGCCGGCTCAAAAAATCTTCCTTCACCGCTTTCTCAACAATAAAACGTTTAGCAGCGATACAGCTTTGTCCACCGTTTTGCAAACGGGCCTTTAGTGCTACTTCTACTGCATGATCAAGATCAGCATCCTCCAATACCACGAAAGCATTATTCCCACCCAGTTCCAAAACACATTTCTTCAGGTGCTGACCAGCCGCGGCAGCAACACTAGCCCCGGCTGCTTCACTGCCAGTAAGTGTAACTGCCTTTACCTCGGGGCTTGCTATAACTCCGGCCACTTTGCCTGCTCCAATAGCCAGGTTTTGAAATACGCCATGTGGAAATCCTGCCCTGCGAAATATATCTTCAATGGCAGAGGCACAACCCTGTACATTTGAAGCGTGTTTTAGCAAACATGTATTACCAGCCATTATGGTAGGTGCAGCAAACCTGAACACCTGCCAAAATGGAAAATTCCATGGCATAACCGCCAGAATAGGACCCATGGCTTGATACATGATTTTACTCCTTGAGGCCTCAGTTGCAACACCCCTTTCAGACAGAAAACGCTCTGCATTATCGGCATAAAAATTACACACCCAGGCACATTTCTTCACTTCAGCTTCCGCTTCTCTCAGTGGTTTACCCATTTCAACAGTAATAATATGCGCAAATGCTTCCACACCCTCTTCCAGGATCGCTGCTGCCTGCAGCATTCTCTCCTTCCGGTATTCAAATGATGTTAAACGGTATTCGCTAAAAGTCCCTCCGGAACGACCGAGAATTTCGCTGATTCCCTTAACTGTAAGCTCATCTCGGGAAGATATTTCTGTAAGTGTATATGGATTAATACTTTTAAGTTGCTTCATATGTCATGAATTCATTTCATTTCACTCCTGAAATAAATACAATTTAGTGCATTCGTCTCAACACAGCAAATAAGTAAAAGACAATCTCAAAATTATACAAAAACTTTCCGCTCTGATAATTGTTACCATTAGACACCCATAATTTTTTATATTTATAATTATTTCGTACGGGAATAGTTTTCCCCAATGAATCTTACTAAAGAATGGAAAAAAATAAAATATTAATCCTATATGTCCATCCATCTGCGCATAAATCGCAGATCAATTCTGCTATGGTTGCAAATATTGAAGGGCTTGAAGATATTACGGTGCGACATCTTTATGAGCTCTACCCAGATTTTCATATTGATGTAAAGGAAGAGCAGGAGTTACTACTGAAACATGATATCATTGTCTTTCATCACCCCTTTTACTGGTACAGTGCCCCTGCACTATTGAAGGAGTGGATTGACCTGGTATTTGAGCATGGTTTTGCATTTGGAAAAAATGGAAATGCGCTTAAAGGAAAAAAACTGATGACAGCAACCTCCACTGGAGGCACAAGAGACGCATACCGAGAGAAAGGCCACAATCGTTTTACTATGAGTCAGTTTCTGGCAAATTTCGAACAAACTGCTCTCATATGCAAGATGGATTACCTGCCTCCCTTTGTCACTCACGGCTCATTATTAATTAAAGAAGAGCAGATCAAAAAAGCAGCAGATGATTACAAGAAAGTACTTGTTTCATTGCGTGAAAAACTATTTAATGATGAGGAAATAATGAAGTTTGAGTACATAAATGACTTATTACATTAAAGAATAAACGCCATGCATGAACAAGGATTTTTCTACCAGGCACTGGTTTATCTTGCTGCAGCAGTTATCTCAGTCCCCATAGCCAAACGGCTGGGACTTGGATCTGTTCTGGGTTACCTCCTGGCAGGGGTAATCATTGGCCCTTTTGTAATTGGTCTGATTGGCGAAGAGGGTGAAGACCTGATGCATTTTGCAGAATTTGGGGTGGTTATGATGCTTTTCCTTATCGGCTTAGAGCTCAGGCCAAGTCTTTTATGGAAAATGCGAAGATCTATATTCGGACTAGGAGGATTGCAAATGATAATTTCCACCCTGGTCATTGGGCTAATTTCTCTCTTATTCAAACAAAGTATCTCAGAGGCCGTTGCTATTGGCTTGATTCTCTCCCTCTCTTCTACCGCGATTATTTTGCAAACGCTTGCAGAAAGAGGACAGATGAAAACCACTGCCGGACAATCAGCTTTTTCCGTCTTGCTTTTCCAGGACATTGCGGTTATTCCCATACTTGCCCTCTTGCCCTTGCTGGCGATGCACCAGGGATTTCCTGCTGACGGGGAACATACTGAACAAGTCAATATGATAGCAGGACTGGAGATCTCCGGATGGGTCCAGGTTGCGCTGATTCTTATTGTCATATCAGCTATTGGATTCATCGGTCGCTTCCTCGCCAGGTACATATTCAGGATCATTGCTAAAACAGGACTGCGTGAGATTTTTACTGCTACAGCCCTCTTGATTGTCATTGCCATTGCAGTAGCCATGGAAAAAGTTGGGCTGTCCCCTGCCCTTGGTGCTTTCCTTGGAGGCGTAGTATTGGCAGACAATGAATACAGGCATGAACTGGAAGCCAATATTGAACCTTTCAAGGGGCTGCTTCTTGGATTGTTCTTCCTCGCCGTGGGAGCCAGTATTGATTTTAATTTATTGCTGGAGCGACCCGGATTGGTATTTGCCGGGCTTGGCATCCTGATAGCTGTAAAATTTATTATCCTGATGGGACTGGGCAGGACATTTGGACTCAAAGGTGGACAGGCAACTTTATTCTCATTTGCACTGGCACAGGGTGGTGAATTTGCCTTTGTTTTGATTTCCTTTAGTTTGCAAAACAGTGTTCTCACACCCGAAATCTCTGGCATCTTGCTCATCATAGTGGCCCTCTCAATGGCCCTTACTCCTTTGCTTCTACTCATTAATGAAAAGTTTGTCCAACCCGCAGTGGAAAAATCCACGAATGAAAAATCAGCAGATGAAATCGAATTATCAGGGAACCCTGTCATCATTGCCGGCTTTGGGAGATTTGGGATTACTATAGGACGATTGATTATAGCCAATGGATTTAAAGCCACTATTCTCGATGACAATCCTGATCATATCCAGGTATTAAGAAAATTTGGTATTAAAGTATATTACGGCGATGCTTCCCGCCCGGATTTGCTGCACGCTGCTGGATGTGCTGATGCAAAGGTCCTGGTTATTGCAGTGGACGATAAAGATAAGGCATTACAAATCCTGGATCATGTGACCCGGGAATACCCCCATTTGAAAGTTATAGGCAGGGCAGTAAGCAAACCCCATGCCTACGAATACCTGAAAAGAGGGATAGAAGATTACGATAATGATGTGCTGGGTTCTTCATTAGATTCCGGTGTTCGCGTACTCAATTCTCTTGGCTTCAGCCGATACCAGGCGCACCGGGCGGCCAAGGTATTCAAGCACCATGAACGACTTTTTGAAAAAGAGCTGTTCCAGCATCACGGTGATGATGAGAAGAAATATGTCAGTGAAGCAAGACGCCTTTCTGATGAATTAGAAGAACTTCTCAAAGAAGAACTCGAGCAGTCGATCCATGATTGGGATAATGCCTGGGATAATACTTCAAGGGTAGAGGAACTCAGGATGAATTTGGAAGAAAAAGGAGAAAACGACAAATAAGCATAATAATTTCTACCAATTACTGGTATTCTAACATTTCTAATTCGGAAAAATATACGTATTTAAGTCGTGTATATATACGTATATTCTCTGAATTCTTCGACGTGAGAATTAATCCAGGGTATTGAGACGCGATAAATCGCGTCTCTACTGATTATGAACAAAAATATTCGAAAGGGTAGAATGAAATCTACCCCTTCTCATTCCAATCCTTTATCAAAATTCCGTCGCCGTATCTGCGTACTTCTAACTTCTGTTTTGACTTCCACCCTAACTCACGCACCAGGTGAGCTGGTAAAATGACTGAATAACTGGAACCTCCGGATCCCTTGGTGAGACTACGGATATGGTCATCTTCAAATTTTCTTCTTGACATAATATACATATTTATACACTTATAAATATACATATATTTTTATAATGTCAGGAATTTTATATCGCAAAATGCCAGGAGCTCCTTCGTTGCTTAGGAGGGCAATGCCCGTTAGGGTTCAGCGAACTCCCCCAGCTCCATCCAGCGCTGGACCTTTTCATCAATGATATTAATCAGCTCTGAAATGCGTTGTGATTTTTTGCTTAGAGATTCATAGTCGAGCGTTCCGGCATTGAGTTCTTTCTCGAGGGAAGATTTCTCAGCTTCCAACTTTTCTATCTCCGGCTCTAATTTCTTATACTCCTGCTGCTCTTTAAAAGTGAGTTTGGTCTTTGCTTTGCCCTCCGCAGCTGTGGCGGAGGAGGGAGCATCGTCTGATTTTTTATTTGTAGTTTTTGCTTCGGAGGAAGGGCTCTTAGCAACGCTGGCAGCTCTCTTATATTCAGCATATTTCCCGTAATGGTCCTTGATCTTTCCTTCTCCTTCAAAAACAAAGAGGTGATCGGAAAGTTTATCCAGAAAATACCTGTCGTGAGATACGATTACCAGAACGCCCTTGTAATTAAGCAGAAACTCCTCCAGCCGGTTGAGCGCAAAAAGGTCCAGATCATTCGTTGGCTCATCGAGCATAAGGAAATTAGGATTTTTGATCAGAACGGTTAGCAGATGCAAGCGCCTTAGCTCTCCCCCACTCAATTTGGAAATTATCTTATACTGAGCTTGTGGTGTAAACATGAAGTGCTCAAGGAACTGGGAGGCAGATATGGTCCTGCCATTCTCCAGCTGCACCACTTCAGCAATCTCTTTTACAACATCAATAACCCGCTGGTCCTTTTTCCAGTCCATGCCCATCTGCCTGAAGTAAGCCATCACGATGGTCTCACCTACATCAATTTTCCCGGAATCCATTCTTTCCAGGCTGGAAATAATGTTTAGAAATGAGGTTTTCCCGGTTCCATTTCTTCCAATGACACCGATCCTGTCGCCTTTTAAAAATTTATAGCTGAAATCATTGATGATCTTCAGTGATCCATAACTTTTTTTCACATTATCGAGCTCCAGGATCTTTCCTCCAAGCCGTGGCATTTTCACCTGGAGTCTCAATTCGCTGTTATCTTCAGTTTGTGTTGCTTTATCCCTGATCGCATCGAAAGCATCTATCCGTGCTTTAGACTTCCCGGTTCGCGCCTTGGGCATTCTTCGCAGCCATTGCAGTTCTGTTTTCATTAACTGACCAGCCTTATCTTTCTCCACCTTTCGAAGATCCTCCTGCTCCGCTCTCTTCAATAAAAAGTATTCGTAATTACCATTATAGTGATATAGCTTTCCATTGTTCAACTCAACAATATGATTACAAACACGATCCAGGAAATAGCGATCGTGTGTTACCATCAGCAAAGTAAGATTCGTTTGTGAAAGATAGCGTTCCAGCCACTCGATCATATCAATATCCAGGTGATTGGTCGGCTCATCGAGTATCAGCAATTCGGGTTCGTCGAGCAAAACAATAGCAAGTGCCACTCTTTTCTTTTCACCGCCGGATAGCGTAGAGATCCCTTGCGAAGTATCTGTAATTCTGAACAGATCCAGGAGTTGTTTTAAGCGTCTGTCGTAGTCCCAGCCATGCAAGCGATCCATCTCATTGGTCAGCTCTTCTAATGCTTTCCCTGTCTCCTCACTTTCTCTTTCAGCGTGATCTGCCAGCGTTTTCTCATAGTATTGGATCACTAATAAAACAGGAGTATTTGCCGTGGTAATAAGCTCTTCAATGGTCAATGATTCATCCAACTCGGGAGCTTGTTCAAGAAAAGCGGTCTTGATTCCATTCCGAAATTTAAAATCACCACTATCGGAACTTTCCTTCCCCATGAGAATTCGCAAGAGGGTTGTTTTTCCCGTACCGTTTTTTGCGATGAGTGCGGTCTTATCTCCACGCGAAAGTCCAAAGGAAAGCCCTTCGAAAAGAAGCTGTTCACCAAAGGATTTTGAAATATTTTCTGCCGAAAGGTAATTCATGATTTATTTACTGCGGGCACGAAGATAAGAAAGGTCAGGGATATAGTGGGTGCTTGTGATGAATAAATTCACCTTTTCATAGCTCAAATTTTTATTCGAAAAGGTTTAATATAAGCGCTAATTACTGACTCAATTTCTAAATAGCATAGTCAATATTAAAAAAGAGAAATTATTTTGGGCTTTCAGCATTGAAATAGTGAAAAATATTATACATTTGCACCTCGAAATTCACCAACGCCAAGGCTATGAAGGATGAAGCCCTCCTTCGCTAAAGCTACGGAAGATGTAACGGGGTATAGCGCAGCCCGGCTAGCGCACCTGCTTTGGGAGCAGGGGGTCGCAGGTTCGAATCCTGCTACCCCGAC
>CAZIFQ010000018.1:0-62291 GCA_964538375.1 uncultured Bacteroidaceae bacterium | reverse complement strand
GTAGTCCGTAGGGGAATCGAAAATATATTGTATATAGCAGAAAAACAAGCAGTTATAAGATTTTGAATCTGAGAGGTGAAACAAAGGTGAAACAGAATTTATTATGTTAGATATTTATTCTTTTTTCCTTCCAATCTTTGTGAAGTCTTCCCGGTGATTGAAAAGCGTTCCATTATGTATGTCGATTATTTCACCGCACTTAAGCATTGATTTTTCATTCGTATTTTCCCAATAAAATTAAAATCATGTAACGTTAATACCCGTAAATACGTTACATTTACTATCTTTGCAAGAGAAATATATATATGAAAATAGCTGAAATAGTTAAAAATAGGGTTGACGGGTTTGCTGATGGATACATTTTCACCTATGATGATTTTGATGTTAACATAGAAAATGAGAGTGCCTTAAAAATTGCGTTGTATCGTCTTGTAAAGTCAGGTAAAATTACAAGATTATCCAAAGGCCGTTTTTATAAGCCAGAGCAAGGTATTCTAGGCAAATTGAAACCTAAGGAATATGAGATTGTAAAGGACCTTTTGAAAGATGGTAATAAAATCATCGGCTACATCACTGGTTACTCTATTTTCAATAGTTTAAATTTTACAACGCAGGTTCCAAATGTTATTCAGATTGGTGTACAATTTGACAAGAAAAGAATTAATAGAGATATATATTCGATAAGATTTGTGCGTCAATGGAATGAAATTACCAAAATCAATATTCCATTGCTCCAATTATTGGATTGTATTCGCTTTATAAAAATCATTCCTGATGCAACTATTGGAAAATCATTAAACCGCCTCATTGTGCTGTTGGGAGAGTTATCAGATGCAGAGAAGAAACAAATTGTTGATTTAGCGCTTAATTATCCTCCCTCAACCAGGGCATTAGCCGGAGCACTTTTCGAACAATCAAGTAACACGGAACTTTCTGCTAAGCTCTTTAAAACACTGAAATCAACAAGCTGGTATACATATAATCTGAGCCCTGACCTTTTACCTAACATGCAAAAATGGAAAATAAAATGACACTGCATACAAACATAGGTCTTTTTGAAAAGGCCATTAAAGAAACAGCTGACAATCTTGCAACAAAGGATTATTTTATTGAGAAAGATTATTGGATTAGTCTTGTTTTGAAACGTTTGTCTGAAAGTAATTATGTTGATTCTGTTGTATTTAAAGGTGGTACATCTCTATCTAAAGGGCACAAATTTATTAAGCGCTTCTCAGAAGATATTGATTTGGCCGTAATCATTTCTCCCGGAACAACCGGAAACCAAATAAAGACATTGATAAGAGCTGTAGAAAAGGAAATTACCTGTGATTTTATCGAAGTTGAAATAGCAGGTGTGACAAGTAAGGGATCTCGTTTTCGAAAGGTAGTATATCAATATCCTGAAACACTAAAACAAAAACAGGAAATTACTTTCTCAGAATCTATTATTGTTGAGATAAATTCCTTTGCAAACCCTTTCCCATATTCTAAAGTAAGCATTCAAAGTATGATTGGGGAATATTTACATAGCTATAGCCAGAACGAGTTGATTCGAAAATACGGATTAGAATCATTCAAGATAAATGTGTTAGATAAGGAACAGACCTTAATTGAAAAACTGGTATCACTCATGCGATTTTCATTTGCTTCAAATCCAGTGGAGAGTTTATCAGGAATAATAAGGCACTTCTATGACCTTTATCATTTAATACAAGATAAAGATTGTAGGAATTTTGTGAATTCAGAGGAGTTTAAAACTCGATTCAGAAAAGTATTTGAGAACGATCAGCAGCAATTTGATGAACCACCAGGTTGGAGTAAAAGAAAGTTACAGGAGTCACCTCTAATTATGGACTTTTATTTTCTGTGGGAAAAGATAAAAACAATTTATACCAATGAATTATCAATACTAGCCTACACTGAAATTCCAGATGAAAAAGATGTGGCTAAGGCATTGAAAGAATTGATGTCTGTATTAGCAGGTATTTAGAGTAATTGAGTATTTGGCTTAAGTGGATGAAATAGCGATAAAAATTGGTTATCATCTATGGCAGGAATCGGTTAGAATTATATAAATCCCTCTTCAGAGAGCGAACAGATATATATATTCTATTCGGTGGAAAGTAGAAAAAGCTTGGAATTACCCCAAAGAAAAAACCTCTGTAATCAATTGATATACAGAGGTTTAAGCCAGTAGTCCGTAGGGGAATCGAACCCCTGTTACCAGGATGAAAACCTTTTCAAGCTACACACCACTTATAGAAGGACCTTCAGAAGTAGGCAATTTACAACATCTAAAAAATATATCCAAAAACCTTTGCAAAACCTAGAGCATTTTCTGACCTTTGGATCAGCATTAAAGTTTTTAGCATGGCAAAGTACGGAATCACTAGCATCAGGGGGTATGTATATTGCTATTACCACCACCAGGATAGCAGGTTTACTATCTCCACCAGGTTCCAATCCGAGGAACTGTTCGACCCAACTACTAAATCACTCGAACCCCGACATGTAGAGTATAAGCTTGCCAAGCGGGTAACCGATCTTATCACCAATAATATGATAACCGCATCTCTGAGAGTTCAGACTGCCGGCTATGAACCGACCGCTCATCTGGTCAGACAAGAGTATCATAAGGTACTTGAAGATCCCACGTTAAAGGAAACTGAACCGAAGCAGTCTCTTTATCCAGATTTCTGGGACGCATACGAGCTCTTCATGAAAGACAAAGCAGCGGATTCTCGTCCGGCTACCTACAAAAACTACTTACGACTGATGAAACTCCTTCAGAAATTCGAAGAGGTGGATAAATCTGAAATACATTTCGAGCATTTCGATAATGTAATGTTCGGACGCTTTAAGCAGTATATGATATTTGTGGAGAAGTTTCAGGACTCCACGATCGATAAGAGTGTACGCTACCTGAAGACATTCTATAAATGGGCAGTACCTGGAATAGACAGGTCCTTCATGAAGTTTACTCCTAAGCTGGCAGTGAACCCTCATCCACTTAGCCCTGAAGAATTCCGATACGTGATCGATTATAAGATCGAGGGATATATGGGGAAGACTAAGGACCTATTCGTCTTCTGTGCATGCACTGGGATGCGCTACAGTGACTCGCAGCGTTTCGACAAGTCTTGGGTCATTGATGGGACAATTGACTACACTCAACTTAAAAGCAGTTCTAAGGCGATGGTCCCTATGCTTGACACTGCGAACAAGATACTGGTCAAGTATGGATTCAACACACCACGCATTTCAAATCAGAAGTATAACGACTATTTGAAGGAGCTTTTTTATGCTATGGGATTTACACGTTATGTGCGCATGGAAGAATACCAGGGAGGAGAGATGATTGACAATAATGTTTATTACTACCAGCAGGTTACATCGCATACCGCTCGTCAGACTTTTATCACCTATGCACTTTCCCAGGGAATCCCTGTTCAGGACGTCATGAAGATGTCAGGACACAGCGATTATCGCAGTATGAGACCCTATGTGAACATATCAAGAGAGCATATCAAAAGTCAGGCAAATAAGTTTAATTTGTAGAAGATGTTGTTGTATTAGACTCTATATATCGTTAGAACAAAAACCATCTAAAATCTGATTTTCATTATACTGAATTCCGCAATTTGAGATGTTAAAGTTCCAAATAGGATTATCCAAAGCCAAAATAGCACATACGTCAGTCAGGCTAGGATTATTCCGAAGACCAACTCGTGATAGGTTCCAGGTATTACTCATCCCTTCAAGAGTTTGTAGTTTATCACAATCGTTTATATATAACTCACCTAAGTCTTCGATCTGGTTAATACCAACTAAATCTACTAAACCATCACAATTATTTAAGGAAAGAACTGTATAAGGAAGGAAATACAAATTTGATAAATCGAGATATCTTGTATTACTTATTTCAACCTGATTCACTTGCTCAAGTTGTGGAAAACAGTCTTCGCCAATATTCCTATTGATTCTAAGAAAGTTTCTTACTCTCTTTAATTCCGGGAATGCGTTATCTCCAGGTTTATCGATCACCAATTGCCCTGTAACTTCCCTTAAATCCAAAAAACCATCGAATCTGACAACATCAAGAGAATCGATTCTCAAATTATCAATGTATTTCAAATTCTGAAAAGCTTCAAATATTGATATAGGCTCAACCTGGTTAATAATCGATATCGCATCTACGTTTAGCAATCTATCAAATCCCTCAAGCTCAGTAAATTCACTTTCTATAAAGGTTATACTATTGCAATATCCTAAGATATCAAAACTTGATATTTCATTGATCCCAATCAAAGTAATATTTCCACCAACGGAATCTAAGTCAATAAAAAAGTTAACTTTTTTCACACTGTCTATATACAAATCTCCATCGATCTTTCTTATATCATTCAAGAAGGATAAATCGCGTGTATATGGAAGACTAATTTCTACATTGCCATTGATTACATTGTACCTACCCTCCAATATATCTCGAAAAAGATCTATATCAGAATCATCTGTTATTATTACATCTCCAGTATAGGAGAAGAATTCGTTCTCTTCAAATTTTTCGCATCCAGATATAAATATGATAGCGGCAATAAACAGTAGTATTTTTTTCATTGTTGGGGGGGCTTTGTTTTCTAAATGTACCAATTAATTCCTTATTAATACTCAATTTTAAAGATTATTGAAGTGGATTGTATCTTATAGCAAAGAATGACAAATAATATGCCTTCCCTTCTATAACATAAACATCCTTCATGTCAGGAGTCATCTTGATCGCTTCAACGAACACGACAAGACCTTTCCCCATTTGACCAACAGGAACAACCACTTCAACCGGAAAGGGACAGTATAACCTCTTTAACTGCCCCTTCCTATCAATGATCAATATACTGTCGCTCTTTACATGCTTGAACAACTCGTTGATATATTCTCTGTTATCCATACTCAGTATTCAGATTTTAAAAGCGCATGGTTATTGGTAATATAGATTGTAAGGTCATCTATTGGAAACTTTCGCTTCTTGACTATCTGTGCAATCCGGATATCATTTGACCTGTCTTTACAAATAATCTGTAGGTATCCATTTTTCACTTGTCTGATACTCCATTCCTGGAACAACACACCCTTTAGAGTGGTTGAGCTCTGATATGATAGCATCAAATCAAACAGCCAGTAGGCATTTGCAGACTCTCTGACAAAGAAGCACCCTTGAGATAACCTGAATTGCCAGTTGTCTGAAATCCTATGAACATAGGTCTTGTCATCCGACTTGAAATCAGAGAGCTTCTCAACCAGTTCCTTTTGCCCTATTTTATTCTTCACTTCCATCTCTTTAATTTTAAAGGTTGATATAATTACAAATACCAGAATTCCTTCCTATTCCGGATGCTCTCTGCCATTTGCGATATAAACTCTGTTGACCCTACATTGCGGTCAAGAAAGGTATCCAGGTAAGAGGTCTTCACTGCTGAAGTAAAGAGATTATAGAGGTTCCAAAGGTTTATATTGCCCCTGTCGTCCCTGCAGAAAGAATCGTCCTGATAATAATCTTTGACAACTGCATTCACCTGGCTATCTCCTAGATGTATTGAAGGTATCTCCTGCTTCATCTTTGCAGGCAGGTATTGATGCATCCTTGCTTTACCTATAAGTTTGGCGAACTGACTTTCGCTTATTGAATGTGCAGACAGGGTGCGTAGCATGCTCAATTGTCTGTCAGCATTAAACCCAGTGATTAACTGAGTCACATAATCCTTAAGTTCAGACACAGTTCGTACACGGATATCTGCTGAATAACCATCTGTGAAAATGCAGAGATTGGTACATATCCGGTTCTTGAATCCAATAAAGACCTTAAACCTCTCCTCAGACTTTCTGCTATGCAAATTCTCAGTGTTATATGCTCTGACACCACCAACAGTTAATGAAAGCGTATTTCCGTTGACAGTTTCCTTCAACTCGGGGATATCCATTACGAATCCCATACGCTCAAAATAGACTGTCTTCTCGTTCTCAGCTAGCATATTTGCAGGTTTCCCCATAGCTTCCGGCACACGACCCTTTATTGGGTGGGATACTCTAATGCAGGGTTCTAATACCTTCTTATCGTTGAAGAATTTTCGCACTTCAGAACGCACTGCTCCAATAAACTCAGGATGTGATATGGTTGATTCATTATCTTTTGCAAAGACAGGAATAGCACACTTATTTCTAAGTTCATTATAGTTGATCAGTCTTGTATTGGCGGTGATAAATTGATCAGAGGAAATCTCTTCCTGCATCTCAACTTCAACAATAGGCGATTCATTTAATTCTAATAATTCCATTGTGTTTAATTTTCAGGTTCGACAATAACATTAGTTGTACTCCTAAGGAGCTCCTCTTTTCTCTTTATAAAGGCACTAGAAAGCACTTTTTGGAATTCTGGGTATTGGTGGTAGAGATTCTTGAGTTCTTCAAGAGTATCTGTTTTATAGATCTCCTGGACTACTGTTTTAGGATCTGTTCCTGACTCACACCACTCTCGAATCTTACTCCCTGTTTCCTCAGAAATCATGAATTGGGGCTTGTCCATATAGAGACCAGTCCGATCTTTGGAGGAAGTAGCACTATGCTTAATATCCAGGTCAAATACGATAGTAAACTCATAATCTATTCCATCTCTTGTCACTCCCTTTAGCCCAACTTTCTCAGGAACCATTTTTCCATTCTTTTCAGATAGGACATAGTCCTGCTTAGTGCGAACCGTTGCTATGATATGGCTTGGAGATTGGAGGATTTTCTGCACAAAAGCATTATGGCGTGGAGTTACTTTATTCCAATTTGTGAAAGAGTTTCCAGTCATGTTACCATGTGTTTCGAGTATACCACCTGCACCATCCCATTCATGAGAAATGCTATCAATTATTATTACTTCTACAGAAGCGTTTTCGCATGTCTCTATGGCTTTAATGTACCTTTCTGGAGTATATGGTTTGTCAAGGTGTAAGACCTTAAATTTACCCAGATGAGCATATAGGTTCGATGAATTATTTTCGGTATCAATTACTGCAATTTTTGACCAATCCTGAACCATTCCAAATGCTAAAAGAAGACCACTATAGGTCTTACCTGAGCCTGAAGGTCCTTGTATGCCGAGTTTAATTTTTGCTTGTTTCCTTTCCGCTGTTCTTAGTTCCATTGTTATCTATATTTAATGAATAAAAAAAGGGAAGCCGAAACGACTTCCCTGTCCAAAACTTGATGTAGGACTAAGCAGTCACTACATCACCCTCGAAGACCGCTTCTTCGACAGTCTCTCCCTCCTTTACAAATACCCATCGATGATCGAGATTCATAATCTCTCCTGTCTCAGGGACTATGTACTCGAAAGGATCGCACTTGTGCTTCTGAATTGAGCCTGGCAGTTCAGAACCGATTAATGACTTGCATGTCTCTTCATCGAAGGTCGATGTGATTGATGCCCTTTTTGCCGTTGCATAAAATTGACCTGTTTCTTTTGACAATACCATTTCTATCCCTCCTTGAAGGATTAATGAATAGAATGTTTCTCCTGCTGAATTTTGCCTCTCAGCATAATTTGTTACTCGTACCATTTTGATTAATTTTTTAGTGAATATTCAAGGTACGGGGATGTTCCCGCTAACTCGTAGTGGGGGTTGATTATGTTAGGTGCCGCCCTGATACACAGACTGTTACAGATTTTTACTATAAAATTTTTGCGATAACTTTTTCCGTTGCCCCAAGTTGATCCTGTTACAGATGGTTTATTTTTACTAACTTGAAAATAAAAAATGAGGAGAGCCCTAACAATTATTTCGTGTCTGATATTAATCGGACCAATCACTTCTATTACTGCGCAGCAAGTTGATTGTGATGATCTGATGGATTTCGTCAAGCAAGAAGGCTATTATTATGCTCAAGTCAGTTCCGTTTCTTTAATTGAGTCCACTTGGTTAAAGGAGGTAAAAGCATATAAGTATGACTATAAAATATATGTGATAGCAAAAATCAAAACTGATGAGTGGGGATTTAATACAAAAAATTATATTTTTTGTAGCGTACCACAATCCAATTGGAATAATTTTTCATCGATCTACTCATTTGATAATCTATCCTATGGAGAACGATTTCATAAGTATATCATGGATTATCAATGCAATTGTAATTAGTCAGTATGATAATATTTCACAAGGTTTTTGTCCTTTATGGGATCTATAAGTTTGAGTCCATTAAATAGGTTACATAGCTAAAAATCCCTAACTGGATGTGCAACACCGGAAAGAATATATTTAGGTTGTCCTCTGGTCTCCCATGTTGTAATTGCTTGATAAGCATTATCTTGATCAATTTCGGTTGAACTCCAAATATAACTAGAATTAAATATTGATTTTTTAGTGTCAAGAGCTTCTTCTATTGTTGGCATCCTCCAATCATCATAAACTTCTTCATCAAAAACTACACTATAGTCATTACAATTCTCAACTGCAGTATACCAGTCAACATTGTTACCACCTGAAATATTGTCTTGGGTTGCAATGATACCATGATGTCCAGATTCATCAATAGAAACAATTGTTCCACCTTGATATTTATTTCCGACTTCAAACGGTAATCCTGGATTTCCATCGAACTGAACCCATTCAGTTCTATTAAAATATACAGGCGAGTGTAAATCAGTATTGTATACAATTAAACCTTCTGCAGGATTAATAATGGAAAATATTTCTTGAGAATTTAATCTTGGAGGCAAAAAACCTTTGCTATTTGAATCGATTTCAAGTATTGCAGATGAATCTATTGTAGTATCTCCGATAACTATACTATTCAACGCTGCTAAATCCTGTTCATTGATAGATGTTAAATACCCTACATCATTATTGAACTCACTCAATTCGGTAGGATTATTTACAAGATCATTGTAGTCAGCAGTTATCGACACAGTTGATAAATCATTAATTTCAGAAGCTGCATGAACATGAATTGATGGATTGAAGTCCTCAGGAATATTTTTTAAATCAGTAAACTCTCTGCTGAAGCTATCTCCTGAATTCTCAGAATAGAAAGCATAAGGGACACTCAATATCTGGCTCGTTCCAAAGTCTGTTCCATTCACATTGACTCCCAAAAAATAAGGACCATTATACCAATCGATATCAGTAAAATCATCTTGATTGACTGATCCAATCATCAAGGTAAAAAGCCCATCCTCATTTGTCGTAATGGAGTGGGTTTCAGTAAACACCTCTGATGCGGAAGGTGATCCTTGTAGGATACTTATAACTACAGCAATGCTACTCTTTTTGTAAATACCGAGGGCTTCATCTTTGTAAATAGCCTGATAGTTAATGTATTGCGGGATCTGTGAAAATAAACTCCCGAAAAAGAATATCAATAATATTACTAAATTCAAACGTTTCATAATCATGTATGTTAATTATTTTTTAAATACTACATATTCTCCGCCCCAACTAATCCCAGCTCCTCCATATATCATACTGCAGTTCTTTTCCTTCATCTCTATCGTTGAAGAGTCCATAAACTCAAATAGAAGCTCACAGGGATCTTCTCCTTCATAGTACAAGGGTTCGCCATCACTTATTGCTACTGCATCATTGAAGTAGGCTGTAGAGTCATTAAAGCGTGCGTATTTATCATTTGAGTATCTATCTCCTCCCAAGTAGCCATAGCTATTGGGATTATAGCTAATCAATTTGAATTCAAATGAATCGACCGAATAGTTAGTAACCTGAAGAATGACCGTGTCAGGAACAGTTCTCATCCAACTTCCGGAAAAGGCAGAGGGATTTTGTGCAATAGCAATACTTGGAATAATTAGTGCCAGGAGAGTGAGGATTTTCATTGTTGTTGTTTCGATTAATAAAGCTACAAAAAAATTGAATAGGCTCGATTAGGTTGGTTCGTTTGGATTGCATAACTTTATTTATATTAAAACTCACCCAAATGAAATCAAGAATTTTAATTTTCATTGGTATAGTTCTTTCACTCGCTATATATTCTCAAGTCCCCCAAGCATTCAGCTACCAAGCTATGTTAAGAAACTCAGATGGCACTGCAAGGATAGATGAGACAGTTTCCATACAAATTAAACTGCTTCAAGGAAGCATTGAGGGTTCAACGGAGTATCTAGAGGTACATAGTGCAACAACTAACTCAGTCGGCATCCTCAAGTTGGATATAGGATCAGGTACATCATCAGATGATTTTTCTTCAATTGATTGGAGTAATGGACCCTATTTTTTGGATGTTTCAGTGAATGGGACTCACTTAGGAGCCAGTCAATTACTTAGTGTTCCGTATGCCTTAAATGCAGGTTCTTCTGATGTCGCTCTCACGTTTGATGAATCCGATCCTTTGTTTGTAGAAAGTTATGCCGTCAACATAACTTCTTCAGATATTATAAAATTGCACAATCTTTCTGGAATTAATACTGGTGATCAGGAGCTAAGTGGTTTGGCGACACATACAGAGTTGAATCTGAAAGTTGACAAAGAATTAAACAAGGGTCTATCTTCTAATGACTATACTAACACTGAAAAAGAGAAGCTGAATGCTATCAAAGGTATTAACACAGGTGACCAGGACTTGAGCAATTATGCCACAATCACAGCATTATCTGACTCAACAAGAGGGGTGTATGATCAAATTCCAGATGTAAGTGAATTTATCATTGATGAAAGTGATCCGATTTATATAAATAGTCAAGCAGCTAATATTTCTGATATTCATATTAATAATCTCAACAATCTGTCAGGAACAAATACAGGCGACCAAGATTTGAGTAGTTATGCAACAATGAATATGGCAAATGGCAATATTACAAATCTTGGAGATCCATTGAATGGGCAAGATGCTGCCACAAAAAATTATGTTGATAATCTTAAATACCAAATAAATACTTTGCAAAACGCATTACTCGCTGAAGGATTGCTGATAAAAGATTATGATGGCAATACATATGGAACTGTGACTGTAGGAAATCAAGTGTGGCTTTCTGAAAATTTGAAAGCAACACATTATTCTGATGGGACAGCAATACCATTTGTGGCTGATGAATCTGATTGGGACAATTTATCAATAACAAGCATAGCATATTGTTGGTATGAAAATGATAGCATTGTAAATGCTAATACATATGGGGCATTATATACTTGGGCAGCTGCCATGAATGGTAGCTCAAGTAGTGATACAAATCCTAGCAATATTCAGGGCGTATGTCCAGATGGTTGGCATTTACCTAGTGATGAAGAATGGAAGGAATTAGAGATATATCTTGGTATGAGTCAAGTTTCAGCAGATGAAATAGGAACAAGAGGTTCGAATGAAGGAAGCAAGATAGCAGGCACAAAATTGCTTTGGGAGGATGGAGGTTTAGTTAATAATCCTACTTTTGATTCTACTTCTTTTAATGCTCTTCCTTCTGGAGTTCGTGATGATAATGGACCTTTCTTGGGTCTTGGAAGCAACAGCTGGTGGTGGAGTTCAACTGAGTATTTTTCCTTAAAGGCATACCGTCGATTTATTTACAATGAAGAGGGAGTAATTATCCGATCTTATTACCCTAAGGATTTTGGTTTTTCAGTTCGTTGTTTGAGGGATAATTAATATGCCAAAGTCTTCAATCTAATCGTTTTTATGATAGAAATAGAGTTAATTGTAAGTCTTCTAAATTACTTTTATATGGAGTATGTTGCTCCAGGAATATCAGCATAAAATTCATCAGTTATCTTCTCCTCATTCAACCCACCCATCTTATAAGTTGTAGGTTGGGACTTTACCTTTTTCGTATCAGCAATGAGCTTTAGATACCTGGTAGCAGCATTAGTTGATTTCATTTTCTGAAGATATGTTGCATATCCAGGTATCTCAAACAGCAGCTTCATATTTGAAAGGATTTCATTATTTGTTAATACATTACCCATCGGGAACAATGTGTTAAATGTTTGCCAAAATCTACTCTTACTTCCTTGAGAATATATCTCTAGTTGAAACTTCAAGTCCTTGAGTTTTGAAACAGATTTATTGTTGAAAGGAGTAACTGCCAGATATGCTATTCTAATAAACTCCTGTTTGTTTATACATGTATTATTTGCTCCATAGATTTCTTTACAAATTTTCTCGGCTTCTGAGCTTCCATTCTCTCCCTCTCCTGTCAGGATTGCCATACAGTTTTGACTAATTAAAGTGCTTTTATCTCGTTTCTTTGCATTCTGGGTAGTTGGACCGATGATGCTTTTAACACCATTGATTTCGAACCTATCGACAAGGTTGTCCTTTGTTCGCACAGGATCAACATAAAGCTGCTTTAACGACTCTTCCTTATGTATAAGATGGTCATAATACAAATAACTCTTAACGAACTCTCCATTCACCCTTCTAATTATGGGTACTTTGCTCTCGACTGCTTCACTCGAAAAGAAGCTCTCTACTTTGTCCAAAAAGTCATCAATTGCCGGAGATTGCCTTGTTTTTAGTACGGAGTTTAAAATATGTAGAGATAAAGATATCTTCTCGTCTATGCGCGCTTTAATCTGGGTGCGTTTATATCTTGTTGATGTATTGAAAATAAATGTCAAATGTGGGATGCCTTTTCTTGACCTTCCAAAAAATTGAATGATGCGGGATTTACTTAATAAGGAGGAAGGATTTTTTTCATCAGCACAGACAATCATGTAAGGAGCTGGATCTTCTAAAACATCTATACCCAGATAGTATGCAGAAGTAGCGAAATTGATCCTTTTTTGTAGTTGTCCATCTTTCAATTCAGAATAGTAATCTTTAACTGCTTCCTCATCCTTGCGAGAGGCACTACACAATATCCCTACAGACTTCTCATCGTCTTCTAATAGCTCGATTGTCTGTCTGATACGATCAAGGTTATTCAGTGCAATTAAGAACTTCCTATCGGTTCTGTTTCGCTTCTGTTTAATATACTCAGACAATACAATGGAAGAGTCACCGGCGTAATGAATTAACTCTAATTTTGGCTTGTTTTTTTTCGCTAATTTTATCTCGTACAACTTTTCCGCTTCAAATTCAGGATCAGAAAATTTCCCCATCGTAGCCGACACTACCGCTCGTTTGTCATTTGGAAACTTCTTATAATAGTCAAGGGATTCCTGCAGGGCTTGTCTATATTTAGATTCCTCCTGGAATGTATCGATCTCATCAAAGAGGATAAAGAAGTTGATGTATACTTCATCTCCATACGTTTGGATAAACCACTTAAGGCTATCTGCAACAATCAATACTTTTATTTTCTTTTTGGAATCGGATTTTATCTCCATTTTTATCGACCTGACATTTTCATGCGTAGTCTTATCTGAATCACCTGCGACATAGTAAGCACTATGTTGTATGCTTTTTGCTTTTGCTATTGCCCTAGTTGGTACAATAACAAGTGAATGTCTGTTCTGGTCTTCAAGTTCGCAGTATGTAGCACCTATCCCGGTATATTTCTTGTCTATTCTGCCACTCGGTAATGAGCCGGGCATTACTCCTTCAAGCTTTAGATTGTTTTGTAATACTTCACTCAGATACTTATCTTTTTCAATTAAGATGCTAATAGCTTTCATTAAAAAAATGCTTTGTAGTATGTGTCATATAATCAACGAGTTAGTTGTAAAGATAAAAACAAATACAGGAGGCAAAATAAGCCTCTATGTTAACGTATTGAAAAATAAGGATATAACATCATTTGTGTCAAACATCTCATAAATCTCTATATAAGATCTTTGACTTTACGCCTCCTCCCTCAATCTCTCATACACCTGTTTCACCATATAGTCCTTGACCCTGGTGCCAAATTCCTTGTTGTCCATTATCATGGAGAAGATCTCCTGGTTCATATCCATACGGTCAATAAGGACTGATACGAAAGTCTCTTCGAAAGGAAACTTGAAATTCTCAAGGGTATTGTTCTTGGCATGATCAGACAGGTCTTCCTGCGCAACTAGGTCTTCTTCTACCTGGTCGATGAATAATTTGTTTGCTTCAGTAAATTCTGTGCCGAAACGTTCGTTGAGCAGTTCAATGATCTCTGAAATGGTGGCTTTCTCCTCTTCTGTGGTTCTCATACCCGAATCCTGGACTCCCTGGATGCCTACTTCTTCAATATCCTCCAGACTAATCTGATGGTCTTCGTTGATCTTCTGCAATCTATAATACTCAAGGGCTACTTCATCATCCAGACGGAACCTATCAGTCTCTCGCTTTGGAAGGAGCTTTAACAGATACCTTCCATAGGCATATAACTTTTCTAAAGCGACATCCTGAAAGGGCATGATCTGAGATAGGAAAGAGTAGAACCTGATAAAAGAGATCATCGAATGTTTAAAATCTTCCATTGCCTCCTCAGGCTGTAATGCATTGTACCTGTCTACTGCGGGTGTTATGTAAGAATATAGCTTCCCTTGGTCCTTATAGCCAATCTTTTCTTTTGATTTGAAATAGAGTTTGCAGAAACTATCAACCTCTGATACCCAGATAACCTGAGCGGCTTCTATCTTAGTCTTTAAATCAAAGAGGTGATTAGGATCTGATGGCTCTTCGATGGTGGTAAGTTCATAATAGGGCTGGAATGAATTGTAAATGTCCTCTTCATCATTGGTGAAGTCCAGAATAAAGGTCTCTTCCTTGCCCGGGTGCATCCTGTTTAGCCGAGAGAGAGTCTGAACCGCCTTGACCCCAGATAATTTTTTATCTACGTACATTGTGTGTAGAAGCGGTTGATCAAAACCGGTCTGATACTTTTCGGCAACCAGCAAGATCTGGTACTCAGGTTTCTTGAACTGCTTGGTCAGCTGCTTTTCTGAGAATCCGTTAAGACCAGCCTCGGTGTATTCAGAACCGGGAAGGTTGGGATCTTTCACAACACCTGAAAAGGCAACAAGAGCTTTTATGTTCTGGTAACCTTTCTCTGAAATATACTTGTTAAACTCATGATAGTATCTGACTGCATGGAGCCTTGAACCTGTAACCACCATCGCCTTGGCTAATCCTCCAATTCTTTTTGAAACTACCTGTCTGAAATGCTCAATGATTACCTCTGTTTTCTGTGCCAGGTTGTGTGGGTGCAGTGACAAGAACCTGGCAATAGCTTTTGAAGCCTTGGATTTATCCACTTCCGGATCATCTTCTATTGCTTTGGATAGACGGAAGTAAGACTTATAGGTGGTGTAATGAGCCAGTACATCCATGATGAACCCTTCCTCAATTGCCTGCTTCATGGAGTACAAATGGAAGGGGCGAGGCTTTCCATCTGTGCCTGTCTCTCCAAATACCTCCAAAGTCTTGGCTTTAGGAGTTGCAGTAAATCCAAAGAAGCTGAGGTTCTCCTGCTTTCCCCTTGCCATCATTGATTCACGGATCTCATCTTCAGCATCATACTCTTCATCTGTCTCCTCCATACTTGCTGCTTGTTCAAGGGAAGCTGCAGATAGTACCTCCTTCATCTTCTTGGAAGTTTCACCTCCCTGGCTCGAGTGAACCTCATCTATGATTACTGCATATTTTTTCGCTTTGAGATTACCAATCTTATCAAGTACGAAAGGGAATTTCTGAAGTGTTGTTATAATAATGCTTGTTCCCTTCTCAAGCGATTCAGCAAGCTGACCTGAGTGCTTGTCAATCTTCTGTACTACACCTTCCTTGTGTTCGAACTGGTATATCGTATTCTGCAATTGTTGGTCAAGGACCCGACGGTCTGTTACAACTATAACCGAGTCGAAGACTTTGTCATTCGCATCATTGTGCAAACTAGCTAGCCTATATGCCAACCAGGCAATAGAGTTACTCTTTCCGCTTCCCGCAGAATGTTGCACCAGGTATGATTTTCCTGTCCCTTCCTTCCGGCAGTCTGCGATGGTCTTTCTTACTACATCCAGCTGATGAAAGCGTGGGAATATCATTGCCTCTTTTAAGGTGATTTTATCGCCTGTTTTGACCTCTTCTGTCTCGAGGTGAAGGTAGCGTCCAATGATGTCTAAAAAGGAGTCTTTTGCCAGTATTTGCTCCCACAGATAGGCTGTCTTGTAACCGTCTGGATTGGGAGGATTTCCTGCTCCGTTTTGACTGCCCAGGTTGAAGGGCAGGAACCTAGTGTTTTTACCTTTTAGCTTGGTAGTCATCTGTACAGTATTGGGATCAACTGCGAAATGAACAAGCGCACGCTTCTTGAATTGTAGTAGGGGAGTCTTCGGATTGCGATCAAACATATACTGTTTGACTGCATCCTCTGTGGTCTGCCCTGTCATTGGGTTTTTGAGCTCGAAAGTAGCTATAGGAATCCCATTTAAACCAATCACCATATCCAAAGAGTTCTCATTGCTTGGATCGTAGTGCACCTGCCGGTATATGATAAGCTTATTTTGTGCGTAGAGCTTCTCAGTCTCTTGATTAAGGGAAGTTTCAGGCTTGAAGTATGCCATATCGAACTTTACACCGTAGTCAGTGAAACCATGACGAAGAACATCCAGGGAACCACGGTTGTCAAGTTCTTTTAATAAGCGATGCAATACCTTCTGCTCTGCCAATGAACCATGGATGTTAGAGATCTTCTCCCATTTTTGAGGTTGGGAGGATTGGAGGAAGGAGAACAGAACATTCTGGTCTATAGCAGATGCTCGATCTATTGCTTCTGGATTGCCTTTTAGATATCCTCCATGTTGAAGTAAGGACTCTTCAATGGAGGATTCGAAGGTGGATTCGGTATGTATATTTTTACTCATAATTAAATATCTAAACCAGATTCATCTGAAAGAGAAATATTAACAACCTTTTTAATACTCTCCTTCCATTTTATTTTTGAGTTATTAGATAATCGCTCATATAGAGCATGTATGTTGTCATCTGATTGCCAATCAATTAATTTATTTGCTTGATTAATAGATTTTTTATCATTGTGTCCATTCATTTTTAATCTCCGCAGTAAAAAATTCATCTTACCAATCCATATCGAGTCTGTGACATAAGGAGATAATTTCTCAACTACGTCATCGATATTATCGTCTAACATTGGTTCACAGGAGATACTTGTTTTGAAACCTGCATTGTATGCAAATTTTAAACTTTCTAGTCTTTCTTCAAAAAGAGGAGCATTTGGTTCCCAAAAAGCAAGAGTGCTATTATTAGATGAACCTATAGAGAATCTAAACAGAATGTTCTGTTTGTATTTTTTTAAATTATTGCATATCAATGAAATACAACTCATATGAGGCTTCGAAACTATCAGTAATTTGTTACCCCCAGAGAGAATTTGCTCAATTATTCGCATGGAATCTGAAATGTTATCAGGTGTTATGTCATGACTAGAGGGGAACATAATTTGCCCATTAATCTTTGGGAAAGTATGATTTTCTGCACCTTTTAGTTTTTCTTCGTTTTTCCATGTTTCAGGTTTTTTCCTTTTAAATCTAATAGCCATTTCTTTGCTATAGCAATATTTACAATCATGACTACACCCAGAAACTATGTTGTAGTTCTTTACTGCCCATTCATATGTTCCAAATGCTGCCATTAGTTGAATAAATCAAGTTTTTTCTGTCCATCATGTTCATACTTTGAAGCTTCTTTCCAGAATTTCAATCCAAGTTCATGTTGACTTGCAAATACAATATCATAATATGGAACTACCCTTATAAAGTCAGTATAGTCTAATCCTATATTTGATAGGGATTGAACATAATATTCTCTAAAAATAGTCCTTAAGGATTTAGTATTCTTTTGTATTGCAAGTTCAGATACTCGTTCATCAAGAAAAAAATCTTTCGCGCCTAAGAACCTCATATACTTATTTCGGACCTTAAAATATGATTCCGGATTGTTAATTGATCCAGCAACATTTCGTGTAAAATCAGTACCAATTGCAAGATTAATAATGAAATCAGAATTGGGAAACGAGTCTTTTATTTTTGATATTAAGTTAAATGGAACGCTACAATCTGTTGGGTCAATGAAGAATAGTGTTAATCCAGTACGAATATCAATGCTTCTACTTAAATTCTCTATTAGAGCCTCTGCTTTATTATAATCACCTTCAAGGAGATGATAGTTAGTTAACTCATGTTTCGCTAATCTCTCGCTTAAAATAGAAAGAGTTGTGCTGTCGAAATCAACAAATATGGCATTTGAAATATGCTCAAAATTTTTATGGTTTAATATTCCAAGGGCTGTTCCATCGAATTCGATTTTTAAATCTCTCGCAATACATCGCCCTGTGCCACAGCATATTTCAACATAATTAATATTGTTGTCCCATTTCTTATGCATCGCAGCACTAAAGATCCCAAAGTATTGGAGTAGATAATGTATCTTTTGTTTTGACCAGCTTCCTACGCATCTTACTGGTAATCCATCAGTGTTTGATTCTAAGAGAGTGCAGATATCATTTGGAGCAATTTTTGCTCTGGTTTGTTTATTACACTTTCCAGTGCATTCTTTTACATATACTTCATGTAGATCATGAGCCATTATGCTATTCTTATTTTCCCAGTCACCGCTTCCGAGATCAGGGTGGTTTTATATTCTTTGAGGAGGTCTATTTGTTTTTGATATCGTATTAACTGCTCTTCTATAGATTTGTATCTATCAATAATATATTGCGTGATCACTATCTGCTCTTCACGAGGGGGGACTGGAAGTACTAAATTACTATACTTATCCGCACCAATATTCTGAATAGTTGCTTGTATGAACACACTATTTTTCCAATTAAGATATGATCCCGTCTTAGTATAATAATATAGATAATCTGTTGCTAAAACTTCTGTATTGGGTCTCGCAGAAATTAAATATCCCGCAAAGCAAGCGATGATATTAACATTTTTAAACTGAAAAGTTTTACCAACAGTAGCTCCACTTCTTGCAAATAAAACATCACCATCCTCTAAAAGATATTCTTTTGATTTCTCAGGATCCAGAAATTTACAATTTTCAGGTCGAAGATTACCATCCTCATCAAAGTCTGTAATCCGAACATATCTAATATTACCCTCACTCTCCTCTATGCCAGATTCATTTGCACCATATTTTAATGTCCCCTCAATCAGATACTTCAACTTCTTCACCTCCCAACCCTCCGGCACTTCTCCCAACCACTCAATTCCAGAATCCTTCATTGGCACATTGGGATCTAGTCCCTTTGTGACTGACCGGTTGATGATGGCGGCACGTTCCTCTTTTTTAAGCTCAATCAGACGTTCTTTCTTCGCGATCAGGTCATCAATCAGTTTTGTTTTGCGATCTAGGAAGGAGGCTATGGCTGTTTGTTCATGCAATGAAGGAATCGGACAGGGTATCTGGGCAATCATTTCCAAATTCAATCCATCCCTTTTTCCATCGCCTGCAAGCCCTCTGATTGATTGGTATTTTGATTTGAGGTAGAAATAAAGGAATTTCGAATAGCTGTCTTGAAATGGGCAAATTGCCGCCATAGATTGGTTGCAAGTTGATTCAATATCCAAATATGCAGCTGTACCTTTAGTTTTTCCTTGTCCTGCTAAAGCCATGACTACTGATCCCCTGGGTATCCACCTAGCGCTTGAATTATTAAATCCCTCTTCAGAAATATATTTGGAAGGTACGATAATGATACCTTGATTTACAGAACCTGAATTAAGCCAGGGTATTGTCCCGTCCTCCCAGTATTCTGGTTTATCTTTTGAGGGTGTTCCGCCAGCAAAAATCGAGGTTACCCACCTCATATTTGAAGTACTCCAATGCTTCGGAATCGCCCCAATCCACTCTATTCCACTCTCTTTATATGTTGTGTACTTCTCCATTATTTCACATACGTATCACAGACCAAAACTGTAAACTCTTCCCAATCCCTGTTCAATTTCTCAAGTACCATATCCCCTAGGTTCTCCATTTCATTCTTGTCTGCAACCGAGTATGTTTTTCTCGCAATATTATACCATCCCTTGGAATCCCTTGATTCCATCATTTTTAAATTCTTCTTTTCAGCTAAAGCCCTAATCTCTTTAGTAATGTCAATTTCTTGTCTCCGTTTGACTTGTTCCTCACCTTCTAACCAAATCTCAATAATAAATTCATGATCAATAAATATCTTATTGAAATATACATATCCGATGATAGGTTTATTCGACCTGGGTATCCGCATACCAGAAAGGATAATCCTTCCCCATTCCCACTTCGTATCCACAATCTTTTTCCCTATTTCATCGGCGATATAATTCATGCCTTCTTTCTCAAGGAGTTTGATCTGTTCGATCTTCTCTCCATTGTCATATAGGTAATTGAGTGCATCCATTTCGATAGATTTTTCATAGTAATTTTCCATGTGCTGGATAAAGTCCTGGAGAAGTGCCAGGTACTTTAGGCTTGAGCTAGATATTGCATCGCCCAACCTGTTTTTCACAGCCTTGATCCATTGTTGGTGTGTAACGTTTATATAAGGCTCCTGGACTTCCATCTCTTTTAAGGTAAGAACAATCAGGACCTTATCAGCGACCTTACTATATGTATCCCAATAGTCTTGTAGTTTATTCTCCAGCGTATGGTATATTTTATTTTCAATGAGTATTGCTTTCGAAATATTTTCATCATCATCAAACTGCTCGATGACAATATCTATTCTTCCTCCTTCATCAGTATATACTTCTCTGGACACAATGTAATCGTCCATGTTAAGGTCGACCCCTTCAACACAGTCATCTAAGGCAGAAAGAAAGAGAGAACCCAAACCATGGTGTTTTTCTGTTAGAAAGAACTGGTAGATATTGGAACATACATTTTCAAAATGGGGATATCCTGAAATGTCCATAAACGTGGGTTGTTTCTCTTCAATATCCAACCATTTGATTGCCAATGCATCTTGAAAGAGGGCTTTCAGTTCTTCAGTAGTTTTTATGAGTAGTGTATTTTCCATCAATATTAATCGTCAAGGATCTGCTGCATCATGTTTTCACTTTCATTCTCCAATGACAGAATATCTACTTTGATATCTTCAAGTGAGCGTAATGGCTTATACTTATAAAAGTATCTGGTAAAGTTGACCTCATATCCAATCTTTGTCTTGCTTTCATCTATCCATGCATCCGGGACATGTGGCAATACTTCTCGTTCAAAATATGCCTGAATGTCTTCCTTGAGAGGTATGTTTTCATAGTCACGAAGCGTGGAGTCAGCTTTTGGCATACCCTTTTTGTCTTTAACTATATTGCCCTTCTCATCTTTCAGAGGTCGCTCAACAGTGATCCTGGAATACCCAAAATCTTCATTGTCATAAAGTTTGCAGAAATCTCCTTCCTGGAAATCTCCATATATATTTGTGATATCATCAATATGCTTTTCTGATATGACATTCCGCTTGTTTCCCAGCGACTTCGACATCTTCTCAAAGAATGATACAGCATTGATCATCTGTACCTTTCCTTTTCGTTCAGGTTTCTTCCTGTTGGTTACAAACCAGAGGTAGGTTGATATGCCGGTGTTATAGAATAATTGGTCAGGAAGGGCAATGATCGATTCAAGCATGTCGTTCTCAATTACCCACCTGCGGATCTCTGATTCACCGCTTCCAGCGCTTCCTGAGAATAGGGGAGAGCCGTTAAATACGATTCCTATCCTTGCTCCTCCATTGCTTGGGCGCATCTTTGACATCAGGTGCTGTAGGAAAATAAGAGAACCATCACTGATCCTTGGCAAGCCTGCTCCAAACCTTCCTCCGAAACCAAGCTCCTCATGCTCTTGCTTTATAGCTTTTGCAACCTTCTTCCATTCTACACCAAATGGTGGATTGGTGAGCATGTACGTGAACTTCTGTCCAGGGAGTTGGTCGTCTGAAAAGCTGTTGCCGAGTTTAATGTTCTCAGCGTTCTGTCCTTTGATCATCATATCAGATTTACATATCGAGTATGATTCAGGGTTCAGTTCCTGACCGAAGACCTCTAGACGTGCTTTCGGATTAAGTTCATGAAGGTACTCCTCCGCTACAGATAACATTCCACCTGTTCCGGCACAGCAATCGTACATCGTTTCTACAATCCCCTCTTTTGTAAGGATATCTTTGTCATGAAGGAAAAGAATGTTCACCATTAGGCGTATCACCTCCCTGGGAGTGAAATGTTCTCCGGCAGTCTCATTGGATATCTCAGAGAACTTCCTGATAAGCTCCTCAAACAGATATCCCATTTCTGTATTGGTCACCGCATCTGGATGAAGGTCAATCTCCTGGAATTTCTTTACCACCATATACAGAAGGTCTGCTTTATCCAGTCTGTCAATCTGAGCTTCAAATTCGAAATGCTCAAAGGTCTCTCTGGCATTATCACTGAACCCATTCACATAGTGTCTGAGGTTAGCGGCAATGTTTTCCGGGTCTGCAATGAGCTTATTGAAATCATACTTACTACGGTTGTGGAATTTATGTTTGGATGCCTGATTCAACACTGGGTCAATGTTCTCCAGCTTTAGCTTCTGAACAGCATCCAGTTTCTTCAGAACAACATCTTTAGTGGGTTCTAATACACAGTCTAGGCGTCTGAGGACCGTAAATGGCAGTACAACCTTCCCATACTCGCTCTGTTTATAATCTCCTCTCAGCAGCTCTGCAATACTCCATATGAAGTTTGCCTTCTCGGTAAAGTTGATGGTCATATTAGTTGGGTTGAATAGAAAGATTGAAATTAGTGGTAATTCGGGAGATATGCAAAGAAGGATGGTTCATATAAATAAAGGATACGTAAATATATATGTGCTAATCTATCGAATCTTTCACAACAAGTGCAGGTATGCATGTACGCACATATGTTGCAGTATAAGATATTATGTTTAATTTTATAAGAATGCCAGCTCTTATGATCTAAATATTTTGCCGAAAAAAACAATACTGATGAAAGACTATTTGAAGAGTACTGTCAATCAGCTGAAAAACTTCAGCCTAAGTCTTGATAAAAAGTCAATACTGATTGATAAACCTTGGGCTATGATCGATGAAGAATTTGAATTGCAGAAGTTAATCTTCAAGAAGAATAAGGAATTAATACTTTCAAAAAATGGTAAGGTGGAAATTGGTAAATGGGATTATTTCCCTGAAGCGAGATCTTTACTGATTGATAGGAATACTGATAAAATACTATGTAATGAAGGTTTTATTGATAGTGGTGTTCTGATTTTGAAATTAGATGGCACAGACTCTAAGTTTTTTATTTTAGCCAACGAGAATATTGTACCGGGTCTTGATACCGTAAAGTACCTTTCTAAATTGCGGAAAGAGCAATTGAATATTGGTTTATTAGAATTAGAAGATGGGAGGGAGGTTGAAATTCATATGCTTAATGGGAATAATAAAAAAATAGAGAGTATTTGTGAAGGTCAGAGAATAACAGAAGGATTAGATGAAATCGAAGATAGTTTTGTAAAGGTAAAGAATAGTGGGCATTCATATTATATAAAAAATGGTAGAATTTCAAATATTTATATCAAAAGGAATTTTAAGCTAAAGGAAGGCAACATCTTAGAGATTCACCAGCTTATTGCAGGACATAACTCACATGGGGATAGAGCCTATATTGATAGTATGCCTGCTCCTGATGGAGTATATAAAATTGGTATGTTAAGGAGTGTTACAGTTAAAAATGGTAAAATTAAGAAAGATATAGTTAAATAAATAGCGAAGAAAAGGCAATATCTAATTCAATTATCTTTGAAAATAAAAAACCCGCCTACAAAGCGGGTTTTTCGTTTTAAAACCTTTGCAATTCTTCGAGCTTCACTCTTCTGAATTGCTAACTCATTGATTATCAATAAGTTTGGTAGTCCGTAGGGGAATCGAACCCCTGTTACCAGGATGAAAACCTGGCGTCCTAACCCCTAGACGAACGGACCAACATTTGAATCTCGAAGATTCGGAGTGCAAAAATAGATACTTTTTTGAATTATTCAAACAAAAAAGTTAATAATTGATTTTTTATAAAAAGAGAATGGAATTGTTCGTTCGAAAGACACTGCTCACTGCCCACCTCTCACTGCTCACTGCTCACTATCTCCTGGGCAAATGCTTTCATATCCATTCCTGAAAAACTTCCTGAAGTCATAAGCAATACAATACTTTCCCCTTCTGTGGAGGCTAGCAGCAGCTCTTTTAATTCATAGGAATCATTGATGGCTATAAGTTGCTCGTTCTTAAATCCCCTGATTACATCATCAGTTTCAATAACAGGGAGTTTTTTATGGGCTACAACTTCTGGATTGAAAAATACGATCGCCTTATTGGCGGGGTCCATGGTTCCTTTGTATTGAGGCAGGAAATTTTTACTGAGACTGCTAAATGTATGCAGTTCTAAACAGGCAATGATATGATGTTTTGGAAAGGTTTCCCGAAATCCTTTTACAGTAGCTCTTACTTTGGAAGGAGCATGCGCAAAGTCCAGATACACCCGTCTGCCATTTCCCTCTGCCAGCAACTGCTGTCGTCGGGCTGCTCCCTTAAATGTAGAGATGGCTTCGTAAAATTGTTCATTGGGTAGTCCCAGTTCCATACAGATATGTAGTGCTCCTGAAATGTTTTGCATATTGTGTTTGCCAAAAAAAGGTACCCTAACCTGCTTTCCGCCTGTGTCAAGATAAGTGCTATTGCCTTCCGGAACATAGGGATGAGCAGTATAGGACTCATTCTCAATATCCAGGTTTTCAGTAAGGTTCTTCAGATTTGGATCACCATCAAACCAGAAGAGTTTACCTCCCGGATCTATACAATAGGTAAAATCTTTAAACTGCTTGAGGTAATTTTCAAAAGTCGGAAATACATTCATGTGATCCCACTCGATTCCCGTTAACAACGCAATATGTGGTCTGTAGAGGTGAAATTTTGGCCTGGAATCCAGCGGAGAGGAAAGATATTCATCACCTTCTAATACTATAATCGTGGCGTCTTCAGTAAGCTTCACCATGGTTTCGAATCCCTCCAACTGAGAGCCAACCATGTAATCGAAATTGTAGTTGTTAAACCGCAGCACATGCATCACCATGGAAGTGATGGTTGTTTTTCCATGACTACCCCCGATGACTACCCGAATCTTGTCTTTGCTGTGCTCGTAGATATATTCAGGGAAGGACCATATTTTAATTCCTAACTCCTGGGCTTTCAACAGCTCAGGATTATCTTTCCTGGCATGCATCCCGAGAATAACTCCATCAAGGTCTGAAGTGATTTTCTTTGGATCCCAACCCTGTCTTTCAGGCAAGATACCATACTTTCTCAGCCGGCTTCTCGATGGCTCAAAAATCTCATCATCCGACCCTGAAATCTCGTATCCTTTTTGGTGAAGAGCAATGGCCATGTTGTGCATGACAGCTCCTCCTACTGCAATGAAGTGAATTTTCATGCTGTAAAGGTAGGATGAAAATGAGCAAAACTGAAAGGTGTAATAGGAAAGTTATTGACTATTATATTGTCAATATTAGCTTTTGAGACGCGTCACATGATGAGGATTTGAGACGCACCACATGGCGCGTTTCTACTAAATCGGTATCTTTAAACAAATTAAAAATAATGAACTATTCCATTATCGATTTAGGGACCCTGAAAGTAAACGCTTTTGAAATGATTATGGGTGTGCCTGAGGAATTGATTCGGAAACATTATATAGTAGATGACAACAATCAAATGAGAATCGGGATGAATGGCTTGATTGTAGAGACGGGGAATAAAGTAATTTTCATCGACCCAGGATGTGCCACTTTCCTGTCAAAATCGTTGGCTGAGACTTATGACCTTTCCATGAAAAGATCGCTTGAACAAGCGGTGAAAGATGCCGGGTATGACATGGAGGATATCACTGATGTTCTGTTTACTCACCTGCATTTTGATCATGGGAGCGGGGCTTTTCTCAGGATAATTGGGGGAATTGTGAAAGCGTTTCCTAACTCAGATTATATTGTTAGCAAGCAACAATTGGATCATATTAATTCTCTCTCCCCGAATGAGAGCAGTTCGTTTTTTCACAAATTATTGAGATTTGCCGGCGAGCTGAATTATTTCGAAAACTGGAATATCGAGAGAATAAAATTTATCTATTCAAATGGGCATACAAAACATATGATAGTTCCTATTATTGATGCAGGTGATCATGATGTACTGTATGCAACGGATCTTATTCCAATGAAACTCCACAACAGGAAAGGGGCATGGAGTTACTATGATGATGACAAGGATCTTTTGGAAATTGAGAGAGAGAAAATATTGGCAACTTTGAGACCCGGTTCAGAGATTGTATATTATCATGAACCCTTACCAAGTAAAAAGTAAAAAGGTAAAAGTAAAAAGGGGCGCCCCTTTTTACCTTTTACTTTTACCTTTTTACTTCTTATAGCTCTCCAACAACACTTCCAACATCTTCTTTCCTGCCAGGGCCACCGATGTTCCAGGGCCAAATATAGCTACTACTCCGGCATCATATAAGAATTGGTAATCCTGTGCTGGAATAACTCCGCCAGCAATGACCATAATATCTTCCCGACCAAGTTTGTTCAACTCATCGATAACAGTTGGAATTAAAGTTTTATGTCCTGCTGCAAGCGAAGAAACACCCAGCACATGCACATCGTTTTCCACTGCCTGGCGCGCCGCTTCAGCAGGAGTTTGAAACAATGGTCCAATATCTACATCGAATCCTATATCAGCATACCCGGTGGAAACTACTTTTGCGCCACGGTCATGACCGTCCTGTCCCATCTTGGCAATCATGATCCTGGGCTGGCGGCCTTGCTGTTTGGCAAATTTTGCTGCCAGTTCCCTTGCTTTCATGAAGACTGGATCTTTGCCTGTTTCAGAGGAATAGACTCCTGAGATGGACCTGATAACGGCTTTGTATCTTCCGGAAACATTCTCAATGGCAGTGGAGATCTCTCCCAGTGTGGCCCTTGCCTTAGCTGCAACAACAGATAATTCCAAAAAGTTTCCTTCGCCGGTTTTAGCACATCTGTTTAGCGCTTTAAGGGCATTTTCCACTTCTTCATTGTTTCTCTCAGCTTTCAGTTTATTGAGCCGTTCGATCTGGGATTTCCGTACGGCAGTGTTATCCACTTCCAGGATATCCATTGGTGCTTCTTTCTCTAATTTGTATTTATTGACTCCGACAATAGTATCTTTTTCACTGTCGATCCTGGCCTGTTTCCTGGCTGCTGCTTCCTCGATTCTCATCTTTGGCAAACCGGTTTCAATGGCCTTTGTCATTCCACCCAATTCTTCGATCTCCTGGATATGCTCCCATGCCTTTTCGGCAATCTCATGCGTCAATGTTTCTACATAATAGGAACCTGCCCATGGGTCAAGTGAGCGACAAATATCTGTTTCTTCTTGCAAATATAGCTGCGTATTTCTTGCGATTCGCGCAGAGAAATCTGTAGGTAAGGCAATGGCCTCATCAAGTGCATTGGTATGCAACGACTGGGTATGCCCAAGAACCGCAGCCATGGCTTCAATACATGTTCTTGAGATATTGTTGTAAGGATCCTGCTCTGTAAGACTCCAGCCGGAAGTTTGTGAATGGGTCCTCAATGCCATAGATTTAGGGTTCTTCGGATTGAATTCTTTTACAATTTTTGCCCACAGCATGCGTGCTGCCCGCATTTTTGCTATTTCCATGAAGTGATTCATCCCAATGGCCCAGAAAAAGGAGATCCGTGGTGCAAAAGCATCTATATCAATTCCGGCATCAATTCCGGCACGCAGGTATTCCAGTCCGTCTGCCAATGTATAAGCCAATTCGATATCTGCTGTTGCTCCTGCTTCCTGCATATGGTATCCCGATACGCTAATGCTGTTGAACTTAGGCATCTTCTGCGATGTATATTCAAATATATCAGCAATGATCTTCATGGACATCTTTGGCGGATAGATGTAGGTGTTTCTAACCATGAACTCTTTCAGGATATCGTTCTGAATCGTTCCGGTGAGCTCTTCAAGTTTTGCACCCTGTTCCAGTCCTGCTACAATGTAGAATGCTAAAATAGGAAGTACGGCACCGTTCATGGTCATTGAAACTGACATCTCATTTAGTGGAATCTGGTCGAACAGAATTTCCATATCCAGGATAGAATCAACGGCTACCCCTGCTTTACCCACATCTCCCACAACACGTTCATGATCTGAATCATATCCTCTGTGCGTGGCGAGATCGAAAGCAATGGATAATCCTTTTTGTCCTGCAGCAAGGTTTCGGCGATAAAATGCATTTGATTCTTCAGCTGTGGAGAACCCGGCGTACTGACGAATGGTCCACGGACGCATGGCATACATTGCGGAATATGGTCCACGTAAAAATGGTGGAAGACCGGCTGCATAGTTTAAATGCTCCATGCCTTCAAGGTCTGTTGCTGTGTATACCGGCTTTATATTTATATGTTCGGGGGTTTCCCATGTTGTTTTTGATTCAGAAATGTTTTTTTCTGAAAAGGAAAAATTTCTAAAATCTATCTTATTGAAATCTGGTCTCATTTTTTAAAGTTTAGTTCGGCTTGCAGTCTTATTGTGCTCGGCTGCGCCTCGGTTAATGTTGAGAGTTGAGCGCTGAAAATACGGCACTAACTAATCTTCAAGATATTATTAAACTCTGTTAGTTTAGCTAATAAATTAGTCTTGACATGAATAAAATGATTGATACCGGTACTCTTCAAATCATCAATTGAATCTTTTGGGTATCCTGCTATTGCTATTTCTGATTGATCACTCATTGCAGTATAAACAGCCGGTCCAATTTCAGCGTATGCTGCATCAGCACTGCAGAGTACAACAATATCTGATTTAGCATCGATAGCTGCTTTAATCCCTTCTTCGATTGTTTCAAATCCGGATGAGTCAATAATTTCATACCCGGCTACACCAAAGAAGTTTCCTGCGAACATCGCCCTGGCAGTTCTCCATGCCGGATCGCCGTACTTGAGCAAAAACACTTTAGGTCTTTGACCGCTCTTTTCTGTTTGTAAACGAAGTGCTTCAAAATCTTCAGATATTCTATATTGACCAAGTGCCTGGTAGGTTGAGTTTGACTCTTTTGCGGAGATAGACTCCGGATGAAACTGATCCAGGATCATCTCATTAAAATTCGGATACTGGTTCACTCCAAGAATACTCTCCCTTCGAGAACCGGCTCGTTCCTTTTTCTTGCTTAGGGCTTGTCCGATTTTCTCCTGGATAAGTCCCTTTTTGAAAGCTTCAAGATATCCCCCGTCATCTTCTGTTTGCTTGAACAAGATCCATGCTTGTTCAGCGATGCTGTCGGTAAGTGTTTCAATATAATACGAACCAGCTGCAGGATCAGCAACCTTGTCAAAATATGCTTCTTCCTTCAAAATGATCTGCAAATTCCTTGATATACGACCGGAAAATTCATTTTCCTCGCTGAATGAGTAATCATATGGATGAACAGAAATCGAATTTGTTCCTCCAAGACTTGCAGACATTGCTTCAGTGGTACTGCGCAAGACATTCACAAAGGGATCATATACTGTAAGATTCCATTTTGCTGTTTGAGAATGGATATTCAAAGTAATTTCCTTTTCCGGAATACCCCATTCCTTGCATATGACTGACCATAACCAACGAGCACTTCTCAGTTTGGCAATTTCCATGAAGTAATTTGGTCCAACAGCAACAGAAAACAGGATTGAATTCATTGCTTCTCCGGGTGTTACACCATTGGAAGTTAGCTTGTCCATGTATTCATTGGCAACTGATAGACCAAAAGCAAGTTCCTGTACCAATGTTGATCCACCATCCTGGAAAAGATGCGAATTTACTCCGATAATTTTGAAGTTGGGTGTATGTGCTTGTGCTTTTTTGATGAGGCCAGGTAAGGAGGAAAACATGGCTTCATCAATCTCCCCGCTAAGTGTCGATTTGCCAATTGGATCAACGCCAAGCGAGCCGCTAAGATCAGACAATTTATTGGTGCTTCCTTCTACATATTCAATAAGAAAATTATAGAATTCAAGCGGATTGTTAATCCCGTTAAAGTTTATTTCAATGGCTGTCAGATCGATTTCTTCCAGGAGTTCCCCAATGGCATTGAAATTGACAGGAGATTTGTGGGATAATTTAAATCCAATGGAATTTGCTCCTTTCTCAATGGCAGATAGGGCATTTTTATTGGCCTCTTTGAGCTTGTTAGCTACATTGAAATTTTGCCTGGTCTTCCAATCATTACCTTTACTATTTTCTCCCCTGACATATGGGAAAGCATCAGGGTTTATTTTTGTATGAGGCAGTTTATCAATATCTGCCTGAAGGTAATATGGCAGAACATTGATTCCTTCTGCACTATGCCAGACTAGCTTTTTATCAAAGTCTGTTCCTTTGAGGTCAGTATGCACCTTTTCCTTCCAATCCTTAGAGCTGATTTCGGGAAACTGGTTAAACAGTTTTGAGATCTTTTGTTTTGTGTTCATTCATCGTGAATTTTTCGGTCTGTAAAAGTAATTATTATTTGTGTATGGGGATTATGATCTTTGACATATCGAAGGTAGATTTGAGAGCTTGTAATTAAAAATAATTTCGTCATCCAATATTATTTTTATAATTTGTACAGCAAATCAGTATTTTCAGTTGTTGCTCAGGGTATAAAACACTAAACCACATACAGATGAAAAAACTCTTATCCTTCTCTCTTTTGGTATTATTTACTGGTATCCTGACTGCACAAACTGTTGAAAATATCCAGGTTGAACAGGATGGTGAAAAATTGAATATCAATTATCGTATTGGCGGTTCAACTTCCGAACAACTTTATTTTGTGACCTTGACATGTTCAATCGATGGGGGTGTTGTATTTGAGCCAAAAAGTGTAATTGGTGATGTTGGTTCGAACATTCGGGGTGGGAAAAGCTACAATACCATAGTCTGGAATGTGTTTAATGATGTTGATGAAGTTGGAAATGTTGAGTTTTTTGTAAAGGTGGATCTTACAAAAGATGAGAGTGTAGTTAAAAAAACAAAAGATGAGAGTGGGGCAGTGAAGAATGCCATGTCTGAAATAATTCCAAAATCTACAAAAGGGAAGAAAAAGTTTGATAGGAATATATATGCTATTTACAGTGCAAGTGCAGGAGGGTATTGGATCGACTTTGATTTTTGGGAAAAAATGCGGCCTCTTGGTATAAAAGCCGGTTACTTAGGTAATTGGGGAGGTTACGGAGCGGTGAGATATGGTTGGGATTGGGAGCCGGGAGGATATGATGAGCCAGGTTATTCAGCAGTCGCCGGGGTTTCAAAATACATTCTGGGGAATGATAATTACAGGCTTCATGGTTATGCAGGTTTGGGCATTGATAATATTGATATGCAAATTGAATGTGGATTCACGGGCGTTGTAGCTAAAAGAATAGTCGTGGATCTTGGAATTGCAGTGGTTCCGTATTATTTTTCTGCCTCTATTTTTGGAATAGGTGTGATCTTCTAATAAAGGAATTATGAAAAACCGCATTGTACTTATAGCTGTTTTATGTCTGTTTGGTTATGCCAGTCTTCTTGCGCAATCTGATGAGAAAAGCAGCGGCGTTGTTAAGCTATCGATGTCGAAGAAAAAGGTTGAGGAACCAGTTGAAAAGCCATTAGAGAAGAATGTTTCGTCAACTACTTTTCGAATGACAAAACCCGCGGTGACTAAAACACAGCCGCAAACACAGTCAGAGGCAACAGCGAAATCAACTGCTACGGGAAATGACAGAGTTGATTGGGTGGCTCCAACATTAAACAGCATTAATACTTCACAGAGTAAATACGATATTCGGGCTACGATCTATTCCTCTGAGGATATACGAGTTGTAAATATCTTTGTTAACGGAGAATTTTATAAAAATCAAATTATGGATGGCAACTCATCCAGAACAAAAGTTTTTATTCAGGAGACCTTTGATCTGACACTCGGTAACAACAGCATAAAACTGGAAGCAGTTACGATGTCTGGCAAAAAGATTGAAGACCTTGTTCGTATCAATTATGATCTCTCCAGTGCCAGGTATTATGCCTTGATCATTGCAGTTGAAGATTATGACGATCCTACTATTAATGATCTTGAAGAACCGATCAACGATGCAGATAAATTTTATAAGATCATTAGTTCCAGGTACACCTTCAATGAAGAGGATATCACTTATCTGAAGAATCCAACAAAGGCCGATATTATTGGTACCCTCCACAAGATGAGAGGCACTATAACCGAACAGGATAATCTATTGATCTATTATGCAGGTCACGGTTACTGGGATGAAGAGATGGAGACAGGTTATTGGTTGCCAAGTGATGCATATAGTGACAATCCTGTAAATTGGATTCCCAATACAGATCTCACGAACTATATTAATGTGTTGAAAACAAAGCACACACTGCTTGTTGCAGATGCATGCTTTAGCGGAGGTATATTTAAAACCAGAAAGGCATTTAATAACTCAAGTTCAATTGAAAAGTTATATAAACTACCCAGCAGGAAAGCGATAACTAGTGGTAATCTGAAAGAGGTTCCTGATCAAAGTGTATTCATTGAATTCTTGTTGAAGCAACTTAAGGGGAATAATGTTGAGTATTTCTCTTCAGAACAGCTGTTTTCACAGATGCGTCCGGCTATTATGAATAATAGTGATAATGTTCCGCAATATGGAACGATTCAGAAGGTTGGGGACGAAGGTGGTGATTTCGTCTTTATCCTCAGAGATTAGTTTTACTTCCCCTCCTTCTCAAGGAGGGGTGTCCGTCGCAGACGGACGGGGTGGTTTACCTGCCAATCATTTTCCTTGGATCCACCCACTCATCAAACTCAGCTTCTGTGAGGTAAGCTAGTTCGATAGCTGCTTCTTTCAGGGTACTTCCTTCTTCGTGTGCTTTTTTGGCGATTTTGGCTGCTTTTTCGTAACCGATATGGGTGTTCAAAGCAGTAACAAGCATCAGGGAATTATCCAGGTTCTCTTTGATCCTGTCATAGTTAGGTTCTATTCCTACAGCACAATTATCGTTAAACGATAAGCAGGCATCTCCAATTAGCCGGGCAGATTGAAGGTAGTTAGCAATCATTACTGGTTTGAAAACATTGAGTTCAAAATGTCCATTGCTGCCACCGATATTTATAGTTACATCATTTCCCAATACCTGGGCACAAACCATGGTTAGTGCTTCGGCTTGTGTTGGGTTGACCTTCCCGGGCATGATGGATGAACCGGGTTCGTTTGCCGGAATGATGATCTCTCCAATACCACAACGTGGTCCGGAAGCCAGCATGCGAATATCACTTCCAATTTTCATTAAACTGACAGCCAGGGTCTTTAAGGCCCCATGTGATTCAACAATAGCATCATGGGCCGCCAAACCTTCATATTTATTAGTGCCTGTTACAAACGAGAGTTCCGTGTATTTTGCAATGTAAGAAGCCACCAGGCGGTCATAGTCTTCAGGAGTATTGATTCCTGTACCAACAGCCGTACCTCCTAATGCAATTTCTGAAAGATGGTCGAAGGAGAATACCAATGCTTTTAGTCCATGCTCTAATTGTGAAACGTAACCCGAAAACTCCTGTCCAAGGGTAAGTGGAGTTGCATCCATCCAGTGGGTTCTTCCAATCTTAACCACATCCTTAAACTCATCTGATTTTGCTTTTAGGGTATCGCGTAGTTCCTTGACTCCCGGGATGGTATATTCCATTAACGATTGGAAGGCCGCAATGTGCATAGCCGTTGGAAAAGTGTCGTTTGAAGATTGCGATTTATTGACGTCGTCATTCGGATGAATTAAGAGATCTCCTTCACCCAATTTGTTTCCTAGAATAACGTGTGCCCTGTTGGCAATTACTTCATTGATATTCATATTTGACTGTGTGCCCGATCCTGTTTGGTATATCACAAGTGGGAACTCATCATCGAGTTTTCCTTCAATGATTTCATCACAAACCTGCATGATCACATCTGCTTTCTCTTTGGGCAAGACACCCAGGTCAAGATTTGTAGCAGCAGCAGCTTTCTTAAGATATCCAAAGGCTTTGATTATCTCAAGTGGCATTTTTACATTTCCAATCTTGAAATTATTCAGAGAACGCTGCGTTTGTGCTCCCCAATACTTGTCGGCAGGTACCTGCACCTCACCCATTGTGTCTTTTTCAATTCTGTAGTCCATCGTGGTAATTTTTGTTTTAAAAATAGTGAAAAGATGTGGAGTATGGCTAAAGATTAAGATATTGTTGAACAGGGAGGGATATAAAAAAAGACGCACCGGATGGCGCGTCTCTATATTTTATATTAAGTAAAGATTACTCTACCAGCATCATCAGAACGGTTACATATGCAATGCCATTACTGATCTCAACCCCTGCTCCACACTGAGAGTAGTCCAGTAGCAGCAGACTGTTGGTTTCCGGATTGTCTTTCCAGATTTGTACAATTTCTTGTGCCGTTGCTGAACTGATAATACTCTGAACGAGCGTTAAGTCATTCGTGCCACCAAACTTGTCATGTAAAATGGCCCAATGTGGATCGATACCGGATGTATCTACTTCCTGGATTCCAAAAGCCATAGACGCGCTGTATAATTGTGCTTCTTGTACCATCACATATTGGTGAACCAAATTGTCGTTTGGGTCTGACACTAAGCGGTGAGCTTTGATCTGATTATAAATGGAAGATTCAATCGCCTTGATTTGTGTTGAAGGTTCATTTTCACAGGAGGTGGATGAAAAAACAAAAAAGGCCACCAATGTTGATAATATGATTATTGAGCGTTTCATGGTTTATGTGTTTTTTTAATAGTACGATTTTTTACACAAAAGGTTGTACCAGGGGTTCAATATTTTCAACAGGATTTCCGATAATCGCTTTATATTTGGTTTCAATAATGGGTCGTTGAATGAGTTTTGGATTCTCGAGTAAGATTTTTATCCATTCATCTTCAGTGAAATTTTTTCCTTTCAACTCCTTCTTATATTGTTCTTCCTGGGTCCTTACGAGTTGCTGAGCAGGCATATTTAATTTCATAAGTATTTTACGTAATTCTTCCTCTGCAAGTGCATCATCCAGGTAGCGTCTTATCTTAAAATCTACACCCTTTTCTTCCAGGAAAGCTACTCCGGCTCTTGATTTTTTGCATCTTGGATTGTGATAGATGACCATTGTCTATTTTATTAAGTATTTATATGCCTAATGCCTAACACCTATTTTATCAATCTTCCCAAATACCTCGCTTTCCACGCTTATCTTTTTCATTCACAGGGTTAGCGTCCAGTACAAACATGCCGCGTCCGTGAGTGGCAATGATTACTATGTTTTCGCGCGGATGAATCTGCAGATCGTGCACATAGGTGCAAGGTAGGTCACCTAATACTTTCCATGAATCACCACTGTCTTTTGACACATAAACTCCTACATCCGTACCGACATATAGAATATTTTTATCGATTGGATCTTCACGAATTACATTAACCGGGCCAACAGGAATATTTTTAGAAATATCTTTCCAGGTATCCCCAAAATCAGTTGATCTCCAAATATAAACTTCTGCATCATCATCTCGTCTGCCCGTTTGCGTAACATAGACTGTGCCCATGTCATACTTCGAAGCAACTATTCTTGAAACCCACCTCACTGGAATAGGATTCTTACGAATATCTTCCCAGGTTTTACCTCCATCTTTTGTTCTCCATAAGCGACCATCATCGGTTCCAACATAGAGCAGACCTGCCCTGAATGGTGATTCGTCGATAGCTGTAATAGTCTGGTAACTAATATCGCCCATCTTTTTCGGGTCGTTGTATGTAAGATCATCGCTTATCTTTTGCCATGTTTCACCCTGGTCCAGAGATTTCATTACATATTGAATACCATGGTAAACGATATCCGGATTGTGTGGTGAAAGAATGGTTGGTGCCATCCACTGTCCACGAAATTCCGTTTCATCCGGGTAGGTTGAAGGGAGAACATACTCCATGTCTTTTGGATAATTCTCTACAGTGGCCTTGGCTAGTTTCCCATAGAAAAGAGATGCCAGTATTGTGTTGTTGTCCCTGAGATCGATCACATGACTACTTCCTTCAGCGCCTATGGTATACTTCCATTCTGTAGGTTTGAAATTGTCTCGTCCTCTTGACATGTCCACTTCAGAATAAAAGCTGTGGTGATCCTGGATGGATCCGTATACCCTGAAGGGCTCATGATTGTCATAGGCGATGTTGTAGAATTGTGCTAAGGGAAGTTCCTTAATTAAGCTGCGCCAGTTTTTACCTTTGTCGTAAGATACACTGACTCCTCCGTCATGGGCTGACAGCAGGTAGTTGGAATTGTCTGGATCGATCCATAGACTGTGATGGTCCACATGAATAGCCCTGATTGATTTTGTTGTTTCCCCTGCATCGAATGATTGATTAAGCCAGATTCCCAGGGTGTAGATAGTATTCTCATCGTTTGGATCTATGCGCATTTGTCCGAATACCCATCCATAGGTGGCCGAATGATTTTGCATATGCTTTTTCATCTTTTTTGATTTTCCGCTGGTCTGTTTCCAACTTTCCCCACCATCTTCTGACTTGAATACCATGGCCCCATTGATAATATCCTGTTGAGGTCTTCCATAATTATCGAGCTCACCTTTTTTGGCTTTAAAAGCGAGGTCATAATTGTCCATGAACAGATAAACTACATCAGGATTCGACATGGATACGTCGATTCCCATACGTCCGCGGAATTGCGGTTTGGGCAATCCTTTATCCATCTTCACCCAGCTTTCCCCGCCATCAATTGATTTCCACACGGAATTATTTTTATGATCTGCGAAAGTTCTCGGATCATTCCACTTTAAACGTGTGCGTTGCCAGGAGGTAGCATATAAAATATCAGGGTTCCCAGGATGCATTACAAGATCTGTAAAGCCCGTCTCTTCGTCAATATATTTTATTTGAATCCAATTCTTTCCACCATCAACTGTTTTGTACAAACCACGCTCCTTGTTATGGGTCCATTCATGTCCTGCTGATGCTACGAAAACAATATCCGGGTTCTCCGGATGAACAATGATTCTTGAAATTGTAAATGTATTTTCCAATCCCATATGGGTCCACGATTCTCCACCATCAACTGTTTTATAAACACCACAACCTGCATTGGATGACCTGAAAATATTTGCCTCACCTGTCCCGGCCCAAACGATATCCGGATTCGATGGAGCGATAGCAATATCACCAATAGTTGTTGTTCCGTAATTCTCAAAAACCGGCTCAAATGTTACACCCTCGTTAACACTTTTCCATATACCACTACTGGCTGCCGCTACCCATATGGTATAGTTTTTTCCTCGGGGTCTTACAGCTTCCACATCAGTGCATCGCCCGCTAATATTTGTCGGTCCAATATATTGCCAATGGAGCGTATCATATGCAGACTCTGATCGCATCGACTCATGCTTTTCAAAGCCATTTAGTTTTGTTTCGCCATCAAGAATGGGTTTCTTCTGGGAGAAGCCGTTCAGTGATACCGCGACCAGGAACAGTAGGGCAATTACTTTTTTCATGTTGAATGGTTTTGTATAGGGTAAAGGTAAAAAAAAAGTTCCCTGAAAAATATCAGAGGACTTTTTATATTTTCGGATTGCGGTGTGCGCTTTGCGCATACCGCAGAGCGCACACCTCTGATCTTTCAACGAAGTGCCGCCTTACTTAATAAATGCTCAGGTACCTTCACATTGAATTCAATATCATCGACAATGAATTCTGTTCCATCTCCCTTTTTCAACATGTCTTTGAAAACGATTTTGCCCGGATACCAGCGACCGTCGATTTTTTTGATCTCAGATAATTCTGTTTTCTTCAACAGGGTTCCGCTTTTTGCATAAAGCTCTTCCTTCAAAGGTAAATACCTGGCTTTATCGACCCACATTTTTCTCTTTTGATACGTAACATCTGCCGCGTTTGCAATGGACTCTACGACCCAGCAATCTGTCCCGTTAAATTCTTCGCTACCGGTTACTTTTGCGTCATATTTGCTTCGCAGGTTTGGGTCATCCATCATGTCTTCATAAGACAGATCTGATCCCATCATAGATTGCCTGAGCATGTGCCCTGAAATTTGGATGGTTCTGTCTGTACTTGGTGAAAAGATCCATAATTGTTCTTCCAGTTTTAGCATTTTCGTCCCTTTTTCCCTGGATGGTGACAGGTATTCTGTATATGACTTGTCGTCACCAACAGACCATGTTTCTGCTTCGACAGTTCTTGAAACACGTGGGCCATGGATGACCATTTTTGAAATAACATGCCTGGAATCTGCAGACATATTCTTGTCTATTCGATCCAGAATTTCATCTCCTGATGGTTGTGCAAAAAGCAATCCCTGGAAAAGAAAAGCGGATATTATCGTTATTATTATTATCATTTTATATTCTTTTTAATTTGGTGTTTTTTTTGAAGAGTAGCGATAAGCCTCTTATAGACACAATTAATTACTTCTCTACGCTTGCAATTCTTTAAACAACTGTGCGGTTTGACGCTTATATATTCCTATCCCGGCAAGGGCCGTTCCAACGATCGTTGCCAATACTCCAGGAATAAATCCAATGTAATACGCGGTAGGGGTAATGTCAGCTTTAAAAATCGGTGACATCATCATTGAAGACTCCTGCATTATTCCTGACATGTCAATTCCTTTTTCCAGGAGGGAGGAGAAAAAGAGTCCAATAGCTGTTCCGATAACAGACCCAATAATTCCAATAATGATTGATTCGTTAATCAGGCTTCTATAAATGTGCCCTTTCTTTTCGCCAATGGCGAGTCTCAAACCCATTTCTCCATATCTCCTCAGTCCACCCAGCAGTCCACCATTCCACAAGACTATTGACATAGCAAAAACAAATATGAAGATCAAGATACCAGAAAAGGAACCAACGAGATCCAGCATACTACCCAGATTATTAAGTTCCCTTAGAGGAACCATTGTAGGTGAAAAAACATCAGTGGAATCTGAATGTAGTTCATTAAAGTTTTTTGATAAATCAATGGCTTTGAGGTCATCGTAACTGTTGTCGAAGAAATATCCTAATATTTCACCTGTGGCATCCTGCATATCCAGAGCTTCTCTAATTCCTGAAATATCTGCAATTATCCCACCCCTGTCCAGTGCCATAACGCCAAATTTAATAGTTCCGGATACAGTGAAGTTCGTTATAGACATGGCGCCATACATAGTTGAACCAATAAGTGTTACCTGATCACCTGGTGACACCTTTAATTTAGAGGCGAAATCATCGCTTAGCAACACTTCGTTGCTGGTTTTTGGAATCTTCCCCCTTACAATAGAATTTTCCAGGTTTAAGCGTTCAATTTCAGGACTATTTTCAGAGATCATATCAATGGCCATTCCTGCGGCAGGCCCTTGTGCTTTTGTCTCTCCGTTTTCATCCGGAGCATCGATCAGCCCTCCAAAGCTGATTCTTTCGCTCCAGCTCATTCCTGGATACTGATCTTGAATCTCACCCATCAACTCACCAGTTTCCAGCAAAGCCAGATCATTGGGAATCTGATCCATATTTTCATAGTAGGACTGACTCATCACCTTTACATGGCCAGTTGAAAATTTGGCATTGAAATCTATCATGTCATCAAAAACACCTGTTATGTATGTTTGTAACAGGACAACAATAGTCACACCGATAGTTATAACTATAATGGGCAGCAGACTTCTCTGTCTGTCCCTTAATATTCCTTGTATAAAAAATTTTAACATAATATTAATTTTTAAGTGCTACTGATTATTGAATCTTACCCCTGATAGCATCATTAGGATTCATCTTTGAAATTCTTCTTGCGGGTATATAACTCACAATAGTAGTGGTAATAGTAACCAGTATAATTGTCCCAAGAATCAGTGCTAAACTGAATGCCGGAAAAATGGTGTCAGCGATCGGCACTCCAAAGTCATCTGCATACTCTGGCATGGCAAATCCATTTGTTCTCATGTTTACCAGAAGAGGAATACCATACAATGCACCAAGAAATATAGCAAGGATAGCATGCATTGCTCCTTCAACCGTGAATATGGCAATTACTTGTCTTCTTGTCATCCCCATTGCAATGATGGTCCCAATTTCTTTTTGTCTTCTGAAAATGGATAAAATCTGTGTGTCAAAAACGGCCAATAAAGCCAGTGCGAGTAAGATTAGATACATAATTGATCCACCAACTTTCTTAGTTTCGATCAATTCATCTATATCAGATAATAAATCCGGAAGGCTTTGATATTCCCAACCAGAAAATTCAGCATTATTTTGAGATTCATCCCCGGAAATGATCATTGTTGCTTCATTCTCCAGACCCAGCATCTTTTGCATGGATTCTAATGGGATCCATATTTGCCCAGCATCAACAGTAGGCATAGGCGTATTGAAAATTGTTGCGACCCTAACTTCAACAGCATCAAAGGTTCCATTGGCATCACGCCATCTGACTAATATGAAGTCGCCAACCTGGGCATTCATTGATTTTGCCATTCTTGTGCCCATCATGGCTGGTATTTCATCTCCCATTGCTACCATTAAATCAGAGGGGAGTGCAATGGCTTTTTGATTGGTGGAAATTCCTTTTAGTAAGATACTCTGGATTCTTCCTTCAGGATAAACAGTTGCGGGTGCCAGAAGTACCGGAGCAACTGAACCCTTAGCAACTGCATTGTTCAGTGACTCAGGAATAGCTCCATGAGCATCACTTAGTGTAAATGCATCATAAGGATCATAGGATGCGTGCCAGAGTTGCCCCTGACCGTATGCCCATTTTACTGAATCAGTGCGGGCTTGTTCGCCCCATCCCTGATAAAAACCGTTTAGTAGTATGATCACTACATATGAAATTGAGAGGACCAGGACGTTCAGAAATGTTCGGAGACCTGCTCCAAATAGATTTCGCAAGGCAAGTTTAATTGCTATCATGATTTCCCTCCCTTTTATTTTTTAATAATATCATCTGCTACTACCTTCCCATCTTCGAGTCTGATAATCCTGTTCAGATACTTTATTACTTTATCGTCGTGGGTAGCAAACAAAAATGTGGTATTCAATTCTTTGTTTAGCTTTACCATTGTATCCAGGATATGGTGAGAATTTTCAGTATCAAGATTTGCGGTTGGCTCATCGGCCAGTACTACTTCAGGTCTTTTTACCATGGCCCGGGCAATGGCAACTCTTTGTGATTCGCCACCTGATAACTGTTTAGGTCTCGATTTAATTTTATCCATCAAGCCCACCCATTCCAGTGCATCAAGGACTGCCTTTTTCCGTTCAGCAGCAGATTTTTTCAAGAGTAGAAGTGGGAATTCAACATTTTCATAGACAGTGTACACAGGCATAAGATTGTAAGTCTGAAAAATAAAGCCAATGTGTTGCTTGCGAAGCAATGATGCTTTTTTCGGAGATATATTTTTCACAGAAGTGTTTAAGACATTCACATCTCCGTCAGAAGGGTTGTCTAGTGAACCGATTATATTTAGCATGGTGGTTTTTCCGGATCCACTTGGACCAACGAATCCGGCGAACTCGCCAGCTTCAAATTTCAGATTTATGTCCTTAAGAGCGGTAAATTCGCCTCCTCCAATCGGAAATCTTTTTGCCAGATTATCAATGGTGATGATGGTGTTGTTGTCCATTTTTTTGGTGTTAAAGTTTGTCAACTGTTTGTTATAAATATTTCATGGTAAGATCCATTACCTTTTTAATGCTGGCAGGATCTGTACTGTATTTCGATGATTTTATGATCGTATTTTTTTCGTCGAAGTATTTCCCGCTTGTAGTTTTCAGATTAAGTGATGTAGCCAGGAAAGTATATGTTTTAGCCATACTCTCAGGCGTCAGGGCATTGCTGCTTTTCATCTTATATATGAACTTCATGAAACCTGAATTATTAGGATAGCGATTCATATCAATCTTCACATTGGTGACTCTGATGCAGTTTGCAGTGATATTTGTATCCTTGAGTTCATCTGCCAACCAATATGTATACATGATCTGGGCGATCTTCGACTGGTAATATGCTTTGGTAACTGAGAATTTCCTGTTCTTGAATTCAGGATCTTCCAGGTGAACCTCCAGCTTTGGGAACACCAGTAGTCCCTTCGATGCAATTGTGATAACTCTTGCATGTTTAGTGGCTTTCAATTTATCCATGAATAGCTGGGTTAGCAATACGGGTCCGACATGATTTGTGGCCCATATCGTTTCTACTCCATCTTTTGACGTAACAGGTTTCTTTCTGCTGATATCGAAATCTGCAGCATTGTGGATCAACACATCAAGATGATCGTGAGTGTAATTATTGACGGCATCCTGTATAGATTTTTTTGAAGACATGTCAATTAGCATCAATTCAATATCTTCATTTTTTGATGTTGCTTTAATCTCTTTTAATGCTTCTTCCCCTCTTATCCTGTTGCGACATCCGATAATGACACGGAATCCTTTTTGTGCAATTTCAATAGCTGCAGCTTTTCCAATTCCTGAGTTAGCTCCTGTAATAAGACAAATTTTTTCGTTCATTGTATCAATGTATTAAGGGTAAAATGTATTAATGTACTAATTTGGCATAGCTTAATAGTTAAATACGGCCATAAACTGAAAGCCAACTCCACTAAATATATTTCCTTCCTGCTCAAATCCAGGTAGTTGATATTGATCGGGATTCCAGAAAGCCATTGTATAAAATGTCCATTTGTCATAAGTCATAGACCAGTTTATGAATTGGTACAATTCTTTGTTGGAAGCATCCACAAACACAATAGCCGATAGATTATGAATTATATTCAAGGGATAACTTACAGATATCCCACCAAAAATTACATCCTGTTCAGTTTGAAATGGTTTTTCACCCTGCATATAATAAAGGGCTTCACCCATTATGCTTAATCCATTTCCAATCGCGAAAGAATAGTCCAGTCCGGCATTTAGAAGTGTTGTATTGTCTAAGCTCAGCAGCTCACTATTTTTTTGAATAAGAGCCCCTTCAAACCATGCGCCAACTCCGATGTCAACTTTCGCATCGATGGCATATCTGTTTTCGGGACAGGTCTCTCCAATCTTCATCGGATCCGGAAGAATTGCATCAGGGTCTGCCTGACGATGATGATAAGTGGCAGCTATCTCGCCAATTGGAATGGGTACTTGTACCCTTCCGCCAAATTCAATGCTATTCTTTTTGGATGGAAATATCTCCAATCCTTTTGGGTCATTATTGCCATATAATCCCCACAGCCAGATGTTGGCATTATTTAGGAAATAATACCTGCCCAGCAAGCCATAAACTCCTTTTGTTAGTCCAAGCGGATCCTTTGGGTCAAGCTGATCGAACCACATAAGGGGACGAATCATATTTGCAGATCCAAAGTTAATTTTTTGGAGACCAGCTCTCAGCTCGAACTGTTCCCCCGACAGCTTTACCCAGGCACGGTAGGGATCTAGTTTCTTATCGAAACTGATCGAATCGCCTGCATATGATGTGCTTCCCCAAATATTCAGCGAGCCCTCCCCCTCAATAGTCAGGTTTCCGACTGGAAATTTGAAATTTAGTTCAGGAATGTAGCGTAAACCTCCCATAAGCTGAAATTCATCACCTGGATTCATAGTGGTCCACCCAATCACCTGTCCGTCGAGACCAAATTCCTGGCCTCTTGCAGGACTTACGAATCCCACAATTACAATGATGGATAGTATGGCGAATCTGTTACTCATTTTACTTTTTGTTGCGGTCGAGTATCCCGTAGAAGAAGAAGGTTACTAATTCCATAGCCATGGCATTTGGATCCTCATACATCTGACCAAGGTGTTCATCCTTTAGCATTTCAAACATCTGGTTCAAAAAGTAAATGATGAATTCCGGTTTAACATCAGGTCTTATGTCCCCCTTCTTTTGAGCCATAACATAATCGTTATGCACCATTTTCAGGGTGTCCTCTGTTATTTTGGCGTAGTACTCCTGAATTTCTGGTTCAGCATATAGTAAAAGATCATTCATAAACTCAGTGCTCATGTCTCTTGTCCCTTCCATTTTCATTTCAATCTGCCTGGTAATCTTCTCTGAAAAAGGAATATCGGAATCCATTATCTCGCGGTATGAGCTAATTGCTTCCTTGGACATCTCTCCAATAATGGTTTTGACAAGTTCCGTTTTATTGGCAAAGAACTTATAATAAGTCATCTTGCTGACATGCGCTGCGGTACAAATCTCCTCCACGGTGACTCTCTTGAACCCATATTTCCAGAAGAGCGTCTTCCCTTGTGTAAGGATCTTCTTTCTTTTCTGATTTAATGAATATGGCATTACTTTACGAATTATGTAAAAACAAACGAATTTCGTACAATATTATGACATGTGTAAACTAAAATCAAGTAAATTGCTATTTTTTTGACGAAATATTTTTTATAATACACATAATATATAGATTATCAATGAGATAAGTTTTTAAAGAATAATCCAAACTTGAAATTCTATCATTTCATTCTCTTTTCAGCTTCCTCTTTGCCTAATTCCCACATATTCCTTAAATTGTGTTTTATTCTAAATCCAACAGTTATGAAAGCGATCATATTCATCACGAGATCAAAGGGATTCTTCTTATTTTTTATAGTATTAGCCATCTCTTTTTCATCATTATTTGCACAAGGGGTATATCTGAATCCTGCTGCAGAGGCTGATATGTATAGGCCTTTAACTACTGCCAGTTCAACACTTGCACCCAGTTCCACGGCCAATTTTTCACCAGACAATCTAATGGATGGATCTGATGCCTCCTGGAGTGAAGGGGTAAAAGGATCCGGAGTAGGAGAATACATACAGCTTGATTTCAGGTATCCTGATTATATGCGCTACGTGATGTTCAAGAATGGGTATGGAACTAAAAAGCATTGGAAGTCTAATAGCCGGATTAAAAGTTTTAAAATCAGCAATGAAGAGGGGGAGTCGAGGATTGTCCAACTAAAGGACACGCGCGATTTGCAAGTAGTGGGATTGCTTGAGTTGATTGAGGATGAATATGAGGAATTGTTTACTTCGGAGCCTCTGTATGGAAGTAGTTTTAAATTTGAGATTTTGGAGGTATATCCTGGGGACAAGTGGCAGGATGCTTGTATTACTGAGATGGATATTAACAACTGGTATAGTGATCTGTTCCAGATGCATGATGATTATATTTATTTGAACTTATTCAGGGAGTATTTTAATGGAATTGTAGATTACAAGGGTGATCTTTTTATTGGAAGTGATTGGGGTGGATATATACCGATATCTGTTAAGGATGGGAAGTATTTTTCAGAAATAACATCAGGCGATGGAACTTCAGGGTTTGATGAATACAAGGTTTTCTGTAATAAGGAAGAAGGGCTCTATTATATGTTTGTTTCTGAGTATGAGTCATCTTTTGTTTACATTGGAGATCTTAATGAAGATGATGGTGAATGGGGACAATCAGAAGTTTTTTTTAGTTCATTTTTTCTTTATGATATTTTTGAGCATAATTTTACTCAGGCAGAGCCAGATTCCATCATTCAATTTTTTTCGTCAAGTCCCGTTGAGGAACTATCAGAATTGTCTGGTGAATCTTTGAATTGGGAGGATATCTGGATCGTTATTACCAGCTTCAGAAATGTTGTAAAGGCAGTAGTTCCGTCAGCAGCTAATTCATTTGACTCCGAGTTAACCGGGTATGGCCAGTTTGAGCATGAAGTTTATTACGAATGGAATGGGAAGAATTTCAGTTTGACGCCAAGGGGCTATTATGAACCAACAGGCGGTGATTTGGGCGAAGATGAGGATTTTTAAACCCCACTCTTCCCGTAGTTCGGTAGCACCCTTGCACTTGGATCATTTACTCTTTTGAAATAGGTGTCTCCGCAATGATAACCGCAGGAGGTGGGGAACTATATACCTGCAAACTTGCAATGGATATGTTTATGCTAACGAAAGATGATTTATATGAGGGTGTGCTTGACGTCCTTACAATTGGACATTTTTATGTGTGTGTTTCTGCCATAAACATGAATTTTAATCTCCGCCAAATTGCATCAGGTAATTCTTGATAAACGCTCCTAAATCACCGTCCATCACTGCCTGAACATTGCTTGTTTCATGGTTTGTACGAAGGTCTTTAACCATCTTATACGGATGCATTACGTAGTTCCTGATCTGAGATCCCCATTCGATCTTCTTCTTTGATCCTTCAACTGCGGCCTGTTTGTCACGACGTTTCTGTAGCTCAATCTCATATAGATGAGAGCGTAGAATCCGCATGGCATTTTCCCTGTTCTTATGTTGTGAACGGGTTTCAGTATTATCAACTGTAATTCCGCTTGGCAGGTGCCTTACTCGTACACCGGTTTCTACTTTGTTAACATTTTGTCCTCCTGCACCTCCTGATCGGAAAGTATCCCATTCCAGGTCAGCCGGATTGATTACAATTTCAATACTGTCATCGATTACCGGAGCTACAAAAACCGAGGCAAAAGAAGTGTGTCTTCTGTTGGCAGAATCAAATGGTGAGAGGCGCACCAGGCGATGTACTCCAGATTCCCCCTTTAGATAACCGTAAGCATAGTCCCCTGTAAATTCAAGTGTTACAGTCTTTATTCCTGCTTCATCACCAGGTAGATAATGCAGTTCCCTGACTTTGAATTTATTTCTTTCGCCATAGCGAATATACATTCGCATAAGCATCTCTGCCCAGTCAGCACTTTCTGTTCCACCTGCTCCCGGATTAATTTTCAGTATGGCACTCATGCTGTCTTCCTCATTCTGCAGCATGTTTTTCGATTCCAAATCTTCTGTTAATCTGAGTGCATTACTTAATTGCTCTTCAACTTCCTTTTCGCTTGCTTCACCAGCATCAAGAAACTCAGCCAGAACTTTCAGATCATCTACAGCAGTTTCAACTTCCGCAAACGATTTGGTCCAGGATTTTATTCGTGAAATACTTCTTAACTGCTCTTCAGCTTTTTTGGGATCATTCCAAAAATCGGGGGATTGGGTAACTTTCTCTTCCTCTTCAATGGTTCGTAGTTTCTCATCTACGTCAAAGATGCCTCCTCAACTCAGCCAGGCGTTCATAGAGACCTTTGAGTTCTTCTGTAATTATCATAGTGTATTTTTTGTAAATGTAACAGTTTGAATTGAGGGGTCAAAGTTGAGGATTAACAATTGATTCTGGATAAAGAATCAAAGATTTCTGATGCCGTAAATCCTTTCTGTGCAGCATATCGTAATAACTTTGATTTGTTTTGGGCCGTATCGGGTGGACCAACAGATTTGATTTTGGAAAGCAATATTTTGTCTAAAATGTCATTGTAAATCTCAGTATCAATTTGTGAGATTGAATCTTCGATGATAGACGTGTCCACTTTCTTCTGACGCAGGGCATACTTTATTTTTATACGTCCCCATTTATTGAATTTAAGTTTATCACGAACAAAATATGTCGCATAACGACGGTCATCAATAAAATGGTTCTCATTGAGATATTTAATGGCTTTATCTGCATCCTCTTCCTTTAGTCCCCAGCTTATCATCTTTATGCGGACATCATTTTGGCATCTTTCACTTGTACTGCACAGATGAGCTGCACGGTCCAGTATTTGTCTAAATTCACTCATGTTATCTTTCTGCTTTGATAAACCTGTCCTTTTCATGAATATCTTTCAGCAGGGCTACGCTATTATATCCGTTTCTTAAAAATAAATCTTTAGTTTCTTTACCCAGGGCTTCATTAATTTCAAGCCAAATGCTCCCATCATCATTCAGAATATTTTTAGCAATCCGGATGATTTCCCTGTAAAAAATCAATGGATCATTATTCGCAACGAAAAGAGCAATCCCCGGTTCAAATTCAGTAACATTTGGAGCCATTTGTTCTCGTTCTGATTCGGTAACATATGGAGGATTACTAACCAGTATATCTAATTTTTTCTCACCAGGAATAGTCTTAAAATCAAATAGACTTTCCGTAAGAAATTCAATATCTACTTTATTATTCCTGGCGTTTTTCTTTGCAATACTTATGGCTCCGGGGTCAACATCCATAGCAATTAGTTCAGCCCCTTTAATGTTTCTTGCCAATGCAATTGCAATGCAAGCGCTTCCTGTTCCTACATCAAGAATTTTAGGATTATTATGGTTATTATTTTTTATAATTATCGAGACCAGTTCTTCAGTTTCCTGGCGTGGAATGAGCACGTTTTTATCGACTTTTATCAGTAAGCCGTGAAACTCCGTTTCACCTAGAATATATTGAATTGGCTTATTGGTTCTTAATTCATCAACAATTTTTTTAATTTCGGCTTGAATTTTGCTATCAATAACAGTAGATGGCTCTCTAAGAATGGAAATTCCTGAGAATCCCAGGTGTTCCAGTATCAGTTTTGAATGTGACTGTGCTTCACCTGGTGAAAAAATGGAGGTCAATTCATTTGTCAGAGAGCGCTTAAGTTCTGATATTGTTATGTCATTTGAACCCATGATTCAAAGATAATTAATAATGAATGAGATACTAAATAGCGATGAAGTTTATATGCGCAGGTGTTTGGAACTTGCATCACACGGCTTTGGTCTCACGAAAACAAATCCGCTGGTCGGGAGTGTAATAGTGCATGATGATAAGATTATCGGGGAGGGGTATCATCATGAATATGGGGGTCCTCATGCCGAAGTAATGGCCATAAGGCAGGTGAAAGATAAATCATTGCTAAAGAACTCAACTATGTATATAAACCTGGAACCATGTTCTCATTACGGGAAGACACCGCCTTGCAGTTTACTTATACAGAAGCATGAAATTCCCAGGGTAGTGGTCTCAAATTCTGATCCCTTTCCCAGTGTTAGTGGAAATGGAATTGCATCATTACGTAATGCGGGTATAGAAGTGGATGTTGGTGTATTGGAGAAGGAGGGAGAATTCCTGAACAGGAGGTTTTTTAAATTCCACAGGAAGAAAAGGCCGTATATCATTTTAAAATGGGCGGAGACCATGGATGGTTACATCGATATTAGCAGGCAGGAAGGCGATCCCATTGGCACAAACTGGATTACCGACGAGGTGTCAAGAACCCTGGTGCATAAATGGAGGTCGGAAGAAGCCGGTATAATGGTGGGTACCAACACAATCATTGCAGATAATCCGAAATTGAATGTGCGCAGATGGACTGGAAATAGTCCTCTAAGAATTACTTTTGACAGGAAAGGTCGTTTGCCGGAAAGCGCTAATATTTTTGACAATAGCCAGGATACATTAATCTTCTCCTGTATGCATGAACAATTTTCGGGGATGCATAAGAGTGTTATGATTGATCATGATTTTTCCCTGGAAGATGTGCTTAACGAATTATATGAACAAAAGGTTCAATCAGTGATGGTTGAAGGAGGCAGGGAGATTCACGAGGCATTTATTGCTGAAAAACTTTGGGATGAAGCCAGGGTTTTCAGGGGAAAAATGAAATTTTCTCAAGGTATTGAGGCCCCAAAAATTCGAAAAGAGCCAAATGAAACACTTGATTTTCAAGGAGGTGAGTTGGGAGTGTTTTATAATACTTAAGAAACAGATTCGTAACAATAATTATAGCAGTTAGTGGATAAAAAAGGTAAATTTGTGTAAATTAGGGTGCTAGGAGTAACTTTATAACTCTTAATTCCGTAGAAAAGAAAAATAAGTAATCATGAAACGACATATAGTTTTTGTAATCACCTTGTCGATATTTGCAACTTTTGCATATGGACAATCAGCCAAAAGTTTTTATAAAGCTGGAGATAAATTCTTTGATGTAAAACAGTATGAGGATGCAATACTGCAGTATACAAAAGCAGTTGATGTAGATCCTGAATACGAAAAAGCCTATGTGAGCAGAGCTGTAACATATGAAAAGCTGGGTAACTATGCTGAAGCAGCTGCTGATTACGAGAGAGCGTTGGTATTTTTACCAAAAGATGAGAAAGTCCACTACAACGCCGGTAAAGCATATTATCAAAGTGGAGAGTTTGGGAAAGCTCTTGCCAAACTTAATGATGCAATCAGCAAAAAGTCGAACTATGTGGAAGCATATCAGATTAGAACCCAGGTTTTTCTTGAATTGAAAAAGTATGATGAGGCGCTTGAGGATTGCAAAAAAGCACTCAGGTTGAAGGAGAATGAAGTTAATTTCTATAACCTGGGGCAAGTTTATGAGAAGCTGGAGCTTTTCGATGAAGCCCAGGAAGCATATCAAAAGTCCATTCGCAAGAATGGAAATGTAGTGGATTCCCACTATGCACTTGCTTTGTTGTCTTATAACCGGGAGAATCTAGCAATGTCAATGACATCTGTAAATAATGTTATCAGAATTAATTCTCGATATAAGGAAGGATTAATGCTTAGGAGTCAGATATATGCCAAGCAAATGAACCTCACCAAAGCAGTTGATGATATTTCAATTGCATTGAACATGTTTAAGAATGATCCTGATTTGTATGTCCTGAGAGGAGATTTTTACCAATTATTGAGTCGACATTCAGATGCGCTGGTAGATTACACTAACGCACTGGAAATTGACCCAACAAAAGCTGAGGTATTTTATAAAAGAGCAAGGTCATATGAAGCCATGAGAGATTTCGAATCTGCGATGACCGATTATGAGAAGCTTCTTGAGATGTCGGAGTATGACGGTAATGCACAGCGTCTTTTTGCACAGGCAGAAGAACGTATGTTTGAAATAAACAGGGAGGAAAACAAGCCGCTGGTTACGCTGATGGATCCCGCTTCACTGGAAGATTTAACTGTAAATATTCCCAGGGGGATTGATGTTATTCCTCTTACGGGTTTGATTGAAGATGAAAGTGCTTTAAAATCATTGAAAGTGAATGATTTTACTGTGCAGCCAACAGAAAATGAGAATGGGTATAAATTTTTGGCAAGTATAAATTTAAGAAATGCAGATCAGATTACCGTTGAGGTGACAGATATATATGATAATTCAGAAACTGCCATTTTTAATGTGATCAGAACCGAAACAGATAATCCTGAAGTTAATATTATTGCTCCTTATGCGTCTGATAATCACATTATTTTCCTCGATACTGACGACCCGGTAATATATGTTGAAGGTAAAATTTCAGATGAAAGTAATATCAAATCAATCTATATTGATGATGTGGCAGCAAGCTACATTCCTGACGATCTCGATCCGATATTTTCTGCAAGGGTTCGTGTTGAGAACAGGGGTAAATTTACAGTTACCGCAGAAGATTCTTATGGAAATATATCGAATGTAGATTTTAAGCTTAACCGTGAATCTGCCAACTATGCTGATAATCCTATGGGGAAAACATGGGCCATCTTTATCAATAATTCAGAATATGAATCTTTTGCTAGTCTGGAAGGACCAACAAAAGACGTTACTTTAATGAAAACAGCTTTGTCTCAATACCAGATTCATAATTTCATTGAAAAGAAAAACATGTCTAAGGTTGAAATGGAGAAGTTTTTTGCCATCGAGTTGCGTGACCTGTTGAGAAGTAACAGGGTATCATCAATTCTTGTGTGGTATGCTGGTCATGGTAAATTTGTAAACGAAACAGGATATTGGATTCCTGTTGATGCCAGCAGGGATGATGAGTTTACCTATTTTAACGTGAACCAATTGAAGGCATCCATGCAAACTTACCCGGAATCAGTTACCCATACTCTTGTAGTAACTGACGCTTGCGAATCCGGTCCAAGTTTCTACCAGGCCATGCGCTCAACACTCGTAATAAAGAGTTGTGATGACTGGGAGTCAACAAGATTTAAGTCTTCACAAGTATTCTCCTCAGCAGGATATGAATTAGCTGTTGATAATAGTCAGTTTACAAGGACCTTTGCCAATACACTGGCAAACAATCCTGATGCTTGTATTCCTATTGAAAGTATTGTACAGAAGGTATCTACGGCTGTGCAGGGAAACAATCAGCAAAAACCAATGTTTGGAAAAATTGCTGGATTGGAAGATGAAAACGGAACATTTTTCTTCATACCGAAAGATTATTAAATATGATGCAACACTTATTAAAAAGAATTATTCGTTCGAAAGGACGAATAATTTTTTTATACCTGTTACTCCTCCCAGGTATCGCTATTTCTCAGAAATATTATTTTGATCAGTACAGTGTTTCAGAAGGACTGGCTCAGTCTACGGTCTATGACATAATTCAAGACCAAAATGATAATTTTTGGCTGGGAACCCAGGCGGGCGTGACACGCTTCGATGGGCTGGAGTTCATTAATTATACAGCAGAGGATGGAATGGCAGAAAATGGAGTAAGGGCCATCTGTGAGGATGAATTTGGAAATATATGGTTTGGTCATGACGGGGGAAGGATTACCCGATATAATGGAAAAGAATTTCAAATATTTCTTGAATCTGAATTAATTTTCAAAACGACTATAACTTCCATTATTGAAGATGCAGACGGACGTATATGGTTTACTTCCGATGGGTCAGGTGCTGCCGTAATCGAGAATCCATCAGCAGATATTGAAGCGCTGAAATACGAGAAGTTTACTGGAAGCAGGCTTTCTGATAGGGTTTTAAGTAGTATGATTTCAAATGATGGAATCTTACACTTTGTGACAGACCTGGTAGTGAAAAAGTATAATTATGACAGTACGAAATTTGATAACCTGGTACTAAATGGGCTTCCCAGGTATTTTAATACTACATCAATCCTGGAGGATAGTCGGGATAACTTCTGGTTTGGAACTTTTCGTGGGGATTTGTATGAGTATGAACCAGGGAGGGATGATACCAAGATGTATGATTTGATTAAGCTGGGGATGAGTACAAATTGGGTGAGTGCATTGTTTGAAGATAAATATGGTAATATCTGGGTTGGGACCTGGGGAGGCGGGGTATTAAGAATTGACACGGAAAATAATGTAAAGATTTTTGATCACCGAAATGGCATGCCCGGAAAGAAAATCTGGGCGATAATGGAGGATAAAGAAGGGAATGTGCTCTTTGGAACTCATGAGAATGGCCTGTGTGCGTTCAAAGGTGACTATTTCGTGTCTTATTTTGACGAAGACGGACTCATACATCCTCAGACATGGGCCATCGAGCAAATGTCAGATAATTCATTCTGGATTGGAACAAACCAGGGTATTTCTATTTTGAAGATCGATGAGCAGGGTTCACATATCAACGATTTTGAAAAGCTCAAGGGAGAAAAGGTACATTTTATAAATGAAGATAAAAATGGGAGTATCTGGATTGCAGCCGACGGTCAGGGAATTTTTACTTATGCTCCTTCGGGTCGTTTTAACTATGACCCAAGAATAAACAGCAATATTAACTTGAATTCTATTACGGCTCAATGTATTGACAATGAAAATAATTTATGGATCGGGACACTCGATGGCTTGATCTATTATGAAATCGATAATCGCAAATTCGATAAACTTACCCAGGGAAGTGGATTGGCTGGAAATAAAATTTCTTCAGTCTACGCTGATAGAAAAGACAGAATATGGGTAGGTATGGAAGGCAAAGGAATTACAATTATTGATAGTACGGAGTTTGTTAGTCCTGACCTGGGTATGAATATTTCACCAACTTGTTTTGTAGAGGATAATAATGGAATTATTTGGATTGGAACCGAAGGCAGGGGAGTATTGGCTTATGATCCTTCTTCGGAAAAAATAACACAACATTTAACTGTTAATAACGGATTGTTGGCAAACCTTATTAATCTACTGAACTGCGATAAGAATAATAATATTTACATCGGCACAAACAAGGGCTTGAATAAATATTTACAAGAAGATGACAAAATTTATGGCTTCAATAAGAAGAGCGGTTTTGTTGGCATTGAAACCAATAGAAACGCCACTTGCCTTGACAATGAAGGGAATGTTTGGTTCGGTACTGTAATAGGAATAACTAAATATAATCCGAGCTTGAAATCAAGAAGCGTTATGGAGCCCTTGACTCATATTACAGGATTGCTGGTAAATTATGAATCCTACCCCATTGAAGAAAATATGTCTCTACAGCATGGTCAGAATTCCCTGATTTTTGACTATAGATGTATTTCTCTTAATCCCGATGCAGTGCAATATCAGATTAGGTTAGAGGGCATTGATCCGGATTGGCGTCCACCAGGCAATCAAACACAGGTTAACTATCCGGCTCTTCCACCGAAGAAATACACCTTTTATGTGAAGGCGAAAAATAGTGATGGAATATGGAATGATCCGCCAATTGCACTCAGCTTTCATATAAAGCCTCCATTTTACTTGACATGGTGGTTTATTATGTCTTGTGTGCTGACCGTTGGATTTATAATCTTTACCTATATCAAAGTGAGGGAAAGAGCTTTGCTTAAGGAGAATAGAATCCTGGAAGATAAGGTTAAAGACAGGACTGCTGAAGTTGTGGCTCAGAAAGAGGAACTTACAGAGAAGAATAAAGATATTACCGATAGTATCAGGTATGCAAAAAGGATACAAATTGCCATTCTCCCTCCGAAATCACCTTTCCCGAATACATTCATTATGTTTAAGCCAAAGGACATTGTAAGTGGTGATTTTTATTGGTTTACTGAAGCGGGGAATAAACAGTTTATTGCAGCTGTTGACTGTACTGGTCATGGTGTTCCGGGAGCATTTATGTCTATTATTGGGCATAACTCATTGAACAAAATAGTTAACCAGTATGGTATTCTTGAACCTGCTAAAATTTTGGAAGAGCTGAATAAAGAAGTGATTGGGACGCTTCACCAGGAAGGTGCACTTGGAGATGTGATGGATGGAATGGACCTCGCTCTTATTGCTTATGATACTAAAAGTAATATCATTGAATATGCAGGTGCATATAATCCGATGTACCTGATACGTGATGGAGAATTAATAGAGACAAAAGCAGACAGGCAAGCAATAGGCAAGTCGATTGACAATGATGGAAAAATATTTACAACTAAGGAAGTTGCCGTTCAAAAAGGAGATGTCATTTACCTGTTCTCAGATGGATATGCAGACCAGTTTGGGGGTGATAAACTGAAGAAATTCAAGTCTAAGAATATGAAGGAGTTAATGGTTCATATTGCTAGCAAATCGATTGAAGAACAGCGTAATATACTTGATGAGACGATTGAAAGATGGAGAGGTGCAATGGAGCAGGTAGACGATATTCTTGTTATTGGTCGGAAGTTCTGACGCGTCCAATATTTGCTTCAACAGCAGCATATTTTATGGTTGAAGGGTCCCAATCAGGCTCTTCTTCAATCAAATTCAATACCTCTGACGGTTCTGATGCAACACGCCAAATGCTGCCATGAAGTGGCCTCATAAAGTTTTGTTCTACCATTACTTTGAAATGCTCTAACAGCGGATCATAAAAATTATTGGTGTTTAGTATGATGATTGGCTTTAGAAACTGTCCCAATTGCTTCAGGGTAATTACCTCCAGCAGCTCTTCTAAGGTTCCAACTCCTCCAGGCGTGGCTATAATTGCATCTACCCCTTCGATCATCAATTCTTTTCGTTCGTGCATGGTGTCTACCACAATCATCTCCTTAAGGTGAGGATGCGCCCATCCCATATTTTTCATAAAGCCAGGTATAACTCCCGATACATTTCCTCCCTGTTCCAACATCAAATCTGCCATGGCTCCCATGATACCCACTGAGCCGGCTCCGTAACTCATAGAAATTTTATTTTTCACAAGAATACTCGCCATTATCCGCGACGCATCAAGGTATTGGTCTGATATTCCGGGGCTGGAGGCAGCGAACACACAAATCTTTTTTATCATAGCAAAAAAATAAAAACCGCAGTTGATTCAGAAATATAAATTTTCGTTTCAGCTGCGGTAAAAAAATATTGTTTAACTCACTATAAAAGTGGTTCCAGTTTACTAACTAAAGTGCTTTTTGGTACAGCACCTACTTGCTTATCCACTACTTCGCCATTCTTAAAGAAAAGAATAGTTGGGATATTTCTGATTCCATATTTTTGTGTTACTCCGGGGTTGCTGTCTACATCAAGTTTTGTTGTGACTGCCTTTCCTGTAAAGTCTGCTCCAATTTCTTCCACAATTGGACCAACCATTCTGCATGGACCACACCATTCTGCCCAAAAATCAACAATTACAGGTTTGTCTGATTGAAGAACTAATTCTTCGAAATTGCTGTCAGTCGCTTCTAATGCCATAGTTTCAATATTTATATTATTACCGTCTAATACTAACGCAAAACTAATTAAAAAGTTTATCACTCCAACCTGAAATCCATTTCTGGTGCATTTTTTAAATATGCCAATAATTCATCACTCAACTCAACTTGCCTGTTACGGCTGAACAGGTCAAGTTTCAGCTTGCTTTCATCATCAGTAACGGATACTTTCAATAATTTCCCTTTTCCGCTGATGGTATACTTTTCAAGCTCGGAAATCATTTTTTCAGTAATGTCTTTCAGCATAATATTTATGTGGACCGCCTTGGCCATCTTTTCTCTAACATCTGCGAGCAAGGTGATGTGTTTTACTTTCACTGAGTAGACTACCTTTCCTGGTTCATCTTTGGGCTTCCATTCATTTACAGTTGCCCTGATTAATAATGCGACTTCCGGAGAGAAATATTGTTTGAATTTCACGTAGTCATCCCCTCGTAATCTTAGGGTATAGGACTCAGTGAAATCTTCCAGTACCGCCAGTAAGTAAGGTTTGTTTCTCCACTGATCCACGGTATCTCTAACTGTTTTTATCATTCCACTGAATGTGAAATCTCTGCCAACCAATGGTTTGAGGTCCTGAAGATGGTGCAAGTTTGTGTTGCAGTAAGAATCAATTTCTACCTTGTATCTGTCAAGAGGATGAGCAGTCAGGTACATACCAATAAGCTCTTTTTCCTGGTTTATTTTGTCCAGGAGGTGCCATTCTTCAACATCGGGAGGTTCCGGCTTGGTAATGCTTTCCTGGTTCATCTCCCCAAATAAATTTTGCTGAGGAGTATTTTTCTCATACTGTATCTTATTTCCGTATTTTATTAATTTTTCAATAAAGGATGGTTCGTTTTCTTCAATTTCAATGTATTGTCTGCGATTAAAACTCTTAAAAGTGTCAAATGCTCCTGCAATAGCCAATCCTTCCATATTTTTCCTGTTGACTGCCTGAAGTTTGTTTCGTTCAACGAAATCATAGATATTGGTGAAATGTCCGTCGGTTTTTCTTTCCTCAATAATTGACTCTACCGCTGCTTCACCAACTCCTTTTATGGCTCCCAGTCCAAACCTGATGTCTCCCTCTTTGTTTACAGTGAATTTGAGCTTACTCTCGTTGATGCAAGGACCCAAAACAGAAATCTCCATCCTGCGACACTCGTCCATGAAAAATCCTATTTTTTTTATATCAGAGATGTTTCTGCTGAGAACAGCTGACATAAATTCAGCCGGGTGATGTGCCTTTAGGTATGCTGTTTGATAGGAAACATATGCATAGCACGTGGAATGAGATTTGTTAAAAGCATACTGCGCAAATGCCTCCCAGTCTTTCCATATTTTCTCAATGACTTGCTTCTCATATCCATTGTTCTGACACCCCTCAACGAATTTCACCTTGAGCTCATCCATCATCTTCTTGATCTTCTTGCCCATCGCCTTCCTGAGAGAGTCAGCCTGTCCGCCTGTGAAACCGGCTAGTTTACGTGATAGAAGCATCACTTGCTCCTGGTAAACTGTAATTCCATAGGTGTCTTTAAGGTACTCTTCCATCACCGGAATGTCATATACAATTTTCTCTTTTCCATGTTTCCTCCTTATGAAACTTGGAATATATTCCATGGGTCCTGGCCTGTAGAGGGCATTCATGGCGATCAGGTCTTCAAACCGGTTCGGTTTCAGATCACGAAGGTATTTCTTCATTCCGACAGACTCAAACTGGAATAAGCCTGTTGTATCACCACGGGCATATAGCTCAAAAGTTGCTTCATCATCCATGGGAATATTGTCGATATCAATATCAATGCCTTTCGATTCTTTCACATTGATAACAGCATCTTTTATTATTGAAAGGGTCTTCAAACCAAGAAAGTCCATCTTCAGCATCCCAACGTCTTCCACATGCTTCCCGTCGTATTGTGTTACAAGAAGCTCAGCATCTTTTAATTTGCAGACAGGAAGATGTTCAGCGAGGTTGTCTTTTCCAATAATAATACCGCAGGCATGTAAACCGGTGTGCCTGACAGATCCTTCAAGAGTCTCAGCAAATTTGAGTGTATTGGCTACCAAGGGATTGGTGGAGTTTCTCTCTTTTCGCAGCTCTTCAACCTCTTCATAAGCTGATTTCAGTGTTGTACCGGGTCTATCCGGTACTAATTTGGACAGTCTGTCGGCTTCGGAAAGTGGTAACTTTTGAATTCTCGCCACATCCCTGATGGCCATTTTTGCAGCCATGGTACCAAAAGTGATGATATGTGCCACTGCATCTTGTCCATATTTCTTAACTACCCACTTCAATATCAGGTCACGGCCATCTTCATCAAAATCGATGTCAATATCAGGCATTGAAATACGATCCGGGTTCAGAAACCTCTCAAACAGAAGGTCATATTTTATAGGATCAATATCTGTAATACCAAGGCAATATGCAACAGCGGATCCTGCAGCAGATCCTCGTCCAGGGCCAACTGAAACACCCATATCACGTGCGGCACGAATGAAATCCTGGACGATTAGAAAATATCCGGGGAATCCCATACGTTTGATGGTGCTCAGTTCAAAATCCATCCTTTCCTGGAGTTCATCATCTATTGTACCATATCTTTTTTCTGCCCCTTTCATCGACAGATGTTTTAGATATTCATCTTCATTTTCGAAGTCATCCGGAATGGCAAAAAGAGGCATTATGGGCTTGGAGCTTAATTCATAGTCCTCGACCTTTTCTGCTATTTCAATGGTGTTTGACAAGGTTTCGGGAAGGTCACTGAAAAGCTCTCTCATTTCTTCCTGAGTCTTGAACCATTCCTGTCGGGTATAGCGCATCCTTGTGGGGTCATCCAGGTCTCTCCCTGTACTTAAACAGATGAGGTGATCATGTGCATCAGCGTCTTCAGCATTGATGAAATGCGTATCGTTGGTGGCAATGCATTTTATATTATGTTTCTTACCCAACTCTATAAGCGTCCTGTTTACAAAGACCTGGTCGTCGAAAACAAGGCGGTCTTTTTCGGGATCATTTGTTCGGTGACGCATCAGTTCAAGATAGAAGTCGTCGCCAAAAACCTCCTTATACTCCAGCATTATTTTCTCCGCTTCATCAACTGAGCGGTTCATGATTGCTTGAGGGATAACACCTCCCAGGCATGCTGTTGAAACAATGATACCTTCGTGATACTCTTTTAGTAATTCAAAATCAATGCGGGGTTTGTAATAAAAACCTTCTGTCCAGCCAAATGACACCAGTTTGACCAGGTTATGGTATCCCACTTTTGATTTTGCCAGGAGAACCAGGTGGTCGCTCCCATCCTGATTTTTGTCTTTTTTTGACATTCTCGAACGCCTGGCAACATATGCTTCCACGCCAAGTATGGGCTTAATACCCCGTTTTTTTGCTTCGTTGTGAAATTCCTTTACACCGAACATATTTCCATGATCAGTGATGGCAATGGCTTTCATCCCATCGTTTACGGCTTTTTTAATCATTGATGGAATATTTGCCGCACCATCCAGAATGGAATATTGAGTATGAACATGTAGATGGCAAAATGGAATCTCATCCATAGCCACATCCTCATCAGCCATTACTGACGAATCATTCGAAGCTCCAGGTGACTCTCCAGGAACATCTTCTGTTGTATTAAAATTTGATTGAAGATCGATTTCAAAAGAAGCGATTTTTGAAGGGTTCTTTTCTATAAACGCACGGTAATCTTCTGTGGATACAGATAGTTGCTCTTGACTTATAATCTTTTGGCGGTATAACTCAAAGAAGCAACGGGCTGTTGCATTTACATCGGCCGAAGCATTGTGTGCTTCAGGGAAACCTTCAGAAAACAGGATGGAATATAGCTCCTTAAGCTTTGGTGACTTGAATTTTGCTCCTCTGCCACCGGGAAGCTGACAGAATTCACGGGTCAATTCCATTGTACATACATGTGGCTTTTGTAACAAATCATTTGCCACCCCCGCTCTGAGAAATTCTGCAGCGGTGATATTAATGTCAAATTTTACATTGTGTCCAATGATATACTTAGCGCTTTTAATTGCTTCAGCAAACTGCGTTATCGCGTACACTAAAGGAACACCTGCTTCAGTTGCTTTTGCTGTGGAGATGCCATGAATTTTCTCGGAAGAATAGGGTATTTCAAATCCGTCTGGCTTGATGATAAAGTTTTCCTGCTTAACCAGGGCTCCGGATTTATCATGTAATTGCCATGCAATTTGAACAATTCTTGGCCAGTTATCTAACTCTTCTATAGGAGCATTGTTGCGAAGGGGAAGTCCGGTGGTCTCTGTGTCGTATATTAAAAACATAGTCACTGATTTCTTATTCTCCCTACAACTTAATCATCTAAATACCAGGCCTATAAGGAAAAATTATTGAATATATAAAACTAAGCAATTTTATGGAATATGAGAAGGATGTTGATAAGTAATTTTAAGGGATAGTCGGCGAAAAACGCCTTTCCGGAGCTGTGTGTATTTTGGAATGGCAAGGTGAATTTTATTTTTATAAGTCTAGGTTTGGCAGAACAAAGTCTATCTCTGCCTGTTTCATATAGAAATATTATATTTATTGACATCAAAATATTACCTGATGAGTTTTAATAAAACCTATGCTTCGCTCCTTTTCCTGGTTTTCGGTCTTATATTTGCTGGTGTCTCAGCTCAGAATATTGAAGAACCGGATGATTTAGTAACTGATCGTCCTGATCAGACGGAATCTTCGATATCTGTCCCTCTTCATACACTGCAAATTGAAACAGGATTCACATACACATACAATTCACAGCAATTAAATACTGAAAAAGAAGTAAACTATGGAGATACTCTCCTCCGTTTTGGGATATTTGAGGGGATGGAACTCCGGATGGCCATGGATTACAGCACTGTCAAGACATACGTGACAGATTTTCCAGCTATAGCTGTGATGCAACAAGGAGTCAGTCCAACAACATTGGGGGCTAAGATAAACCTGACCGAACAAAAAGGATGGATTCCTGAAATGGCATTGCTTGTGCACGTGCAGACCTCCCTTTTTAACACTGACTTTTCAACAGACTATGCGGTACCCCAGTTGATCTTTGTAGCTTCACATACATTGTCATCTAAATTTTCCCTGGGCTATAATCTGGGCATTGAATGGACCGATAATGATGCAGCTCCTGCAAAAATATACTCCCTTGTCGCGGGGATTGGACTTGCCGAACGAATAGGCATTTTTGCAGAGACATTTGGAAATTTTGGTGATGGAGAATTTGTGAACATGGTAGATGGTGGATTTACATTTTTGATCTTACCAAATCTTCAATATGACATCTCCGGTGGTATAGGTGTAACGTCCTCTTCGCCTGATTTTTTCATCGGTACTGGATTATCTTATCGTCTTCCACATTAATTTCTTTTAAATCTTTGTATAAATACGTATAAATACTACCTTTGCAGCCACATTTTATGAAAATAGTTTTTAATTAAAATTTAAGAGTATGCCTGTAAAAATCAGATTACAACGACGAGGTCGTAAATTTGCTACAATTTTTTCTATTGTAGCCGCTGATAGCAGGGCGCCACGAGATGGTAAGTTTATTGAAGAATTGGGACAGTATAATCCCAACACTAATCCTGCCACCATTACATTGGACTTTGACAAATCATTGGAATGGTTACAAAAGGGCGCTCAACCTACAGATACATGTAGAGCTATCCTCTCCTATAAAGGAGTATTGTACAAAAAGCACCTCTTAGAGGGTGTGAAAAAAGGAGCCTTCGATGAAGCGGAAGCTGAAAAGCGTTTCCAAATCTGGATGGTGGAAAAAGAAGCCAAAGTGCAAACAAAGGTTGATCAGCTTAGCGCTGATAAAGACAGTTCTGCAAAGAAACGCCTTGAAGCAGAATCGAAGATTAAGGAAGACAGGGCTGCAGAGATTGCTAAAATGAAATCAGATCTTATTGAAAAAGAAGAAAAAGCAAAAGCTGAAGAGTCATCCGTAGCTGAAGCGAAGGATGAAGCACCTGTAGTTGAAAAAGCACCTGTTGAAGAGGTAAAAGAAGAAGCGAAAGCTCCTGAAGCTAAAGTTGAAGCTCCTGCTGAAGAAGCAAAAGAGGAAGTGA
>CAZIFQ010000017.1:0-62361 GCA_964538375.1 uncultured Bacteroidaceae bacterium | reverse complement strand
AAGTATTTATTACTGCCTTTATTCGAATAATAAATTACAATTGTTTTCATTTTTTTATAGTATGTTTCCTTGTATGACGCACAACCTTTAGATTAGCATTCGCTAATATCTAAAGATTTCAATAATTAGTTTTAAGTAAATAAAACAGGGATCAAAGTGATAAGCTGGTAAAAGGCAAGGGTAAACTATGCCGCTAACAAAATATTAGGTTTACGGACCGATTAAGTTCTCTTGTCTTTTCTTGTACCGAAGATCAAATAGATATTGAGGATTTTAGGCCTGGTATTAAGATTTTGATCAGGGTATTTTTCACATCCAGTTTATCACTTATCAACCATAAACACTTAAAGTTATGAATAAGAGTGAGAAAAACCAAAGCTACAAGTTCTTTGTAGGCGTGGATCTTTCAAAAGAGAAGTTTGATGCAGTAGTGCGCTTCAACTCAGAAGATCAGCAACATCGGGTGTTTGATAATAAAAAAACGACGCCAGGAGTTTTTGACGAGGGGCAAAAAAAAGCCCTGCAAATACAGGGCTTTTTATCTATTATACTATCAAGCTTATTCAACCCTCATATAGGTCTCTGCTCCCTGGTAAAAGAAGCTCAGCTCACAATACTTTTCGAAAAAAATCTTCATCTCCTCACTGGAGTCAAAGCTCTCGTCAATATATTCAGTTACGGCATAAAGTGAGAATTGATCTGGATCATCCCAGTCGAGCCGATAGAAATACCATCCACTTATCGAGATCTGGGAAGTAATAATGACAGAACCGTTCTTATGTCTGTCTTCTATGATCTCCAGAAGCATCATCCTGCTTTAATCATCCAATTCCAGAACATCCTCAAAGATGGCTCAAGTAGTCTGGTAAGTCTTCTAAATATTATTTTGTAAAATGAATCGGAGTATGATTGCTCACTTTGGTCCGGATTTTCCACAAATATGTTCGGAAGTGAACGGAAAAGGTGGCCAGTTATATACTGGCCACCTTTCAAATAAATTGGTAAGAAACTTAGCTCAGAGAATTAATCTCTGCTTGAATGATGAACTTTTATTCCTTTACCACTTTGTCAATATAGGAACCCCTATCGTTTGAAATCCTTATGAAATATATGCCCTGCGTAAATTCACTCATATCTATTTGAACCTGATTTGAGGATCCAACATATAACTCCTCCTGTGAAAGCAGTTTTCCATTGGAGTCAATCACATCCACACGTATTTCATCATACTCCATCTTTTCAAATGTAAGGAAAAGTACATCTTCAACAGGATTTGGATACATCCTTGTTTCCAACAAGAATTCATCATTGACAGCTTCCGGATCACAATCAGCTAATTGTTTAATTATAAGTTTAATAGCATGATCCAGATCATCAATAACTGTTATGGAGTCTTCCCTGTCTGCACCAGTTATATTTTCAGTGAAACTAACAGAGAATTTCTTGAAATTCACTATTTGAACTGCAATCCACTTTGCTTCTTCAACAACACTCCAAGAAACTGCAGAACTCACGGATATATCAATTTCACCAGCATCATTACATATAACTATTGTATCCTCACTAATTAATCTCCTTGTACTAAGATTCAATTTCATATCATACCCCTGAACAACAGTAACTGTAATAGTATCTGTAATAGTATAATATAAATCGCTTGCTGTAACTATTATTTTTGCAACACCAATTCCTATACCAGTAATTGTTAGCATTGTATCGGTATTCGCAACTGTTACAGTATCAATATTGAAACTCTCAGAAGAGAATCTTAAGGTATCTCCATCCGGGTCTGTGAATATCTCCGTTAAATCAATCTCTGTAATATAATAATCCAGGACAACTGTCTGATCAGGAATATCAACAATCATTCGTGGAGGATCGTTTACATTATTTACTGTAACATCAAACTGAGTCTGTACTGTAAATTCTGCATCTGAGGCCTCTAAATAAATTGTAGCTATTCCCAGTCCCACCTCAGAAATAACGAGTGAATCTCCATCAATTGCAACAGATACTACTCCGGCATCACTACTCGTGGCTGTTATAATCAAATGATCACCTTCAGGATCATAAAATACTGATAAGAGGTTTAGTTCAACTGATCCGAAATGTTCCAACAGGTTCTGATCTTTCGCTGGATAAAGTATTGTCGGAGGAGAATTGACATCCACAATCTTAAATATAAACTGATCATCAACAGTTGAAAATCCATCGCTTGCAGTAACAGTGATGGTAACATAACCTGGCCATCCCTCAGTTATAATTAAAGATTTACCAATAACAGATGTCCTTGCAATCCCAGTATTACTGCTAAGTGCTGTATATGTCAGTGGATCACCGTCCGAATCCACAAATACTCCGGAGAGATCAATGATGTGAGTTTCAAATCCTTCATCTATCTCCACATCATCGATTGAATTCACAAGCACAGGTGCGTCAGGTAAAGTCAACAAAATATCGGACGGTGCCGCTGTCAATACTTTTGAAACTGTCATATTCAGAACTGCAATAACTCCAAGAAGCAGAATTATTCTAAAATTCACCGATATCTGTTTTCTATCTCTCCCCATTACTAATCTTACTACATAAATAATACCATACTATATACGTGGATACTTAATTTACAGGTAATTGGTTGCTTAAATTTGACCAATTTATCAGCATTGTTGACAAATGCACCTAATTTAGAACTGATTCAGATCAACATTGATCACATCATTAAACTCCGTCGATGCGACAAACAGGTCATTTGACGGATCACCATCTGATCCCAGATCAGCCCTGGCAGTAAGCGTACCTGAAACATGGATTACGAAATTATTATAAGATACCGTATCCGCAAGAATGGATACTGCAATTGATAAGCCCTCATCATCAATAGTTGTTGACTTCAGCAAGGCCCCCGTTTCTTGATCTGTTACTTGCATAACACCTTCATAATCAAAGATTACAGGAATATTTCCAGCAACGATGTAGTCCGGATTTGCACTAATAGTTGCAGTTGTAACCAGCTGATGATTAGAGAAGTAAGTCTGGTAATCAATTTCGGGATCCATTGTAACGACAGGGTAGCCTTCCAAATTCAACAGGTCATTCAGATATACCAGTTCATAAAAATCAGATTCATGAATAAAGATATCATTTGAGCTGTCGCCGTCAGAACCTTTATCAGCATAGGCTGAAACAATCCCGGTTGCAATGACAATAATATGTTCAAAGTTTTCGAACAATGCTGAAGCTTCAACAAGCGTATTTAATCCATCTCCGGTTATTTGTGCCGAACCCAATAATAAACCAGTCTCTTCATTATAAATTTCCAGATCCCCTTTATAGGTAATAACAGTAGGTATATTACCCGGATCAACGAAAGTCGGATTGGCATTGACCGTAGAGGTCACATATAAAGAATCTTTCCTGATGTGTGCGTAGAATTCTAATACAGGATCTACTAACAAAAAGGGATCATTCTCTATTACAATACAACCAGACATAGTCAGAAATAAACACCCGACAAGAATATATATTTTTTTCATTTTCTAATTTTAAAGAATCAAAAATAGTTACACACTAATATAAAAATGATGTTTGTATAATTCAGTCTCCATCCATAGTTTATACGTTAGCTCTCTAATAATGTTGCAAGATATGAATAAAAAACTCGAATAGTATTTATGATTTATACTGGACCTTAAAATTACGTAATGATAGTCTTGCTTGAGTTATTTAGGATGAGTGTACATTCCTGACTGACTGAATACCAATTTATAATCAGCCAGTTTTAAGTGCCCGCTATTGTTATCATATATAAAATAACCTATTTTCTTACCACTGGAAAATTAAAAGAAGCCCCTGTTTGATCAACAAATCGTATAAAATAAATTCCACTTTTTACATCTGACATCTTAATCTTAACATGGTTTCCATTTGATAAAACAACCTTTTCAATTTTTACTATCCTTCCACAAATATCAGAAATGAAAAAATTAGTTTTAGTATCCAATCGTATATAATTAATATCTATATTCAAGACATCATCAACCGGATTTGGATAACAGATCACATTATTCCTGACTGGATCAACAACATTTTCTGGTACACAATCTTTTGTCTGGTAGACATAAAAAAGTACTTCATGTTCCTGGATATCAAAAACTTTGACAAGACCCATCCTCCATTCTCCAGTTGTATTCTCCAGACATGATATTTTAAATGTTGAATTATCTATTATTTCATACTGTATCCATTCTTCTGAATAGGTTTCAAATCCCCATGTAACATCAGACTTTACATCGATTATAAATTCACTGGCTTCTGAACAGATCATTATTGAATCAAGAGTTTGGATTACCTTCCCATCATATTTTAAAACAATCTCATTCTCCTCAATAACTGAAAACTCAAACGAGCAACACTTATGAGAAAATCCATCACTGGCGCAAAACTGAATAGTAGATGTACCTATTCCAACCTCAGTCAACACAAGATCACAACCAATAAAAGCAACTGTTGCTACAGACATATTACTACTTGTCACAGAAAAAGTAAGAGGATCTAGTTCTTCATCAAAGAATTTAGAACATAAATCAGTAATAGTATATGTACCAAATCCAACAACAAAGGAAGTATCCGGAATAGCATAACAATCAAATGTCGGTGGATCGTTAATATCTACTATCGATAAATTAAACCCGTCATCAACGGTTAATGCACCATCGCTGGCAGATACAGTAATATATGCTTCCCCTGGCTTTTTCTCAATAATATTTAAATATGAACCAGCAATATTTACTTGTGCAATGCTGGTATCACTGATAACAACAGAATAGGAAAGATCATCTCCTTCAGGATCCTCAAAAACTCCTGATATATCAACTTCAATTGAGTGGAATCCTTCATTCAGATCAATATCTTCAATTGGAGCTGCGATAACAGGTGGATCGTTTATATCTACAATCGATAAATTAAACCCGTCATCAACGGTTAATGCACCATCGCTGGCAGATACAGTAATATATGCTTCCCCTGGCTTTTTCTCAATAATATTTAAATATGAACCAGCAATATTTACTTGTGCAATGCTGGTATCACTGATAACAACAGAATAGAAAAGATCATCTCCTTCAGGATCACTGAAAATGGTATCAAGATCTATTTCATAAAAAATGAAACCTTCCTGAAGTTTAAGAACTTCAATCGGATTGTCTGCAACAGGCGCATCATTTGCAGCATTATCTACTCCATGAAATTGCAGAGGAGCGTCTGCACTCCCAATGATCATATTAGAAACAAATTCCAGGGTCTCTTCAACAGAATAAAATTCATCAGCCTGATCATCATAGTATCTGAAAGTAAGCATTTCCCCGGCAGCTTGATTGCTATAGCAGAGTATTGTAAAAACTGTTTTTCCAGATAGAGGGAAAATTGAACCATCTATATATCCTCTGCATTCATCACCTACAAAAGCACCCAATGTACCAGTAGAAACTTCGGAGGAATTTATAAGTATCACAACAGCCAGTTCTCCATTAAAGTTATAATCATGTGGATCAAACACCCAATTATGCTGAGCATGAAGAGAAGACATCAAGAAAATTAATCCTAAAATAATGCCCCAATTAAATTTACCTCGCAATATTGAAAGAAATTTGAAATTCATAATTTTTATATGAATTATATTACGAAATTTAATTTTCTAACGGTCTAAGTCTAATTAGTGATATTTTGTAATATATAGGACTCACTTTCAATGTCGTCCGGGACCCAATATTCCGTATATGTGCTCCTCTGGCATGTTCTCTCTCAAACACTCTTTCCAACAATCTTTCTATTGTCCAAGATTTAATGCTTGCAAGCTTTCTAAATATGCTTTATACATCATGTCAATACCATGATCAAGATTTACTGAATGTCGATACCCCAAAGAATGCAAGCGAGATACATTTGTGAGTTTTCTCGGAGTCCCATCAGGCTTCTCAGCATTAAAGACCAAATCTCCTTTAAACTTTAGTTTATTCTTTATCAACAAAGCCAGTTCCTTTATAGAAATTTCAATTCCTGTACCAATATTGATCCATGAATACTCCGGATTATTCCTCACCATTTCTATAACCTTATCTGATTCCATCACATGAACACATGCTTTAGCCATATCCTCGGAATACATGAATTCACGGAGTGGAGTGCCTGAACCCCAAATCTCTACACTTCCAAGGCCAGAAGAAGGAGCAATTTTTACACCATAATCTTCAATTTTCTCAAGAATAGCAGATTCGAGACTATCTCCAGTGACTGTTTCTATCGGATTTCTATTAAGGTCTTTACGAATAGTAATCCAGTCACCTTCCTCCAGACATTTTCCAAGATGAATTTTTCGCAGGATGGCAGGAAGGACGTGAGATTTTTCCAGATCAAAATTGTCGCTCGGACCATAGAGGTTTGTAGGCATAACAGAAAAGTATGATGTTCCATATTGACGATTGTAGCTCTCACACATTTTCATACCTGCAATCTTGGCAATGGCATAGGGCTCATTTGTCTCTTCTAGTGGTCCAGTTAAGAGATATTCCTCTATCATTGGCTGGGGAGCATGCTTTGGATAAATACAGGTTGACCCAAGAAACAGTAATTTCTTCACTCCATGGACATATGACTGATGAATAATATTATTCTGGATCATAAGGTTTTCGTAAATAAATTGTCCCCGATAGGTATTATTTGCAATAATCCCTCCAACTTTAGCAGCAGCAAGGAAGACATATTCCGGCTTCTCCATAGCAAAAAAGGTTTCTACTTCAGCCTGATTGGTCAGATCTAATTCTTCAATTGTCCTGAAAACGAAGTTAGAATATCCCTTGCCAATTAGTGTTTTGGTAATTGCTGTTCCAACTAAACCAGTGTGCCCTGCAATGTAAATTTTAGAGTTTTTATCCATAATTCTCTTTTCTGTATAATTCTAATTTTTTACCTGTCCACTTAAGAAGGCTTCAAGCTACTGTTCAAGTCAATAACTCATCATCTCATATCCCTTACTCAAAATAATTCAATGTATCATATCCCCCATCTTTCAGATATCTCTCTTTCTTCATCAATTTAATATCTGAATCAATCATATCTTTTATCAATCCATTAAGGTCATATTCAGGCCACCAACCAAGTTTTTCATTAGATTTTGTAGGATCCCCAAGAAGGAGTTCCACCTCCGTAGGACGATAATATGCAGGATCTACTCGAACAACTATGGACTTCGATTCTATTCTTTCTTTCACATTTTCTAAGTATTCACTACCAACCTTATCACTAAACAAAGCTTCATCAATGTCTACAATGCTTCCTGTTTCCTGCTCCTGATCACCTTTAAAAGAAATAACTATACCAATCTCATTAAAAGTCTTCTGAATGAACTCACGAATTTCTGTTGTAACACCAGTAGCAATTACATAATCATCAGGTTCATCCTGCTGGAGAATCAAATACATGGCCCTGACATAATCTTTTGCATGTCCCCAGTCTCTTTTTGAAGATAGATTTCCCATAAATACAATATCCTGCATTCCAAGTGCAATACGAGATACAGCTCGAGTAATTTTTCTAGAGACAAAAGTTTCACCCCGAATCGGTGATTCATGATTAAAAAGGATTCCATTACTAGCATGCATCCCATATGCTTCTCTGTAGTTTTTGGTAATCCAATAGGCATATAGCTTTGCAACTCCATATGGGCTCCTCGGATAAAAAGGAGTTGACTCAGATTGGGGAACTTCCTGAACCATACCATAGAGTTCCGAAGTACTTGCCTGGTAAATTTTTGTTTTCTCAACCATCCCAAGTAATCTAACAGCCTCAAGAATTCTTAATGTTCCCACACCATCTGTATCTGCAACATATTCAGGAGTATCAAAACTCACTTTAACATGACTCATGGCTCCTAGGTTATAAATCTCATCAGGTTGGGATTCCATAATTATTCTTGTAAGATTCATTGAGTCTGTAAGGTCTCCATAATGTAGGATAAAATGCCTGTCTTCAATATGCGGATCTTGATATAAGTGATCAATTCTATCGGTATTGAACAAAGAACTTCGCCTTTTAATTCCATGTACGACATATCCTTTTTTCAATAAATATTCAGCAAGATATGCGCCATCCTGACCAGTAATTCCAGTAATTAGTGCTGTTTTGCTCATAATTAAATATTTAACAATAAGTTTATTATCATTATTAAAATTTGTTTCTCAATTATCCTTATTAAAGTTCTCTCATTATATTTGAGTAAAATTAATTTTTATATGTAGAATATCATATATTATGTGCTTATATTTGGAATTAGTATTTGTTATCAATGCAATTCCGAAACCTAAATTAGCACATTGTTTTGATTAATATTGATTCTTGGTTTGATTCGGGAAAGTTTATCCTGAATAAGTAAAATCTCATTTTTCCGCATGTCCTTGCCCAGTGTGTGTATCCCAAATTATTCTCGACTAAAAAAGGTGCGTACCACAAGCCTAATTTGAGACAATTAGAAGTCTTAATATCGGAGAGAATATCGATAAATAATCAATCTACAATAAAATACATTATTTTAATGATAAAGAATAATTTCAGATACAGAAAAGAAAGATTAATAGTCTTTTCTTCCAAAATCAAAACCTAAAGACAATTTCACAGTATTTGCGAATGGACTCTCATTGAAATTCGTGGGTAATAAATAGGCCAGATCAATAGTAAGTGAATTCAATCTATATCCAATTCCAAAAGTAAAATACTTCCTGGAACCCTTATATTTAGATTCATGAAAATAGCCCGTTCTAACAGCAAATTGATTGCGATACCAATACTCAATTGCACTACCTATCATAATTTCTGACAACTCCTCCCTAAAAGCTGAACTATGTGTTCCATCAAAATAACTAATTCCAGGAGCATCATAGAATGACTGAATCATGCCCAGTACTATTGACTCAGGATTCTCAATTCCACGAACTAGGGAGTCGCTCATAAAAATTGGATTTGTCGGAACAAGTAATTTGCTGGTTTCTAGTACTATAAGAATATGATGATTATTATCAATATCAAATCCAAGTCTACCTCCAAGGCTCAATTTGGAAGGTAAAGGCAGCTGTCTAGAATCAATTGTATACGAAATAGGTGTTCCAAGATTCGTCATTGTAACACCCCAAGCAAACTTTGCTACAACATCCCCTATATCAACATTTGAATCATAATATATACCTATATCCGCAGCAATTGCTCTTCCAACATTATAGTAAGTTCCATTGATCAATTGACTTTGCGCTATATCTGAGTGTATATATCTAAAGAGAATACCTCCAGCAAGATTCTCACCAAAACGCCTTGAATAGCCTGCATCAATTGCCATCTCATAAGGGGTAATCTGATTTATAAAATCACCATAGTCATTCCTGAAAGTTATACTGCCAAGTGAAAAATATCTTATCGAAGCACTTACAGTTTCTCGTTCTGAAAATTTATAATATGATGAAATATATGAGCAATGTAATCCAGAAAACATTCTGCCCAACCAGGGAGAATAAGAGACCGCTATTCCTCCCTTTTCTTTCATAAATGCATATTTCGCCACATTCCAATGTTGAGAATTAATATCAGGTGAGGTCGCAACACCTGCATCTCCCATACTACTTGATCTGGAATCAGGAGCAATAGTAATAAAAGGGACAGAAGTATGAATAACGTTCACAACACCCTTAAGATTTGAAGCTCCTGTTTGAGCTCTCAGAAGTGGGACTGAAGACAGTATAAATAAAACTATTAACAGCTTTGCTAGATATTTACGAGAAAGTACCATACTATTATTAATTACGAAAAATTAATTAAATAACTGTCGCATAGATGATTTGCTAATATCCTTCTCTTAGAGATTTCTTTTGTATATAGAATAAATATAATACTATCGTACCAGAAATACAATAAACCTGTCGGAAAAATGGGGGACTTACACAAATAACTAGGCAGTAAATCATTAGTATCGGAGAGATATTTAATTGTTACTTCAATTCAAGGGAAGGTATTTCACTTTTCAATGATTACTCTAAAAATCTGTTGACAACAAATAATATTCTATAGTAAATAATGGCAAGCAGCTCTCTGATCTCATCAATTTTAGAATCTACAAATCCTGAGTATTCATCGTCTTCCAAGGCAATAACACCTATTTCCACATTTTTACCAAATAGATATTTATATGTAATATAAGTCCTTCTTGAATGATTTTCAGTCGTTACTAAATTGAATTTTTCAATTCCCGGATATGATTCAATCAGGTATTCCTTTACTGCTCTTGCACTCCGATAGGTACGATTTCTCTTACCATATCCAGAAATTGATATAACTCTAGCTGGATCAAACCCGATCCGCTCCAAATAGGATTCTGCATATTCTGCATATGATCTGTATCCTGTATCTTCAGACAATATGCCATCCCAGGCATACCTATCGTAATAATTAGAACGAGAATAAGCTTGAAACCGTTTTCCGTTAATAGTGATTTCTTTAACAGAAAGATTCATATCTTTTCTCTTGTTTAATTGATCATTAGAATATTCAATTGCAATAGAGTCAATCTGATTTGTTTGAATCTTATATGAAATGTTGGTAATCTCTTCACTAATTCTAAACTTGAAAACTAATGAATCATTAATCCAAAGATTCATTTGCGTAGAATCTCCATTAATTATTTCTCCTTTAGTAATAATACTTATATCATACAAGTCATCTATACTGTCTATATCCTCATTAATCAAATTAAACACCAAAAAACCATTGTAATGCATACAAAAGAAATCTGACAACTCAATTCCTGATGTAAAAATTAAAATGTCATTCTTGTCTCCCAATATAGAATACAAAAAATCAAAATTGTATTCTGGCATCCAACCTTCAACAACATACACTTTTGCATCAATCTCTTTACTATATGTGACAATCTTTGAAGAGAATATCATTATTACAACAATCAGCAGGAATACTAACAAAGAAATAATCAACCAAATTTTTCTATACATATACAAGATTAAATATTAATATACTTTCTGTAAAAAATTGTTTATCGTATTATGGCATTCAAATCTAGCACGACGATTTGGAATGTAATCATTAACAAAACAATTGAAGATAGAACTATTCAATTATCCTGTATTAATTTTTCAATCATTCATTTACATGACTTAACCAGGATATATACAATACATAAATTCAGTTTTTCAACAAATTATATTTCTTTAATTTTACTTTGTCTATATTTACATAAATATCAATAATATTCATTGCAATTAGTGCTTCTAACAATCATTATTGTATGACAACAAAATTTCTGTTGTGTATTCAATCTGTTTTTGTTTTTATGAATCGTGAACTACAAAATATATTTATTTCTGTGTATTGATGTAAATCTGAAGATAGAATAGCCATATTTTCTATCGATATATGGATAATTAATGCAAAGAACTAATACATTACAATATTAATAATTATCAAATGAATATTAAATCAAATCTCAAAATACCATACTTCATTGTCTTAATTATCTCATACGCTCTCTTTTATGGATGTGCGCCTACAAAAACTGCCACCTACCTTAAAGAGCCCAACCTTAAATCTCAACTGACTGATAGCCAAAATAATGATTTTGTATATTTCGTTGAAGACTCGATTGATGAACACATTAGATATGGTGATGAATTATATATTAGAATCACAAGCTCTGATGAAACTCCAACAAATTTTAACTCAAGATTCCAGATGCAAATAATGGATGCTGATTTATTGAGTTATACATTAGATGAAGAAGGGTATATTCATATGCCATATTTAAAAAGGATAAAACTTGAGGGATTGACCTTGCAAGGTGCTGCAGATTTAATAGAAGAGGAACTTTCTCAATATTTATTCCATCCTTCTGTGTTTATTAAATTTATAAACAATAAGGTAACTGTTCTCGGTGAAGTAAATAGTCCTGGTGTGTATGTATTCAATTATAAGTCAATAAATATATTTCAGGCAATTGGTTATGCAAATGATATTTCTTCGTATGGGAATAGAAGAAAAGTCCTTATTATTCGAGAAGAAGGCAATGAAGTTACCAAACATTATTTCGATCTTACTAAAGATGATATTCTTGTTTCCGATTGGTACTTGATAAAATCCAATGACATTATTTATGTTGAACCTTTGGGAAGAAAGAAATGGGGAATGGAAACATTTCCATATGACATACTCATATCAGTAGTCTCGACAACCACCTTAATATTAACACTAACCTTAAGTCTATTTAATTGATTACAGAATATGATATACGAAAATCAAAATCAGAAATGGCAACAACCCAATTTGAAGTTAATTCTAAAAGAATTTCTCAAGTTCTGGTTATTGTACCTTTTGTTTATAATTTTCAGTTTTGCAATTGCGATTATTTACCTGAAAATTGCTTCCAATACCTACCAGGTTGATGCAATAATTAATATCGATACAAGCAGAGAAAACTCATTCGAAAATCCAAATGATTTCTTTGACATTTCAGGACTCCTGGCAAATGAGATGAACATTCTAAATGAAATATCATTTTTGCAGTCAACCCCGCTTATAAGATCTGTGATTGATGAATTGGAACTGCGTACATTTTACTATATCCAAGAAGATAGAGTTCCAAAAGAATTATCATTTAGCCTCCAAAACATCAATAAAGATTCTCCTTTTTTAGTTTATATCAATAAAAATCATATCCAACCTATATCTACGTATTTTTATATCCAGATTTTAGATGACTCGAATTTTTTAATTCATGGCTCAAACGATAAAGCAAAAATTTATGACTATACAAATAAGGCGGTGATAGTTTCTGAAGCTGACTTTACTTTAAGTGGAAAGTATAAATTCGGACAAACAATAGAAAATGATTATTGCTCATTTGTGGTATTATTGAACTCAAACTATGACCGTGCTCTATATATAGGGAAAGATCTGTTCTTTAGGTTCAATGACTTGGATTACCTAGCCAAGACCTTTCAAAAATCGTTATCCATAATTGAACCCCAATTGGAGTCAACAATCATAGAGATCTCTTTTGAAGGACCTAATAATGAGCTGAGTTTAGATTTCCTAACAGGATTAGTTAATAAGTATATCGAAACAAATTTAGAATCTAAGAATCATCTAGCCAATAAAACAATCGAGTACATTAATTATCAATTATCTAACATATCCGATTCTCTAGGCAGGTCTGAAAGACAGCTTCAGATCTTTAGAAAAAATTATAATGTAATGGACATTGGCGAGAAGGCTGACAATATCGCTTCTCAATTACAGACAATGGAGTTTACTAGAGATAATGCTCAGACGAAGCTGGCATATTTCACTCAAATGAGGGATTACTTTGAATCTAACACAGGATCCTCAACAATACTGTCCCCAGGCTCTTTTGACCAAGAGGATAGATTGTTGAATAACCTTATTGAAGAGTTAACCTCACTAAATAGTGAGAAACAAAAAATTATCAGCAATAATCAATTAAGAAGTACACGTTTGCAAACACTTAATACCAGCATTAATAATTTGGAGAATGTAATAAAAGAAAACATTAGTTTCAATATCACAACTACTCAAAATGAACTTAATGAATTAAATGATAGAATTAAACGACTCAACAATGATTTTTCAAAATTACCTCAGACTCAAAGACAATTGACTGGGATCGAAAGACAATTCAATATTAATGATGCCGTCTATACTTCTCTCCTTGAAAAAAGAATTCAAGCACAGATAATCAAAGCATCAAATACATCAGACTGTAAGATTATTGAGCCACCTCACTCTCAAGGAGTTGCCTCACCAAATAAATTGATAATAATAATATTAGCAATATTTTTTGGATTCATTATTCCAACAATATACGTGTTGATAAAAAGATTTTTCTCTGACAGAATACATTCGATAGAAGAGGTGAAAAGTAATACCAAATTACCAATCATTGGTGAGATTCCCGTGTCAAAATCGAATACTACAAATCAAGTTATTGAAGGTCCCAAAAACAAGACAAATGAGGCATTTCAATTACTGAGAAATGATATCAACTTTTACTTGCATGGTGAATCAGGCAAAGTTATTTTGGTTACATCTAATTTACCAAATGAAGGAAAATCTTACATATCGTTAAATCTAGCCTCCGCTTTTGCAGTAACTCATAAAAAGACAATATTAATTGAATGCGATTTAAGAACGCCAAGTAATATGGTAAAGGAGTTCAATATCCCTCTTGATCAATTTGGTTTAAGCTCTTTTCTTATAAAAAATTCAAAACTTGAGGATATCCTAATTAAATCAGTAATTCCTAATCTGGATATAATTCCTTCAGGACATATTGCTCCAAATCCAATTGAGCTAATTTCTAAAGATTTGACAGCCAATTTTATAAATTCATTGAAGGAAAGTTATGATTATATAATTCTAGATACACCACCCTATGGATTGGTATCTGATGCATTTATTCTAATGGATTATTCTGATGTTACTCTACATATTAATCGGATCGGTATTGCAAGAAAAAAGCTATTAAACAGTATCAGTGAAAAACTAAATCAGAAAAATATTAAAAACGTTTTTCTTGTAGTTAATGAATCTGAAAGCCGAGATACAGCTTATAGTTACGAGCAATATTATTATAAAAAAGAACTCAAATTTTCAAAAAGAATTAAGGGCCTCTTTTCAAGAAAGAAATAGAAATTATCGGGGTTTTCTATCGTAACGTACGGTTCTGGTAATATTGGGAATAATTCGTTTCATTATTGTATGTATTAAATGAAAGACATAAAATAATATACAATACGTCAGAGACAGTTTCAATACTTCTCGTCGAATAAAGAAATCTTCCCGGATCGCAACGAATCTTTTAGTCTCATTGGTTCCTCCCAATTTGAATTTACAAATTGGAAAATCAACCTTCTTGATCTCAGATTCATCTGATTCTATCAAGTATTTTGCAACATATGCATAATCAGCTGTATACTTAAATTTTTTGGGATATAATATCTTCGTTGACTTGAAGACCATTGCTTGATGCGAAGTAAACATACCTCTATTTATATAAGAATGTTCACGAGAATACTTATATAGATTTTCCCCTTCCAATGTCACATCAATTGAATCACCATATAAGAATTTTAGTTCATCCTGAGAAGTGACAATTTTGGATAGTTCATGAAGGACTGAACGATTAACGAATTCATCATAACTGTTCATAAAAATTAGATAGTCTCCTTTTGCCATTTCTATCCCCTTATTCATGGCATCAAAAATACCAGCATCGGACTCAGATACCCATCTGACATTTTCCCGAAGATTTCCTTTAAGGTAATCCTTTGTGCCATCAGCTGAATTCCCATCAACTATGACTAATTCATAATCATGGAAGGACTGCTCAATTACAGACTGATAGGTTAACATCAATCCGCTAAGATCATTCCAACATACTGTAATAATGGAAAACACCATGATCTATTTACTCAATCCTAATTTATTCTTTAGAAATTCCTTGTGCCTTCTTCTTAAAAAAGCGCGCATATCGGCACTAAATAGGTATTCCTCTTTAGAAAAGAATGCGTAGATATAACCTGAAATTTGCGCAATTGTCCCAATAACAATTGGTCTTCTAAAAAGATGACTCAACTCTCTTAATACTGTATAAAAGAAACTGTAGCCATGTCGATATGCAAATTTCCCTTGAAGAAACTTTGGTCCCCATATGCCTTTTCGTCTTGAACCAGTTTGTCTTTCAGTTATAATTCTCAAATCGAAATAACACCGAGTATTCCAACCTTTCATTTGAGCTGACAATAAATCGGCCAAATCCCAACCTGGAATAGGCATGAGTCCACCGATTGATTCCCAGCAAGCCCTTTTATACACTTTTGACACCCCATCTGGATGATCATACTGGGCAGGTTCTTTTATTAAACGATTCTTCTCAAGTCGATATACACACCCACTGGCTATTCCCAGTTTTGAATCTTGATCAAAGAAATAAAATATTTTCTCAAAATAGTTTTTCTCAAACTCAATATCACAATCCAATTTGACTACAAATTCCCAATCCTTATATGAAATAACTTCATAGCCTTTTTTCACCACATTTACAATTCCAGTACCAGGATAGTAATATCCCCTATCCTCTAGATTTATCTTCTCTATCCACTTGTACTTCACACAATATTCATCAATAATAGCTTCAGTTTTGTCAGTTGATCCATCATTTACAATTATCCACTGCTTTGGCAATACCGTTTGATTCAATACTGATTCAATCGTTTTACGGAGAAAATGCTCTTCATTTCGGACAGGAGAAATAATAATATACTTATGCATAATCAAAAAATAAAATTGATTTAATAGAATTGATAATAAAAAATAGGAAAATCATTCTGAAATAATCTAATGGTCAATTAAAACCGTTTCCCTATGAACAGGATTATTAGCTGTTTTAAAAAAAACAAAGCAAGCTCCTTCTGGGAATTGTGAAATATTCAGATTGATTATTGTATTTTGCTTAACACTATGATAATCTTTGTACAAAACCTGACCCAAAGTAGTTGTTAAGTACAAGAATAATTCTCCATTGAAAGTGTCGTCCAAAAAAGATATCTCCAAATATCCATCTGCGGGAACTGGATACAAAGAAATATTTGGAGAGGGGATAGATCCTTCATAATATTCATATGCTCCAAGATCATAGCCTTCCCCAACAGGTCTGAGCACACCATTGAAATCATGAGTAACTTCATTTAAGACCAATCCTGTATCAATAGCCTGGGATCCAGATGATAATCTATAATCACCATTATAAAAATCTAAAAATAAAGGGTCAAAAATAAAATTCCCTTCTCCAAACTGCTGCTCTGGTTCTGGGCCAACCTCATTATAATACAAATTATGAGTTGCCGTTATATTTTTACTATCTGCGTGAAATATTTGCTTCACATTATAAAATATACTATTCCTTACATCCCAATTTCGTTGAAAACCATTACATGCAATATCAGGAATATTTACAAAAGTACAATTATAGACTTGGTGAGCACTACCATAAATTGCAGATTGTCTATTATCTTCAAAAATACAATTGTAATATCGGCAACCTGACATATGATCATAAATTCCATATTCACCATCAACGATTCTACAGCCATCAAAATATGCTTTTGAAATGTAGGCTGCTGAAGTACCCTCTGTACTAATTAATGTAGAGTTCAATACAATTGTTGTATCATTCCCGTTAGTAATTAAGGAAAATTTACCTCCCCATGCTGAATGGTCTAAATAACAATCAAGAACAAAAATGCTATTTACATTCTCAGACTGTATGCAATCACCACCTGCAAGAGTAATGTCATTAGTCCAACTCCAATCGGTATTTATATCATGCACGTGCACGTTGTCAAAAAAAGCAGTATCACAATTTTCCAGAAATATTCCATCATGACTTAAGTCAAACACATGACAGCCCTTAATATTTATTCGTTCGAAACCGTATCCGGTAATACCTATAAATCCATGAGATACAGTAACAGACTCTATCCATGCTTGACCTAAATAATCGGTCTTTGACCCAAGGAAAGCAAGAACAGCAGAGGCTGCTGTATCTTGAGCAACAATTTCAATGTTACTAACAGTATTATCTATGCCTACAAAGAAAAAGTTCCTTTCCCCTGTATCAATAAGAAACTTTGGAACATCACCTTTCCCATATGATCCCACATATGCTGAATCAGTATCTAGTCTGATTTGGTCTGCTTTGAAGATTGAGGTGCCTCGTTTAAACAAATATGCAGTCTTGCTTTCGAAAGTAAAATCAATATCCGAATAAGGTTCAGAGATTGATCCATTTCCATCCCTTGAATAATCTGTATCAATATAAATAGTTTTTACGATCCATGAAGGCAACAATGGATCCTGGGAATGAACTAGTGAAGAACTAACAAAATAGATTACTATACTGATTAGACAAATTTTAATTTTCATAGGATCATCTATTGATAATAAAACTCACTTTCTCACAATGTATCTACAGATTAAAAATTAAATAGTTTAACTTAAGTTCAATCATTATATAAAAGTATTAATTTATCATAAGAAAACCTTATTAGCTTCAAATTATTTCTAATATCACTATATTGCTTCATATAATTTATTATCACCATGAAAATAGGAATTGATGCGAGGTCTCTCACAACTGAAAATAAGGCTGGGATAGGCATATATACAAATGAAATAATTAACAATATAAATTCAGAAGTTCTACTAATATCTCATAAAAAAATAAATAAGAACAACAATTTTAAACGTGATAGTATAAAGACAAAAACAATTCAGTTCCCATTTTATCGGTGGAAAATAGAAAAGTTCTGGGAGAATACAGTATTAATCAGTTTGGCTAACCAATCAAATATCGACATATATTGGGGGCCGCGTTTTTTTATTCCTCCTCGGTTAAAAATTAAATCAGTAGCCACAATTCATGATATTGCATTCACTAAATTTCCAAATATTGTTAGTAAAAAACAATTCAAGTATTTCGACAGTTTAATACGATCCTCCGTTAAAAATTCAGATCATTTTATTTCCGTGTCTGAGACAACAAAAATTGACTTCTGTGAATATTACAATGTAAATCCAGAGAAAGTAAGTGTTATTTTTAATGGATTCAATAAATATTTCTCTACTAAAATACCTGAATATGAGATACTTCAAGTAAAAAATACATTTAGGATTACTGGAGATTTTATTTTATTTCTGGGAACACTTGAACCAAGAAAAAATTTAGCCCGGTTGATAAAAGCATATTTAAACAGCAATGCTTTCAAATTAAAAATCCCCCTCGTACTTGCAGGGAAAATGGGCTGGCTCCAAAAAGATTTAATGAAAACTATCAATCCGTTAATTAATAGTGGGGACATTATTCTTACAGGATACTTAAATATCAAGCAATTAAAGGCATTATATGAGTCTTGCATGTTTTTCGCTTTTCCGTCTATTTATGAAGGTTTTGGAATACCAGTATTAGAAGCTATGGCATCAGGTGCCGCAATATTGACTTCAAACAACTCATCATTAGGAGAATTATTTGCAAAAACGGCTCATCTCGTTGATCCGTTTTCAATTGATTCCATAGCTGAGGGGATTGATAAACTTCTCGACTGTGATTACCGGGACCAATTGGTGAAAAATAGTCAATTGTATATTAATCAGTTTTCTTGGCAAACTTCTGCACATCAACACAACAATCTTTTTACTAAGCTAATAAATTGTTGTTGATGACTATTTATACTTTTATTCCTATTTCAAATATTCATAGGGTCCGATTTCCGGTGCGGTTCCATTGGGAACAGTATTTCCTTCTATATCAAATTCAAAGTTTAAATCAAATCCTCTATCAATACAGTCGGATATTTCCATAAGATGAAAATCATTTCCTTCTGCATTTACGAATGCAGGATCACCAATAAATGAATTTTCAGAATCACTCCCACTCATAAAAAGATTATTTGATTCTGTCATGTCTTCTACTTTGAACATAATCTTGTCAAATCTAGAATCTTTATTATAATCAAGACTGAAGATATTATTTATAGCTTCTATTTTTCCGCCCTGAATTCCCGAAGACATATTGTAAAACAAGTTATTATATACTTTCGCTGAATTGCTGGCGAACAACGGCCCGCTCATATTATTGAAAATATTATAATAGATAAACATATCTTTTGAATGTGTATAAATGGGGCATTCTGCAAATTCCATATAATTATACCTAATTATAATATCTTTTCCATCTTCAACATAAACTGAGAATCCTGGTGCGATGGGACCCAAGAACTTATTATATTCAACAACTCCATCATTTTGATTCGCATTATTAGAAATAAAACAGAATTTATTCCCTGAACTCGAGCGATCGACTATGTTATGATGAACATGCCATCTATTGCATAAATAGAATTGTATACCATCCCCAGCAGCATCTACTTCCGGAGTAAAAGGAGGAACCCAATTTGTATTAACGTTGTGTATATAACAATGCGATATTTCAATATTTTCAGCATTCTTCATAAATATTCCATCATCATTAATATCATATATCTCAGTATTTGTTACATAGATACCATCTATATCATTTAAAGCACGTAACCCCCAATAGGCACCATGCAGAATACAATTAATTAACTTACAATTCTCACTATTATCCCGAAATATAACGCAACTAGTTCCTTGCTCTGCAATAATCTCCAAGTCAAGAATAGTTAAACCGCGACTACCTTGCCAATCTGTTGAAACTCCATGCGCTTCAGTGCTGCAATTAATAATTGGTCTTTTATTAGACTCTCCATATGAGGCAATTGTCACTCCATCTGCATAAACCATAAAAACATCAACATCCAATTGAGTACCTCTCTTGATAGCATATACATATCCTTCCTTCCATACAAGTTCATCATAACTGCTAAAAGGATGATTCAAACTGCCATCTTTTGAATCATCTAAAGAATTTGTTGGATCAATATAAAATATTGAATCTGTTTCCGGCGACCATAGATTAGCGACAACAATCCCAGCTGTTTTATAAGAATTATTTTCTGGCATTACACCTTCCTTCTCACATGAACTTATCAAACTAAAAAGCAGTAACAAAAGATATAAGTATTTCATGACAAAATTGATTTTTAAAGGATTATTGCTAGACCCTTATGCTTCACACTATTTATGGAAAAGTCCTCCAATATTCTGTGATAATTTATTTGAAGATCCAAGATATTTCTCAATATCAGAAGCCCGAATTAGTCTTAGCTCCCTATACAATAGGAAAGAACTAATTAACAGACTTAGAGGAATTATCAGCAATTGTAATAATATTGAGTTTTCAGTTAATCTCATACCAATATATCCAAGAGCGAATAAAATTATAATAACGCATATCAATTTAAGTAATTTCTTTGATGAATCAAAAATCATTAAATTCAAATACTTTTTTTGAAAATATAAGCCTAATAGTAGATGAATTAAATATGCTATTGCTAAGCTGATTATTACACCATAAAAAGCAAATATTTCTTTAAGTAAAAAGATAAAAGGGATATAGCTAACATCCATTATGACTTGGTTCAAAATGCTTATTGTAGGTTTATTTGCTCCAAGATAATTATGAAAAGGTTGTATTATTGTCTGGCCAAGTAAAGTCCCAATTGTAATTATCAATACCGAAATACTAATTATCTCTACATTTTCACCAATCCATAAATCGATAATTGTATTCATTGAAAAAATAAGCCCGATACAAATAGGTATAATAAATAGCGTAATCTTCTCTTCAATTTCTTTTACAATAGCAGCAATTTTTTCTTTACTTCTAATCTCTGAAAAGAGCTGAAAAAGAGGCCAAAACAAAGCCTGAAAGATTCTCTGAAACTGATTTTTAACACGTATTCCTATATCAATAAACCCAACGTGAGTAACACCAAAGTAATTAGCAACAATTATCTTCACCAAGGGCTCCCAAAAAAGGAATAAAAGACCTGAAGCATATAGCTTTAGTCCATAACCAAGCAGTTTTCTTATTGATTGTCTGAAATTTCTCCTGAATCCACGAAAATGTATGGGACCATATATTTTAAAGCTAGCATAAGCTATTACTATTAACCAAATAATTGCTGATAACATAACCATCAAACCTACTTCTCTGAGACCTAGACCATAACTTACAACTAGAATAATAGAAGACCAATATATTACGCTATAAATTAATTGAATATAGCTCACTAAATACATTCTTTTCTGAGACTCTAGAATACCAGTGAAATTCAAACCAACCTGAAGAATAAAATTCGAGATCACCAATCTGTTAAATAGGACCTTACTGTCAGGTAAATACTCTATATCAATATTTAGAACGTTTAGTATTATTTGATCACTAAAAACAAAGAGAACTATCGAAATTAACGACATTAAAACTATCATTGATATGAAAGCAGTAATTATGTCATAAGAAGATTCTTTTGATTTCCCCTGTATTGAGATGAACTTAATTAGAGCAGAATAAAAACCAACATTAGTAATCCTCGCTAAATCACCAATAACGGTAACCGATGCAAATATTCCATAAACATTTGCTCCCAAATCCTTGATAATAAGAGGTATTGCATAAAATGTCAACGCAGCAACAATAATCTTCAAAAATACACCAGTCAAGGAATTCTTTGCAAATAGTTTCTTATCTATCATTTTTGAATTTTTCCAGGAAAACTCTATACATGAATTTAAAATTCCCAATTAAATACCTCTTCCACTTAAATGGCTGCTTTAATAGGATATGTAGCCACTCGAATCCAATACTTCTAATCCAAGCAGGTGCTCTATGCAAATCATCTGACCAATAAGAAAATAATCCCCCAACAGCAATAATTACTTTGGCATCAATATCAGCAACATTCTTTATTATCCAATCTTCCTGTAAAGGATTGCCCATTCCCACTAATAACAAATCTGGTTTAAGCGAATTTATCATAAAAATTGCTTTCTCATTTTCAGATTCATTAGAATTAATATATCCATGATGATATCCAAGGAGGCTCCAATTACAGAAATACTTATCGAAATAATTCGCAGCCCGCTGAATTTCACCGTCTTTTGCTCCAAGAAGAAAACAAGTCTTCTTCTTTGAACTGTATTGACTCAGTAACCTTGGGATAAGATCTGTTCCATTTACATTATCTTTTAGCTTCCTACTTCTGATTATTCGAAATGCCATTCTAACTCCGGTACCATCCCCAAATACATAATTTGCCTGATTCAAGGTGATTTTATACTCCGGTCCCGAGATGGCTAGATTTAGTGTGTGAGCATTAACAAAAAATACTGTGTTTCTCTGAATATCACCTTCTAAGATAGATGTAATTTGATTAGTTGCATGAATAAGAGTTGTATCATAAACCCACACACCAAATATTGTGACCTTCTCCATTATTTTTACTCTAAAGTCAGCCTTTTGTTTATAGTAGTTTCATTATTGAATTGATATTCTATCATATACATCAATGCGGAAATTAGAACAACACCTGATAAGCTATCAAAAATTATTACAGTGTTGAACATTAATAATACTTGAAACAGAATATAAAGTTTAATAAACCTTAACTCTTCTGTGAGTTTTTGTCTTATAAAAAATATCAAGATATATAAAACTGCAAATAATGATATTACTCCAAATCTATAATAAAACCCAATAATACCTGTATCTGATATGTAATAACCATATCTATTTGCAATAACTACTCCTTCTCTACCATATTTAGATTTTTCTCCAGGTTGACCATTTCCAAATACATATGTCGCTAAATTTGGATTTCGATGTATTAAAAGAAATTTTGATGTTTTGAACCTAATGTATTCAGATCCTGCAGATCTATCCCTTACTACAGACTCCTTCATCTCAAGAACTATACTTTGGAAAACAATTAATCCAGCGAATACAGTAATGCTAAAGATAGAGATTAATAGCAGTCTGTTTTTTAGCCTTCTCACAAAAAACAAATATCCTGCCGTTATAATAAGATATAACGCAAGAGATGACCTATATCCGGATAAAATTGCAACAGCAAAAATCAACAAGGCAAAAATGACATATTTCCAATTATGGTACCTGAAAATCCTATCAATACATAAAAAAAAAGCTAAATGTCTTATATCAGTCCCAGGCAAATTAATTCTTACAGTTCCGCGCTGAAAAAGCACCTTTGCATCAGTAATAATTGTTGGATATAAAAAATATTGGATAATATATAGAATGCTATTGGCAACGGCTAAATAAAGGAATAAATTAATTAAGAATTGTGGTTTAGGTTTTAGATAAAACAATAGAAAATAAAATAAAATTGCATATATATGTCTCTGAAAATACAGTGTTTCACCAATAGACTGGCCATGAAATCTTAATGAAGTAAATGTACTAAAAAAGACACCTGCCAATAAAAAAATTATAGGCAAGCTAAAACGAGATGCTCTCTCTGTAGTTATTCTTGAGAAAATAGAATAAAATATTAAGTGGCTGAAAATAAGAACTAATCCAAATACTTCAATTACACGCATATTAATCCCAAGACCTCTTATATAAAAAAGCCCAACAGAACATAAAAAGATTAATGCAATTAGTATTTCCTTATATCTGGACATTAAAAACTGGATTTTTAATTTATAGAAATATATTAATAATTTCTAACTTGTGAAAATCACACAATAACAGCTAGTGAAAGATAGAAATAATATCCTTGGCAAACCGAATTTGTATATGTATCCAATGTTGTCTACAAATGAATCGATTTCAAAAAATCCATATGTTGACAATCTATGTAAGAGCTTGGTCAATTACTTCAACATAATCAATTTAAATAAAGTAGCACGGACTGGCTTACTGGACATATTTAAATATCATAAACATCTCGATTACATATATTTCAACTGGGTCGAGAATATTCCAGACAGAAAAGCAGGATTTATGCAGTTTCTGCTATTTATATTCCTAATAAACTATTACAGAGCTGTTGGGATTAAGGTTATTTGGACAATGCATAATAAAATCTCACATTCAAAGAAGAACTATTTATTGAAAAAGATACTATTCAAAACATTAATTAAGAAAGCTAATTTCATTTTTACTCATTCCTCAGATGGAATAGATTTTGCCGATAAAATTATTCCAGGTATTGGTAAGAAAGTCATTTTTCTACATCATCCCCTAAATAACTCTACATTCAATATTCAAAAAAGAAAAAGTTTTGACTATGATGTAATTATTTGGGGGACAATTGCAGAGTATAAAGGAGTTAACTCCTTTTTACAATTTTTAAAGGAAAAATCAAGGCAGGATGACTTCAAAATACTTATCATTGGCAAATATCAATCCTCTGATTATTACACGGAATCTCTTATAATTGCGGGAAAGAAAACTCAAATTGAGAACCGTTTTGTTGAGAATGATGAACTATATGAGTTGATTTCAAAATCAAAAACAATACTATTTACCTACAATGATAGTTCAGTCCTAAGTTCTGGAGCATTAATGGATAGTTTAATGACGAATACAGAAATAATAGGGCCAAATAAAGGTGCATTTCGCGATCTTCACGAGCTTGAAATACTTCATACATTTAATGACTATCAAGAACTGCTTAGCATACTGGATTCTGATCAGGGTGAAAATGAAATCAAATCGAATGCTGAAAAAAGAGAAGAATTCCTTAATGACAACACTTGGGAACAGTTCGCCAGAAAAGTAGCAAAAATCATTACTCTGTAAATGTATCAGATTACAATTCAAAGGTATTTAACAACTCATCATAAATTTCCCGTGTATACTTTTCAGCTCCAGACATATTTAAATGTTTTGGATCTGCAAAGTATTTGTTTTTATATATTTTCGACTTCCAACCTTCTTCAGAAAACCTAATATGGCTATTATTATCAAGTATCTTCTGTATTTCAGGATGGATCGCCTCTATCTCCTTAAATCGATTCTTTCTGACAGGATAATTTACTAATAGCACTTTAATTTCTCTTTCTTTCGTTAGATTCAAAAACTTCTTTAGATATGGATCTCCAAAATTACCATAAGTCCTCAGTTCTTCATTATTATCAGTTGAATCAATATAATTCTCAGGCATGAATAATGAATCATTCTTCCCCTGATTACTAATACTATAAAATCCCCTGTCAATTATCATTTGATCTATTATACTTATTGCTTCTCCTTTGTTAATGACCATATGTTTATCCTTTTGTGACAGTACATGAAGTATTTCATTAAATGAATACCTTATCATCTCGCCCATATACAAATGGCAAGGTAATAGATAGTTTAATACAACATCTTTATCTTTTTTATAAACAAAATATGAAAGAACTTCTCTCGGAAAATTTATACCTTGAGTCCCATTCTTAGCAAAAAGAATTTCCGGATGATCATCAAGTGTTAAAGTAAGAACAAGATATTCCGGAGCTGGATTGTTGTCTAAATAATCAATTAGAGTAAAATAGTTTGGACCTATTGGCAGAGCAGGCAAAGCAAGATTCAGTGAGTAGGTTTTATCCCCTGACAATGAATCAAACAGTTCAGGAATAATTCCGGTCATAAGATCACTTGATCCAAGAAAAAGTATATTGTTCTTTTCTTTTACATAACTAAACACACCTTCTCTAACCGCTTCCCTCTTCTCCTGCCCTAGTAGTGAAGCACTATCTTTATATTTACTACTATATCGAATAGATAGTAAATTCAAAATAACTATAATAATTATTCCAATAAAGCTGAAAACGAAAAGCTTCTTCATAAGTCAAAAATTTATTACTCTATAGGAATACTCTTCAATACGAAAAGGAATCATTGTGTATTTCATATAGATTAAAACTGAAAATAAACAAAATTTGTTGCTCCAAAAACTCCAAACAGGACAACAAGAATAATCAAAATATAGTACCATATCCACCTAATAATCATAGGTTTAGAATCTAATTTATCCTTTAAATCGCCATACTTCTCAGAAATTGATTCAAATACTAAGAGAACAACCAATATAAGAATAGGTAATATCCTTTCAATAGTAAATAATTCAAGCTGTAGTCCATCAGATTTGGAGAATAATTTGATGAAAAATGATTTAGCAACTTGAATACTTGATGAATTAAAAAAAACTAAAGTGATACTAATAAAAGTGAAGGTAATAATTCTACCCAGATTCAATTCCAAAGAACGCGGCATCTTTGATAGGATCTTAATTCTCTGTCTCCTAAAATAAAATTCAAAGTTTATAGCAAATACTTGCAATAATCCCAAAACTACATAGGTCCAATTGGGTCCATGCCATATGCCCAGTACTAGAAATGTTAATAATACGGCATATGAAGAAGCAAACCTTCCCCACCTGCGTCTCTTATACATCACACTCTTAAAAATATAATCATTACACCAGTAGGACAAGGACATATGCCAACGCCGCCAAAAAACGGATATATTCTGGGAAAGAAACGGTCTATTAAAATTAGGCGATAGTTTCAGACCAAATACCCTGGCAGTTCCAATCGCTATATCAGTATATCCGGAGAAATCAAAATAAAGATGCACAGTTTGCAGAAAAAGAACTATCCATACTGCATTTGTTGAGTATGCATCAAGATCATTATATACAGGGAATACCAAGTCAACGAGTCTATCTGCAATAACAATTTTCTTTAATAATCCCCAGAAAACTAACAATAAACCTTCCTTAAGATTATTCATCTTAAAATCAGAAATTGAACGTAATTGAGGTAAGAAAGTATTTGATCTTTCAATTGGACCTGCTAATATTTTTGGATAAAACAATGTAAATACAAGGTAGTTAACTATTGACTCCTCAGGTAATTCTACCTTCTTATATATATTAATTATATACCCAATACTCTGAAAAGTATAATATGAAATACCTATTGGAATAATGATGTCAGCTAATATGATATCCTTCCCATTCCACATATCAGATATTAAGTTGAAGTTCTCTAATAGAAAAGTAGTGTATTTCAGTATAACTAATTGTCCAATATTAATTATTAATCCAAAAATATATAATCTCCTTCTCTTACTTCCAACTAAATTATTCAACCCTTTCCCAAGAAAGTAATTTATAATTCCGTATAAAAAAGCATAAATGAAATGGGCAAGAGAAAAATAGAATAGAAATAAGCCGCTTATTAAAACTAAAAAATGAGGACGATACTTTGAGTTTAGTTTATAATAAATAATGATACTAATTATAAAGAATAGCCAATATTGTAAGGTATGAAATATCATAAGTAATTATTGAAAAGGGTACATAATTAATAAGGTTTGATTTCTTCAGAAACCGGGTCCTCGCGAGTTGTTTCCTTTGTATAAATGGTTTGTCCTGTTATATATTATCATAAAAATACTTGAATTCCATCCATATCTATATCTTCCGAGCAGATACCACCCTTATATTTCCCAAAAAATCTGCTACTGTCTCGATTTCATCGAATTGAAGTGTCCTTTCACATAGTTGTCTCATCAACGGTCCCTGACCTACACCTACCTCAAATGCAAGCCAACCTGCTTTTTTTAGGAACTTTGGAGCTTCACGAATAAACGCTTTGATTATATTTATTCCAAGCATCCCTCCGTCAAAAGCAACAGCCGGTTCATTTAATGAAATTTCATCTTTCATTTTTGGTATATTCGAACTAAAAATGTAAGGTGGATTACAAACAATTAAATCAAATTTTTCATAATATTTATCTGTCTCAAAAGCTGACATCATATCACCCTGAACTGCTTCTACTCTTTGACCTAAAAAAAGGAAATCAATATTCTCCTGTGTTAGTTCAACTGCTTCTTGTGAAATATCGGAGGCATAAACAAAACACTCAGGGTTGTATGTAGCAATGGCTAGCCCCAGGTTCCCAGCTCCGCAACAAACATCCATTACTAAAGTATCATCAGTAGAATCAGCTGTTATTCTTGAAATCTCAAGTGCCTTTTTTCCTAATATTTCTGTCTCTTTTCTCGGAATTAATGCTCGTTTATCAGAAAGCAATTCAATACCCATAAAATCTTGTCTTCCTGTAATATGAGCAAGCGGTATATTATTCATTCTCAGTTGAATTAGCTCCTTCAGTTTTAGCTCCTGTTGTTCATTTAGCTCTGGTAAGGACTCATTGGATGCTTTAACAACTGACAATGTCTTTCCTGAAGCCTTCAGCCACAATGCTTTAATAGTTGAATCTATATTCTCCTCCGGTTTATCCTCCAATAAGCTAATTTTTTCGATCAGCTCATTCCTGATGCTATTGTATAGATCTTTATTATACATTATCCAATTTCATATTTTTCAACACTTTCTTATCAATTTTTCCATTTGAGCTTTTCGGCATTTCATCCAGGAAGATAATTTTTTGTGGTACCATAAATATCTCCAGCATCAACATACACTCCTTTTGAATTTCATTTCCACTAAGCTGTATATTGTCATGGAGGGTTACAAATGCAGCAATAGACTCACCCATAATTTCATCAGGAAATCCCATCACAGCAACCTCCTTTATACCCTCAATATTATAGATTACATTTTCTATTTCAATCGGGCTAACCTTTTCTCCTCTGGTTTTAATAATATCATCCGTTCTACCTAAGAAGTAAAGGAATCCCTCTTCATCCATCTTAAACCAGTCATTGGAACATAAATTCCTCTCCCACGGAAGAGCTCCTGACCTCAACATCTCCTTGCTCAGCTCTTCTTTGTGCCAATACCCCAGCATAACATGAGGCCCCCTAATATGAAGAATACCTCTCTCTCCTCTTGGAACAGGTTTTCCGTCCTGCGCCAATAAGTAGACTTCAGTACCAGGTATCGCTTTACCAACAGATGAGGGTTTTATATCAATTAATTCAGGTTCAAGGTAACATACACGCTTACACTCTGTCAAACCATACATTTTAAATATCAATGCATTAGGAAATATCTTTTTCAGGTCAGGGATAATCTCTGCTGGTAAAGCAGCAGCAGTATTTGTTATTTTCTTAATTCCATCTAGTACCAATCCTGATTTCTTGCTAGTTGCAATCATCATAGCATATATAGTTGGTACGCCCGGAAAAACAGTTGGCTTATACTTCTCGATCTGTTTATATATAGTTGACTGAAATGTAAATGATTGCTCAACAATGATTGAACCTCCCATTGTTACAGCCATCAACAACTGATATAATCCGTAATCGAAGGCAAGAGGTAGTAATAGGATAATACGATCCTCTTCAGATAATCTCAGATATTCAACAAGACTCCAAGAGGTAAAGACCATAGACTGGTGAGTCATCATTACTCCTTTAGGGAATCCAGTACTTCCTGATGTATATATTAATGCAGCCAGATCATCGGGAATAATCCCAGGCAACTCTGTATCAGGAATCTCTGATGAAAGAATCTCTTCAAAACCAATAGTATTGATTCCGAAATCTAATCTCTGCTGATCCTTCCCTCCTGCAATGATGAGCTCTTCTATATATTTTGAGTCATCAAATATTTTTGAAAACTCCCTGCTATGCATCACTTCTGAGATCAGAATCCTGGCTTCGCTGTCATTGAGAATGTATTGCAGCTTATCTGCTTTTGTCTGCGGATTTATAACCAGGAATACTGCTCCTGCAAGTGTTATACCATAAATTGAAACAATAGACTCCCACGAATTATTCATATATATGGCAACCCTGTCACCTTTTTGAATTCCCGCAGAAGTCAAATGAGCAGCAAACCTTTCTGCTGCCACTTTTAAATCGGAGTATGAATATTCATCAGATTTTACTATGATAGCAATCTTGGAAGGATATCTCTCCGCTGAAATCAGCAGTGCCTCTCCTAGCAAACGTTGCGGTATTGCAGTCATTGCTATTTATTTTTAGTATGTTAAAGGCGACATTCTTAAATAATCCGTAGTTTTTACTTTACGTTCAAAACTGGCAAATACGCGTTCAATCTCTTCAGCTTTCCTTCCCAATACTTCAGCAACTTCCTCTGCAGCATAGCTATTTTGATATGCAAACCAAAGCAGGTCCATCTGCTCATAAGGCACCTGGTAAAAAAATTCTTCCTGAGTCTGCTCTGCCGAATATGTATCAGTAGTTGGTGTTCTGTCTATAATTTCCTGCGGAATACCAAGATAGTCTGCCAACTGATATACTTGTGTTTTGTATAGGTGAGCAATAGGCATAACATCTGCACCACCATCCCCATGTTTAACAAAAAAGCCCTGTTCAACTTCATGCTTATTGGGAGTTCCAATAACTGCATAATGTAATGTCTCTGCATGATAGTAAAGCATTGACATTCTTGTCCTCTGTTTCAAATTCGAGGCTGCCTCTATTTGTCTAAGTTCAGCAGCCGGTAAACGTTTTGATTTCTCATTGCCTTCTCTGTCAACAATAGTTAATGAAAAAAGCGGAGGAAGGTTTGTAAACAAACCGAAACTCTTAATGCTGATCTTCATTTTATCCTGAGAAGGATCATACTCCGGAATCACCTTTTTGGCAGCTTCATCGCGACGCTCATAGCATCCATAACCTAACAGCACCCCTGTAATATCTTCTGTGATAGCTTTCACTCCAAATTTATCAGCCAGATTTTGAGCAAAAACAGCACTATCCCCACTTGAATCCTGCTCAGGCAACATTATCCCCAGAACATTTTCAGCACCAAGTGCTTTTACCGCAAGTGCCATACAAACTGCTGAATCAATACCTCCCGAAATACCAACCACTCCTCCAAAACGTTTCAGATTCTGAGAAACATCTTCACGAAGCTTATCAACTATTCTGTAGCATTCAGCATGAATATCATCAATGAACAGAACATCTTTACTGAAAGGTACTTTATCTTTTTTTTTCATAACTATATAAATTTATTCATTTTATTTCCATAAATAACATTGCAATTTCGCAACTGGGGAATATCAGGTCTGAAATTGTCTTTCAAAATAAACTGGTGATAAATTAATTGTGATGAAATAATCCCACAAAGTGCCATATTTTCCATTTCTGTAACTTCAGAACCATTTGAAACCTTACTTAATAATTTCTGAACATTATCATTAGAGAATAATCCGGTCTGCTTAATATCATTTTCTGAAAGCAGTGTCATTACATATTCTTTTGCAGGAGATGATAAGAAACTGCTTGATATCGGTGCTCTGTATGCCTGTTTTGGCCTTTTTAAAACACTATCCGGTAACCTGTCTTGCATCATGCGTTTCAATATATACTTCTCATTGAGCCCATGCATTTTATAATCTGCCGGAAGTTTTGAAGCAAATTCCATTACACGGTAGTCAAGAAAAGGATATCGACCCTCAACCGAATTAGCCATAGATACTCTATCTCCCTGTGACGACAAGAGATAACTTGACATAAATATCTCAGATTCCAGCCATTGTGATTTATTTAGCCTATTGTAACTATCAAACCCATCAGGAAGCATTTGACTAACTGCATCATACTGATCAATTCCGTTCAAATTTACTTTTAGTTCCTCAGAAAAAAAGTTTTGCAGATTTGACGTATTCCGCCAGCGCAATACATGGGAATAAAATGGAGAATCTGTATCTTCAAGTTTATATCCAAAGAAGAATTTGAGCATATTTCTGTTCTTCCCCTGAAATTGAGCAAGGTAAGGATAGAGTTTCTGTAAAAGCAGTGGCCTCAATTTTGAATCGGGTTGCTTTGACCAAAATTCTCTAATGATACCTTCCTTAAAAATTCCATATCCTGCCAACATTTCATCAGCACCCTCTCCTGTTATTACAACTTTAATACTGCTTGCCCGTACCTTTTTTGAAAGACTGAACATAGGCACGGGTGAAGTCCTTAAAATCGGCATCTCTGAATGCCATATTACTTGCGGGAAGTATTTACCGATATCTTCTTTTGTACTGGTAAAAGTGGTGTGACGTGTGTTGAGGTATTTAGATACCAATTCCTGATAGTTTGTTTCATCAAACTCTCCATCTTCAAAGCCCAATGAAAAAGTCTGCAGAGTTTCAGGAGCAACCTCTTTAATCAATGCTGTTGTCGCACTTGAGTCGAGGCCTCCACTTAAATAGGCTGCAACAGGAACATCTGCTCTAAGTCGCAACCTTACTGCATCAGTCAGTAAATAATCCAGTTCTGCTACTGCGTCATCCAAAGTTCCTTTGAAATAATCATTCTCTTCAAGCGGAAAACTCAGCGACCAATAAGATTGAATGTCTATTTTCCCTTGAGCAATTTTCATATAACGTCCAGGGGGTAATTCATAAATACCAGAAAATACTGTCTTGGGAGTAATCGTTGCCCAAAAAGTGAAAATTTGTGACATAGAAACTGGATCAATTTCAGCTCGAACGTCTGGATGTTCAAAAAGTGTTTTTATCTCAGACCCAAACAAGAAGTTGTCTTTTGACCATGTGTAGAACAAGGGCCGAATTCCGACCCTGTCTCTGGCGATAAACAATTCTTGCTTTTTGTTATCCCAAATTGCAAACACAAACTGGCCATTTAATTTGTTTAAACAATCAGCCCCATACTGCAAATATGCATTTAAAAGTACTTCTGTATCACTGTCTGTCTTGAAGGACTGTCCAAGCTGCTTTAATTCCTTTCGTAATTCAATATAGTTGAAAATCTCCCCATTAAAAGTAATCCAATACCTTTTATCACTTGATGACAGTGGTTGTTGTCCATTTTGAATATCAATTATACTTAAACGGACACTCCCTAAGGAGACCTGATCATTAATGTAGATACCACTTTCATCAGGCCCACGGTGCTGAATGCGCGCAAGCATTCTATGTAACAAGTTTTTCGGATTACTCTTTAATCCATCATTATTATAGATTCCGGCAATGCCACACATTATTTGTTAAGATAATTTTTTGAGTACAAATTCCGAAATAGCGTTGATTGATTCAAAATTTTCCTCAACCATATCAGCATCACTTGTTTCAATTCTAAACTCATCCTCTAAGAAGGTTATAAGCATTACTAATCCCATTGAATCCAAGAAACCATTTTTAAATATTAAGACATCATCAGTAATGTTTTCCTTGCTAGAATAGGAATTATCATATACATACTGAAACACTCCCTTTTTAATCTCCTCTATGCTCATTTTATAATGGAAGCTAATTAATAATTGATTTATAAAAAAACTAAATTAATTAATAATATTTATAATCAATCCTAAATATCGGTATTCTGATAGTCAAATTGAATATTTAGATATATTAGTAATTTTTACTGTTAAAATTCGTGGAAACTCAATTTTTAGAAAAAGATCTTAAGGAATACATTCATACACGTTATCTATTTGTTAATAAGCAAATAAAGGACTTTAGTCAAATGCTCACAGACCTAAAGCTATCTATGAAAATGCTTAACAACTCTATTTATTATAACACCATTATTTGTACTTAATTTCACTATATAGATTCCCGGCAAACTGCTGCTTGAATCCCAACTACTCGAATAATTACCAGTGGTATAAACCCCAGTTTTTATGATATTTACTACTCTTCCTGTAATATCAGAAATCCCAAGTTCTACGTGCGTTTGTTCTTCAATAAAGAATGAAATATTTAACTCTCTATTAAAAGGACTCGGAAAGACTGATAGAGAATTCTCCTTTTTGAATTGCTGCAAGTTGTTTGATGTAGATGTCAAATGAAGCATCATGGGTTCTATAGCATCGGCAATAACAGTATCACTTTGAAATTTAAGTGACTCTTCACAAGTATATAATATATCAGTTGCAGCATGATAATACTTAAAAGTGATAAGCTCTCCATCCACTTCATTGCTATATATCATTAAAGGAAAAATAAAGCTATTCTCCGGCACAAAATACATAGCCTGCTGCACTCCACAACATTGATCCCCAGCAAATGCATAAAGCATATCATCAACTGACATATTTAATAAGTTATTGCTAGCCATTGAGGCTGAAAGTGAAGCATTAAATTCATAATAATATGGCGAAAACTGTGCCTCAGTTGAACCTTTGAGCATTGAAGCACTCTTGTTTCTCAACGATTTCTTACCACTTCCTTCAGAATATCTCAACGAACCTGAACTTGCCAATTTCAACATGTAGCCATGCCCCGGTATCAATTCTTTGAGTGACCCAAACCAACCGGAAGAATTATAATAGGTTGCTGTAGTAGTCTGATCCTTAATGTAATCCATTTCAGTAAAACTAAATGAATCAAAGGCTTCTGAGATGGGAATGGAGTGTTGGGGAAGATAACCGATCCAATTCCAACCTGAATATACATTGATTGGAGTGGTGGAAACATCAATTGGATTTCCTAAAAAGCCGACAGTACATGCTTCTGCTACTTTTAACATAAATAAATCTTTTGGATCCATCTGATTTAAAGTACCAAACCATCCGAAACCTTCATAATATGTTGTAGATTGTATTTGGGTTTTGACATAGTCTCCATGATTACGAATATTTGACAATAAGAAGTCTACAGATGAATCCTGACTGACTATATTAAATGAAAACCAGTTAAAACCCGGAAGGAAATCACACCTGAGCTGTGCCAGCCCTAAAGTATCGAAAGTATTTACCGAAATAGATGCAGAGGATGGACTTTCATTACCTGCCTCATCAAAAGCAGATATAGAATAGTTGTAAGTGATGCTTCCGTCCAGCGTATTGTCTATATATGTAGTATCAATTGATAATCCAATCTCAGTGCCATCCCGTAAAATTGAATAATTAAATACATCAATATTATCAGTAGAACTTGACCAAGAGAGTAAAACAATAGAATCATTCACTACCTTGGCAGCAAGATTCCCTGGCGCAGAAGGAGCTTCATTATCAGAACCTTCTGGCAATCCATTCCATCCTGCCATTCGGGCAAGCATCCACCACATTGCTTTGGCTAAACGAATGGTACCGATTTGCCCAATATGATCTCCATCTTCAATATATGATCCATTCAAATCGATCATATTATCAGGATGTATAAATTCAAATTCTTGCTCAACTCCTCCATAATCAGTCCATTTTATGGTGTGTTTTTCTCCTGCGTCATTCCAACTTAAAATATCCGAATAGTCGAACAGAAACCCAACTCCTCTTGAGTTCATATACTCTCGGATATAATTTGTCTTGAGATATCGCTGATATCCTGATTCTCCAATGTTAAATGCATTTTCATCAACCGGACCTGTAGTAAAAAATACCTTAGTTCTGAAATTGTTTAATTCGCAATATGAAATGTACTCTTCGGTTGCATTAATGTAAGTATCCATATTTACCCTATTGCCAGTCAGAATACTATCTCCGCTATCTAAACCCCACCGTTGATTACCATCCAGGCCACCATTACTGGACCCTCCCCATCTTACATTATAAATTGGATCTATAGTTCCCCCAGGACTATTTATCCAACTCATATCCCAGCACCAACCAAAACCTGTAGCGTCTAATGTAAAACCATTTGAATTAGCATTCAAGAGTCCTGCTTTAGTGCGCTCAACCGCCAACTCGCTCGTATACCAGTCCTCCTCTCCATAATTGTACATCCACCCTGAAGAAATTGTAACATCTCCCCATGTAGCACGGCTAAACCGGAGATTTGAATCTGTGAAACCTTCTGGCGTGCCACTTTCCTTAATTGATGCTTGAAAACGAGTATCAAGAATTTCCAGAAACTGCAAACCCTTGCGATATCCCAAAGAATGAGATTCTCCAGGTAATGTCACCCACATCTTTTTGACAGAGTCAATATATTGTTGCGGAATAATGTCATAATCATCTACGACTGTACGATCAGCCACGATTGATTGCCCGTTTAACAGTACAGGTATCAAGATCAAAAAATAAAATACACTTCTAATTTTCATAATCTACATGATTATCATGTTATTGCAAATATACATGCAATGCTAGCAAAATCCCTAATAATATAAATTATTCTAATTTAGCTCTCAATAATTAACAGGATTTTAACAATGTAGTTTTATTATAGTCTAGACTTTTCTCAAACGTAAACACTCACTTCATTTGGAATAAGGCAAGCCAGTATAAACAATGCATTTCAAAGCGAAATAATACTGTCAGCTATCATACATGATATGAAAAATATGAGTATAGGATTTCGTTTAATAAAAGAAAGAGGCTGTTTCAATTGCATGAAACAGCCTCTTTCTTCTCTGTAGAAATATTTTAGTAAGTTCTATTTATATCACAAGATCAAGCCATCAATATAATATGTCCATCTTGTTGCTGACTCGACTGTGCCTCCAACTACAGGTTCACCAACACTCACTTCATAATAATGCATTGCTCCTGCTTCAATATTACTGTATGGAAATAATGTCGAGTAAGCAGGACATCCATTATCATACATTGGAATTTCACTTGCATCTTCACCAACAAATAGATATGAAAATGCAACACCCTCACTTTCAGTACTTGTAATTGTGAAAGACAGAACACCATTTATGAATACAACTTCAACTTCTCCAATAACTCTATTTTGCCAAACATGCACAAGCTCAAACGTTTCATGCAAAAAGGTTGACAAATCTACAGTTTGATATCCAAAATATCTGGTCCAACTTGCAGTACATTCCGGAGAAACTATTTCTCCTTGAGAAACTCCATAATTGTAACCCCCTGTTATTGAAGCAAGAGATGTTTTCATGGCAAAAACAACTGTTCCTTCATACTCACATGGCGCCCCCCAGGCAGTCTCTCTGTAAGTACCTTCTTCATTAATAACAACTGCATGAACTGCTGCAATTTCAATAACACCATCAATTTCTGTTTTAGGTATTTCATGAATCACAACTGAAACAGCGGGATCATCAGAATACTTGTAGGGATAATGTCCTATTACCGGATTTCCTTTTTTATTTACTGGAATATTTGCCAGCTCACCAAGGAAAACATGGGTTTCGGCAATCTGATATTCGGCCCCAACATCTATTTTCACATAAATATGAGTTGCATTACTTCCAATTGAAACTGTTCCAACATCCTCTGTCTTACCAGCAATGAGTATATAATCAGTTAAGTTACTGACATCTGTTGGTATGTCACTAACAAAATTAGATACATACCTAATTGGTTTTGCTTTGAGAATATCCTCATAAACTATATCTTCAAAAACCTCTTCTTTTTCGCAGGATACAGATAGTAACATTGCAAAAATTGCAATGAACATAAACTTAATAACCTTCATAGCTTTCATAATTTTTAGTTTAAAATTTATATTCTTCTTTTATTTATTTTTTATATCATCATATCGAAATCAAATTCATCGTCTACTAATTTTCATATCAATGCCCCCCCATTGCCATCAACGCCCTCACCGTCTTAAAAAACAATCCAATATCCTTAGAAAGACTCCAATTCTTTATATACCCCATATCTAACTCCATCCATTCTTCAAAAGAGACATCATGACGCTCAGGAACAACTTGCCAGGTGCATGTAATACCAGGCTTTACGGAAAGACGCTTAAGTTGCCATCTTTTATATTTTTTAACTTCATTCTCCAGTGGTGGGCGAGGTCCAATAAGAGACATCTCCCCTTTAACAACGTTGATAAGCTGTGGTAATTCATCAAATCCAGTTTTACGCAAAATTCTACCTACTCGTGTAATCCGCGGATCATGCTTAATTTTAAAAACGGGCCCATCTGCTTCATTTTTTGCCTGAAGCTTAGCCAATTGTTTTTCAGCATCAACAATCATGGTTCGGAACTTATACAGCTTAAATTTTCTTCCTCTCAGACCAATTCGCTCCTGTTTAAAGAATACAGGGCCTTTTGAATCAATTCTGATAAGAATTGCCAATAAAAGAAAAACAGGAGATGCAAAAATTAAAGCTAACAAAGTAAAATATATGTCAGCCATACTTTTCAACAACAGCGAAAGACTGTTCGATGGTGCATCAATTAAAGTCAACTCTTTAGGACTGTTAAAAGTCTTAAGCTGAAAATCAACAGGATCAAGCGGAGATACTGATGACTGTAAGCGGAATATTACACCAGTCTCATTACAAATAGCTGCAATTGCCTTTGCCGTATCTTCATTTATTCGTTTTTTACAATAGATCACTTCGTCAATAACCCTATTGTCCAGTATCGATTTCAAATTTTCTGTCTCTGAATAGATCTTTATTCGATCACCAAATTTTGCCTTGATCATTTTTGAACTCGTCATTAAGGCCGTGATCTTAAATCCCCACTCTGTCTGCTTCATCAATTGATCAATTACCCCATCTGAAAAACCATCAGCAACAACCAAAACATGATGCAGGCTACCTCCCCACCTACGATATTTCTTAAGTCCACTAAAGGCGAGAATCCTGAATGAGCCATTCAGAACAAACATGATAGTTACATACGTAAAAATTAAAATGACTGGTATCGAAGTCAATCCAAAAATGAATTTAAATGCAGTAAGTCCAAGAAAGGTAATAAATGTAACCCGGCTTAACTGGAAAGCAAGAGTCCGGTATCGCTGAGTACGTGGAATTTTCGCCATTGCTGATACCCGTGATAAGACAAACCAGGAAATCATAACAATTACAAAAAACAGCATTCCCTGGAAATTTGTAACTTCCAGGTCAGCGACAAATAGTTTCTTGGTAAAAATAATAGCTAGAGGGAAAGACAAAGACGCCAATAAAAGCTCAAAAACGTCAATAACGAACTTGGCTCTGCCTTTATTATTAATTCGATAATCTCTTAATTTGCTGTAAGTATTGATCATATGACGTAAGTATCGCCTATTTATTTGCTTACTAAATTTCAGAAATTTATTGGAATTTCAAGCTATATTATCCCTTAATAGATTATCAAATTTGACTAAAGAAGTTCTATCATGACTAAACGATTTATAAAACCGCATCAAGAACGGAAAATCTTACATAAATGGCTTTTTAACAGTAAAGGCATTGCTCCTGCAATTATGGTTTTTCATCAACATAAATGACTCATTTGTCACAATAGCGGGGATGTGATAGTATTTCAAACAGTAATGATGCGTAATTTTAAAATGAAGGAAACGCAACTCTAATCTGGGAAATGAACGATCTGATAATTGAGCCGAAGGACAAATCCCCTGGGATTGATCTATCAAATGGAATATTATTGTTCCACGGACGCTCTATTATAAATGACCCAAAAGTGTTTTATGATCCAGTTATATCATGGGTAAAAAAATACCTTGGCAGTCCGGCAGAAATAACAGTCGTTACCATTAAATTGGAATATATTGATTCCCCATCTTCTATAATTCTTTTCCAAATATTTAAAATGCTGGAAAAAATTAAAAAAACGGACATGATCCTGATGATCAACTGGTACTACGCATATGGTGACATAGAAATGCTGGAACTGGGCGAGATCATGCAGGGACGACTTGAAGTTGAATTCGATTTTTACGAATTTGGACCTAATGATACACAGTAATTTGTCCCATATTCAAAATAATTACAAAATATTTGTAACTATCTCGATTAGAATTACGTATTGTTTATAAGTGGACCAAGACTATAACTTTTTAAGTATTATTTTTCTATAATTTTATTCTCTGTAAGAAGATTATATCAATAATCTTAATAGAAGGCATTATGAAAAAGGAGAAATTATCAAAAAATGAGCTGGAGCAAATCTGTGTTGAAGAGGGAATAATTCTTGAGAGAACTGATTCTGTAACTAACTCAACATTTTTCGTTCCCAACCTGAAAAAGATCAGGATAATGATTAGTGAATTCGAATTCCTTGTTGAAGGAGCTGCAAGAGGTAAAGCAATCAACAAAATTAGCGATATCGAATTATTCTTGCATGGAAATGAGAATAATTCTGAATTGCAAAAAATCCATTTAGCTACTAATTATTCCAGCACCTCTATATTTTTAGAATCAAAATCTGATATAATATCAGATAGAAAATCTGAGAATTGGGAGAATATCATTATTCAGTACTTTTCACTTCAGGAAATATACAACTACTTTCACAAGACAGGCGGAGCTTCGAACTTTTTTAGGAGTTTCAATATATATAAGGAAATGATTGAGTTAACTTTCCGTATTAAATTAATGGAATATCTCCAGGATCAAATTGAAATATACAACCCTTCGAGTGAAAATAAGGTGATCCCGTACAAAATTAATGCCCTCGAGATGGTATTACTTATATTTCAGAAACTAGGCACCCTTGATGCGCTTAAGAAAAATATAAAGGGTGATTATTATGAAAATGCATCGAAGCTTCTTACTGCGCTTCTGAAAATACCAAAGTCAAATTGGAATCAAATCAATTCTATACTATGGGATATTGACCATAATAGTGATGACAGCATCCTTGCCGACACCAATCTAAAATCTAAGCTTAAGGACATTCTATTTTATTATAAAATTGATTTGAGGTAAAGTTTCAATGAAAATATAGGGTTAGGTCAAAGAATTATACTAATTTCATTTGTGAAAATTATATTTAGAAGTAAGATGTGAATGGAAGAATTAAGATTTGAACCACAAAAGAAAACACTGGATATTAAGTGTGTGGAGGGAAATATCAGTATGAGCGGCAATTCGCTTTTACCGAATCCAAAAAAATTCTTTCAACCTGTTTATGATTGGGTTACTGAATATGTTAAAAATCCCGCTGAGAAAACTGAAGTTTCACTGAAATTCGAATATATTGACACATCCTCAATTCAGGCAATATTTGATATTTTAAAACTTCTGAAAGATATTCCAAATAGTGAAGATAGAGTTATTGTAAATTGGTATTTTGAATTTGATGATCCAGAACTACTGGAAGTTGGTGAAATCATGGACGGAAGGTTAAAACTGAATTTTAACTTTATCGATTATATTTCGTAAATAAGTCCAACTTATGATTTTATATAATAGACGACTGGTATAATTCAGTCGTCTTTTTTATTGCGTGGCATACTGATAAATGGATTGGAGTCTATAGGACCTTTCTGTTCGCAAATCATGGTACAGGTGGAGCACTGTTGATCATCTTTATTGCTTCGACCAAACTGTTCCGAAAGAGGATGAGAGAGTGAAAATCTATTTTTATCTATTATACTATCAAGCTTATTCAACCCTCATATAGGTCTCTGCTCCCTGGTAAAAGAAGCTCAGCTCACAATACTTTTCGAAAAAAATCTTCATCTCCTCACTGGAGTCAAAGCTCTCGTCAATATATTCAGTTACGGCATAAAGTGAGAATTGATCTGGATCATCCCAGTCGAGCCGATAGAAATACCATGATTCCATGGTGTAATCATAGATATTGATAAACTTGTAATCCCCAACCTCAGACAGGTGTGCTGTATACTCCTCTGTTGTATAGGTTTCCTCATCAGTATCATAGGTGTACTCCTCAACTGTAAAAGAATAACTATCTATATCTGAAATCATGTAATATGGCGGTGTCTCACTTTCCAGCTCAGACTCCTCGATCCATTTACCAATCATTGCAGGTGAATACTTTACACTGGGCTCATCAATAGGGAAAGGGGCTTCAAAGGGACATGCTGTCATAAACACAATCATGGCAGTAAATAGAAAATACTTTATATTCTTTTTCATATTTTTCTTTTTTATTTGAAAACTAAATTTGACTAAATATATTAAAATAGCACCAATATATCCAGGGAATAATGACCGACCGATATCTACTCATCGATTAATTCTTTGATTCTTTCAATTTGCTTTTGCTTGTTTACTTCTCTCAAGCTCTGGGCAGTTTTTGTGAAGTAAGAATGACCTGAAATAAATTTGACCTGGATCTTGTTCCAATCGTTAAGTGTCCCGATTTTATTTTGCTCCTTTAATTCTTTATACAGTGTATTGGAAACAGGTATCATATCGCTGCGGCCCAGGTAGTCGAGATCAGCGTCGCAAATAATCTTTTCCAACAGCGTTTTTGGCTGTGGAGGCATTTTTGTAGCCATTATAACGATACATATTTTATCAATCTGCTCTTCAGTATATCCATATTTTGGTAACATCTCCCTGACCATGACCGTGCCATAGTGCTCATGCTCATCGTAATCAATTGTATGTCCGGCATCATGGAACAGTCCTGCAGTTTTGAGAACGAGGATCTCCTCATCATCAATACCTTCCGCCCAACCAATCAATTCAACCTCTGTAACCACATCAACGGTATGTTTCACATTATGATAATAAAGATAGTCAGGCAACTCTTTCTCCAACTTATCCAATATTATCTCCTGTAAATCTGTAAATTGAATAAGTTTGAACTTGGTGCCAAAGCTGTCATTGGGCAATACTCCATCTCCATTGATTGAGAATTCAGGACGAATTCCCTGTACCTCGAACATTTCCAAATCACCTTTGTATTTTACCGGCAACTTGCCATAGTATTCGCAAATAAAGAATTCTTTCACGAGTTCGTAAGTCATTACAGAGATCAGTATCTTACCCTTATGCCCTACTCCCTGCACACGATGTGCGATATTGACAGTATCTCCCTTGATATCATAAGATATTTTCTTCTTGCCTGTAATATTTGCGCTAACAGGACCGGTATGAATACCCAGGTTCATATGCCATACTTGCTCTCCGAGCTTATCTGACAATTCTTCCAGGTAGGCATTCATTTCCAAGGCCGCCAATACAACTTCTATGGGGTTAGTAATGTTTTTCTCAGGGATACCACCGGCGGCCATATATGTGTCGCCAATAGTTTTAATTTTATGAATCTTGTATTTCTTGAGTATGCCATCAAATTCCCTTAAAACCTCATCCAACTGATCCATAAGTTGCTGGGAATCTGAATCACCTGTAAGCTTATAAAATCCATCAATATTGGCGAAAAGCACTGTCGCCATTTTGAACTTCTTCGTAGCCAGACCGTTTCCTGCATCCCCTTCAGTCAAATTTTTGCTTTTTAACTTTTGCTTCAACAGTTCATTCGCCTCATGCAGCTCATCCAAAGAGGTTTGCAATTTCTCGTTATGATCAATAACTTCCTGGTTCTGTTTAACCAGTTTTTGAATACGTTTTAATAATTCATCTAGTTTCTGGCCCATAATTAAAGGATAGATCGTATAAAAATTCTTTTGTAGAAAAAGTAAGTTCCTGCACCTAAAGATAATTTCTTTTTTTAAGTTAGTCAATAATAATATTTATATAGGTATTTTTGTTTTATCAAAAAGAAAACGACCATGAGATATCCAGTAATTATTTGTCTTGCATTGCTTACAATTACAAGCAGCCTATCTGCCCAAAAGAAAGAGAACAGCTTTACAGCCATGTTCTATAATGTTGAAAATCTTTTTGACACTATTGATGCTCCTGACTTTGCTGATGAAGAGTTCACCCCTGGTGGAAAAAAAGCATGGGATTACACCAAATATGAAAAAAAACTGACTGATATCTCTCGTGTTATCTTATCCCTTCCCGGGAAGGAAACACCTGCAGTTATTGGTTTTGCAGAGGTAGAGAATGAGAAAGTCTTGCGGGATCTTTGCATGACCAGGGGCCTGGCCAGAAAGAATTATAAAGCGCTTGTTTTTGAAGGAGATGATCCGCGAGGCATAGATTGTGGATTAATATACCAGGAAGAGCAATTCAAGTATAAGTCACACGAATTAATCCCTGTAAAAGATTTATCAGGCAAAGAATATATTTTGAGAGGAATCTTGCATGTTATTGGTGATGCACCTGATGGAGATCCCATACATATTTTTGTAAATCACTGGAAATCCAGGGGAGGTGGTGTTGCTAAGACAGAATCCCTTCGCGTCTATGCAGCCATTGCGCTGCGCCGGCAGCTTGATAAATTAATGTCGAGAGAGCAGAATCCAAGGTATATCATCATGGGTGACTTCAATGATGAACCAACCAACAGGAGTTTAACAGACATTCTTCATGCAGGGAACAAGAGAAAAAATCCATGGATAACGGATTCTTACAACTTATTCTACGACGTTCATAACATGGGTAATATTGGAAGTCATAATTACAAGGGAGAATGGAGCATGCTCGATCAGATCATAGTTTCATATAGCTTGATCAATCAGTCAAAAGGGCTCAGCACAACTTACGAATCCGGAAAAATTCTAAAAGAAGAATGGATGCTATTTCACAATGAAAAGGATGGATCAAAAGTACCTAACAGGACCTACGGGGGAGATAATTATTACGGGGGAATTAGCGACCACCTGCCCATTTATGTGAATTTTAGCTGGTAAAATGGATTTCAAATTAATATCCGATTATAAACCCACAGGCGATCAACCTGATGCCATCAAACAAATATTAGAGGGCTATGCACTGGGTGAAAAATTTCAAACGCTCCTGGGTGTAACCGGATCGGGGAAGACATTTACCGTTGCAAATGTGATTGAAAAAATTAATAAACCCACACTGGTCCTTAGTCACAATAAAACACTGGCTGCGCAGCTATACAGTGAGTTTAAACAATTTTTTCCAGACAACGCGGTGGAGTATTTTGTTTCCTACTATGACTACTATCAACCAGAGGCCTACATGCCTGTAACGGACACCTATATTGAAAAAGACCTTTCTATAAATGATGAGATTGAGAAGTTGCGCTTAAGCACCACCTCTTCCCTGCTTTCCGGCAGAAGCGACGTCATTGTAATCTCTTCTGTATCGTGCTTGTATGGCATTGGTAATCCGGAGGATTTTCACAGCACGAAGATCATTATAAAGCAAAATGAGACCATCAGCCGTAATGTATTTCTTCGCCGCCTGGTTGACAGTCTCTATTCAAGAAATGAAATAGATTTTAAACCAGGTACATTTCGTGTAAGGGGAGATACAGTAGATGTTTACCTTGCCTATCGGGATGAAGGCATACGCATCGAGTTCTGGGGAGATGAGATAGAGTCAATAAAATCGATCGACCCGATCAACAGCCATGTCTTGCAGACTTATGAGGAAATTACCATCTTCCCGGCAAACATATTTATTACATCAAAAAAACGCGTTCAGCAGGCGATCCGGGAAATCCAGGATGACATGATGAAGCAGAAAGAGTTTTTTAAGCAGAACGGTAAATTCATTGAAGCACAACGCATTGAAGAAAGAGTTGAATATGACCTGGAGATGATTCGTGAACTGGGTCATTGTCCGGGTATCGAAAATTACTCGCGCTATTTTGATGGACGAACTGCTGGCACGAGGCCCTTTTGTTTACTGGACTATTTTCCCAAGGACTTCATCACTGTGATAGACGAAAGTCACGTTACCATTCCGCAGGTCCATGCCATGTTCGGGGGAGATAATTCAAGGAAGAAAAATCTTGTGGAGTACGGATTCCGTCTCCCCGCTGCTATAGACAACAGGCCATTGAAATATAATGAATTCGAAGAGATTATCGGAAGAACATTGTATGTCTCTGCCACGCCTGCAGATTATGAATTGGAAAAGTGCGGAGGGATATTTGTGGAGCAGGTGATCAGGCCCACCGGATTGTTGGATCCGATAATTGAGGTTAAGCCAAGCTTGAACCAGATAGACCACCTGGTGGGTGAGATTAACCAGAGAATTGACAAGAAAGAGAGGATCCTGGTTACCACGCTTACGAAAAGAATGGCCGAAGAACTATCGAACTATCTTATCAAATTAAATATCAAGACCAGATACATACATTCTGATGTTCCTACCCTGGAAAGGGTTGAAATTCTGGATGGCTTAAGAAAGGGAACTTTCGATGTATTGGTGGGTGTGAACCTGTTGAGAGAAGGACTTGATCTGCCGGAAGTTTCGCTGGTGGCAATACTCGATGCAGATAAGGAGGGATTTCTGCGCTCGGCAAGATCGCTTACCCAGACGGCAGGGAGGGCAGCGAGGCACCTGAGCGGAAAAGTGATGATGTATGCAGACAGAATCACAAATTCGATGCAGAAAACCATTGAAGAAACCAATCGCAGAAGAGAGAAGCAGCTCAAATACAACGAAGAAAATAACATCACACCGCAACAGATCATCAAAGCAAGGTTTTCACTTTTTGATCAGCGAAAAGATCTTATCGACAGGCCGGGTGTATATGCCGGTCAGGCCAAAGCAGATATTGCAGCCGATCCTGTTGTCAAATACATGAGTCCGGACGGTCTCGAAAAAGCGATTTCGAATGCAAAGAAGAAGATGGAGAAAGCCGCGAAGGAGCTAGACTTCATCGAAGCAGCACGATTCAGGGATGAGATGTATGCCTACCAGGAAAAACTCGACGAACTCGATACGGATTAAAACAAACAAGGCCATCGGAAAACCGATGGCCTTGAATCAATTCTTTGAGTAAAATTTCTACCCCAGGTAGCTCTTCAGTAACTTACTTCTTGATGTGTGGCGTAGCCTTCTGATGGCCTTTTCTTTGATCTGGCGAACCCTTTCACGGGTAAGTCCAAATTTTTCACCAATTTCTTCAAGAGTCATTTCCTGAGTCGCAATACCGAAAAATAACTTAATAATATCTCTTTCTCTTTCTGTAAGTGTTGCCAGTGAGCGATCCACTTCTCGTGAAAGAGATTCATTAATAAGTACATTGTCGGCAGTTGGGGAATCATTGTTTACCAGCACATCCAGTAAACTGTTGTCCTCACCATCGACGAAAGGAGCATCAACTGATACATGACGTCCTGAGACGCGCAGTGTATCGGAGACTTTTTCTTTTGGCAAATCTAATGCTTCAGCGAGTTCCTCCGGTGTAGGAGTACGCTCGTACTGCTGTTCAAATTTTGAGAATGCTTTGTTAATCTTGTTCAATGAACCAACCTGGTTCAGGGGTAAACGCACAATTCTCGATTGTTCAGCCAATGCCTGAAGAATAGACTGACGGATCCACCATACGGCATAAGAGATAAACTTAAAGCCCCTTGTTTCGTCAAACTTCTCAGCTGCTTTAATCAGTCCGAGGTTACCCTCGTTGATCAGGTCAGGCAAACTTAATCCCTGGTTCTGATACTGCTTAGCTACTGAAACCACAAACCTAAGGTTTGCTCTTGTCAACTTTTCAAGGGCCAGTCGGTCTCCTTTTTTAATCCGTTGAGCCAATTCTACTTCTTCCTCAACAGTAATCAATTCCTCCTTACCAATTTCTTGTAAATACTTGTCTAACGAAGCACTCTCCCTGTTGGTAATAGATTTCGTGATCTTTAACTGTCTCATTATCCTCCTCGATTTAAATATAAATTAAAAGACTGCAAATGTAAGCCCTTATTTATCTATAGTCAATATAAATAAGCTTTATTTTAAAATAAAAGAAGACTATTTTCAAGTCTCCCTTTATATAACGACAAAATATGTTCTGAAAGTATCTTTTGTGCTATAAGCCAAAAGCATAATAAGTCTTAGATCCATCTCCATAAACACCCTCAATCATCACTCCTCCATCAACGTCTCTCAGTATATCCGATATATCTTTAACAGTATTAACAGGCATTTTGTTTATTGAAGTGATAATAAATCCTTTTTTAACTCCAACTTTCATCAATTTACCTGATTTTAAGGATGCAACGCGCACTCCACTCTTTATTTCAAGTTTACGTTTTGCAGTAATTGAGACCGGTTCAAATATTGCTCCAAGTATTGTGGTCACATCTGCTGTTCTTACAATATCGGTATTTCCGTTGAGGTTACGTAAGACGAGGTCAAATTGTTTCAATTTTCCGTTCCTTTTTACCAAAACAGATACCTTGTCGTTTGGTCTGTACTTGCTGACTTGTTCCTGTAACTCGGAAACACTGTTTACCTTTACATCATTGACAGCCAAAACCAGGTCTCCTTCTTTCATCCCTGCTGCCTTACCTGCGCCATCTTCACTAACTCCATTTACAAAGACACCTTCAATTTTATCCAGTCTCTTTTCCTCCAGTAGCTGAGAAGTAACATCCTGTATGGTTATTCCAATAATAGCTCTCTGGACTTCTCCATATTCCATTAGATCTGCCACCACTTTTTGTACAATACTTACCGGAATAGCAAACGAATACCCCTGGTATGAACCTGTTCTGGAGGCAATTGCAGTATTTATCCCAACAAGTTTACCAGCGGTATTTACCAGTGCACCACCACTATTGCCTGGATTAACAGCTGCATCGGTCTGGATAAATGATTCAATGGAAAGAACATTTCTAAGAATGTTTATATCCCTGGCTTTCGCACTAATTATACCTGCAGTTACAGTTGAAGTCAGATTATACGGATTCCCAACAGCCAGCACCCATTCTCCCAGGCGAAGATCATCCGAATTACCAAAGCCCAGTGTAGGTAAGTTGCTTTCCTTAATTTTTATCAATGCCAGATCCGAAGTCGGATCTTTACCAATGAGTGTAGCCGAATATTCTCTTTTGTCGTTCAGGATGACTTCAATTTCATCTGAACCATCAATTACATGGTTGTTGGTGACAATATAACCATCATCTGAGATGATTACACCTGAACCAAATCCAAGCAAAGGTGCAACATTAGCATCTGGTTCGATACCAAAAAAGAATTCGTAGAGTGGATTAGCCTCCATCTCCCTGAATACTTTTGTTTTCACGTGTACAACAGCATTTACTGAAGACTCAGCTGCCCCTGTGAAGTCCATGGGTGAAGTACTCGCTCCAGCGGGAAGACTCGTATAACAAACAGCTGGTTTTGCATCCACCTCAACGATCTTCGCTTCCGGCTGCACAAATTTTGCATATATAATAACTGCAAACAACGCGGTAAGCAATGTTCCTGCAAAAAACCCAATAATTTTTCTAGCTTTCATAATAAATTCCTTTTCTTTTTTTTTGTTCCTTCACATGGGTCAATACAATAAAATTATCAACCACTCCACGAAGATATACCTGCTAAACAAACCAGAAATTAAATTTATTGTAATTTTATGGTTTCTTTAACCTTTTTTAACGAAAGAACGCAGTGAAAGTTCATTTTTCTAAATATCACGGCACAGGAAACGATTTCATCTTGATTGATGGAAGAGAGATTGACTTGAATTTAATGACCCAATCCATCATTGAAAAATTATGTAAGAGGCACCTGGGAATAGGAGCTGACGGGCTGATCATCCTCACGAAATCTGATGTCGCAGATTTTAAAATGCTTTTTTACAATGCAAACGGTTTCCCCGGATCTATGTGCGGAAACGGCGGAAGGTGCCTGGCCTCCTTTGCCAATGAAATAGGCGTAGCGAACCAGGTATGCGCCTTCGAAGCACTTGATGGCATGCATTTCGCATCAATGCTTATTGACAAAACAATCCGCCTGAAGCTCAACAATGTAAGTGGAATTCAGCAGTATCCCGACGGCCTCTTTCTTGATACCGGTTCGCCTCATTTCGTTGTATTCAGATTACACATTGATGATATTGATGTTGTTCAAGAAGGAAAAAAAATAAGAAATGAATCACGTTTCAGTGAGGGTACAAACGTAAATTTTGTTGAGTTATGCGAAAACGGGATCAAAGTCAGGACCTATGAACGGGGTGTTGAAAATGAGACCCTCTCCTGTGGCACAGGAGTAACTGCATCTGCCATAGCCAGTTATTACAGCGGATTGAAAAAAGAAACAAAAATCAAGGTGAACACGCGAGGGGGAAATTTAGAAGTTGAGTTTGATAAACCTGTTGGTGAAAATTTCAGCAATCTTTTCCTGAGTGGCCCCGTGGTTAAAGTGTATGAAGGGGAAGTTGAAGTTTAGTTGCCACCGGGTACTAAACACTGTTCACTTTTTACCTTTTACTTTTTACTTTTTACTTCTTACGTATTTATATGCTGCAGCTTTTCTGCAAAAGTCAGAATCCGATTAAAATCAATATCCGGAATTTCTTCGAGGCGGGCTTTTTTACGGGTCATGATTTTCTGGAGCAGGTTCATCTTCTTAAAGTTTAACTCTCCTCCAAAATATCCATTGGCCAGTGAGTGTTGGAGTAGTTTTTCAGGGAAGGCCCGGTTCAGAAGTTCCTGTTCATCTTCTCCCGGATCGACACAGCAGATAAATAATCCTACTTCGATTTTCAACAACTTATCAATGTATGTCTCGCAAAATTTTCGTACCGAGCGCTGGATCAGACCTTCATGAATTGATCCCCCGATAATCACGGTATGATAAAGATCGAGATTGATCTTTCTTCTTCGTGATATTCGAAAAAGATCAACATCTGGGCCAAGATCTTCTTTGAGTCTACTAGCGCACTGTTCAGTGCAACCCAGCGTTGTAGAATAAGCGATAAGTGTCTTCATATATAATTATGCAGAAGGGTCAAATATATATTTTCTGGAGTATATCCCCAACTTTTTATACATTAAAAAAATATTCACAGGTGTGTTCCAACAATAAATATGTGAATAACACGTAGTTTTATTATAAATATTTTTCTTATTTTTACTCCTGTCTAATCTTATTTGATAAAATCATATCGATATGGCACACAAAAAAGAGCACGCTTCTCCGAGGAAATATGCAATTCTTAATGAAGGAGCCATTAAAAAGCGTTCACGTAAGAAATATACCTTACCTGTGATTGGTCATTTCGCAGACAGAAGCGTTGAGTTTAAAAATATTCTCGAAGCAGAGGAGGCAACAGGAATCAACTATTCACTGATTTTTGAAGCATGTATCGGGAAAATTTATAAAGCACAGAATGTGCACTGGGAGTTTAAAAAGGGTAACCACTATATTAAGTATAAAGCATACTATATCAATGCCCAGCAAAGCTACACCAGGAGAACCGGATTCAACGGTTAACATAAAATATAAAAAAGAAAAAAGAGGGTATCAAATGACATCCTCTTTTTTTATGCAACCTGGCCATTCACCAATATACTTTAAACATCATACGTAGAAGAAGCAGTATCCCCCCCCCTGCCTGTCCAGTTGGTATGAAACCACTCTCCCCTGGGACTGTCAATACGCTCATAGGTATGGGCTCCGAAATAGTCACGTTGGGCCTGTAGCAGGTTAGCGGGCAGACTGGCGCTGCGGTAACCATCATAATAGCTCAGGGCTGCAGTGAAGGTAGGAATCGGAATTCCAAATTCAATAGCAACAGAACACACTTTGCGCCAACCTTGTTGGGCTGATTCAACCTTCTCTTTGAAGAATGGACTCAGCAATAAATTTGGAAGGTCATTGTTTTCATCAAAGGCCTTTTTAATATCTCCGAGGAAAGCAGAGCGGATGATGCATCCTCCACGCCACATTAAGGCGATCTCTCCATAGTTCAGATCCCAGTTATACACTTCAGCTGCTTCCTTCATCAATGTATATCCCTGGGCATAGGAGATAATCTTTGAAGCGTACAGCGCCTGCCTGATAGCTTCCACAAATTCTGCCTTGTCTGCATTAAATTTTATTTCCGGACCTTTTAATATTTTTGAAGCTGCTACTCTTTCATCCTTCAGCGCTGAGAGGCAGCGTGCAAACACAGACTCACCGATCAAGGTCAAAGGAATACCTAGGTCCATGGCTGCTATACCTGTCCATTTACCAGTACCTTTTTGACCTGCCTTGTCCAATATTTTTTCCAGCAGCACATCTCCTTGCTCATCACGATAAGCCAGGATATCTCTTGTTATTTCTATCAGGTAGCTATCCAGCTCTCCTTCGTTCCACTCCTTGAATACATCATGCATCTCATCCGCACTCATTCCAAGCAAATTCTTCATCAGGAAGTAGGCCTCACTGATCAGTTGCATATCACCATATTCTATTCCATTGTGCACCATCTTCACAAAATGACCAGCTCCATCATTTCCTACCCAGTCGCAACAAGGTGTTCCATCTTCAACCTTTGCAGAAATGGCCTGGAAAATATCCTTAACAGCCGGCCATGCCTTTGCAGAACCTCCCGGCATAATTGAAGGGCCCATCAAAGCTCCTTCTTCTCCTCCTGACACTCCGGCACCAATGTAAAGCAGACCTTTATTCTCAACATACTTTGTTCTCCTGATTGTATCAGGGAAGTGAGAGTTTCCCCCGTCGATAATGATATCACCCGCTTCAAGGAAAGGAATCACCTTTTCAATCAATTCATCTACCGCTTGTCCCGCCTTCACAAGAAACATAAGCTTCCTTGGTCGCTCCAGGGAGTGTACAAACTCCTCTATCGAAGCCGTTCCAATAAAGTTTTTCCCGGCACCACGGCCATTTATAAATTTTTCAACTTTCTCTACGGTTCTGTTATATACAGCAACTGTAAATCCGTTTCTCTCCATGTTCAGCACGAGGTTTTCACCCATTACTGCTAGTCCTATTAGTCCGATGTCTGCTTTCATGTTTAAGGGTATAATGTAAAATGGGTTACCTTCTTCGCTAAAGCTACGAAGGTTGAAAAATGAGTTAATGTATTATTGATAGTTTGAATAAGCACTACTTTTTCCTTTTTACTTTTTCCTTTTTCCTTTTTACTCAAAAACAAGAATCCCCGATAACTGAGAATCCCAATTCTTCTAATATTTTTCTGTATTTGCCGTCATCGTTATATAATCTTACACTGTATACTGATGCTTCTCTTCTTGCCCTGTTGCTTCCTCGCAGGTGTTCAAATGTTCCAGGTGCTTCTCTAAGCATTTCATCATCCACTGACACTTCGTAACACTGCTTATATATATCCGCCAGGAAACTAAGTGTATCATTCTCACTTGCATCTGCATATAATACCGGATTTTCCGGTGAAGGCACATTAGCGGGCTTCCATGTTTCTGTATCAAGATTGAAAAATTTACTTACAGCAAGCACACTCATTACAGTACCATTGACTTTTCCATCTACAGAATATCCAGCGATATGAGGTGTTGCAAGCATAATCCCTGACAACAAGTCCGGGTCAATATCCGGCTCATTCTGAAATACATCCAGCACAGCCGTTTCAATTTCTCCCTTTCGAAGCACCTCTTTCAGTGCATTTTCATTCACCACCTCTCCCCTGCTGGAATTGATGAATATAGCTCCTTTTTTCATAGTAGAGAAAAAGGATTCATCAGCCATTTCATAAGTTTTATCTTCTCCCTCCCGGCTCAGTGGCACATGCATTGTCACAATATTAGCTCTATTCAACATGCTCGTCAAATCCGTAAATCCTTCTCCACCTTCCATTCGTTCCCTGGGAGGATCATTGCACAGGACCTTTAAACCGAGGGCCTCACTCACTCTTCTCACCTTCTTTCCAACATTTCCTACTCCGATTATGCCAATAGTTTGCTGCTCAAGTTTAAACTTCAAGGTGGAAGCCAGGTAAAGGAGCACGGATACTATATATTGCTCCACCGATGATGAGTTACATCCCGGGGCATTGGTCCACTCGATTCCCTTCTCTTTGCAATACTCTGTATCAATATGATCGTAACCAATAGTTGCTGTTGCAATGAAACGCACTTTTGACCCCTCAAGAAGATCCCTGTTACAATTGGTCCTTGTCCTGATTATCAATGCATCTGCATCCTTCACATGTTCCGGTCCTATTTCCTTCCCCGGTAAATATACCACATCTGCCATGCCGGTGAATGCACCATTTATGAAAGGGATTTTATCGTCGATTATTATTTTCATGTTCCTTATACTCCTCCAAAGGCGCTGTAGCCACCGTCCACTGGAATACAAATTCCGGTTATAAAATGACTCATATCTGAAAGAAGGTAAAGCACTGTTCCAGTGATATCACCCGGCTCTCCAAAAATGCCCATGGGTGTATTGTTTATTATTTTCTCTCCCCTGGGAGTTAGCTCGCCTGATTTTTCCTCTACCAGCAAGAACCTGTTTTGATTGGTGAGGAAGAAGCCCGGGGCAATGGCATTCACACGTACACCAACTTTAGCAAAGTGCACGGCAAGCCATTCTGTAAAATTATTGACCGATGATTTTGCAGCTGAATAAGCCGGAATTTTCGTTAAGGGTTTGTAAGCATTCATGGAAGAGATATTTAAAACCACTCCCTTTTGCCTTTTCACCATCTCCCTGGTAAATACCATTGAAGGCAGGAATGTTCCATAGAAATTCAGGTCAAATACTTTTTGAAAGCCCTCCATTTCAAGACCAAAGAAGGAATCCTCCAGATTGTCCAGGCTATCTTCTGTCAGCTCCTCCAGCTTCGTTGTGGCCTGCGGGGAATTTCCACCAACACCATTAATAAGGAAGTCTGCTTCACCAATCTCTTTCACAATTTTCTCATATACTTCCTGCAGCGAAGCTTTGTCGAGCACATTGACCTTAAGTCCGTATGATGCCATTCCAGATTCTTCACTTACCTGTTTTGCCACCGAGCTTGCAGCCTCTTCATCAATATCCAGTAAAACGGTAATTATTCCGGCTTTCGCCAATCCTTCAGCCAGTGATGAACCAATTACTCCTCCACCGCCTGTTATGACACAAATTTTTCCTTTTAAATCTTCCAGTGAATTCATAAATCTCCTCTATTTTAAATAATACTGAACATTTTCTTTTGTTAATATATCAATAGGCAATAGAATCTCACCAGGGATTTCCTGTTTAAGCACAACCAGGTTAAAAAGTGTTTTTAATCCCGTATAGGCCTGTTCCTCAGGACTCTGAGAAATCAAAAAATCAATATACTCCCTGCTCAAAAAATCAATGTTTTGAGGTAATAAATCATATCCCAGCAAACGAATATTCATTGCCCCTTTCCTTGCTAAAAAGTCTGCAGCTATATGTACCCGTGAATTTGTAACAAAAATTCCGGCCACCTCATATTTCGACATGGCAAGATTTAATTCGCTTTCCACATGTTCATAGAGTCCGTCATTTATATCCAGTGTTACAATATTCCTTACCCGCTCAGCATGATCCTCAAAATAAGATCTAAAACCACGTTCCCTGTGTATAATATGATTGTAATTATCCTTGCGCAGTGATAGGTTCAGTATTAGAATATCGCGATCCCGTTCCAATCCATAACTCATTATCCGTCCAGCCAGGAATCCACTCTGAAAAGCATCCTGTCCAACAAAGCTGGCAGGACTCATTCCTTCGATTTTAGAGTTAAAGAGAACATAAGGAATAGAATATTTCTCCCATTTTTTTATAAACTCAACAGAAAGATCATTGAATACAGGCGCGAAGAGCAATCCTTCATATTTTGAAAAGTCAAGCATCGCCGTTTTTTTTCTAAAATCATCCGGGTCATGCTGATCGAACAGGAGGTAATCGATATCAACATCATACAAGCTGATCTCAGCCAGGGCAGATTTGACTCCATTCAAAGGAAACTTCCAGAATTCGTGTACGCCCACGGACTCCGGCATACATACAAGAAAAGTGTAAGCTTTATTTGTGGCCAGTACACCTGCTAATATATCTGGTTGATAATCAAACTTATATAAAATTTCCTGCACATGAGTTCGTGTCTTTTCAGAAACTCCATATCGTTTATGTATAACTCTATCGACTGTTCCGGCAGACACACCGGCAATTTTTGCAATATCTGAAATTTTTATTTTTGGCAATGATGCTAGATTATTAATTATATCTGATTGTTTTACTGCATCTTAGAAATTTTTAGACAATTCTAATGCGTGACAAAACTAGTTATTTCTTATGAGGATCGCAAAGATTATTGTATTTTCGTGTGCGCACACGTTCTTTTTACTTAAGTGTGCTTGTATAGCGATCACTACAAGTGGCTTGCTATGCGTGCCAATGGCATTGATGAGAGATTTTGTACTGGAAACGCCTCCGACAAGGAAAAATTTATGAAATGGACAGAGACTGTTCCAGCTACTTTCACGCAAAAGAGTACTTCGGGTTTTAAAATATAATGTTGATTCTTCCCGTTGATTTTAAAAGAATTCCTTATTTTAGATTCTATTTTAACCGGAAAAAGATGCTAAAGAAACTTTTCTTTTCTGCCCTCGCATTACTGATTATCTCACAGTCAGGCCTCTATGGTCAGGGAATCAAAGGAAAGGTGGTGGACATAGATGGAAATTCAATTTCATACGCCTCCATTTTCATTAAGGAACTAACGCGGGGAACCACAAGCAATTCGCTGGGACTGTTTTCTCTGCCCTTGCCAGCCGGTGAATACCACATTTTTTTTAGAAGCCTGGGATATACCGAGGTGGAGCGAACAATTACTGTGGACCAGGAGATGCTGGACCTGCAAATAATTATGCCTCCGCAGACTTACATGATTCCCGAAGTACGTGTAGTGGCCAGTGGAGAGGATCCTGCCTATGCTGTTATGAGAAAAGCCATCGGACTTGCCAACTATCACCTTAACCAAGTACAAACCTACAATGCTGAGATATATATTAAAGGTGCTGCAATTTTTGATAAGTTGCCACGTGCCATAGCTAAGCGAATCAATGTAAATAATATCAAAGTAGAAGAGGGACAGGCATACATGCTTGAATCCCTGAACCAGGTGAAGCATACCTCTCCCGATAAATATGAAATGAAGATTATCGCTTCGCAGAATACTATTCCCGGCTATGTTGAGTCTGTCAATCCTATGGACTATATCAATGCCAGTCTATACCAGCAACAGATAGAATCATTTGTATCACCACTGGCGAGGAATGCATTTTCATACTATAAATTCAGCTTCGAGGGATCATTTCTGCAAGGCAGCTACATGATTGATAAGATAAAGGTATCTCCAAAAAGAAAAAGCCAACAGCTTTGTAAAGGATTCATTTATATTGTTGAAGACCTGTGGTGCCTCCATTCAAGTGATCTTGAAGTAAGCACTATTGCAGGGATTATTTACCTGGAGCAATTGTATGCTAACGTAATCATGGATGCCTGGCTGCCTGTAAGTCATAAGTTAGAAGCCGCGGTGCAAATGGCGGGTGTTGAAGCGGGTGTTACCTATGTCTCATCGCTGGAATATAAAAATGTTGTACTGAATCCAAACCTCCCCCGCTCCTACTTTATGCCAACTGCAACTAAAGAAGATGAACCAATATTAAGGGAAACATCAGAGGAACAGGAGAAAATACTGGAGATCATGCAGAAGAATGAGCTCACAGACCGCGACATGACTAAGATGACCAAGCTGATGGAGCAGGAAGCTGAAAATGCAAGTGGTAAAGAGAAGAACCTGGAAATCGAAGGAACAAAGTTCACTATTGAAAAAGGAGCAGTGATTAATGATTCCTCTTTTTGGAACAAGCATAGACCTATACTTCTCACACCTGAAGAATTAACTACGCTGGCTGTCCGCGACTCAGTGATGGGATATAGCAGTGGTACCATCACAAAAGATTCTACGAGGTTTGCCCGAAGCAAGAAAAGTCCCTTCAGGAAACTGCTATACGGACATAATTACCAGTCAGCCGATCGCCTCACCAAATTTGAGCATAATGGTTTGCTGGACCTGGAGATGCTCGGATACAATACGGTAGACGGAATTGTATATGGCCAACATTTCAGATTCAACACAACAAAAGACAAAATTACGACCTATCGTTCTGAATTATGGGCTGGAATGGCGTTCAACCGGATGGCCCCCATCATTACATGGAATTCCAGTATATTATATGCTCCCAAAATACGTGGAAAAATTGCTCTCAGGATGGATTACACATCATTTGATTTTAACGAGGGTACTGGTATTCCAAGACTGACAAATGCTGCATACAGTCTCTTTTACAGGGAAAATTACAGTAAAAAGTACGAATCCATCAATGCTTCGCTCGAGCATAGAATGGACCTTGCAACCGGGTTGGTATTGACTACAACACTGGATGCAGATATAAGAAGGGAGCTAACGAATTATTCAACAACACCATTGTCTATTCTTTTCAGAAACAGCAAAACTTTTACGGAAAATGTTCCTGAAAATTATGATGTTGACGATGCTGTTTTCAATAACTCAAAGCTTTTATCAGGAAGCATTAATCTTGAATATACACCCGAATATTACTATCGGCTCAGGGCCGGAAGGAAACAATATAGTAAGTCAGACTGGCCCACTTTCTTTCTAACATACAAGCATGCATTTCCCCTGGAAGCAAGTGGATGGGCAGACTATATGCTATTGTCTGGTGGTTTAAGACAGAGCATGGAGGTTGGATTACTCTCAAGCTTAAGCTACCAGATTGAAGGCGGGTATTATCCGAGTTCTGATAATATGCATTTTGCTGATTTCAAGCACTTTAAATCATCTCCAATTCTATTCGATATCATTGGGTTTCAGAATACTTTCATGCTGCTTGATTACTACAGGGCCAGCACAAACCAGTATTATATTGAAGCACATGCCAGAATGCGTTCATCCTACATGCTCATCAAATTACTACCCTGGTTCAGCGAACGCCTATGGAATGAGTCTATATCAGTGGCTTATCTCTATACTCCCGATATCAATAACCACATTCAATTGGGATACAGTCTGAATGAAATTCTGTTTATGGTGGACCTGGGTGTTTTTGTTAGTTTTGAGGATTGGAGCTACTACGGTACCGGGGTAAAAGTCAATTTCCGCTTCTAGAATTCATGAGCTAAGCTGTCATTAAAACATTTCCATAAATTATTTTGGATGCAACGTTTACAACGGAAAAGAATGGATGGTAGATATTGAAACATTCAAAAACCGGAGTATCTTTGCAATTGAACAAGATCCTGACAATAATATCTGGATTGGAACGGACAATGGAATTTACATTAGCGAGATAGAATGAAGTATGAGATGAAATATAAGCTCACAATAATAGGATCACTTCTGATGATGATGATGCTCTCCTGTGAGAAATTTACAAATGATCCAAACACTGAAAGGGAAAATGATTCAATTGAGAATATTGATACCATTCCCAAAATAGACAGCTGTTTTGGCGATACATGTTATACATGTAACCTGGGTGCGGAGGCGTTGTTGATCTATAATGAATTGATGGAGGCATTTAACACTTCCTGTGTCTCCTGCCTGGAGACAATATTGAAAGATTGGTATAGAGAATACAGTCCTGACGAAAGCATTCCTGACTCATTACAAGTTGTTTATGATGTTTATAAAGAGTTTTTCAGTCCCTGGGACCTGGCCAGAATTTGTAATTCAGAATTTGGAAACGACATATACGAGAACAATGACTATTATGTAATACAAAACAGTATCTCCTATGATTTTGCATTCAGAGATTCACCAAAAAACACCTATTCTATTAATGACTTCAAGCCCACTATCGTAAATGATGACAAGAAGACATTATACCTGACTGGGAAGTATGAATCCGCAATACATTGTTTCCTGGGCGGTAACTATATTCCCACCTGTGACAGCACCATTGTCACTCCTGATTTTTCAAGCGAGGACGCCTATGATCGCTATGTCTTTATGAATGAATATCTGAAATTCATTCATGATCATTGGGTAACAGCATGGCATTTAGAGACACACCCTATGGTAGAAAGAATTTCTTTTAATGGGGAAAAAGACAGCGCAATAGTCTTTTTCAGAGTAGCTTACGAGGGTGGAGAGGCTGTCCTCGGCCTGGAAGAAGAAGAGTGGACCATTGTTGATCATTACATGACATGGATTGAATAACGGGGCTTTGGGCCAGGTAAATGGTGCCTTTGGATGCTGAGAATCCCTTTGGAGATTATTTTGACGCGGGATTTATATATTGAGACGCGCCACATGGCGCGTCTCTACAAAATTTATGATTTCTTTTCCAAAATCAATCCACGCATAATGTAATATTGTGCGGTGATATAAGTGAGCATGATCCAGAATCCAGCGTAAGCGAATCCATCTTCAAAATAAAACTTATTGAAAGCTAATATGCTGTCTGAAATGACAAAGAAGACAGATCCCAGGAAAATCCAGCGAAAACTCTCCATCCCAACCCTGCCTTTACGGTTTAATGCTGCAAGCGACATTCCAACAAGGGAGATGGCATAGACCAGAATAATAGGTTTCATCATTCCTTCGATTGAGGGAAAGAGTAATATATAAATTCCAGCCAGGTAAGCAACAAATGGAATGAACCACAAGGGAGTTCTGATCAGAAATCCTTTGGTCTTTGTCTCAGCATACCTAATGAAAATATAAATGTACATGCATTGGGCGAGGAAGAATCCTCCTACGCCTGCATAGAAAAACATTTCATTATCGGAGCTACCAGAAAACATCAGCAGCATATCCCCCATCCAGGAGAATAGGAAAGCGATCAATACAGGAATACGAAATGACTTTTTCTCTGCATTCAGGAGAAAAAACACCGCTATCCATATCATTATTAACGGCTTTGCAAAATATTCCAGGTTTATAAAATCAAACATTCGGCCAAGCAATTCAACTAGAACGATGGCTGCGAAAATTATGATAAGAATGGGGTTTCTGGCTTTCATATTGGTGGCTTTGTGTTGAAAATTGGTGTTTACATTAGGACATAACACTGAATCATTGCATCCTAACCAAAGATAAAAAAAATCAGTACGCGTTTCAGGAAAATTACAAAGAATTGTTTGTGCAATCGATTGTATTTTACTACTTTTGCAAGGTGAGTATCTCTAAAAGCCATATTACAATACATGATCTTGCGAAAGAATTAAACATTTCGGCATCTACGGTATCAAGAGCTTTGCACAACAACCCCAGGGTAAGTACGAAAACGATACAAAAGGTGCAGGATTTGGCAAAGAAATACAACTACCAACCCAACCAGATGGCTGCCTCATTACGAAAAGGGAGAGGCAATACAATTGGTGTAATTGTTCCAAACATCAATCGAAGCTTTTTCTCAAACATCATTGGCGGACTAGAAGAGGTGTTTGCCGCTGCCGGATATAACCTTATGATCTGTCAATCGCACGAAAAATTGGAGAAAGAGAAAAAAGCCATACAAACACTACTTAATGCCCGGGTTGATGGCATACTTATGTCGTTGTCCATGGAAACAAGGAACACAGATCATCTTAAGGAAGTTTATGAGCAGGTACGCATGCTTTTCTTCGATAGGGTTCCCTTGACTGATATGGTTGATTCAATTAGAATTGACGATTACACCGCTGCATATGACTTGGTTCTTCACCTCATGGAAAGTGGCTACAAAAAGATCGCACATATAAGAGGCGCCACACATATCAATGTTTATTCTGAAAGAACCAGGGGATATATAACAGCCATCAGAGATTTGAATTTGGCTGAGAATAGAGAATGGGTATTTGAAGAGGAGATGACCATAGCAGGTGGCGAAAGGGCCTTTGATAAACTAAGAACTTTGACTGATCCACCGGATGCAATACTCTGCTCCGGAGATTTCGCCGCCCTTGGGGTTATCAATGCAGCAAGAAAAAATGGAATTCAGGTACCCCAAAAACTTGGAGTAACAGGGTTTGCCAATGAAACATTTACGGAGTTCATTACACCTTCTATAACAACAGTTCATCAAAAAGGGGCAGAACTTGGACGCACTGCAGCTGAACTATATCTGAAAAGAGTAAACAACAATCCTGAATTAAATAACCATGAAAACTTTGTGATTGGTCCGGAATTAATTTTCAGAGGAAGCACAAGAAGAGGAGAGCAATAATATAATGGCAGGTGAGAACCTGGACTATGGAGATATGGATAGTTTTGATCCTACTGAACTGAGGTAGCAATAAGCTAAGTGATTGAGTGGGTTAAAAGGTTAGAAGGTTAAATGTAATAATACATGATTATCCCCCTATTTAACCATTGTAATTTAAACCCCTCCTGAACAATAGGTTAACGAACCACAGAGTAACTAGTGCCTGAACGAAAACGTCCAATTAATTGAACTACAGCGACTTATTGTTAATA
>CAZIFQ010000016.1:0-64620 GCA_964538375.1 uncultured Bacteroidaceae bacterium | reverse complement strand
TAAAAAGTATCTCTTAACTTTAACTAACAATTTGTCCAATAGGATTTGAATTTAAACACACCGCCTTGAAATTACAGGAGAATCGATGAGAAGGGAAAAAATTAATAACTAAATGCAAATAAACTCTTTAGAATTATAAATTTGTAATAGAATTAACAGCAAAAGAAGAGTTATTTGTTTTTTCCATTCAGGACCTGGCTGGTTAAGTATCTGAAGAAAAGTATAATTCTAATAAGATTTCTATGAAAACAATAAATAAAATTTCACTTGCCCTGGCGGCATTGATCCTGGATGTTTCCGGATGCAACACTGCAACAAAAGACAGCAAGACGGAAGAAGCACAAAACCCCAACATTGTTATCATTTATCTGGATGACATGGGTTATGGTGATGTAAGTGCATATGGAGCCACCGAAATAATAACTCCAAATATTGATCAACTGGCCAGTGGCGGAATGCGCTTTACTGATGGTCATGCAAGTTCTGCAACCTGTACCCCTAGTCGTTATGCAATTTTAACTGGAACATACCCATGGCGGAATGCAGATGCAAAAATCCTTCCTGGAACTGCTCCCCTGGTAATAGATACCGAGCAAATGACTATTGCTAAAATGTTAAAAAATATGGGTTATCAAACTGGAATAGTTGGGAAATGGCATCTTGGATTAGGTGCTGGACATGTAGATTGGAACCAGCCAATATCACCCGGACCAAATGAAGTTGGCTTCGATTATGCATATATTATGGCTGCTACCCAGGATCGTGTTCCAACTGTTTATATAGAAAACGGTCTGGTTGTTGGACTAGACGCTAACGATCCAATTGAGATTGATTATAAGAATAATTTTGAGGGTCAGCCTACAGGTTTAGATAACCCGGAACTCCTTACAATGAAATGGCACCATGGTCATAACAGTAGTATTGTTAACGGGATTCCCCGTATAGGATTTATGAAAGGTGGAGAAGCTGCAAGATGGAGTGATGTTGATATGGCAGATCACTTTTTAGCTAAAGCGCAAGAATATGTAAAGGGTCATAAGGATTCACCCTTCTTCTTATATTATGCAATGCAGCAGCCGCATGTTCCGCGTACTCCTCATCCTCGTTTCGCAGGTAGCTCAGGAATGGGGCCAAGAGGCGATGTCATCATTGAAGCAGATTGGTGTCTGGGTGAATTTATGAAGACTCTCGATGATGAGGGATTACTCGAAAATACGCTGGTTATTTTTTCCAGTGATAATGGTCCGGTAATAAATGATGGGTATTATGACGATGCTGTGGAGAAACTAGGAAATCATACTCCTTCAGGGGAATTCAGAGGAGGGAAATACAGTTTATTTGAAGCAGGGACCAGGGTTCCGTTTATCGTCTCCTGGAAAGGCAAGATTGAACCTGGAGTTTCTGATGCCCTGGTATGTCAGATGGACCTTTTATCATCTATTGCAACACTGGTAGGAAGTGATGAAGTGGTAGATGACAGCGAAGATATGTTGGATGTCTTCCTGGGCACCAGTAATGCAGGAAGAGAGAATCTTGTATTGGAGGCTACTTCAAGAACGGCTTTACGCATGGGTGACTGGATTATGATTCCTCCTTACAAAGGTGCTGCAGTGAATAAACATGTGATGATTGAACTAGGAAATTCTGGCGAGTACCAGTTATATAACCTGGCTGAGGATGCTGGCGAGCAAACAAACCTGGCAGAACAGGAAACTGAAAAATTACTGGACATGATTACCTCCTTTGAAGAAATAAGAGGTGTGAACAGCGGAGTTAAAGAGCTGGAGCTACATTGATACACCTAAGCCTTTTAATTAAGTAGGTATTTGTTCACATGGACAGTATATTTTTGACGAAGGGTTTTCATCCACAGATCTTCAAGATAGATTTGATAGTCAGCAACCACCTGGCCGCGGATTTCATCAAGGCTTTTAGGTTCAGGAGAACGCCTTTCATTGATAATGACAAAGCCATTAGTGTTAGTACTGGAGTAAATAGGTCCTGGTCCCGCCAATCCCTGCTGTGCATCTACTTTCTCATAAATACCTTTCTCTGCTAATACCCGGGATATAGTTATACACTGTATCGAGTCGTTGGTACAGAATTTCTCATTCAGGATAGAGGTATCATATGATCCGTCTTGTATCTTTTTATATTTCTTCCTGATCTTCTTTATCTTAGTGTCTTTGCTGCATGTGATGATGAATGCATCATTCCGTGTATCCCACATATAACTATCTCGGTTTTCCTCGAAGTAGTTTCTTAATCCAGTGGTATCCTGAACAGCCCGTGACCAAACTTCGCGGTCCATTATCTCAAAGAGCAGTATGCCGTCGCTGAATTCGTTTAGAAGATGTTTGATCTCAGGCTGCTGCTTGATTAGTGCAGATCGTTCAAATGAAATGAAGATTTCATACTTGAACTGTAAGTATAGATCATCCAAATAATCTTTTGCACGTCGGTACCTATGGTTAGAATTCTGATTCTTTTCTACGAAAGAATCGAATTCGGAAATGCTATGATCTTCAGACTCCAACGAAAACAAAACTTCCTTATCATTCCTTAGTCTTTCATCCGACCATTGTCCTTTCAGAAGAGAATTGTTTACTGAGGAATAAAACTTTCCCATGGAAGTGTGATATTCCTGGAATGAATATTTATTCCTGATCCGGCTCTCATATTTCTTTTGGTGATATTGCAATCTTCTGCCATTGATCACTTTCTTTTTAATTTCTTCCTTCTTCTCCTTCGTTAGTGGTCCTATGTTTTCCTTTTCCAGGAGCTGGATTATATTCCAACCAACTGCTGTCCTGAAAGGCGCGCTGAACCCATTTATTTCCTGAATACTGAAAGCTTGTTTCTCGAATTCAGCACTCATCTCACCAACTCCAAATAATGGAGTTTCTTGTCGGTAACTTAAAAAAGTGCTATCATCATTGAAGTCAAGTGAAATTTTGTAGATATCCCGGCCATTTAGCAGTTCCTTGTAGGCCTGCTCGATTTTTATCCCGGCGCTTGCTATTATTTCAGGGGAATCATCTACTGCTGCACGTGCAATAATATGGATTGTCTTTACTTTTCCATAAGCAGGACGCCTGGTGTGGGGAATGACAAGGTGATAACCAAGATTGGATCGACACGGCAGACTGACTTCATTGAATTTAGTGTTGTGTGCTGCTGTTTCAACTGGGTATTCTAAGGTGAATGCCGTTATAAAATTCAAATATCCTCCATTTTCTTCTACATTGGAATCATCGGAAAACTCTCTTGCTAATTTTCCAAAGTCCTCTCCTGAAAGGATTCTATTTCTTATCATAAGCACTTTTTTGTATGCTGCCACTGTATCCAATGGAGAAGCATCTTCATTTACCCTGACAAGAATGTGACTGGTGCTGACATCGATTTTTGACCTGTCGTAGGCTTCTTTTATTAAGTTTTCGATACTCATCTGTTCAGGTAGGTGAGCGTTAAAAATCTGTTGTTTGTAACGATTCAACTCATCTACAAAACTGCTCTGGGTCTTGAGTCCGGATTCCATTGCAGCATTAATCTTAAGCTTGAAGTCTATAAAATTCTCGAGATATTCTTCCTTAGATTGTTTCTGACCGGAATTTTCTGAGATACTCTTCCCATACATCCACTCAAATTCTCCCAAAGTAACTTCAGAATTACCTATTATGATAAGAATGGAGTCTTCTTGAGCCCTGAGAGGTAGCAGGCTGACAAGAAAAATAAACAGAAGCGATAGTTTCATTTTGAACATACGAGCAAATTGATGATTCAAAAACAAATATACTAAATATTGGATGTGGACATATTTGAATTTGCTTCAGAATTACTAAGAGACACATCTGTTTTACGCACAGATACTATCCTTTTACTGATATATACGTTATTGTCTAAAAATAGCATGATAGATAAAAAATGTAGAATATGAGATATCTAAGTACACTTACAATCTTTTTGGTGGGTTTCGCAATTTGCAATGCGCAGATTATTAATGTTGCAGACTATGGAGTTGTTCCAGGAAAAGACGTAAGCTTTGAAGTGAATCAATTGATAAAATCACTCGAAGGACAGAAAGATATTACACTGTATTTTCCAGAAGGCAGATATGAGTTTTATCCGGAAAACGCAATTGAAGCTTACCGGGAGGTAAGTAACCACGATAACAGTCTTAAACGGATGGCATTTCCCTTATTTGGTTTTGAAGGATTTACCCTGGATGGAGGCGGTTCTACTTTTATCTTTCATGGAAGGATCAGTCCAATCATAGTTGATGGATCCTTTGGGACTACGCTTAAGAATTTCAGTATAGACTGGGACACACCTTTTCACCATGAATTAAAAGTGATAGAAAGTGATCCTGAAACCAATTCATTTATAGCAGAAATAAGTCCGACGAAATATGGATTTGAGATAATCAATGGGGAGATCATGTTTAACTACTATAATTGGCAGGATCCGATTGGCCAGAATATCACCTTTGACTCAGCAAGCTCCGCACCTATTTGGAATACCAGGGAATATGCGCTAAGGGTGAAGAGTACGTCAAAAATAACACCACTTGGAGAGAATAAGGTCAGGTTGCAACATGTAGCAAATTCTGTTCCACCGCTTGGTTCTATTGTAGCGACATACGGGATTGCCCCTACCAATCGCCTGGCCCAGGCTATCCATCTGGCAAATTCAAAGGATACCTACATAGAAAATGTTACTGTGTATGCTGCGGGTGGTATGGCGGTAATCGCTGAACGCTGTGAAAATGTATATCTGAATAAATTTGTTGTTAGCTCAAATGAAAAGCGCAATATTTCCACACGAGCTGATGCAACACATTTCCTGGGTTGTAAGGGTCTCGTTAAACTTGAGAATTGTTTGTTTGAGCATATGCTTGACGATGGGATAAATGTGCATGGAGCTTATATAAAAGTTGTGGAGTACAAAGGAAACAACAAATTCCTTTGCGAGATTAGCCATAGACAACAATATGGATTGACATTTGCTGAAGCAGGTGATAAGATTATGATTATCTCTCGTGAAACGGTTTTACCTCTTTATGAAACAGTGGTTGAAGATGTTGAAGTACTTAATGAGCAACGCATGATGATTACGGTAAAAGAGTTACCAGAACAAATGTTCAAGGGTCCTCTTTCGATGGAAAACCTGAGTTGGTATCCTGATGTGATCATGAGAAAAAATACGATTAGGGAGAATAGGGCGCGCTCTGTGCTTATAACTACTAAAGGAAAGGTTCTGATAGAAGATAATTATTTTTCTTCCCAGATGCATGGTATTCTCATTGAAGGTGACAATAACAGCTGGTATGAATCCGGCGGTGTGAAAGATATTGTAATCAAAAATAACACTTTTGTAAATATTGGATATGGCGGAGAAGATCGCTATCCTCTATTTATTTCACCACTGCTTACATCTGAACAACACCATGGAGATGAGAAATATCATCATAACATCAGCTTTACAAATAACACGATTAAAAGTTTTAACGGACACCTGGTAAGCGCCCAATCTGTAAAAGGATTAATAGTAGAAGGGAATACGATTGAGTTAAATGAGAAATATCCAAGTGGATCAGAAAAAGCCTCTATTGATCTTGATTATTGCGAAGATGTAAGTATTGGAGATAATAGTTTTATTGGATTCGATTGGCCAATCGTGCTTAAGCGAACAGAGAATACTTCCAGTCTGAAATTGGGCCTTAACAAAGGATTATTTGAAGAGTATGTATTGTTGAAATAATACTGGTATATGAGTATTTTAAGATCATCATACTCCATTTATAAGTCATGCAAATACTATCAAATACAAAATTTATACGCATAAGCACACATTAATATTATACATAATCGAAATTTGAACAACATATTATACAAAATGAATTCTATTACCTGAATAATAAACGAAAAACTAAACTATGAAAAGATTTTTTACATTTTTAGTCGCAGCTTTTCTTTTTTCCACAACAATGTGGGGACAAGATACCATTCGTGATGTGATCATCTCTGAGATCAGATTTAGTGGATGGGCCGGCTGTTATGTTGAATTTACAAACATGGGAGGTACTGATGTTGACCTCTCTGAATTCATCTACGGTGAAGTTAGAAGTAATGAAGTATTTGCATTGGAGGGGGAGGAAGTTACTTTCCCCGCTACAATCACAAATGTGGACGCTAACAACAAAATGATGCGTCTAAGTGGAACCCTTCTATCGGGTGAATCCGCTGTTGCCTTACTTGTTTATGATGCGTATGAGATCGGTGACAGACCACTTCATCCTACTGGAATGGTAGCTAGATCAACAATGTTTGTGCATCAGGATGAAACCTATGCAAGCCCTCTAACGTATGTATTTCCATATCACCCGGAATGGGAAATGTGGGGAAAGGATTCTATCAATATCGATCGACTCAATTGTATTGAGAACAGGCCAGCTCAGGAGTCCGGAGTACTTTTTTGGACCAGTGGTGATGCAACCGGAGACACTATAACTGTATTGGTCGATCAGATTATGCTTGATATTGACTGGAGTACTGGAACACGAAAGTTAGGAAGAATTACCGTGGCAGGGGTTGAAAACGCTGCAGATAATTTCAACTTTGTGAGGAAATTTTCTATTAAGAAAGGAGAAACCAACTGGACAAAAGCAGTCGGTGCTGATGAGGCTACATCCCAGTGGATATTGATTCCGCAGAGAGATGGTGATGATTATATGGTGCGTGAAACAGAAGGTAATCATGGTAATTTTAGTGTGGTTGTTTCTTCCGATACATATACAATTGGTGAAGGAACCATTTCAGTACCCTGGGGAACTGAAAAACATGATTCTATCAGGCCTCTTTTAAACCTGGGACAGGGAATGACATGGTGGTATTTAGAAAATAAATTTTTTGAAGACTCATTATCAACCATTTGCAAAACAGCTGATACTTTGGTCCTCTATGCTTGTGGAAATGTGCTCGAGGTTAAAAAATATGCGATAACGGTTGAAAGTGCTCCTGCAGACATGGTGGATGTATTCGCAAAGCGTACTGTAAATTATCCAGATCCAGATGCTGATGATTATGTACCAGGAGAGATGCCCAGGGTTGGTTTTCTCCCCTACAGCGTACTAGAATATGACGGTGTCATGGATTCAATCGTAGATGTGCCATTTGCAACAAAAGTTGATACAATGCTGGTCAGGTTAGAAAAAGCACCTGATGCTAATTGGGAAGTTATATTTGCGGGTGGTGTGACAAACAATGAAATAACAAGTGGTGATATACTTCGTGTTACTGGAGGTGATGGCAGCACAACCAAAGATTACTATATTAAGACAGAGGAGTATGTTATGAGTGACAATGCCCTGCTAGCTTCGATTACCTGGCCTGATAGTCCCTATGCTTTCATAGATGGATGGAAGGGTGATACGATTCCAGGCTTTATCAACACAGGAAAGAGTTACACGGTCGCATTATTACTTGGTACAACAAATGTGCCTGTATTAATAGCTACAACCGAAGATCTGAATGCGAATATTTCAGTCCAAAGAGCCGTTTCTTTATCAGGTGGCCTTGAAGAGCGTACGACAACGTTCACTGTTATGTCTGAAGATGATTCAATTACCAATATAGTAAAAGTACTCTTCAAAGTTGAAAATCCTTATATTCAGAAATATACAGGACATCCAATATTCAGTAAATTTCTGCAGAGGCATTTTTACTCAATGGGAGTAATTGAGCTGATTAATCCTACAGATGAGTTGATAGATCTTAGTAACTATATGATCGTGCGATCTGATGCTACCTCAACCGGTGGCGCAATTGAATCACTTTTTGGTACTGATTCAATTGATTTTTGGCGAAAAAGGTACATGAAGTATGTGCCTGGTTATAAGTGGCAGAAAGCTGATGCATGGGAATCGGCTCCGGGGATACTTGAATTTGATGCCAGTGTGCCTTCATACCTGGATCCCGGAGAGCTATTCACTATCTGGCAACCGAATGATACTTATAACAAATGGAGTTCGAACGACATAATGGAACCTATTGCAAATGTGACATTGAGTGATGATATATATGTAGATGGAGAATACTTGAATCCATGGAATGAGCCATTGGAGCAAGATTATTCTGTTGCATTTCCATTATTCCCGGGGGACGGTGGATCTTCAGCAAGCAACTACTATCTCTTTAAGATATTGAACTCTGATGTTAGAGACGGAATTAAAAATGTTTATGATCCCGCCGATTTCGAACTTGTAGATGCTTTTGGCTCCTCTGCTAGTGGATTCTGGACCGTTGTTGATGGCAAAGAGCTTATACCTTCAAAAAGTACGAGATTATGGCGTCTTCCTCACTCATACTATGGTGCAAGTTATCTGGGAGAATTGCTGGATACTGACTGGGATACCGATAACACCAAGAATAATGGAGTAGCGGGCGGAAATCTTGATATATTTGGTTCTCATACCCTGAATGTAGTTACCGCTCATGTTTCAACTGTTAGTTCCCTGGTTTACCTGGTTGATAAAGGATATGAACCAATTGAAGGAGTATATCCGGGAATCAAAGGAGCAAGTAATTCTGAAACAGTTACTGATTTCTTTGATAACCTGATCAAGTTCGATGAGGACCAGGATTTGAAAGTTCTCAGCGCTGCAGCTAGTGATACCCTGGAACTGGACGAGCTTGTTGCAGATGCTGATACACTGCAGGTAACTTCAGCAAATGGGGAAAATATTACCAAGTATCTTATTTCCACAGTTGCCCTGAGTGGTGATGCAGTACTGACTGCGGTAGATGGGACAGGAATTGATATTACAGTTACTGCCCCAACAGGTACCGTAGGTGGATTTGCTTTTGGAGCCACTATTAAAACTGTATTGGAGAGTGTAACGGTTCCTGATAATGCAATCTTAAACATTATTGATGAGAATGATGAGCTGGTACCAATTCAGAGCTACAATACTGATACGGTTTACGTGGATCTTATTGCTATAAGCGATTATTACTTTGAAGTAATTGCTGAAAATGGTGATATAATCGTATACCAACTCTTACCCGATGTCGCATCAGATGATGCCTACATTCTGTCTAATGTCTACACTGTTTACGAAGTACCTGCTAGATCTGTAAGCCAGGTTCTTGCCGGAACAGCTGTAGGATCATTTATACAGAATATCATTCCGGTTGAAGGAGCAGAAATTAAGATCCTCACGCTCACCGGCCAGGAGAGGACAATTGGAAATCTGAGTATTGATGATATAGTGGAAGTGACATCAGAAGATGCTTCCGTGACTGTAAGCTACGAGATTACGTTCATGGGTGAAGCTGCTGCATATGTGACTTCAACAGTATTTACAGTAAGTCAGGCAACACTCAATATTGAAGCACCACAAGGAACTACAGTAGAAGCCTTACTTGCGGGGTTAACTCCTGCACCTGATGCGACGGTGATGGTGAAAGATGTGAATGGTGATGAAAAGACGACCGGAGAATTACTTGAGACGGATGTTGTTGTTGTAACCTCAGGTGATGGTGTTAATACAATAAGCTATTCAATTAGTCTTATCGTATCTGTATACAATGATATTGCAGATCAACTAAGAGTGTATCCTAATCCAGCTGAAAGCATTCTGCATGTTGACAATGTTCCTGCAGATACTTATGTCAGGATCAGAGATATCTCAGGACGTACCCATTCAGTTTCTCAGGCTTCTGATATTCCTACTGGAATTAATCTGGCTGGATTAAGCTCAGGTATGTACTTCCTGACTATCGAGAAGGATAGAAAACCTCTTATTACAGTTAAGTTCATTAAGAATTAATAATCGCAGATTTTTGATAAAAAGGGGGTGACTTGTTTAAGACACCCCCTTTTTAATATAAATCATTGGATATGAATGATATTGCTTGATATTTCATACAGATGAATACATATATTTTATCCCAGCGTACATTATATTACTTTATTTTTGGGTACTTACACTTGATGAAAACAAAATTGCACCATATATTTATTAGTATCTTTTTCGGGGTCCGGAATTAATTTATTCTAGTTTTGTTTTCGTACTGGGCTAATGACTAAACAGTAAGCAAATGAAAAATAGAATATTGCTCTTGCTTCTTATCACAATATCTCTTGTTTCCTGTAGGAAGGAGTTTGATAAATTTGAAAGACCTGATTGGCTGGAAGGTAAATTGTACACACAGTTAAAAACAGTTCCAGGCATTGACTCTTTTATCGTAGCCATTGAGAAAAGTGGTTACGATACTATCCTGGATTTTAGCGGTAGTTACACCATTTTTGCTCCTGAGAATGAAGCATTTCGTTCCTTCATGAGTGGAAAATACACTTCGATCGGGGATATTCCTCACGAAGACATTCTTGAATTAGTAAAGTACCATATTATACAAAATCCATGGAGTAGAGTGCAACTTCAGAGCCTGGATGTAAATGGTTGGATAGACAGGAGAGATCAGTACAATAATGAGCCCTGGGGTTATAAGAGACAAACCTTGCTAAAAGATGGCAATAGGAAATATTTTATCATTATTGAAAGGGAAATAGCCACGATTGTTGATTCAACGAACAGTAATAGTAATCGAACAGTATTTAGCTCCTCCAGGAAATATGTACCCTTGTTTTTTGACGAATACATGAGTATTGCTGATGTTAGGTCAGATGATTTTGCTGATTTTTTTGGGAGAGCCTATGAACCCGGTGAGATCTTTTTTGGGAATGCAAGGTTATATAAAGAAGATTATTTTGCAGAAAATGGATTTATTTATAAAGTTGATCAAGTAGTTAATCCATTAAAAAATGTTGAACAGATCCTGGAAAATCAGGAAGATGAAAATTCGTATAGTACATTTTTGAATGCTATTTATCTCTTTCCTCAATTCAGCGAAAATACTGTTGAAACAAATAAGCAGCCGGGAGCCTCCATGGGGCTGGATGTACCAACCTTGTATAACCTTGATTATAACAGCCTGGTATTTGATATTCACGAGGAGCTTACTGGCCGAGATGCAGTTGACCCAGTTAGTACTTTACGTTATCACTATGGTATTATTGCTCCAACCAACGATGCTATGCAGGAGCTTATCGATGATGTGGTTACAGCAAGCAGCGGATTCCCTCATTGGCCCAGTTACGGTACAACGCCCGAAAATGTGAAGCGGATCATTGTTAACTCACATATGAGTAAAAATCCGGTGTATCTTTCGGATATAAAAGGAGGGTTTATAAATGGCGAAGATGACAGTATTTATATTGATCAGGATAATATCGTTGATAAGATTTATGGTAGCAATGCAACTTTTTACGGTACTAATAAGGCTATCGTTCCCCGTGCATTTTCATCCGTAGCTGGTCCTGTATATTTGCGGCCGGGTTATCAGACATTTATGTACGCTGTGGAATATACCAATATTCTACCGGCGATAAAGCGCAGAAATGCTAACTATTCATTTTTTGTTTTGCCAGACACATATCTTGAGTATGATTCCAGCTTGTCGATATCACCCAATATTTCAAATCCTCGTAATCTGGACGTGTCATCATTTGACCGAAGTGATTATCCACCCAAATCAACCAGGCGAAATAAATATGATCTTACATTTCAGATGCTTGGCCAGGTTGGGGAATGGGTGCCAAAAAAGATTGCCAGAAAAGAATTCATTAAAAATCTGGCGGGTAATTTTATTGTGTATAATTCCGAGAATCATCCTGAAACTGGTGGCCCCACTGTTACGGGAGGTGTAGTAAGTAATTTCGGATATCAGGGTGATTCAACAATATATGTGAGTCCCACAGAATTAGAAGAGGATATTGATAATGGTGTAACATATGAGGTGAATGGTTGGCTGTATTTCCCAAGACTCACCTTTTTTGGTGCGTTTGAAAGTACGAGGTTTTTTGAACTTATCCACGATGCAGGTTTTGTTGATGATGTTTACAATAAATTTAATTTCATTAATGAATCCGAATACTATACGGTATTTCTTCCTACAGACAGTGCACTTAATAATTATAATACCGATACACTGACAACCGAAGAGCTTCAGCAATTTATCAAGTATCATTTTATACGGGGTGAGCTTATTTTTACTGATGGAAACAAGCTTTCGAGGGAGTATGAGACATTAAGACTTGATGAGAGTTCAACTGTATTTAATACAGAATATTCTATGTTGGATATTAGGCCTTCTCCTGATTTGATTGAGCTTTATAATGTAGATGGGGGTCACATTACTGATATTTTTGAAAATGATTCTACAACAAATATGATGACTGCGGTAAATTTATCAACTAACGGAGCTTATGATAACTATGTTACGAATGGAGTCATTCATGAAATTGATACTGTCTTATTAAAGCGTTAACAATGAAAAGAATAGTATTACTGATTCTTGGCATACTCATAATTGGGTCTTCAAATAGTATTTTTGCCCAGGATAGAATTATTCGAGGTCGGGTCGTTGAAGAAGGTACAGGTGAGTCAATTCCAGGTGCGACCATTGTTGAAATTGATATCAACGAAAGGGTAATCAATGGTACTATTACTGACTACAACGGAAACTATGCTTTAAAACTGACAAGCAGTCAATCACGCTTAAAATATAGTTTTATAGGCTATGAGAACAAAGTGGAAGAGCCAGGAGATCGAACTGAAATAAATATCGAACTGGGTTCAGCAGCCATAGCACTGGAGGACGTAGTAATTATTGGTTCAGCTAAAGACCCAATGACTGGAGCGAGTCAACGTGACCGGGCTACCTCTACCGTGAAAGTAGATTTATCGGACATTAGTAATGTAAGTGTTACCTCTGCTGCTGATGCATTACAAGGGCAAGTTGCAGGACTTGATATTGTTTCTGGAGGTGCACCAGGTAGTGGATCACAAATCGTAATCAGGGGACTTGGCTCATTGGGAGATTCAAATCCATTAATTGTGGTTGATGGTATTGCACAAAACATATCCAGTGGTTCAGATTTTGATTTTGGTTCTGCCGATGTTGAAGATTTGGGATTCCTGGTTAGCATTGCACCACAGGATATAAAGTCTGTTGAAGTTTTAAAAGACGCAGCATCTACTGCTGTATGGGGGTCACAGGGAGCTGATGGTGTATTGATGATCACTACCAACAGGGGATCAAAGGGAAAGACACGGTTTAATTATAACTACAAAATGACCATAACGCAAGCTCCTCCTTCAATTCCTATGCTTACAGGTAATGAATACAGTATGTTGATGCTGGAAGAACTTCACAATGCAGAAGGTGCATTTGAAATACCTGATGAGATTGCAAATGATCCGGATTTCTATGATTATTATAATTATTCTGCAAATACTGATTGGGTAAAAGAGATTACTCAAACAGGTTTTTCGCATGATCATTTCTTTAAATTGAGTGGTGGAGGAGATAAGACACTCTACTATGTGTCGTTGAATGCAAGTAATGAGATTGGGACAACAGTAAATGAGGGTTTTGACAGGTTAACCACAAGGATTAATCTGGACTATACCTTGTCAAAGAAATTACGTTTTTCAGTAAATTTTGATTATACGAATAGCTACAGGGATGGTAATTGGAGAACAAAGGAAGATGTTACGGGAGACGGGGTAAAGGATATTCTGAACGTGAGAAGAATGGCTTATGTAAAAGCTCCCAATATGGCTATATATGAGCATGATGCAAATGGTGATCTGACAGGTGAATATTTTACTCCTCTTGAAAGTTTTCAGGGTGATGGAGCAGTATATTTCAATCCTGTTGCCATTGCAAATCTGAGTAACTGGGATGTGAAATCAAATAAATTTCAGAATTCATTTGTTCTGAAATATGCTGTAAGCAAGAAGGTTAACATCCATGAGACAGTGTCTTTTCAGTATGAGGGAAATAAGTTGAATGTATTCTTGCCATATTCAGCTCTTGGTGTGGACTGGCTTGACCAGAAAGTGAACTATGCTTCAGAAAATAACTCCAACAGTCGGAAAATCTCATCAAGAACACTTATTTCGTACGCTCCAATAAGTAATAGAACCCATGAGTTATCAGGACGATTGATGTTTCAGGTTGACCAATATAATAAAGAATATGCAAAAATTGAGACAAGGAATGGACCGAGTATCTCTATAGTCGATCCAGCTGTTAGTGCGCCGGTAAACAAATTGGCTTCAGGATCCTCTGCCACTCGTGCTATTGGAAGTTTGCTTAGCGTAAATTATAAGCTAAAGGACCGATATATAGTATCTTTGATTGCTCGTGCGGATGCAAATTCAAAATTTGGAGCAAATAATCGCATGGGCTTTTTCCCTAGCGTGTCAGTTGCATGGAGGTTCTCTAAAGAAGACTTCCTTCAATCAGCCAAATTCCTGAATGATGGGAAAATTAGATTTGCTTATGGCCAAGCAGGTAAACAACCCAAAGACGCCTATGCTCGCCATGGAATATTCAACACAACAAACCCAAGTCAGTATATCGATGGTACAATCGTAATCCCTACACAGGTTCAACTCACTAATTTGAAATGGCAGACAATTGAATCATATAACCTGGGAATAGATTTGTCGATGTTTAAGAATAGATTGTCTGTAACTGCTGAGTTGTATGATAAGATCACGCATGATTTGCTTTGGAAAGGATACAAGATTCCAAGGACCTCGGGATTCACATCTCTGAAGTGGTACAATGGAGGAAAGGTTCGAAATATAGGATGGGAAGCATTTGCCCGATATTATGTTGTTAAAAAGAAGGATCTCAATATAGTGGTTAACTTCAATATCTCACGAAACCGAAACTCCTTCCTCGAATTCCCGGCCAATTTTAACAACATCAGGGGAGATGTTGTGGCAAATGGAGTTTTCCCCACACAAGCAAATATTGGGCAACCAATTGGGTCATTCTATGGTTTTATTTACGAAGGTGTTTATCCAACCACCGAAGATGCTTACGCAAGAAATGAGCAGGGCGAGATCATGTATGATGCAAATAATGAACCAATCCCAATGACTTTCACTGATGGTACATTATTCCAGGCCGGAGATGCAAAATATCGCGATAAAAATTTTGACGGAGTAATAGATATATATGATGCTTATCACCTGGGAGACTCAAACCCTGATGTTTTTGGTGGATTTGGATGGAATGGTAACTATAAGAATTTCAAAGCATCCATGCAATTTGCTTACAGAACAGGTTTTGAAATTGTTAACGAAATAGCAATGGATACAGAAGGTATGCTTAATCGAAATAATCAGAGTAAAGCTGTGTTGCATCGTTGGAGAAGAGATGGACAGGGAGTTGATAATCCAAATATGCTCCCAAGGGCCTACTACCTCCATCCTGCAAATAATCTGGGATCAGATCGTTACGTTGAAGCTGGTGATTTCCTCAGGTTGAATAACGTGACCTTTGGATACAGCCTAAGAAATAATGGATTTACCAAGAGAATTAATGTTGAGGCAATTGAGGTTTCCATAAACTTGAGAAAGATTCTGACTTTCACAAATTATAGTGGCCAGGACCCTGAAATCAGTCAGGTAATGGAGGATCCATTCTGGTTTGGTACGGATAATGGATTGACACCTACTCCAAGGTTGTATTCAGCTATCATTACAGTAAAGTTTTAAATGTTTTATTATGAGCAGACTAAAAATATATATGATTCTATTACTGGTTGTGCTATCATCTGTTAAATCATGTGATTGGCTGGAATTGTTGCCACCTGACGGACTTGTATTTGATGAATACTGGAAGACAAAAGAGGATGTAGAAGCAACACTATTAGGTGCGTATTCAAAGTTCGCTATCATGGATGAGAAACTCTTCCTATATGGAGAAATCAGGGCGGATATGATCGATGCTGATGAGGCTCCCAACTACGAGAAGCAGATAATAAATAGTTCTATTTTCAGCAATAATATACTTGCTGACTGGATGGATTTTTATGAGATAATCAATTACTGCAATAATGTAATTGAACTGGCGCCAAAAATGTATGAGGAGAATGTGGATCCAACATTCACAGAATTTCAAATGGTGTCGCTACAGTCGGAGGCCATATTTTTAAGAAGCCTGGCATATTTTTATCTCGTTCGAGTCTTTAAGGATGTCCCCTATATTACCCAACCGACCATAGATGATAATATTGATTTTTATGTTCCTAAAACTCCCGGGGATTCTATTCTATTATATGTGGTGGAAGATCTTAAGGAGTTCAGCCTATCGATTTCAACAGATTATGGAAGCAATGAAAAAACCAAGGGTCGTGCAACAAAGGGTGCTCTGAATGCCCTTCTTGCCGATATTAGTTTGTGGAATTTTCAGTATGAGGACTGTTTGGAATACATTCAGAATATTGATTCCTTGAACCAGTATTATCTGATGACAAGCACTACCTGGTTCGATATTTTTCAACCAGGGAATTCTTTAGAAAGTATATTCGAGTTACAATTCGATGGAAATGGTCAGAATAATTCGCTGTATGACTATACTTATAATCTGGATTACTATGTGTCGAGTCCCAATGCAATCAGATTATTGGACCCCGAGTTGTCAAGGGAAAGAATTCGTGGATTTGGATCCATTTCAACTGACTTTTTGGAATATAAACCATGGAAGTATGCAGGTGTTGCACCAGACCAGAAAACAGCGAGACCCAGCGCCATCAGAAAAGCGGCAAATTTCATTATTTATCGTTATGCGGATATTGTTTTAATGAAAGCCGAAGCCTACTCACAGCTTGGAATGTTTAATGAAGCTGAGGAGGAGATCAACAAAATCAGATCCAGGGCGTTGATGGAACCATTAACGATTTCTACTTCCGAAGACGCATTTGAGGATGCAATTTTAGAAGAAAGAGCTAAAGAGTTTGCTTTCGAGGGAAAGCGTTGGTTTGATTTAATGCGTATGGGTAGAAGAAATGATTTTCAACGAAAAAATATATTGATTGAAATTATTATACAAGACGCAAATTCAACACAAAGACTGGTCCTTGCATCAAAGTTATCTGACCCAAACGGTTGGTATTTACCGATTTATGAAGATGAACTGGAGAGAAATGCAAACCTGGTTCAAAATTCGTATTACGTTAATGATTAGTAATCTCAAATTCGGCAAAAGATGAAATGGAATAGCATTATTATAACAACAATCGGAGCACTTATACTTTTCTCTTCTTGTGAAGAGATTCCGACCACTTTCGTTACTGAAGACAATTATATAAGTATCGCCGATTTTTTATATGAAAACACCGATGATTTTTCAAGCTTTATTTCTGTAATGGAAGCAGGTAAATTGAAGGATGCATTATCTGCTTATAATCCGAATGGCAGTGACTACACCCTGTTTCTTCCTAGTAATCAAGCTTTTGACGACTATATTTCTGCAAACAGTGATTATTCTGATGTAAATTCTTTGCTTGCTGACACAGATTTTGTCAGGGCACTTTCCAGGTACCATGTTGTAAACAGTGCTGTAGAATCCAATGATTTTCCTCTTGGAGCCTTGCCTGATTCAAGTCTTACGGGCGATTATCTTATCATAGCATATATTTATGGAGAGGATAGCACCTATTTCAAAATCAATGGTCAAGCTTTAGTCAGAAGTAAAGATCTTCAGATGACCAATGGTGTTGTCCATGTGATTGACCAGGTATTGGAGCCAATCACTAAGACCGGGTATGATTGGGTTAGAACCAATCCTGATTATACAATTTTTGCAGATCTTCTGGACTTAACCGAGGTACGGGATACCATGGGTCAATATACCACAGACAGTGAGGGTAGAGTCATTCCGAATTATTATTCTATGCTGGTAGAAGCCGATTCCATATTCAATAAGCAGGGTATTTCTTCATTGAATGATCTGGTGACGAATTATAGTGGAGGGATGACCGATTACACAAACAAGCTTAATCCCTTGAATCAATTTGCAGCTTACCATATACTTCCAGAAAGCCGTTTTCTTTCAGACCTTTATGATGGAAGCAATAACTACAATACATTTGCAGCTCTCCCTGTACAAATTACAATGGGTCTTGACATTAGGATTAATAAGGGTGTTTCAAAGTTTGATTCAATTTTTTCACAAGCTGACTCAGCATATACTTATATAGACTACATTGAAATCTTAGTAAACGAAAGCAATATTCAAACCAGAAATGGTCCAGTGCATCTCATCAACAGGGTAATGGAATTGTATGAACCTGAAAGAACGAGATTGCAATTTGAATTTTATGAAGAGCCCGCAATTAATATCGTCAGAAATGAGGAAAGAGAATTCTTTTTCAATAAACTCGATAATTTTACTACTATCACCTGGTCTGGTACTGAGGAAATTATTTGGAAAAAAGGTTCTACTGATGAAAAGGCGGATCATGATGATTACCTGGAAATAGACGGGGATTTTTTAATTTCTTATGAGCTTCCAAAAGTATACACTGGGAGATATGAATTTCAAATAAGAGTCAACACAGCCAGAAGTGAAAATGCAACTATACAGGTATTCCTGGATGGTAAGCAAGTGGGTGGAAACATGAACCTTACAACAGGAGGTGCAAACAGTAGTAATCCATATCGAGTACTTACCCTGGGTATTGTCGAATTTGGAAAGTACGAAGAACATAATGTTTCGATCAGATCGCTTATACCCGGAAAGCTTACGTGGGATTGGGTGAGGTTTGATATTGAAGATAATTAACAAATAAAGACTTATGCGTTATATAACATTTTCGTTGATTGTTATGTTGCTTTCAGGTCTAGTAAGCTGCACAAAAACATGGGATGAGCATTATCTTAATATCGAAGAGACGGTTAATGACTCACAGTGGAATGCAATAAAGAATAATACCAGGTATTCTGATTTTGTGAGTGTTATGGAAGAATTTTCCCTTGATACTATCTTTAAGACAGGCGGATCTTTTACCTTGTTTGTTCCTACAAATGATGCTTTTGATTCATTTAACTCAGATACAGGGGATATGAGTATAATTATGCGGTATCATGTGCTGGACTATGTATTTAATACCATTATTGTAACAAAGTCTAAACTTGTTCGCACAACTACCGGTAAATTCGCCCCAATTGAATTGTATGAAGGAGTCTACTCATACGGGGGAATGGATGTAAGTTATACAAGTCCCTTATATATTGATGGCCGTTTCTATGAGATTCAAGGCGTAGCGTATCCACGGCCGAATTTATATGAATATATCTCTTTAAACTCAATGGTATTAAAAGAATATATTTCAGCTTATGATTCTGTTCTTCTTGATTATGAGAAGAGTACTCCATTAGGTTTTGATGAATCTGGGAATATATACTATGATTCTGTGTATACTGAGGTAAATTATTTTGATTCAATATATTTTCCGCTGAATCAGGAAGATCGCAATAAGACTGCAACATTTGTTGTGTTTAATGATGAACAATATGCTGCAGCACTTGATGAGATGGCTGTAAATTTGGGTGGTGCTATTGTCACTGGAGATGATATTCCTGAGATATGGAAGGATGAAGTGCTTATACCTAATCTAATAGAGAATGGATTGTTTCCAAATTCACTTCAATACGAGGACCTTGCAGCTGGAAGATTAAAAAACGTTGTTGGAGATTCAGTAGATATAGAATTTGAAAATATTGATCCTGATTCGCGACTTCTGTGCAGTAATGGAATTGTTTTCAATTATCATGATTTCAAAGTACCAGAATATTTATATAGAGGCGAAGTACGAATCGAGGGAGAGCATATGGTTTATCCTGTCGGGGCCGGAATCTATTTTTGGAAGCCTGGCTTCACAGTAACTGGTTCTAATGAAGTTGTCACTGCAACGCCTCTCAAAAGTATTTCTATAGGTGCCGAGAATGATTCCCTGGTTGTTCTTCCTTTTCCAGGAAAACCCTATGAAGGAGAATTTAGTTTTGAGTTTTACTTTAAGAACATGTTCCCTCAGAAATATCTATTTGTGATGGGTGCAAATTACAGACCTTCAGGAGTATATAAGATTTACGTAAATGATATTCTGATTCGGGAGTTCGATACTTTTGAACTTCGTAAGACAGTTTATGGTGTGAATGGGGAATACTATTTCCCTGATGATAAGGGCAACAATAGGTTTGATGCTGAATTTGATCATTTGACTGAATACGGTGACATCAAAATTACTATTACATACAGTGACCCTGGAGGTCCTTCCGGAGTTACACCTGACAATGGATTTAATGTTGATTTTATTTCTTTAATACCAACCGATTAAATGGTTGTAAATAAATAGATTATGCTTAGTTCTCTATTAGAAAGGATTTCTTTGGTTTCCGCAGCAATTCTGATTTCTGTCTCCCTGGCAGGACAGAGTGAGATAGAGCTAAATGGAAAAATCTTTAATAGCTTTCAAGAACCTCTTGGTGATGTGGCGGTTAACTATTATGGTTCTCTTGAATCGCCTGTAATTACTGATACTAGTGGCATGTTCACGATAAGTGTTCCGTCAGGAGAGGTTTGGCTGAATATTTCACCTGTGGTAGGATATATGGAAAAACAGGTATTCCTGAATGACAGGAAAAGTATTACTATTTACCTGGTTGAAAATGAGGAGGAATCGGGTTACGAAGAACTTGATTACCTGGGAAATACCTATAGACGAAGAGATATCGTGTCCAAAATAAATACGGGTCTTGGTGGTGACAAGTTTTCCAATTCTTATGAATCATTTGATCAAAATCTCCAGGGAAAGGTATCGGGTATGTATCAAACGACTTTTTCTGGTATGCCGGGATCCGGAACCTATATGCTGCTTCGTGGAATGAATTCAATTAATTCAGGCAATCAACCACTGATTATTGTCGACGGAATTCCCCTTGAAAACCCCAGGGGTATTCATTCTACAGTAAGCGGGTATACCTACAATCCGGCTGCCTCTATAGATCCTACTGATATCTCAGATCTCTCAATAGTCAAGGATGGTTCAGCTTTAAGTATTTATGGTTTAAAAGGTTCGAATGGTTTGATTTTCATTGAAACGTTAAAACCTGTAGAGACCAATACGAGTATAGAGTTTAAGTATAAACTAGGAATGAGTTTTACACCAGATACGATTCCCCAGTTAAATTCTATTGCTTACAAGACGCTCGCAAAAGAGATACTATCATCTTCGACCTTTAAAGAAGAAGAATATGCTACATCGTATCCGGGGCTATTCTATACTGAAACTGATCCTGAATATATCAGGTATAGTCATAACACAAACTGGCAAAACGAAATTTTTAAAAATTCAATCTTGCAGGACGTATATGTATCTGTGAAAGGTGGAGATGATATTGCGCGGTATGGACTCTCAGTAGGTTATCTAGGCCATAATGGAGTTATTAAGAATACAAATTTTAACCGGGTCAGCACCAGATTTGTTGGCACATTTAATATTTTCAGTCGAATGAGGATGTATGTCAGTGCAAACCTGGTTTCCTCTACATCAAAGTATAAAGAATCGGTTCTTGGAAACCAGACAAGCCCAATTCTTTCTGCTTTTCATAAGTCCCCTCAAATGTTCCCAAAAAGGTATGATCAGGACAATCAGGTCCTTGAGGCTATTGATGATGTTGATGAACTTGGTATAAGTAATCCAAAGGCTGTTGTAGAGAATTATTCAGCCAGAAATTCCAATTACCGTTTTTTAACTTCTTTTAAAGTGGAGGGAGATATATCAAAAAAGGTGAAGTGGAATTCCATCCTGGGACTCAATATAAATGATATAAAGGAGCAAATCTATATGCCAAATCTTGGCATGGAATATTATTTTGATAAAGAGGCCTACAACGTGTCCCAATCGTTAAATAATCTGTTGTTTATGATTTCCAACGATAATTATCTTGTCTTCAAGGACCAGATTGATGGTGTTCATACTATCTCCTTCAGGGGAGGGGTTCGCTGGCAAACCAATGATTACCAGGAAGATCTTGGAATTTCCATGAATTCTAATGAGAATGATCAATATACAAACCTGGGAACTGGTGACAATCAACTTGAATTTATCACTGGACTAAATCAGAAGTGGACATGGTTATCAAATTATTATACCGGGTCTTATATTTATAAGGACAAATACTTGCTTGATGCTGCAATATCCGCAGATTTCTCGTCAAGGGTTGGAAAGGAAGCCGAAGGTGTCTTGAAATTGGGAGGACAACCCTTTGGTATTTTTTACAATATCGGCGGAGCATGGCGTATTTCTAATGAATCTTTTATGAAAGACAATCCAACTATTGAAGACTTGAAAATCAGGGTCAATTATGGAACTTCAGGAAATGATGATATCGGAAACAATAATGCTTTCAAGTATTATACCCTACAACTGTACAGGGAAACATCGGGTATGATTCCGGGAGGCTTTGCAAACGAGACTCTGAAATTTGAAACGACAAGTCAGTTCTCTACTGGATTAGACTTGGGAATTATGGAGAACAGATTGAGGTTTTCGCTGGATTATTATAATTCAAGAACGAGGGATATGCTCATTTTTGAGGAATTGCCAGCCTATATGGGTTATGAAGTATACCCATCCAATAATGCCTCAATGTCTAATAATGGTTATGGTTTTTCAGTGAATTCAAGAGTGTTTCAAAAGAGTAAATTGAGCCTGGATATAGGTATCTCAGCTTCTCATTATAACAGTGTCATTACTGAGATGGCAGATAATGAAATTATTACTAATATTCCTGGAGGGGGGCAAATTATTAACCGTGTTGGGGATCAAGCCAATAGTTTTTATGGCTATGAATTCACCGGAGTCTATTCTTCCCGGGCAGTTGTTCCTGCTGGTCTGGTAAATGAAAAGGGAATTCCATTTGGTGCAGGCGATGCAATTTTCAGTGATCTTTCGGGACCAGATGACAAACCTGATAATGTCATCAATGAGTATGACAAGATTGTATTAGGTTCTTCAACTCCTGATTATTATGGTGGTGTTTTCATGGATCTTCGGTACGGACGATATGGACTTCATATGCACTGGCAGTTTGTCTCTGGAAATGAAATTTATAACCATTCGAGGTATCTGAATGAGCGAATGACTGATCTTTCTAATCAAAGTAGTGCTGTTTTAAACAGGTGGATTTACGATGGTCAGGAGACAAATATTCCAAGATCTGCCTGGGGTGATCCGGTAGGAAATGCTGACTTCTCATCACGATGGATTGAAGATGGTTCGCATGTACGCCTGAAGAACTTGACGCTGTCGTATACAATTCCTGAAAAGATGCTGTTCTTCAGAGACCTGGATCTATTTGTAACAGGTACGAATCTATTGACATTTTCGAAATACTTGTCCTATGATCCCGAATTCTCCAGCTCTTTTGACCCGATGATGCAAGGAATAGACCTTGGACTTATGCCGATTACCAGGACAGTTATGGTGGGCGTTAAATTTGGATTGTAAGAATTTATTTGAATACTGAAAGACATACGACTATGAAAGGTAGACTTATTCGATATATTACAATTGGCCTGGGATTCGCAATAATGCTTGGCATAAGCTCCTGTGAGGAGTTTTTTAATCCTACGCAGGGATTAGTGATACAGGAGACTGACTTTTTTAATGATTGGTATGATTATCGATCAGCCGAAATGGGGCTTTATGCCTTGCAACAAAATCTGGCAGAACAACTTCTAATTCTGGGTGAATTAAGGGGTGATCTTCTGGAAGTTACAGAGAATGCTTCGCGTGACCTTATAGAAATTCAAAATTTTAAGATTTCGGAGTTTAATAAGTATGCCTCTTCCCGGGGATTCTATGAACTAATAGCTGGATGTAATAACCTACAAAGAACCCTGGAGCACTATCACCCTGAAGTGATGTCAGAAGATGGGCCTGTTACAAACTACGATAGACTATATGGTGAGATCATCGTAATGAGATCATGGGCGTATTTTAATGCTGTTCGAATATATGGATCAATACCTTATATCCCTATTTCTCTTACTGCAATTGATGAGATCGAGGAATTTGTGAATTCTCCAGTAACAATTGTTGATTCATTTGATATCCTGTTTGCTCCGGATGGCAGGTATAATGATACGATCTTTTATGATACTCCTATTACACTTACCAGTGCATATTTAAATTTGGATCAAATAGTTGATTCATGTACAAATGATATTTTAAGTAATGTAAAAGTAACTGGAGTGAACCACTATATTGAGAATGGAGATGCCTCCTGGGAAGTAACTGTATGGAATGAATATGCCATGGAGTATTTGTTAGGTCAAATGTACCTTTTTCAGGGAAATTTACTTGAGGCAGATAGACATTTCGAGAGGATATTATCAATTGTCGATATAGAAGCAGATGATGTCCGTTACGGTCTTGATAAAACCTTCTCAAAAGGAAGTTGGAAGAATATTTTAACCTCAATCAATCAAAATGAGCATATTTTTGTTATTTGGTTTGGCAAGGGTCAACATCAGACAAATGAATTTCAGAAGATGTTTTCTACTGTTTCCCCGAATAGTTATGAGCTGAAACCAACCCGACAGGCTGTTCATAATTGGGAGACAAATTGGGATGGATTCAGGTATTGGTATAGCGATTTGACTGACCATAGCTTGCAAGCATTGAATCCTAGTAATCTGGGTACACCGGGTGATATTTACCGTGGAGCAAATATTTCCTATGCATATACAAAAAATGGCATTCCAATGAGTAATAATGAGGTGATGGAAATGCTGGAGCTAAAACGCGACCAGAATGACTTTGAAGTCGAAAAGATTATGAAAGGGATTGATACTGTTGTATATAAATATACTCTCGGAAAGCAGAATGATCCTTTTGCAAGAGATGCTAACTTCATCGTGGCAAGGGCTGCATCGGTTCATCTCTATGCAGCAGAACTCTACACATATTTTGCATGGGTTGAGCTTGGTGAGAACTATGTAATTACTTTGGAGCTGGCAGAGCAATATCTGAATAATGGTTTTTACAATGGAAATTCAGACCAGTTAGGCGTGAGAGGAAGAGTAGGCTTTACAGACCATCAAGATGAAGAGATTCATGTTCCAAATATAGTTTATACAAGAGATCCTTTTACAAATGAGGTCAATGGCTATATTGATTTCACTGGCAACCTTGCAGGAAAGCAGGATTACCTGGAGGAGCAAATACTTGCAGAACGTGCCCGAGAACTTGCCTTTGAAGGGGAACGTTTTTATGATCTCATGAGAATTGCAAAAAGAAGGGGAGACAATACCTTTTTGGCAGACAAGGTAGCTGAGAAGTTTAGTGGCGCTCAGGCCGAGGAGATCAGGACTAAATTAATGAACGAATCAAATTGGTACCTGCCGTTTTATCTTGGCACCGCCGAATAAGACTTTTGTATAAATATAATATACCTGGCAAGAACTTCGCACTCAATTATCCCAGAACATCTGACCGCTTTTCGTTAATTCAAGGTTCTGAAGCATCGGTACATTATTCTTAAAGTTAATGGGTATCGTAAGGAAATACCTGACTTTCTCACCGTTCAATTCGGCAGGATTCCAATTGCCGGGAAGATTGGCAATGGTCCTTAATAAGAAGTCATTGACTGAATCAACATGTCCCTTTATTATCAAAGGTTCAGCTAAAGTCCCATCCTCCATGATAACTAAGCCTATGATAATTTCGTCCTGAATTTCTTCTACCTTGATTTTCTCATCAACCATACTTAGAACCATATAGTTCCTAAAAAAAACCTGTCCGTTTATATAAGTAGGGGCCTTATCAACACTGTAAAATATATTGCTTATGTATTTGGATCCGTCAGGTAACCAATTCAAATTTGACAAAAGCATGTTATCCTTGTATACAGATTCAGATTTTAAGGTTTCGTTCTTATAATACTCTGTTACTTTCCCTTCCAATAGCAAGGGAATTATTGCTTTTGACATGCCTGTTCTTACTATTGTCTCGCCTCTTTTTTCAGTGAAATAGTATGTTGTGGGGTCTATTTTAATTAAATCACGTTTATAGGACCTGGGCAATAGCGTACTTTCAAAGTATCTAATTAGAAAAGAACCGTCCCGCTTTTCTTTGATTCTCTCGGTTCTAAGCAAGCTCCAATGATTTCCGGTTTTTGTAAATGTCTTCGTTTTTAAGACTTTTCCCGGACGATCAATTATCTCCTTCATGGAAATTGCATTTTCAGGGTCCAAAGAGACTCGATTATTCACGCCATAATAATATTTACCAGCCTGGGAGTAAATGGATAAGGAGCATAGAAACAATAGAGAACAGAGGCTTATTATTTTCATGATCATTAGAGTTAGGTCACTGTTTTCATCTTGTACATTTGTCAAGTTAGCTAATTTTCAAGTAACTTTAATTTCTTTGAAGTATTATAATATAATAGTAGTTCTCATTTCATTCGATGAGGCGGACTATTTTTTTTGAATAGAACCAGACAGGAAATTTAGTAACTCACAGATAATTATTTTTTACCTGCAAAGACATTATTTTGTTAGGAAAGTTTAATTTGCAGTATGTATTTTGGACAAATAGAACAAAGAAATGAAATTTAACAGAATGGTCCTATCCGCTGTGCTTATGATGAGCATAAGCATCTTATCAGCCTCCGCACAGGAGCCTGACACTACCCGACAATATAATTTTGAAACTTCAGCTCAGTGGAGTACCCAAGACTCAATATTCTGGGCCATTACCGATGAGAAATCTGTTAGCGGAAGCAAAAGCTTGAGTTATAAGGTTGCAGAGGATGCTATTTTTTATAATGAAAATGGGCTTACAAGCATTGAAACGGGACATACCCTGCAAAAAGTCCGAACTGCAGAGGGGTATGGAGACACTTACATAGTAGCCAGTAGTTACGATGGAATTGTTATGGGAATTGCCTACGATGGTGCCATCTTATGGAAAAACGAGCTTTCCGGATTCATGGTACACGATATTTGGTGTGCAGATATTACTGGTGATGACAATGACGAGATTTTAATTGCCAATGCAGATGGGGCATGCTACTGTCTGGATAATAATGGTAAACTTATGTGGAAATACCATCCTCGGGAGGTACCAATGTATGCTGTTTGTGTGGTAGAAAAAGACGATACTCCCTATGTAGTTTGTGGGGGCTTTGATCTAAGCATATACTATTTGGCCGCAAGTGGGGAGATGGTCAAGGAAATTAAATCATCAACCTACTCAGTTGAGAAACCGTGGGGTACGGGATATATACCTCCAGATGATCTTCATTACGCCAATTTTCTGCGACCTGTAAATAAAGCTGATGGAACACAAATGCTGGTTGTACATGGAAGCAACAACCACATGCAGGGAAAGGGATCGCTTTACATGTTTGATATTTTGGCAATTCAACCTTTCAATACAGTAAAAATAGGTGCTACAGAGATCATCGGAGAATTTCGGACCTCAGATGCAGATGGTGACGGTGTTCAGGAAATTGTATTGGGATTTTCCGGTCACCAGAATTCCACACAAGTATCAAGACTCAATCTTGCGTCGAGCCTGGCTGTTGAGGACTGGGAAGTTTTTAATATTTATGATCTTGGCTTTGGATATTCTGTGCTACAGCCTGAATTGATCAATGATGGGGGGCAGGAAAAGTATATGTGCCTGGTTGGAAATCAAATTGTTTTTGTGAGCGACGATTTAAGTGCTGTTGAGGAGAAAATTGCATGCGACTATTCTTTTAACGATATGTGGAAGGATGGAGATAAAATAATAATGGCAAGTGCACAGAGTGGAGGAAGTTGTGTGCATATATTTGATACGCAGAACGCGGGATGGAAGGATGCATATAAAAATATTGCACCTGAAGGAAAGATAAAAAGTATTATCGATAACACAGCTGCTTATCGTAGTAAACTGGCTTCTTATGAGCGGCCGATCGGTGAAAGAGAGCCTAAACCAGTATATTTGATGACAGAAAATACGGATGATGGTTTGGCTAAAGTAGTGGCTGATAATATCCGTGCCAACTACAATAGTCCGATTTTTTTAGGGGGATCACATATGGGACAGGCTGAAGATTGGGACAGGTCTGCCATGGAAAATGAAAAATATAAGTATAAGCGGGATAAGCGCCGTGATTATATATATACTCAACAGCAATGTATCGACCATATCACTCCATGGTATAGCGGTGAACCAGGTATTGCTTACTGGGGAGGCCATGGGAATGACCCCTATATGTTCCAACGAGAAACAACCGACAAAATACTGGATTATGCGGATGGCAAAAAAACCGTGTTGATATATCCAGAGCTTGAAGATTATTCTGATGATTTTGCATGGGTAATGGAAGACCTGTTCTATCCACTAGCAGATTCTGCACAAAAGAAAAATGCAAATATTTTCGTGCGCACCAAGCATAATTTCTGGCAGGGAAATGTTTATTTGCCCATGTGGGAGAGGGTAATGGATGGAGAGTATCCCGATGTGTTTGTGCCTTCAATGGAGGAAACCACTGATAAAGCAATGGACATAAGTATCGCCGGAAGATCAGGTGTATGGGCTTCCGGTGCTGTTAACGATTGGGGAACAAGAAGTGTTCCGGATAATGCAAGTTTTGATCGTTCGCGGCAGTTCAGCAATCAGAAATTACCCAGTCATTTTTTACGACATATAGTTTATCATATTGCATGCGGAGCTACATATATCAACAACTTTGCAGTGAATCCAGATTATATGAGTTTTTTATGGGAACTGATCGCTAAAGGTGCTTTGTATGTACCAAATTCAAATGAAATTGTTAGTTATTCTCCTGTTCATCTTGGAATGAAAGAACCAGATGAACACTATATGAATGAAGCCAGCAGCCTGAAATGGTCCACTTTCTATAATGAAGATTTTGAAAATAACAATCCTTTTGCCTTTAGCCGTCATAGTTCTACCTATATGGCCGGTAAGAATACTGAGTGGGATTTCTCAACATATGCAGGAGGTGTGAAAGATCGCAGGCAAAACTATCTTCCTCCTTATCCAAATGGACTTGTGCTAATTACTCCTCCTCAAAATGGGGTATTTGCCAAAACAGGAGTTGCACGAGGTGCTTTGAAGGATCACCTACATCCAATTTACGAAGATATTCTAGAAGAATATATCACAGATGGCCGGCATTATTATTCATCAGATGGTACACAAACTTTTGCAGCCGATGAATATGTTACCACTATATTTAGTGAAATTGAAGAGGGAGCCGAAAAGCTGCCATTAACTGTATCAGGAGAGGTCGCCTGGGTAGTGGCTCAAACCTCACCAACAAATTTAAGATTGACTATAATTGATGGTGGATATTTGAATCCTGAAAATAGGGTAGCCGAGCTTAGTTTTCACACAGTAGTTCCAACTGGAATGGTTGATATTCTGGATGGGAAAAGCTTTGATATCTCCAATCCTTCGTCCGTATTAGTGGATATTCCTTGCGGATTATTCAGATTTATAGATATAGAGATAAGCAATCCTCTATAAGAGATCCGGAGATTCAAAATTCTATAAACCATGAATAATAGAAGAGACTTTATAAAAAAAGCTGGAATGGGACTTGCAGCAACAGGTCTAGTATCGACTGGACTTTCATCTTGCTCAAATACTGAATCAAAAGTCGAAAAATCAGAAGATGGATATACTACTGTGAGTACAGTAAAAGGGGAACGTAAAATTGAAAAGGTTCAGGTCAAGGTGAAAACACCATTATTGGTTCCCTATCATAGCATCAGTACACCGGAGGAGAAAGGAAACGGAGCAAATTTTTTCAGGAGTGCAGCTTTCGAGCATAATCCATTTACGATAAACTGCGGTGGAATTTCAGGTTCTCCTATTCTCATGGATGCTGAAGGTAAGTTCGTCGGTTTTATGACTTCTTATCAATATGAAAATTCTGTTTTTAGCTTCGATGGGAAAGATACACTCACTGTTCATGTCCCGGAAGGGCAGGAGTTATATATCGATGAAAGCGGTAAGGGAGATGAAGCATGGAAAGAATACAATACCGAAATGATGCGGAGGCTGAATTTTCATCCTTTTAAACAGGTTCCTGATTTCTGGAAAGATGTAGAGTATTGTACATGGGTGGAGCAAAAGAAACAATCAAAGGTAAGGCGTGATCATTTTAAATTATTAAACCATGATTTTGTCAGGGATTACCTGGATAAAATAATTGAGTATGGTTATCCAAAAGGCAAGATGACGCTTGATCACGGTTGGGGTATCTTCCCGGACGGTAGTATTGAGTCGGGGTTTGGTTCCTGGTATCCCGACCCGGAAACTTTTCCCGATTTTAGAAAAACCATGGATATGATTAAGGAGAAAGGTTTTACTCCTGGACTGTGGATTGGATTCCCTAAAATCCACCATGCCAGTACTATTGCCAAAAGATATCCTGATATGCTGGGTGATTGGAGATCATCTCAAGCCACTGATCCAAATGCTGAACGCTGGCTAAATCCAAAAGCAGATATCTACGAGTTTGCATCTGAAGTAATTAACCGCTTCCATAAAATTGGCTTGATGAAATTCAAAATCGATATGTCATATAATACGAAATCTGATATGATTCATATTCATAAGGAGTTATATCGCGCAGCCAAAGCTATCGATAAAAATATCGAAATGGAATTCCATGTTCCTGATATCTTCTTCGCCAAATACACAGATGTAATTCGTACAAATGATATATGGATAAATGAGAAGTATGATTGGTCTGACAGAGTGAAAATGCACTATGAGGTAAGTTTGAAGTCTTCACCAGGAAGAGGTATTAACCTTGATCATATAGGTGGAAATGATCCTACCGGAATCACAGAAGAAAGGTGGCTAAAGCACCTTGAAATGTATAAGGGTAAAACAGGGTATCCAATGCTATCGATGTTACCCCATCATATTAGTCAACATTGTGTTGACAAAACCGGTGATTATCTATGGGATTATCATAGGAATGGTCGGGCTATCATCTCTGGCTTTTATAAATAACATGTAGAAAGCTTCGTCCAAAGCTAGTGATCAAGTTTCATCTGTAGCAAAACTATTTGAGTGGGAATAGTTCAGATTCAGTTCTGGCTTCCTGCATGATTTTCTCCATTTCAGCAAGGATATCAGGATGCTCTTCGGCCAGATCCCTGGTCTCATATGGATCTTCCTCCAGGTTATATAACTCGATTTTTCCTTTTGGATGCTTGAGTATATTATACTGTACGGCTTTCCATTGATCTTTTCGTACAGCTTTTCTGCCTCCTCTTATGTTTATTTCCCAATACAGATATGAATGTGTTTGCTGAGTTTCCATACCCATTAATTCAGGAAGAAATGAGATACCATCTGTTTCAGCTTGTAGATCAGTTCCGGCAATTTCGGCAAATGTAGGATATACATCCCAGAATGCTGAAATATGATCTGATTTTGTTCCTGGCTCAATATTGTTAGGCCAAACCACGATGAAAGGGGAACGAATGCCTCCTTCATAAAAATCTCGTTTTACACCTCTTAGTCCGCCGGTACTGTTAAAAAAATCCGGATTTGCACCCGCTTCTACATGCGGGCCGTTATCGCTGGCAAACATAATGATGGTATTATCCGCGATCCCAAGTTCTTCTAATTTTTTCATGATTTGTCCAACATAAACATCCACTCGTGTGATCATCGAAGCAAATACTGCATAAGGAGTTTCCTGGGAACAATACTTGGAGGGATTCATGTTGGGGCCGTAATCCGCAGCTATAGGGTCTAATGGTATAAAAGGGGTCTCTTCAAAGTTCCCCAGGAATTTGTGTAATATGGAGTCATCCGGAACGATCAATTCAGCGTGAGGCTGGATCAGGGGTATATAAGCGAAAAAGCTTGTGTCTTTATTATCTTCAATAAATTGTAATGCTGCTTCCTGGATTTTATCCGGTGCATAGGTAGTTGTATTTGTCCAATCATTCCCTTCCAAAAATACTTTTTCCTGGTTATGCCATAAATAAGGTGGATAATATCGATGTGCCATTCTCTGACAATTATATCCAAAGAATTCATCGAAGCCTTGCATGTTCGGATCTCCTTCTGATCCGGGAAAACCTAAACCCCATTTTCCAAATGCCCCGGTATTATAACCAGCAGCTTTTAGCATTTCGGCGATGGTCTGGTAGTGGCCTGGTATGGGATTTTGACCTTCTGCATCTTTGAGCTCCTTGTTTCCCCTGATGGGAGTATGTCCACTATGGAGCCCTGTCATTAAAGTAGAACGGGAGGGAGCACATACTGTTGATCCGCTGTAATGCTGAGTAAACAACATTCCTTTTTCAGCCAGATTATCGATATTTGGAGTTTCGAATTTTACCTGTCCGTAGCAACTCAAGTCGCCATATCCCAGGTCATCGGCCAAAATATAAATAATATTTGGCTTCATTGTCTTCTGCTCTTTTTCTGTTGTACAGGAGAAGAGTAATAATGTGATGCTAAGGCTTACATTGATTTTGTACATGATTATATCAAGAATTATGTAGTTATTTTAGTCTGTAAATTAGTATGTGGGTACAGCTTCATCCTCCCAGGAGGCAAGATCTTCTATCATTTTGGCAGCCAGGTTTGGCTCAGTTTCGACTAAATTGTGCTGCTCACTAATATCCTGAGCAATATTGAACAACTCATATTTACCACTATGGTATTTAATAAGCTTCCAATCACCATTCATGATGGCTGCATACTGATCCTCGTAAGATCTGAAGAAAAACAGGTTGCGGTTTTCCATTTTTTTACCGTGTAGAAGAGGTATCAGACTCTTGCCGTTTATTTGCTTGTCTGTACATTCTTTGCCTGAAGCTATTTCTATAAGGGTTGGGTAGATATCCAGTGACTGAACCGGGAAGTCGCAAGTGCTTTTGGCTTCTGTATGACCTGGGTAATGAACAATAAGAGGGACTCTAGCTCCCCCTTCACCCAGCGTATTTCCTCCTCTTTTTCCACCACTAAGGGGTATATTGCTAAATAAGCCACCCTGATCTGAAAGAAATACAATGACTGTATTGTCTGCTATTCCTTTTTCTTCGAGGACTTTACGTACACGACCAACAGACTCATCCATTGCACTCACCTGGCCAGCATATTCTGCGTCTTTACCTTTTAAACCTTCTTCTTCGTACTGCTCCACAAAATCTTTTCTTCCAATTTGTGGGCCGTGTACATTATAATAATACAAGGAGAGCATAAATGGCTGATCCTTATCGTACTCTTTAATGAAACGTTCTGCCTCGTCTGTTAGCACATCACTCAGATAGTCATCTTCAGAAAATTCCGGTAAGGGATTGTCACTTTTGAAGAAGGGGTGATAGTAGCTTTTAGGATGACCATGATGGCTGGTACCGTATTGTGTATCGAATCCCTGGTACACAGGGAAGAACTCTTCCCTACCAAGATGCCATTTGCCGATAAACATGTTATAATATCCAAATTCTTTCAGTCGTTCAGCATATGTAATTTCTTCCAGTGGCAGCCAGTTTCTTGAAGGCATTTGAACAGGATCCGTTTCCCATTGATGGTATTCTTCAATCAGCTCATCTCCAATATGGCGAACCATTTGAATCCTTACGGGTTCTTTACCAGTTAACAATGAAGCACGACTTGGACTGCATGTTGGAGTAGCAATATATGCTCTTGTGAAGTCCATCCCATCGTCTTTCAGTTGATTGATATTGGGTGTATGAAACTTTGCGTTTCTGTATCCCACATCGGCCCATCCATAGTCATCTACAAACAGAATTACGATATTTGGTTTTGCGCCGTCAAGATCATTTTGGGCAGGAGGGCTCTCACTAGACTTCTTTTGTTTATTGCAACTGAGCAATACAGTAATCAGCAAAATAGAAAAGAATGGTACTCTATGCATATTTAAAGATTTAGGTGGCTAACTAGCAAGTATAGTTTTCAAACAAAATTAGTATTAATAAGAAGATTGTCTTACCTGATCAGTATTTCATCAATATTGATTGTTTTCTCATCAAGAGTTGTTAAGCGAACAGTATTTGCTCCCCGGCCCATTTGGATGGGTACTTTGACATAGCGCCAATCCAATTCCGGATTTTTGGTATTTCTAAACAGCAGCTCATTATCAATAAGCTCTTCATTTACAGTCAAATTAAGGTATGTACCAAGTGCATTTTTGTTTCTGGCAGCATAGCGAATCCATAATTCAGCTTCTCCTTCACTGCCATCATTCTCAAGATACCACTCTACAAAAGACCCCTTTGTCTTACTGAAGTTCAGGTAGCCTTTACCGTTGAAGCCTTCACCCGAATCAGCAAACTTTGCACCTTCAAATTTTGCTTCCTCGGCCTGGTCTCCGGGAATTGAACTTGTCTTTTGTTTTACTGTCCATTCAAAACCTTCATCTGCTGCAAATCGTTCTTCCATCACATGGACTTCTTCGTCATCCATAATTACCAACGCTCTTACGGTGGTCCCCATTTCAACGGAAAACGGCTTAGTGAATAGTTTGGATTCCGTGGTGGGAGAGGAGCCATCAATTGTATAGTAAGTTTTTAAATCGACATCAGGGAGGGGGCCGCGCAATGAAAGCAATTGGACATCAATATTCACTAAATTGGATGTTATTTGCCTTTTTTCACCTAAAATACAAGAGGCCAGTAGCGTGATATCACCTTTTTCACCTATGGATTCAATATATGCTCGTGTTAAGCCATAGAAGGCAATGCGATTTGTAGCTTCGAAATGCTTCTCTACATCAATTGGACTGCCGTTGTCAAGGGCACGAATCTTTCCTGGACCAATAAGATTGAAATAGGTGCGATTCTCCCCAAAGGGATAAAACTCTCCTTTTTGGTCTATAGTAGTTACACGTACCTGAACAATATCTTTTCCGTCCCGGGAAAGTGGTTCCCCATCTATCGATAGAGCGATCCTGGAAGGAGCATCTGCAGTTTGAATTACTTCCTCAGCTATGGCTTTGCCTTTGATGTAAGCAACAGCTTTCAGTTCACCCGGCTCCCAGCCAAGCATCCACTGACATTGCATCTCATCCCATTTTGAGCCGGGTACTTTTTTCCCAAGGGATCTTCCGTTTAAGAACAATTCAACAGATTCACAGTTAGAGTATACCCAAACCGGTATCTTTGTTCCCTTCTGAATTTGGGGATGTGTCCAATGAGGAAGAATGTGTACCATTGGCTCGGATGTCCACTGGCTCTGGTAGAGATAATAGAGATCTTTTTCAAAATTTGCCATATCAATGGCTCCTCCCATAAATGATTTAAAGGGCCAGCCGCCGTGAACATAGCCTGCTTCTCCGATATAGTCGTAACCTGTCCAGCGAAAGGATCCTGCATAATTAGGAATGTCCCGGATCTGGGCAATATTATGCCTGGCTGTTAATCGGACCATGGCATTGTCATAGCTGGAGTTAAAGATTTGCTTGCCATTTATTCTGTTCTCTTCATCTGTCCAATCATTTGAAAATACTTCAGTTTCGGTTAGGTCGGGAATCCAATACGGTTTTTGCTTTGTACTTGGATATCCATCGCGGTACCATGTATGGGTGCGGTAAAAGCCCCGGACCTGCCATGTATGGGTGTTTTCAGTCCCAATAAAAACTCTGTCCTTCTCGAGAGTTTCAAACCAGCCTAATTTCTCACTGCTTCCATTCACTCCAAGTACATCCATGAATTCTGAACCAGAATGTCCAGAAGTTACAGGTCGGGTATCGTCCATTTTGTGACACTTCTCTACCAAATTTCTAGCAATATCTCCATGTGTTTCATTACCAACACTGTATATGATAATTGATGGGTGGTTGCGGTCTCTTTTTATCCAATCTGACAGGTCTTTCTCCCACCACTCATCAAAACTGTGTGCTCCATAATCATTTCTAGCTTTTTGCATCCATCCATCGAAGATTTCATCCATCACCAATATGCCCATTTCATCGCACATATTGTAAAAAACAGGAGTCTGGGGATTATGAGATGTTCGTATAGCATTCACCCCCATTTTCTTAAGTTGTTCCAGTCGAAAGCGCAGTATTTTGTCTGGAACAGCAGCACCCAACGCTCCTGCATCCTGGTGATTGCATACACCTTGCAGTTTAACATTCTTCCCATTCAGCCACATGCCTGTTTCCGAAATCCATTCAATATCGCGAACGCCAAAACGTGTCTCTACACAGTCAATAAGCTTTCGTCCAATATAAACTTCAGTCTTTGCCGTATAGAGATAAGGACTCTCTACTGACCAGAGTTTCGGATCAGAGAGGGTAAGAGATTGAGCAACTGCTTTCTCTTTACCTGCATAAAGAGAGACAGGACTTTCCGTACTTTGAATTATTTTACCGGCGGCATCTAGGATCGAGGTCTTAATTTTTATCTTTTTTAATTTGGTCGTTGTATTGGCAACTTCTGTATCTATTGCAAGGGAAGAGCCTTTAGTGCATATGAAAACACCATCTCTAATGACATGTACTTTATCTTTTACGATCAACCAGGTGTTGGCATAAATACCGCTCCCTGTATACCAGCGCGCAGATGGCTGCTTGTCGTTATCTACCCTGACAGAAAAGGTAACAGACTCTGAGTTTTGGATGACATCACTAATATCGTAGGCGAAGGATATCCAGCCATAGGGCCGATGACCCAGTTTTTGCCCATTGGCCCATACTGTACTATTCATGAAAACTCCATCAAAAGCAATCTCAACATACTTATCTTTCCATTCTTTGGGGATGGGAATGGTTTTACGATACCATCCAAAACCAGCTGGCAGGTAACCGCATTGGTCTCCCATAGGATTCTCTTCATTGTATTCTTCTTCAATACTCCAGTCGTGCGGTAGATCAAGTGTACGCCATGAGGCATCATTGAAATTAGTCTCCTCTGCACCCTGAACATCCTGCTGAATGAATTTCCAATCGCTATTGAATCCTATACGCTGAGCATTTGATGTAAAAGAAATGACTGCAAGAAGCAGTACCAGCCAATTTTTCATATTTTTATTTTTAATAGCGCATACAAGAAAAGTAAATCTGACAAAATAGATGTATCTCATTGTCTAAATAATGTACCTTTAGGTATGTAATCCGAAATGGTGAAAACAAAGGCTGTGCCATTGGGAAACAGATGACTATCCTCCCATAACAAAAGGGGGTATTGGCTTGCGTCATATGTGGAACTGAGGGGCTCATAACAAAAACTCTAAGGTCTAACAGCTTAAGGCACAATCAAATTGTAAATTAGTATTTAATATATTTGAAACGTTGTGTTTGAAGATCAGAGATGATTTCAATGATATAGAGCGCATCTGTATAATCACCGATTTGGCTGGCAATTCTGCTTACACCTGAATATTTTTGTCTAAAAATATTGCTTCCATTCATTGAGTAAATCCTTAAGTCTACATTATCCTGCATCTCTGAAAAATCAATGTAAAAATTCCCTTCTGAAGGATTCGGATAGAGCTTGGCTTCTGGTATTATCTGACTAATAACAGCAGTTGTATCAGTAGTGTCCTGGTGAACAATAGAAATTTCTGCAAAGTATACTTCGTATGGTTTTAATACCGGGGAACTACTCACTTCTTTTCCTCTTAGAAGATCTTTACAGAATATTTCAGTAATGGTATCTCTCATCACAATATTAAGCGTGGCATTTGTTTTACCAAGGTTAACAATTGATACAACATTCTTACCAGAATCATTTACTATACATTTCCAGGTACAGCCTTTGTGACCACCAGTATTGGTTTCTATGATACTTATTTCAGGCATTAATTTTCTATCTGACAATATACCAAGAGCCTTTGTTTTCATATCTGATAAAGAACTTGCTGTAAGAACGGTTCCGTTGCTTACTACTAGAACGTCAAGTGGAGCGCCATATTCATTCTTTTTCAGACTAACTGCATCCATAATGATAGTACCGCCATTATCCAGGTAGGTTTGAAGGCCGTCCAATTCTGCCTGGGTTACAAATTGAGTTTTATATACCAATATTGCTTCCCAGAGGCTATTATCTTGCTTTGAGATTATATTCTTAGTTGCAAATCCGAGGGATATCCCTTCGAAATTCAGGTCCTCATACAATTCAAAGACGTCATCCATGTGCTCTTCCTTGTTAAAGGCTGAAGTTTTGGAATAGAAAATACGCAGTGGTTTTCTCTGATGCTGCATAGCTGTGATTTCCTCTGAATACGAATTCAGATCCATGAGGGTGGAATGTACTTCATTTGTAACACGAGGCTGCATATTGCAGGAACCTGCATAGCTTTTATTTACAGTTTTTCTTGGTGAACCATCCTCATTTCTAAGCCAATACCAGATCTGGCTGGCATTCAATCCGACAGTAGTAGCTGCCCAGAATACTGACCTCACAAACAAGGGGTCATTGTAAAGATCTCTATACTTTCCGGTAGACAGAAAATGGTTTTCTGAATTGAAATTTATCGTGTTGGGATTTACAGATTTCATAAAATCGTAGCTCATGTAAAGTTCTCTCCACATATATGAATAGTGAACATCCCAGGGTGTTTCTCCAAACATGCGACTACTTTCGGATCCGGCATCATTTCCGATAATTCCGCTTATTTCAGTAAGATCTTCCAGATCAATACCGTGGTTTCTATTGTTCTCAGACCACAAATTAGGCATGATTTTCAGATGGATCTTTGCAGCCGGATCATGCTTTTGAATTTCAGCTTTCACAAATTTGTACCATTCTGTAACCCTGGAATTGTTGAAATACACCCAATCGTACCATTTTGGTGTTCCCCTGAGGACCAGGTCTATTGGGATATCAATTTTTACACTGTCAAAATTGAAAAACGTAGTTCCCCAGAGCGTATTTAGGTCATCTATTGAGACATGTTTATTACTTAGCCAGGTCCTGAATTTTACTTTAGTATATTCAGAAACTGGTCCGCTGGCCCACAATTCTGTATCTCCGTCGATAGAAGTGTAGAAGTGTGGTTCATTACATAACATATAGCCCAACTCTGAATATTTCTTACCAGCCATTTTTGGAACGACACCTGCCAGAAGAAGTTCCTGCATTTCTCTTGCACCAGGATTATCAATATCGTAAGTTGTGTAGGTGTCTTCTCTCATTGAAAAGTCCTCTCCAAATTTATCCATGGTCCATTGAGGCACATTTTTATTGCTGAAGAATATGAAACCCAGTGTTCCATCAGGTTTTGTATTCAGGTCATTTACAATAGCGGAATTAATTGTACCAGCATCATTTTCAAGATGACTCGGAGTAATAAAAAAGCCATCCAGATTCCCATGATATCTTTTTAGTTTATCTGTGTGAGTTTTCCATGTATAATCTGCAATAAATACTGGTCGATCTTCATATGTCAGCTGATCTCCATCGTTGGTAATATGTGCCCAATCGATATCGGGAGTTGGTTTTCTGACTATCTCACCATCAATAATCAATCTTAAGTTTGACGATGCATCATTTAGCATTGTTATTATATCGTTACGCTCAAAATCTGCCAGACCTTCAGCCATTGGAGCTGGATCGTCTCTGTATCTGGCTACCATACCGAAGTATGTGGTATTCTCTACCACATGAGCCTCATCCCAGTTTGCATACACCCGGAAAATCTCGGCAGTCCTGATGGCCAATCTCTCCCTCAATACATCAATACCAGCAAGTTCAGCTTCAGCGATCAAGGTTTCGAGTGTATCAATTTCTGCTTCTGCGATCTCATCCAGGGTTTGAGCATTGCATGCCATCAAGGAAAGTGAAATTGCCAGTGAAAATACTATGGCTTTTGCAGAGGATTTCAAGGCATGTGATTTTTGATTTTTCATGATGACATTATTACTAATTTTTGAACTGGTCATATTCAGGATTTACATCTGCATCTTTGAATCGTGGACGGTCTTTCCATAATTCATATGTGCCTTTGAGTTGTATGGCGGATTCAGCATATTGTCCCTTGTCGTCAGTTTCAGCGATCCAGGTCTTGAGGATATTCCGGTGCTTTTCTAATTCATCAGCGAACTCAGGATTTGACGCTAGGTTATTGATCTGGTGTGGATCTTTGCTCATATCGTATAGTTCTTCATTAGGACGAAGTCCAAACCAGTGTTGATCTTGATATTCTGATAAGCTACCTTCTTCATGCAGTTTTCTAAAAGCCATTACATCCGCATGTTTGTCACGGTAACCGGGTTGCATTAAGCTCCTTTCAGGAAAAAAGTTGCGAATATATCTGAAGTTTTCGGTACGTACAGTCCTAATGCGATCAATGGTGTAATCACATCGGTCACGTGCTCCTATAACATATTTCACTTCATTGTAATCTTTTGCGAAAAGGTCTTGACCATCAAGATAGTCCGGAAGTTCAGCTCCTCCGAGAGCCAGGGTAGTGGCTGTAATATCAAGAGTATTTACCAATTCAGAGCGAACTGTTCCTGCTTGAAGACCGGGAAGATTTCCTTTAATAATCAATGGAATATGTAAACCGCCTTCATAGCAGAATTGTTTGTGACGAAGAGACTGGTTGCTCCCATGGTCTGAAAAGAAAAAGATAATTGTATTATCGAGTTGTCCATCTGCTTCAAGTTGATTGAGGATGACTTCTACCCGGGTGTCTGCTCCGCGAACGCTGTTGTAATGCGTTGTCCATGACTTTCTCATTTCCGGGATGTTTGGGAAATACGGTGGTAGTGGGACATCATTGTCAGCGAGAAGTTCACCATCTCGGACATGTTTGTTCCCTGCTTTACCTCCCATGATTTGGATTTGTCCGAACCAGGGCTGGTTTGTAACCTCCCTTGCATTCCAGGTGTCTTCTGTGGCAGATAATGTATGGGTGGCTTTGTTGCCCTGCCATCCATTCATTCCAGGAACATAGTTCTCTTCAGTACCGACGTTGTACAGTGCACGCCTGTTGTAGTGGAAGTTATAATCGTCTTTGCCACTGTTGAAGGTGAAATAGCCGGCATCCTGCATTAATTCAGGAAGTGTACGCATTCCATCAGGTAGATAAATCCGCATTTCCTCAGGAACAATCTCCCCGTCAGTTGTTCGGCTTGATCGGTGATTATGGGTTCCGGTTGTGGTCTGCATAACTCCGGTGATAAGTGCTGATCTGCAAGGTGAGCATACTGGTGCAGTCACATAGGTGTGGGTAAATAGTACTCCTTCAGACGCAAGTTTATCTATGGCTGGGGTATGACCGATATTTATGGAGTCGCCGTAGCATCCCATGAAAGGTGAAAGATCTTCAGATAATATCCATAGGATATTCGGCTTAGGTATATTGGAGTCTGAGGACTTTGCTTTATCTGCATCGCAAGAATCCAGTGAAACGATTAGCAGAGCTGCGGTACAAAACTTAAGTGCGGTTCTTTTCATGAATAATTATTTTTCAAGAGGTGAATTAGGCGGCAGTGGAACATTGTTTTCTGTTCGCCAGTTAACTAGTTCTTTTAGCAGTTGATTTGCCAGTTCAGGCTTTTCCAGTACAAGGTTGTCAGCTTCCAGTGGGTCTGTTTTTAAATCATATAATTCGAGTTCACCAGTGGCAAGAAATTGGATTAATTTATTATGATTTTTTCGAATAACTGAACAGGTCCCGTGCTTACTCTGACTGGCGATGTGCCAGTACAATGGTCGATCTCTTATTATTTCACTGTCCTTTTCAAAAAGTCCGATTAGTGAATTTCCATCTAAAATACCTTCGAAATCATCGATTCCTGCCAGATCAAGAAATGTTGGGAACCAGTCCAATCCAGTGATAGCTAATGTACTTCTTCTTGGACTGACTTTACCGGGCCAATTAATAAGTGTTGGCACTCTTATTCCTCCTTCATAAATTTCTTTCTTTGCACCGCGCATTAACATATTGCTGCTTTGTCCACGATTGTAACCATTGTCAGATGTAAAAATCAGGATCGTATTTTCACGCAATCCGTTCTCATCCAGATAGTCAACCAGACGTTGAATGTTCTCATCAAGAGACTCAATCATTGTTGCATAGCTGGCCATCGTTTCCCTTCTTTTTCCAAGTCCCTGTCCCGTTATCGGATCCCCGGGTTTATTCATATATTTTTCGAAGAGTTCATTATTGCGATTCTTAATGGGTCTATGTACTGTGTAGTAATGTAGATTAATTAAGAAAGGACCTTTCTTATATTCTTCCATAAACCTGATTGCGTCGTCGGTTAAGCGATCAGTAAGCCACTCATCATCAGGTAGAGGATCAATAAATGGATTGCTGAAAGGAGCTCGATATCCTCCTGCTTCACTATGATAGCCTCCTTCTTTGAATGCCGGGTCTCCCCTGAAAGTGCCACCAACATTCTTTTTGAACCCTCTTCCTTCGGGGTAGTATTGCATTATTTCAGTAGTCTTGTGCTTTGCAACCCAGCTATAGTCACCCGGGTCTGGCTGAGTGAGTTTTTCCTTTAGTGGGAAGCTCAAACTCAGCTCTTTCTCAGGATAAGGACCAACCATATGCCATTTGCCAAGGTGGATGGATTTGTATCCGACATCTGCAAGGGGCTCCGAGTAAAATGGATGCTTCTTTTCAACCGTCCAACGAGAAAAAATATTTTCCTGGTCATCACCAACCTCAAGCACAGGGACAGTATAAACTCCTGTGCGAAATGACTGCTGACCAGTAAACAATGCAGCACGTGATGGAGAGCAAGTTGGGTACATGTAGGAATTTTCAAATACCAGGCTTTGTTCTGACAGGGCATCCAGGGCTGGGGTTTCGTAATATGTTGATCCGTTAAATCCCACATCAGCATAACCAAGATCATCAACCATGATGAAAACAATATTCGGGGCTTGCTCCTTTTCATTAGTTACGCAAGCACTTAGCAAGACTGAGGAAGAACAAATAAGCAGATGTAATTTTTTCATAAGTAATAAACCTCCTGTTTTAGAAAATGAACGTTAAAATAATGTATTCAACATAGTAAAAATATTACTATTCCTCCTATTCCTCTTTTACAACAAACTGATACCCATCTTCATCACTAAAAACCAGTTTCTCTTTATTCTGATCATACCACTCCTGCCACTCTTTTGTATTTCTAAGGAATTGATTTGTATAACGAATCAGAATGCGACGCATCTTGGCTCGTTCGGGGCCTCTATCCGACTTGTCAAAAAGATTGATCCATTCCTGAATTGATTCTTTGTTGTTATTGGCTGTTTTAATGCTTAAAGCTTCCTGGTCAACCCTTAGTTGCCCACTACCATAATTATTGAAGATGTAGGCCATATTTTCCAGATAATAATTCTTTAGCTTTTGCTTGTTGTATTCACATTCCTCAAGAATTTCTTCAGGAAACCAACGCATCGCTTCTTTCGAATTTAAGTCTATTTTGTCAATAATACTTGAGATTGAATTGCGAGGAGTGAGGCCTGAATAAACAGTTTGACGCAAACCATCAAAATCGTGAATCCAAATTAATGCATTAATAAATAGAAGTTGTGCTTCTTTGTTGTTATTATGTGGTAATGTAGTATCTCCCCAAAACAAACGCGAGGCCTCCCGAAAAACAAGGGCTCCTTGATTCCCATTTTCAGAGATGCTTTTTAAAAGCACTTCCGAATCATCGGCTAATTCAAATTTATCGCTGTGTGCTTTGATTGTTCCAGCTTTCGATTTATTCATTTCCCATATTTGTTTTTCTCCATTTTTCAGCAAAGGTCTAACCTTGTAATGTATATTATAAATAACATGAGTCGTATCGATATCCACTTCATTGGCATTGAAACTTGAACCTTCTTGTTCCATTTTCGATCCAAATCGTTTCCCTGTTGGCAAAGCTGCCGGACCGATCAATAGCATTGCTTTATTGTAATTGTCAGGTAGTGTATATAAGGCATCATCCAAAAGCAGTATATCTGCTTCGTTGGTATTGCTTAATGTTACAGAGTCGCATGAAATGGCTTTTACCGAAATAAAGTGTTTGCTTAAAAATGACTGATATGCATCTAATCGCTTTTTGTTTTCGCCAATGCAAAGCACTTTCAGTGAAATTTTATTTGGATCTTCCCATTCACTTTTGCTCCATTGTTCTTCCAACCATTTCATAGCAATCAGGGTTACAGGGACAGGGGCTACCATATGTCCACCCATACAAGTGAAATGTTTAACTATACAACTCCTTTTGCGTAAGGTTTTGGTATCCGTAACCGTCCATCCACCTGCTCCCATATCCAGGTTCCCATTCAGCATTGCAATGTGCATTCCTTCCTTATAGGGTTTATTCTGGTAATTTTCACCACCAAGCCAACCGCCATGAGCAAGTACACCTGCAAATTTTTCCGGCCGCCTGGCTGTTATCCCATAAGACCTCATTGCTCCACCTGAGCCGCCTGTAAGGTATATTCGCTCTGCATTGTGCGGAATTGTTGATAGAATTTCATCCAGTAATTCATCTTCAATTTCCATTGCAAGTTTATCATCATTCATTGAATTACTAAGCGAATCACATCCCACTCCAATCCATCCCATTTCTTCTGCAGCAGGAATAAATTTTTCTAGTAACTTCATTCCAAATCCTCCAGCGCTAAATGCGACAACTATAGGAGGTGGAGTGTTCTTGTTGAAATTATTCGGAGTATAAACGTGATAAGAAACCTTGTGCTTCCCTTTCGTACGAAAGCTCACTACCTTGCCTCGAACCAATGGATTTGCCTTGACATCTGTTTCACTTGCGGTAGATGTAAAGCTATAAACGAGACAAAAGATGAAGAATAAAACTATTTTTTTCATGTGTTAATAATCCATGCTGTAATCTGTTGTGTTGAATAATGGAAATTAAAATTACAACATATAGAGGGTAATTTGTCTCTACTTGTATATTTCTTGTATCTCTTGATGTAAAAGACATCCTAAGCAAATAGAATCTGATAAATTTAGGCTTTTGTCGGAAGGCAACAATACTGTCAGGTTCTATTCGATTTACCTAAGTGAAATATAAATGATATATAATCAGAACTAAATTTCACTTTCATCTGTTGATGTCAATTTTATAGTATGCGTTTCTTATTTGTATACTAATTTAGATTTCCCTTTTAGTGCGGGTTCATCATAAGTGATCATTTGAGTCTCAAGTTCTTCCATAAACCTTATAGAAACCTTTTTGTAGAAAGGTTTGTTATAATGGTTTATCAGTTCATCAGGGTCCTTTTTCAGATCATATAGCCATGGCTTCTCACTTTTCGATACTACAAGTTTGTAACGATTGTTTACCGCAGCAACCCAACTACCATTGGCTTCTCTAAAATAAGTGATTCGTTTATCTTCAATAAGTGACTTAGAATTTAAGAAATCATCAGACGTATTTAGTCCATGAAAATTTTCATCAGCTTCTATACCCATTATATCGAGTATTGTTGGTGCAAAATCGACATTGGTATAAGCCTTTCGGATCACTTTTCCTGGCATAATTTTTCCAGGATATCTTATGACAAAAGGAATTTTTGAGGATGCTTCATATGGCAGGCCTTTGTTTCTCCTGTTGTGCTCGAAAAACATATCGCCATGATCGGCTGTAAAAACTACAATAGTATTGTCTGAAAGATTGTTTTTCTCCAGAAAGGATAGAATCTGTCCAACATTATCGTCGATATGTTTTACCATTCCAAAATATTGCCGAAGTGCCTTTGCATCAAACCCTGCGGCCTCATTCCTGGAGTTTTTTGCCCAGGCTGGTTTCTTAGCACTGTACTCGGGTGCCATTGTTTTTGGCATCTGAAGATCCATATTATCATACATAGTGTGGTAGGGTGGACGGGCATAATCTGGTGTGTGAGGATCGGGGATAGACAACATCAGGAAAAATGGATGATCCTTATCTCTCTCCAGGATTTCCAGACTCTTCTCGGTAAAATAATCCGTTAGATGAACGATTTCATTTTCTGGAAAATTCTCAGCTCGTTTATTACTGATACCTTCCATTCCCTCACTGGTGATATGAAAATAAGGTGCGTGGCCCCCTTGCATCATATAGCGGATATCATCGAAACCTGCTGAGTATTTGATGTTGAATTTATATTTATCGTGACCCTCTAAGTGCCACTTACCTACATACGAAGTTGCATAAGCATTTTCTTTCAGGATTTGTGCAAGGGTAGGAACATCTTTCCTCAGATGTTCACCATTTTTCCATGCACCTGTCGCTTGCGGGTATAGGCCTGTAATCAAGGAAGCCCGTGATGGCGTGCAAACTGGTGAAGATGCATAGTAGTTCATGCAGATGGCTCCTTCCTTTGCAATTCGGTCGATATTGGGAGTTTCAACTCCCAGTCCTGGACCCCAGACATAGGCCTGGTCTTCAGACATTAATTCGCGATAACAGCTAAGGGTTCTAAAACTGTGTTCATCGGTGTGAATGATAAGTAGATTTGCTTGTATTTGGGCTTTCAATCCTACCAACGAGCATAGAGATAGTGTAGCAAAAATAATTTTAGGCAAATTGGATTTCATATACTTAATTATTGTTTTTCATTTAAATCATTACGAATTATTGGTGCTAGAAACTTTACAGTTTCAACAGCAATTAAATTATAGCCGGTCGTATTGGGGTGATGGTCGAAATACCATCCAGGTAAATGTCCAAAAATGGGGTCAAGGTGAATATCATTTACCTGAACCATTTTCCTTTCTTTCCAATCTACATGGACATAAGATTCAAGCATTGCGTGGTATTTTTGGGGAATCCTGTTGAGTTCGTAATTTCGAACGTTCAATGAGTTTTCCCCGTTCTCCAAAAGAAATCTGTGATATGCAGGATATAAGTCAAAAAGCTCCAGGTTTTCTTCTTTTGCTGTTCTATATATCAAACTATTTACATCTTCACATTTTTCATGGCTCATAAAACGGCAAATACTGCTTGGGAAAATTTTAGCTTTGGGATGGTCTTTTTTGAGGCGGTCCAGAACAGCTTTAAGCTGTACTGGAAATTCTTCTTCGAGGTTTTCACAACGGAACCAATCGTTGATTCCCAAACGTACAAAGATGTAATCCACATCTTTTATATTGGCAATTTCTTTGTCGTACCTGCCATTCTCCAACAAGCGCTTTGCCGTTTCACCTCCTTTTCCCAGGTTTATTACTTCTGCTGGCGGTAAATCACCTTCCATACTTAGTAATATTTCAATCATTTTTTCTAGTTGCGGACCTTCAGGATTGATTTTGCGAGGTATATTGCCAATAGTGGTGCTATCTCCAATTAATAATATTACTACTCTATCTACCTCAGCAAATGCCGTTAGAATAAATACAGTTGCGAATAATAGTAGTACTCTAATTTGTTTCATCATGATCTTTAGCCAGTTTTGATGCTATGTGCGCTATTATGGAGCGATCTCAAGTTCTTCTTCCAGTTCTATATCCAGGAAAGTAAACAAACCACAAGGAACCTTTACTCTTGCCTGCATATCTGTGTGTAAAATCGTTTCATTGGTCAGCAGGTTGGTGATAGTTTTCACCTTTGCGCTATGAAATTTTATGGTTACGGTTCTGTCATCAGGATTTACATAACCACCATCGACCAGGGTCAGGCGTAGATGCAGCGGATCGGTTTGCGCAGTTACCCATGCCACACGGCCCTCCACAGTCAATGGTAGCATTAATGCTCCTTCTTCAACTGCCTGGCTTATAGTTGGGCCATATGTATCGGCCTGATAAACTGTGGATTTGTCGGCATCGGAATAATAATTCCTCCCATCTGTATACACCTCTTGCATAATATTTTTGTACAATGGATGCAGGTAATCTGTGAATTCACCTCGGATACTGTCACCGTCTGTCGGGGGAGTAGTGAGTACCATACCATTGGGATAGGGAGGAAGAAATTCCATGCGTCGCTCATTTGCTCCGCTTGCATATGTTGAAAAATCCCATTCCTTGACCGGAGCTCCAGGCCACGCTCCGGTAGTGTGACTAAATACCATAGGATTTGCCTCTTCAGAAGCTTCATCATAAACCGTTGTAACTTTTACCCGATTACCTTCAAGGAAAAGCGAATCGGGATCCAGCATGCTAAGGTGCACAGGATTGAAGCTTACGATCTCTTCTCTTTTAGGTACAAATAATATCCCCTTTGCCAGCATATACCATAAAACATTTGTGTACTCTTCATTCACATTCGTATTGTGAATAACAGAAGCCCCACTGGCCACATTATAAACAAACATTCGCAATGCATGGTTAGGTACCCGTTGATAGGCAATTTGGCGCAATCGGTCATAACAGGGATTATCACGAGTGAACCGGGTACCCCATCGGTTCATAGCTCCGGATACCCAAAGGCCCATACGTCCTGACACACTCATGTCCATTGTCTTGCTATTCGATTCTTCCATTGAAGAAACAAAAACATTTGAAAATTCACCTGAAACCAGCCTGGCCCAGGATGGAGTATATACTCCCGATTGCCAGAACATGTGTTTGTTTCGTATCGAGATCAGTCCATTTCTTGTTTGGAAATAGTTCGCCAGGGGATACATATAATAGTCCATGAACCAATGAAAGTCTTCATCATGTGACTCTAGTTCTGCAAATACCGGGATCATAACTTTTCCACCGGAATTATCGATGGTACTCTGTAACGTTGGCAGTGCATAATACATAGGATCTGTGCCATGACCCGCCCAGAACTGGATTCCGTGCTCCGAATTATTAAAAGCATTTGTTAAAGTGTTGACCACCTGTTCACTGGTATAGTCGTATGTTTTTCTGGAGTCGCGTTTGTCCCTGTAGACTTCATTCTCCAGGGCTGAGCGATCCCAGTCTTCCATGTGGGGGAAGATTCCTCCATCATCTATAAATTTTGGGCAGTTATAACTCAATGTCCCAAGTTCAGCTTGTAGCTCATCTGAAGCACCTCCGACCATTACGAATACCTCAACAGGATCTCTTTCCCATGCGGGACGTGTAAATCCCATCAGCCGGTTTTTGAAGTCGGCAGTATTGTCTAATATATTTGCTATTTTTCCGGGTGGAACCAAATTTCTGAATTCATCTTTCCACTCATCATCCAAATAATCTATCACATGCATACAGCTACCCCCGCTATGGGCGCTGGCAAGGATTATTTTGTTGTTTGCTTCATCCTTGCACAATCCGTTAAATGCAAATTGACCAATAATTATCTCTGAACTGGTAACAGCCGGATCTGGAGACACTAAATAGATTCTGCTACCAAAATGTACAAAATACATAAAGCTGTCGCCAGATGGAATAGTTTCTATTGTTGCCATTCTGTAGCCAGCCGATCCAAGTGCACCAGATCCAATTTTCATATCAAGTTTACGATCATTGTTCGTTTCAACCGTGATGGCCGCAATATTCAGTGAACTGAGTCCATTACCTCCAAGGATGATTTCTGTTGAGTCATTAGCAAGGTTGTTTACCGCAAAGGAGCCGTAAACAATACTACTATTGGAAGAAACCTGGATTTCTTTAAATGGCTGAACCTCTCCCGGATAGAAAAAGTACAAGGTTCCCTGGGCCCAGTTTGTATTCAATGCGCTATGAACGACAAGGACATCTTTTCCTTCAAGTTGAATTCTACGCATGAAATTCATCGTGTGGTCACTGAGTCCGCTAATATTATCAATACTGTAGGTAGTAGAATGAAAACGTTTTTGTTCCCTGCCATCCACCGAGAGGTAGTAAACATATTTATCAAACCCACCACAAACGATATAATCCATACTCTCTGAACTAACCATGCATACAGTATTCATTGGAGCCTCGTTCTTTCGAAATTTCCATAGATCACTTCCATCATCATCAATACAGTAGATGGTGCCATTAGCATTGGCAGCCAGGATTTCATCTTTTCCGTCTTTGTCAATATCTGCACAGGAAATATCGTGGTTCATATAGCCAGAAAGCTTGTTTTCCCAAATCTTCATTCCATTGTAGGAGAAGCAAACAATAGTTCCTTCATAGCTTGTTCCTACAAGGAATGTTTCATCGTCCACCTGCATCGTGCGTACCTGCATTATCGTATACCCGGTTTCGATACTCTGAAGAGCAGAATGCTCATATAGCTTATCATCTTCAGCGACGCTAAAATTCATACTGTGATTTCCCGAGGCAGCATTTGTACTGCTTAGAGACCAAAGGGCAGGGCTTTCTGCCTGCCATGCTGCACTATCATTTTCAAAACTGTAGCTTATAATTGTATCCTGGGCAATAATTGCTGATCCAAATAGGAAGGCAAGGACAAGCAAGTTTAAAGAAAATATGAATCTGCTATCTTTCATTCTATTAATCGTCGTTTTCAAATAAATCAGTGTAAGCTTCTGCTATCTTATTCACGTATTATCCTTGCTGTTTTAATACCATATTTCCCGGATAGTTTTAAAAAATATACTCCGGGAGGCACAAGACTGTAAGATGGTGTCAGACATATCGTCTCAGAATTGTGAATCTCCTTATTTAGAAGCAGAATCCCTAAAAGACTGTACAACTGAAGTTTCTGCTTATCATTGTCTCCTGCTTCTATATACAAATCTGAAGAAAAAGGATTGGGCCAGAAGCTAATCTCTTTTAAAGCAATATTATTCAAAGCTGTAGTTGTATCCAGCACAGTAACAAGACATTGTGCAATAAAACTCCCCTCTAGTGTTGTTACAGAAATAAGTGCTGTACCAGATGTATGGCCTGTTACTAAGCCATCAATGACTGAAGCAACGGACTCAGTCGCTGAACTCCACTCCACTTCATTATTTGAGGCGTCAAGAGGTTTTATAGTATCAGTTAGTTGATATTGTTCTCCCATATTCATTGTAATTTCCGAATGAGACAGGCTTACACCTTCAACCGGAACTTCAACTATTACATGGCAGCTTGCCTTATAATAGCCATCTCTACTAAATATAGAAATCGTGGTCTCTCCCTTAGAAAGCGCTGTTACTTCACCATTTGAATTTACACTGGCGATTGATGAATTGGTCGATATCCATGTTACTGAAGTATCTGTGGCAAAGATGGGTAGTAAATTATAATCAAGATTATGCATGTCACCTTTATTCAAGATGATCTCCGTTTCCAATAAAATAAGATCGCTTACCGCAATATATTCTCTTTTATGAATGAATTCGATATCATCTATATAGATACTGCCTTTTCCACCACCGAATTCAGTTGAGTTGTTCACCATCAGGGAAAATGCAGCATTCTGAACTGTATCATTGATCACCAGCTCCTGGCTTAATTCAGACCATTGTCCATTAGTAACAGTATCAATATCCCACCTCAAGTTTGCCCATGGTTCTGAAATATTTGTATATAGGGTTGATATAGTTGTCCCTGGGTCCTTCCAAAGTTTCATATTCACATCATAGACCCCATCAGAAAGGTTTAAGCTTGCATCCTCTGTTGTCTTGATCGAAGAAATTAATGGTAATTCTATTTGTTCAGGAATTGCTTCACCCCAAAATCCAAAGTCGTCAAGATACATGGTGCCATTGCCAATATGAACTGAATCGATCCGGATGATAATACCGGAGTTTACCACTACCTCATCAATTGTTATGGGAATATTGATCTCCACCCATTGTTCCCGGAGGCCAGGATCAATGTCTATTGAAATTGCCTTCCAGGGGTTTTTAAGATTGAAGGCAAATCCTTTAATGTCAGCATCATTAGTAAGCCATACCTTGACCTTGAAGACATATTCGCCAAGGGGTAGATTTACATTGGAAGCTTTAGCTTTTTGAGTTTCCAGTATCACATCACTACTTGAGAACTTCAGGCTATAGCTACCACCATTGGCAGACCTGTCGGTGCTAATGCTCCAATATGTGTCTGTCTGTTGGTAATAAATGGAGCTTCCACCATCCTCAAAGTTGAACACTTCCTCATCCAGGTAGTTGACTACCTGAGCATTGGCTGTGAAATATATACTGCTAATACATAGTATCTGAAACAGAGTTTTGAGCTTTACTTTTTTCATAATTTATTACTCCTGGTGTTATTTTACTTATCCTGTTTGTCGTTTTATCAGTAATAATCTGACTAATATTTTGTTAGGTCTGTTGCTTTATAGTCTATCTAAATATTTCTCATGGAAATCCTCGAGGATCTCACTATCTGATAAAGACAGATTTTTATTCAATGATTGACTATATACTTCTCCTGGATGAAATACATTGACCTCATGTATAGTCTCAATGTGGCTTGTATGTTGGCATATTGCTCCACCCGCAATCAATGACAGCAGGAAAGGAAAAATTTGCCGATATTTATTATAATTTATCACTATGTATAGCAGCGCACTTCAAATAATTTTACATTCTTATATCCATAGGTTTCTTTCAATTTTATTCTGACAGCAGTTGTCTTGACGAGATCAAAACTCACTCGAACCAGTCGGGTTCGGTTATTATATACTGATGCTACTTCTTCCCACTTACCCTGGATACGAACCTCCACACTTAATGATTTCACTAATTCAGGAGGTATCCCTATAATCTGGCCTGCATTTTTTTTAGGATTCTTATGCATCATCATTTTTCGATGGAGGTTGGTATCACTCTTTAACTCCACTTTTGAGAGATTTACTGCTTTATCCCATTCGAGCTGAAGTTCTGCATTTAGTCCCTCTGATTCCCAATGGTGTATCTTGTCAATCTCATCTCGCGAGATGCCATCAGTGAGTAATTTTGCATCTCCAGAACTAGTTGAGGAGGCAAAAATAATGCTGCAATTGTGAGCAAGGTCATTCTCATCTCTCGCGGGCCGGTTAGGGATAAATACATCGTCTCGGATCAATTGTTCCTGGAGTTCTTCAATATTCTTTTTTGCCAGTTTCCCTGGCTTTATTCCCTTTTGAACACACATGGCAGAGGCTGTACCAACTGCCTGGCCCATCAGGGCACATGTTGCTTGTATTCTTGTAGAGGAAAGCACCATATGTGTTACACTTACATTTCGTCCTGCAAACAGAAGGTTGGATATATTCTGTGAATAAAGGCAGCGGAAAGGAATTTCATACACCTTCTTGAAATTTGCATGAAAATAGCTTGGAGGTTCTTCAGGTGATAGGATGCCTCCAGGACAATGTTCGTCAAGAGACCATCCCCCATATGCAACAGCATCATGAAAATGACGGTATTCTTCAAGGTCTTTTTGAGTAAGAATATAATCTCCCATAAACCTGCGGGATTCACGCTTCCCCGGTACGGATCCAACCCAGTCCAGCACGTGATTTGCTGCTTCAGGAAACGCTCCTGAATTTTTGATATAATCCCATACTCCGTGTAGGTATCCCATTAATTTATGACGATTCATTTCCTGGTCGGCAATGATATCAAAGTCACTCCCCAGTTCTACCCACCAGTATCCTTCCTTCACTTGTTTGATTTTACGTTTGCGCATCTTCTCTGCCTCATATTCCAGTACAAAAGAAGGAGGATTGTAGGGTGTTGGTTTACCCATATCTTTAGTGCTCATCAATATTGATGCACCCATTTGCCAGCCATCTGCTTTTTCAGGTGCAAAAGACTCACCAAATTCAGAAGATGCTTCCCGTCCTGTACGGTATTTCGCACCAGCAGTTGCAGCAAGAAGCCCGTCCCCTGAACAGTCAATAAACATTTTTGCAGAGATGCTTATCTCTGTTTCAGTGGTAGACTGCCAGCAAAGAGCTGACTTAATTTCAGAACCATCCATGATCGCCTTTGTTGCCTGCGTATTCAACATAAGATCAAGGTTATCCTGGCGGGTAACATAATCGTACACAACATGGTCCCAAACCGTATATGACTCCTGCGGATTGAAATGCCAGTTTTCTATTAATATTTCCTCAATAATCCCAGTTTCTCTCTCCACGACAAACTTGTTTTTCAGACCCTGAACGCCATTGACTGTAACCCTTATCTCGCTGGATGCATTTCCACCAAGTACAGGCCTGTCTTGTACAAGGACAGTACTCGCACCTGTTCTTGCTGAGGCAACTGCGGCGGAAATGCCCGCCATCCCAGCGCCAATAACTACTACATCGTAATCAATGCTTATATTTCTGTCAGGAAAGCCAAAGCCACCTCTTCCAAGCTGTTGCCATTTATCTGTTTTGCGATCATCTGGCGATGCGTCTTTTTTAGTGATTTGACCTTGTAAAGGCAATGCTGTTGCAGCAATAGCCGCCACTGTCCCTTTTTTGAAAAACTCTCTTCTTTTCATATTAATCTAGACTATCAATAATAAAAAAATTCTCCAGTATATCATTATAAATTCACTCCAGTTCCTTGCATAGATGGGTCATGGTCCCACATGATTATCCATGGATCGGAAGTGTTTTTCTGGAATGTTTTCATTTTCTCTTTCATCGATTCCAGTACCTCCTTATATCTTTCATCGTTTCCCAGGTTAAGTAATTCATTGGGATCAGTTGACAAATCGTACAATTCAAATTCGTTACGAAAAAGGTAATCATCAACTTTCCGTGGTCCGAAGTACTCGACTTTATTTCTATAGATTCCTTGCCATGTAGATGCAGCCCATAAATCTGAGGCAAATGGATACTCCAGGCGCCATGCCATATTCCAGATAAGCTTGAAGTGATCCTTGATACATACTCTCATGGGGTAATACATAGTGACTTCATGGAAAGTGTGAGATGCGTATACTTCATCCCATCCCTCAGGATTTTCTTTGCCCATGACATTCATAAAAGATTTGCCATGGAAATGAATATCAGAATAATCCACATTGGCCAAGTCCAGTATGGTAGGCGTGAGATCAATCCATGATATCATAGCATTGTTCCTGATGCCCTTATTTTCTATAAAAGGATTTCTGATAATACAAGGTAATTTGATCCCGGGTTCGTACAAATTTGTTTTTGCACCTGGGAAAGCAATACCATTGTCTGAAATGTATATTACGATTGTATTTTCAGATTTGCCGGATTCTTCCAGCATGGCCAATAATTTCCCAAATCCCTGGTCGATCCTTGAAACACTCTGGTAATATTGGGCAAGTTCCTCCCTGCATTCTTTCGTGTCAGGCAGAAAATCAGGAACAATTACATCTTCCGGATTATATAATTTTGTTGTGACTCCCGGGAAGCCCTCTTCCTTGTTCCCAAAGTTATTTGGAGCATCCCATGGATCCGGTTGAAATGGCGAACCGCGGTGTGGATCATCAGTACAAAAGTAAAGAAAGAATGGTTGATCTGAAGCAAGTACTTCTCCACATTGTTCAGCCATTTCTACTGTACTTCGGGGATTTGCCTCCAGTACCTCATTGAAATGATATACTTTTTCAGGTGCCACGTGGTATTTTCCTATACGCGCTGTCAGGTATCCAGACTTTTCAAGTAAAACAGGGAGAGAGTGGACATTACTGAATGTGCTAAAATGATGGTAGTCATGCACATGACCGTAGGAACCTGTGGCGTGACCGAACATACCTGTCAGGATTACCGATCTGCTTGCTGCACAACTTGCACTTGTGCAATAAGCGCGCGCAAACAATATTCCTTCAGTGGCAAACCTGTCGAGGTTAGGAGTTTCAATCACATTATTTCCATAACAGCCCAAGGCATCTGTACCGTGATCATCGGCTACAAAAAGTATAATATTTGGTTTGGATTTATGTTCAGGTTTTGTTGAGCATCCTGAACTCACCCCAAGACAGCTAATTGTTAAAATTGTTCCGTAATAAAAAAAAAATGAGCTTTGTTTCATAATAGAATAAAAGTACAACATTGTTGAGTATAGATGTATTTTCCGGTAAATTACATGTCTTCCTGCATCTTTTCCAGTGTTATTTGAGTCAAAATAGAGAGAAATCTATAATTTAGCGACACATGTAGGTTCAACTTTGAGGAAATGCTGCGAAAAGTCTACTTTGGATTCATTATTTTGTTTTTTGTTCTGGGAGATATTTCAGCGCAGGATAATAAAATTAAGTCTTTTCAACATCTTTCTATTTCTGAAGGATTGGCTCATAATGGTGTTACTTCCATTCTTGAAGATTCCAGGGGATATATTTGGATTGGAACCTACGATGGACTCAATAGGTATGATGGTTATGAATTTGAGGTGTTTAAGAGTACTGTTGACAATGATTTACTTTACAGCAACCGGGTTCGGACCATTAGTGAGGATTTATGTGGCAACATATGGATAGGTACAGATGAAGGTCTTTCTATTTTCAACTCTTTGTCTGGTAAGTTCAATAAAATCTATTCAAATAAATTGTTGGATGGAGACAAGAGTGGACCGATTGTCAGGAGGATATTGGAAAATCCTGATAATGGCCTTATTGTTTGTGCCACAGAGGATGCTGGAGTACTGGTTTTCAATTCTGACTATACTTTAAAGCATCAATTTGTTCCCCCTGATGCTTTCTCAGATCAAGCTATTAGGTTTTATGATTGTGCTATTCTTGACAGCATTTATCACGTCTTTTCCACATCGGTGGGAATACTTCTGTTTAATATTGATAGTGGGAAGTTTCGACTAGTTTTAGAAGATTTTTCTGATGTAAGTAACAGCATTATTATGATTGAGAATAATAAGCTGTTGGCCACACTGTCATATGGTATTGCAGTTATAGATTTTCAGCTGAATAAGGGGATCTGTAATTTTTCAAATGAATCAATATTACTTAACAATTATCAGTTTAACTCAATTTCACTTGATCAAGAGGGAAATTTATGGCTTGGCACCTTGAGGGATGGTTTTATTAAAATTGATAAGTTGGAAGCCTTTCTTAATCAAACTAGCTATAAAATATCTTCATTTTCGATAGACCAGGGCTTATTGAGAGCAAGCTGTATTGCCTCGTCAACAAGTTATGGATGTTGGGCAGGTACATTTAATAAGGGAATATACCGTTTCAATTTGAATAGCAATCCATTTCATGTACGAAATTCAAATTCAGACAATGATTTTGGTCTCCATTCAAATCATATAAATCAGATAAGTGTCTTTGACAATAATCGGATCTTTGTTTCTGCACTGCAAGGAGGGCTTGCCATATTTAATACTGACCTGAAACAATTTGAACCTCTGCCATTCAATAATATAATGGACCTATCAATGGTGGGTGGATCTGCTTTCAAAGATTCCAGAGGAGATCTGTGGATGACCATTGGAGGTAGTGATTTTTTAAGATATCGGACCAGGCAAAAAACGGTTAAACGAATAAATACTGAAGCATTATTTGGACTTGAGTTAATCTCAATCAGATCATATGCAGAAGACAGAAACGGAGACATATGGCTGGGTTGTTTGAATGATCTCTATAGATTAAGAATGGACGACGATGGGGAAATAGTCCAGGTCGAATCCTTGAATGAGAATCCATTCCTGATTGACGAGAAAATTTCAATGATGAGGAGAGTTTATATTGATCCGTTGTTGGATGTAATATGGGTTGGTACAGATAAAGATGGTTTATTGAGAATTGAAATCAATGATGATATCTCTCTACAAAACGCCGTAGTGAAACAAGTTAGAGTTAATGATAATTCTGAAAGGTCCCTGCCAAGTAATTTTGTTTCAAGTATTATCCGGCTGCCAAATGAGGAGTTGTGGATTGGGACAGAAGGTGGAGGTATATGCAAAGTGATAGAAATGAATGATGATCTATTTTTTATTCCTTTTACTGAAAAGCATGGACTGTCTAATAATGTAGTTAAAAGTATTTTGTGTGATGATGAGCATAACCTCTGGATATCTACAAATATTGGTCTGAATAAATTTGATACTAAGGACTATAGATTCAGGCAATTTGGAAAGCAGGATGGCTTACCATTTGAGGATTTTTCTTATGCTTCAGCAAACCTTGAAAATGGAACTTTTGTTTTTTCGGGTTATGAGGGTATTCTCTATTTCAATCCCAAAGAAGTGAATGACCAGGAAATACTCCCTAAGTTGGAATTTGGTGAGTTGAAGATTTTTAATCAGAGCATTCTGCCGGGTGATACAATAGGGAATAGGGTGCTGCTGGACAAGACTCTTACTGATGTGGGAGAAATTGTACTCAAGCATAATGAGGATGTATTCTCAATTGAATTAACATCCCTGCATTTCTCAAATCCGAATAATCATTATATTAAATATCAGCTGCTGCCTGTAAATGATGAGTGGATTGAGGTTCCCTCAAGTCAGCGGAATATTAATTTTAACGGGCTTCGGCCGGGAGAATATATATTAAGTGTAATGGCTTCTAATTCTGTGAAGGAATGGACTATCCCAAAAAAATTAAAAATCACCATTTCTCCTTCGTTCTGGAAAACAAATAAAGCTTTAGCTCTATATATCCTTGTGATTCTGGTGCTCATCTACTTGAGTATGTTGGTAATTTTAAGAATACAATCCCTAAAGTATAAGATTCAAATTGAGCACCTTGAAAAAGACAAAGAGAAAGAAGTAAATACAGCTAAACTTCGTTTTTTTTCTAATATAAGTCATGAAATAAAAACTCCACTTACCTTAATTTCAGGACCCATTGATATGCTATCTAAGGAGTATAAAAGTGATGAGACTATTCAGGAGAAGCTACTTATTGTAAAGAGACAATCACAAAAGATTTCCCAGTTAATAGATCAGGTACATGATTTTCAGAGGGCAGAGGCGAATCTGTTAAAAATGAACTCTGCAAGGTTTAACTTTGATGTTTTTATTAGGGATCTGATAACTAATTTTGAGTATTTGGCAGCCGCAGAGAAGAAAACACTTAAGGCCATAGGGGAAAAGTCAAGTATATATGTTTGGGCAGATAAAGATAAACTTGAAAAGATTTTCAATAACCTGTTGAATAATGCTTTCAAGTATACTGATGCCGGTGATTCAATAATGATAAGTTATATGCGAGAGGAGAGTGACCTGGTGATTGCTGTAAATGATACAGGGAAAGGAATCTCTTCGAAAGATCTGCAACATATCTTTGAAAGATTCTATCGTTCTAAAAGTGAGGGGACTGATGGATCAAAGGGATCGGGAATTGGTCTGGCGTTCACAAAGCGCCTCGTGGAAATGCATTATGGATATATTCATGCAGAAAGTGAATTAGGGAAATCCACTACAATACACTTAAGACTCCCTGTTGTTAAGAATAGATTCAACGATGATCAACAGGAGATTGAGAAGGAAATATTAGTATTAGAAGAGAATTGTTTGGCAGCGGATCAATTCGAAGATAAAATCGATCCATTAGATATAGAAGTAACTGGAGATTTTTCGAAAGCGATTGTATTTATTGCTGAGGACAATGCTGATATGAGGTTGTTTATAAGCGAGGCTCTGGAGAATTTTTTTAAGGTAAAATCATTTGTAAATGGCCAAGAGTGTCTGAATGCCATGGAAGATGAGTGGCCGGATATTGTAATAAGTGATGTGCTTATGCCAGTGTTGAATGGATTTGACCTATGCAAAAGGATTAAGTCAGATATCAAAACAAGTCATATCCCTGTTATTCTGCTTACAGGCTGCAACACAACTGATGAGCGGGTAAAAGGAATAATGGATGGTGCTGATGCGTATATATTTAAACCATTTGAGGTGCAACATCTTGTAGCCAGCGTGGAAGCATTACTTCGGAACAGACAGCAATTGAGAGAGCGTTTTAAACTTCATATTCCTCTTACACTGGAGAAGAATAAACACAGCAGCAATGATGACGCTTTCCTGAAGAAACTATATAAGTTGATGGAAGAGAATCTGGATAACAGTGATTTGGACCTGGACAAAGTTGCAAGAGCCCTGTATATGAATCGCTCTCATTTTTATCAGAAAGTAAAGGCACTAACTAACCAAACCCCTTTTGAATTTTTAAAGACCCTCAGGTTGGAGAAAGCTGCCAATTTATTAGTTCATGACGGCTTGAACGTAAATGAAGTGTTTATGGTAACAGGATTTAAAAGCCGTACTCATTTCAGTAAATTATTTAAGGAAAAGTATCATTTTACACCTGGGAAGTTTGCTTCTGAAGCTCAAAAGAAATATTCAGAAAAATAAGTACAGAAGGTATATTTAGTTCTGAATCTCACAAGGTACCTTGACCCCGGTATATCAGTGTCTGATATGATACTATAGATGCCATATTTACTGATTGATACATTTAATATATGCTTGAGTACATCACTCACCTTTTGATTTAATAATTTACATTTTTATTGAAGTTTTTATAAGGACAATAATACTTTCTTTTTATACACAGCAACTAGAGAGGCTGTTTCAGAAAGCCTCTTTTTTAACGTTCGATACACAGTATTAAAAATGAAAATTGATGAACAGACTATTTAAAACATATCTACTTGAAATCATCTTCATCTGGATGATATCCAATCAATTATATGCACAGGATCGACCGAATATCATCTGGCTTATGGCAGAGGATATGAGTCTTGACCTTGAGTGTTATGGAATGCATGCTGTCCATACTCCTAACCTGAATCTTATGTCGGAACAGGGTGTTTTGTTCAATAATTGTTTTGTAACCAATCCTATATGTTCCCCCAGTCGCTCCGCAATGATGGTCGGAACTCACCAGGTTAAAATCAATGCACACCATCACCGGAGTAACAGGGATGTGCTCCTTGATAAACAGTATAAGCCATTCACATATTGGTTGAGGGAAGCTGGTTATACATGCATCTTAGGACACCATGGGGTGTTTGATAAAGGACGAAAAATAGATGTGAATTTCCAACACGTAGCTGTAGGCCCCTGGGATGGTAAAGAACAATTTGGATTATTTGATAAACTGGACCATTTTGAAAAAGAGGATCAACCATTTTTTGCCCAGATACAATTGAAGGTAACTCACAGGGGCGATTGGTGGAATGAAATCCGTAATCAATCCGACCATCCTGTTAATCCTGATTCTGTGAAGCTTCCTGAATTTATGGCTGATCATTCAATCATTAGATTGGATTGGGCCAGGTATCTTGACCAGGTTGAATATATGGACAATGAGGTAGGTATGATCTTTCGTGAACTGGAAGAGAAAAGAATGACCGATAATACTATTGTGATTTTTATTGCAGATAATGGGCGCTGTAATATATGGGGTAAAGGTTATTTGCATGATCCGGGTCTGCATATTCCTCTAATAGTTCATTATCCGGGAGGATTGTCAGGAGCAAGTGTGCGCAATGATGTGGTGAGTGCCACGGATATTACTGCTACAATCATGGATATGGCAGGAATTGATTTACCTGAATACATGAGCGGACAGCCTATCTTTAATGAAGGTTTTAATAGAGAGTATGTTTATGCTGCCCGTGATCTTTGGGATGAAATTGAAGATAAATCAAGGGCCATAACTTCCGGAAACTGGAAATATATCAGGAACGACAAACCACAAATTCCTTTTGATGCTGGTCAGGCTTACCTGGAATTTTACAGGCCGGCTGTTCATATTATGCGCCAGCTCAATAGTGAGGGAAAACTAAATGAAGTAGAGAAATTATTCTTTCAGAAAACAAAACCCGCCGAAGAGTTATACAATCTTGCCAATGACCCCCTGGAGTTGAATAACCTGGCAAAAGATCCTGACTACGCCTCTGTATTGGAAAATCTTCGAAATACAACTTGTGTATATGATGAGAAAATGAAGCCGGTGAGTGATATTTATCACCCAATTGTTCCGAATTCTGTAGAAGTGTTGGAATGGGTGAAAAATGAGAAGCCAGAATTATACCAAGAAATGATAGAAGGGGTAGAAATTGGTTTAAAGACTCTATCAAATGAATATCGAAAAACTAAAAGATGAGTTATGAGACGAGACACTTTGATTGCTCTTATGCTAGCAATAATTATAGTATTTCCCTCTTGTCGGCAAAATACTCCCGGTGAACGAATCAGTCTTAATACAAGCTGGAGATTTTTTTGTTTGGATGAAGCCAATTCATCAGAGGAAGCGTTTCATCAAGTGGATTTCAATGATGTAAGTTGGGAGTCTGTTAGCTTGCCTCATACAGCTCACATTGAGCCACTTCTTGTCAATGACCAATGGCAAGGGATATGCTGGTATCGCCGGGCCCTTGATCTGCCTAAAACTTTTAGTGAAAAAAAGATTAGCATAGAACTGGAAGCGGCCATGAACCATTCTGTCGTATGGTTCAATGGACATAAGATTACAGTTCACCAGGGTGGATATCTACCGGTAGTTGTTGATATTTCCAAATATGTGAAAGCAGGAGAAAAGAACGTATTGGCAGTGCGTCTGAATAATACTGATAATGCTATTACCGGGCCAAAACCTCTCAAGAAGTTAGATTTTAATATGTACGGTGGTTTGTATCGTAATGCCTGGTTAATTGTTAAAAACGGTGTACATATCTCTCATTCAGTGTTGGCGGATAAAGTTGCCGGAGGAGGTATATTTATTACTTTTCCCAAAGTGTCTGAGAAGGAATCTCTGGTTAGGGTGAAGACACATATCGTAAATGAGGAGACAGTATCAAAGGATGTAAATTTGGTCAATACTATTTTCTATAGGGATCAAGAGATACATAGGAGCACATCTGATAGGAGTATGATTGATCCAGGAGGAAATGTAGAACTGACTCAAATGATCCCAATTCCTGAAGCTAAACTCTGGTCACCTCTCATCCCTCATCTTTATCAACTGAAAACTGAAGTGTATGTTGATGGAGCATTAGTAGATATGCAGGAGAACAGATTTGGCATCAGGGAGTTCGTATTTGAAGATAATGATCTGTATATCAATGGGGAGAAAACTTTTTTACGTGGGGTAAACCGGCATCAGGAGTATCCTTATGTAGGTTATGCACTTTCCGATAATGCACAATACCGTGATGCAAAAAAGATTAAAGAGGCTGGATTTAACTTTATACGATTATCACATTATCCCCAATCTCCTGCTTTTATGGACGCATGTGATGAGCTGGGTTTGCTTGTGTTGGATGCTATTCTTGGATGGCAATACTACCTGGATAATGATCAATTCAGAGATTATTGCTACAGGTCTTCAGCAGAATTGATACGTAGAGACCGCAATCATCCCTGTGTCCTGGCATGGGAGACCTCATTAAATGAAACACAGATGCCTGTTTTCTTCATGGAAGAACTGCACCGGATAGTGCACGCTGAATATCCAGGCGAGAACACTTTTTCTTGTGGATGGATGGATGATGTGTATGACATCTATCTTCAGGCGCGCCAACATCGAATAAGACATTACAATGAAGTACAGGAAAAGCCCTATGTTGTTTCTGAGTATGGAGATTGGGAATATCATTCTAATAATCCTGGCTTGAACCAACATAGAATGCCAAAGGACCTGAGAGTAGTTAAAAGTAGCAGACAATTACGCTCATTTGGTGAAGAGCGCTTATTACAACAAGCGAGTAATATTCAGGAAGCACACAATGATAACTTTAATACTCCGGCTTTTGCCGACGCTTATTGGGTGATGTTTGACTATAACAGGGGGTATTATGACAATATGGAAGCATCAGGAATTATGGACATCTTCCGTTTGCCAAAGTTCAGCTATTATTTCTTTTCAAGTCAGAAGGACCCGGAAGAAGAAGTTGAACTTCATATTGCAAGCTACTGGACTTCAGAATCTCCATTGAATCTGAAGGTATTCAGTAATTGTGATGAAGTTGAATTATACATAAATAAAAGTCTCATTGCAAAACAACAAGCCGATTCTAATCATGTATCTAATAATTTAGTTCATCCACCTTTTACTTTCAGCATGGAGTCATTTAAAGAAGGCACCCTTAAAGCTATTGGATATATCGATGGCGAAAAGGTTGCTGAAGATATTGTTAGAACACCGGGAATTGCAACGGCTTTGAAAATCCGGATCGATGAAAGCGGTCGTGCACCCCAGTCAGAATGCAATGATGTTCTCTTTCTTTATATTACTGCTATTGATGAGAATGGAACCATTGTACCAGATTTCTCAGAAAAGGTAAAACTGGATATGAAAGGTGATGCAGATATAATTAATAATAAGGAAATTATAGCTGAGGCAGGTATTGGAGCAGCACTTGTAAAAATAGGCAATTCAGCGGGAGAAATAAATGTTAGCGCTGTATCTGGAAATTTGCTATCCGGCGAGTTCTCATTTAATGTTCAGAAGTAGATAATGAGAATGCGATAGAAATTCAGATCTGGGCAGCAAGGCTTGCCAATCTATTGATAATACTGGTAACGAGCTGGGTAAAACGAAACTGGGCATTCTCCAATATGGTATCTATTATCATGAAACAAGTCGAAGCACTATAAATTCGACGTGCTACTTGTTCTTCTCCCCCCCCCGATCACTGTTGAGAAGTTAGGTACTTTACCACAGTCATTAAAATTATTGTTTATAGAAATTGTCTCAACATTGCTTCCAAAACCATGCCCAATAATAGTAGATTCATCCATGTTTACACGATAGCCTCCATCTCCAATATCAACAGCAGCTGCAGTGTAATGAAACGGAAATAAAGATGGTCCAACACGTGATTCAAAATCTAAACCATTTTCGGTACTTAGACCTATATTAGCTTGGTGAGTCCCTCTGTCAACCCTTAATTCACAAGGTATATATCTAAAGTTTTTAGACTTAACTTGAGAATACTGACCAAACACGGCAACTTGTAAGTAGCAACTTACAATGCACAGAAAATGGCAAATAAGAGTGCACAGGTTT
>CAZIFQ010000015.1:0-78219 GCA_964538375.1 uncultured Bacteroidaceae bacterium | reverse complement strand
ATTTACAAGGCATAGCCCTTCGCTTATTTCACTTTCCCTTAAACACTCATTTACAACATGCGTGATGTTGATTAATTCTCTCCTGGCTTTGATATCGAACCAGAGTTCTTTGCGGTAGGTTTTCATGGTTGTAAATATATTACCAACTTTTTAAAATTTTCTTATTATCTTGTATTTAAATCAAAACCTAATCAATATGACAATTTTAGGAATGGTAGGAGCCTGGCAAATCATTATTATTGTTGCAATTCTGATAGTGCTTCCGCTAATGCTTATAGCTTTAATTGATGTCTTGAGAAATGAATTTACCGGCTCGAATAAACTTATTTGGGTGCTGCTTATTTTACTGCTTCCGGTATTAGGACCACTATTGTATGTCCTGATAGGGATAAAGCAAAAGGTAAAGAAATAGACCTGACACGATCAAATAGATATGTTGGCTGATATAAGGATGCATCATAAGTCTATATGATACATCCTCGAAATTGATTATCCCTAAACCAGGCCCAAATCCTTCTTCAAATTCTCAATTCTGGCTTCAAGCTCTGCATTCAGGGCTTCATAATCTTCTTTGCTGGCCAGGGGAGCATTCACACTGAAATAAAACTTGATCTTGGGTTCAGTACCGGATGGTCTGATGGATACTTTTGTACCATTCTTTGCGATATATTGCAGCACATTGGATTTCGGTAGCTGGATGTCATATCTCAAATGTGAAATCGTATCGTAGGTCTGTCGCTTCAGGTAGTCGTGTACCAGGACCACATCAGCGCCATCGATAGTTTCCGGAGGTGTTGACCTGAATTTCTCCATCATGGCAGCAATCTCCTCGGCTCCTTCTTTGCCTTGCCTGTAAATAGAAACGAGGCCTTCTTTGTAGAAAGAGAATTCCAAATAGATATCCTGGATGACATCGAAGAGGTTTTTGCCCTGTTCCTTAGCCCAGGCGGCAATCTCTGCAATCATTGAACAGGCAGAAACAGCATCCTTGTCTCTCACGAAATCACCAATCATGAAGCCATAACTCTCTTCACCACCACCAATATAAGTCATGTCTTCTTCATGCTGCCTTATAACATCTGCAATCCATTTGAAACCGGTCAGGCAATCAAAATATTGAACTTCGAATTTATTGGCAATATCTGTGATCAATTCTGTAGTTACAATTGTTTTGGCAATGAACTCCTTGCCTTTCAGCTTGCCATTCTTTTTCCATTGAGAGATGAGATAGTAAGAAAGCAATACAGCAGTCTGATTTCCATTCATCAGGATCAGTTCTCCCTTATTATTTCTTACTGCAATTCCAACCCTGTCGGCATCCGGATCAGTAGCCATTACCAGGTCTGCACCTACTTCATCCGCTTTTTTAAGCGCCAGGCTCAAGGCGGCAGATTCCTCCGGGTTTGGAGAAACAACCGTTGGAAATTCACCGCTCACTACATCCTGTTCAGGCACATTATAAATATTTTTGAATCCAAGGCGTTTCATTGCCTCCGGTACAAGCTTTACGCCGGTACCATGAATAGGAGTATATACGATTTTTATGTCTGAATGTTTAGCAATCAGATCCCTGTTTAATGACTGACTAACAACCTTTTCCAGGTAGATTTCATCTATCTCTTCACCAATCATTTCAATTAGATCAGGATTGCCTTTAAATTTCACATCATTGATGGATTTGATGTTCTTTACTTGTTTAACAATATTCTCATCGTGCGGAGCGATGATCTGCGCACCGTCTTCCCAATAGGCCTTATACCCGTTATATTCTTTTGGATTGTGTGAAGCTGTAATAACAACGCCACTCTGGCAACCCAGCTCCCGGATGGCAAAGCTAAGTTCGGGCGTAGGCCGCAGTCCGTCGAACAGGTATGCTTTAATGCCATTTGCACTGAAAATATCAGCGGTGGTTTGGGCAAACAGGGGACTGTTATTGCGACAATCGTGAGCAATGGCAACTTTGATCTGCTCCAGGTGTTTGAACTCTTTTAAGAGATAGTTGCATAATCCCTGGGTAGCCATACCAACAGTATAAATATTTATTCGGTTGGTACCTGCACCCATAATCCCACGGAGTCCGCCTGTACCAAATTCCAACACTTTGTAAAAGCTTTCTACAAGTTCTTTTTCGTCATTCTGCAACATATTGATGATGGAGGTTTTTGTCTCACTATCAATATTGCTTGCGAGCCACTGCTGTGCAGTTTCTCTTACCTGTTCTATCATACTTTTGTTTTCCATTTTGTAGTAATATCTATTTATCAGTCATTTTTTTCAAGCATACTTCTAAGCTATCCTTCCAGGAAGGAATCTCAATTCCGTATGCTTTTACAATTTTTTCTTTGCTCATTACACTGTACATAGGTCTCGGAGCCGGCAGGGGATAATCTATTGTATCAACCGGATGTATTACACAACCTGATCCAAGAAATTTCTTAATCTCTCCTGCCAGTTCAAACCATGTTGTTGATCCTTCATTCGAATAATGATAATAGCCGGGTTTAAAGTTATCCTCGTTTTGATCGGCACTCTTAATGATTTGAAGAATAGCCCCGGCCAGGTCAGCAGCATATGTCGGGGTCCCGTACTGATCAAATACAATTTGTAATTCTTTTTTCTCAGCCATCAATCCGACCATCGTCTTAACAAAATTTTTTCCATAGGAGGAGTAGAGCCAGGATGTCCTGATAATTATGGATTGTGGATGACTCTCCATAATAAACTCTCCAATCAGTTTTGTTCTCCCGTACACACTCTCTGGTCCGGGAACATCTGTTTCCTTCAATGGAGTGTCACCCTTACCGGAGAAAACATAATCTGTAGAAATATGTATCAACCTTGTTTTTTTGTCCCTGGCATAAGCGACCAGTATCTCAGGAACAACAGCGTTAACGGCCAGGGCCTGCTCAGCATCGCTTTCGGCTTTATCCACAGCCGTGTATGCAGCACAATTAATTATATAATCCGGGGAAATTGAATCGAGATATTTCCTGGTGTCGGTTTCAGAAGTAAGATCCAGTTGACCGATATCAGTATAGTAAAATTGATGCCCTGATGAGGGCGCAAGTTCTCTGAGTTCATTGCCCAGCTGACCATTGGCTCCTGTTACTAATATCTTACTTTTCATCTGTTTATCCTAAATATGATCTGAAGGAGGGCAGTATCTTATCCTTGTCTGAGACACTCATCTTCTCCGCCGGTATTTTCCAATCAATTGCCAGTTCCGGATCATCAAATTTGACTCCTATTTCCAATTCCGGATGATAAAGTTCATCACATTTATAAAATACTGTAGCTGTTTCACTCAGTACTGAGAATCCGTGTCCAAAGCCCTTTGGGATGAGTAGTTGAAGATTATTTTCTTCATTGATTTCAACACCAAACCACTTTCCAAAAGTCAAGGATCCTTTTCTCAGGTCTACAGCCACATCATATATAGCTCCTTCAAGTACCCGCACCAATTTAGTTTGCGCATGTGGCTCCGATTGAAGATGCAGCCCGCGGATAACACCGTATGATGATTTGGACTGGTTGTCCTGCACAAAAGTTTGTTGCAGACCAGCTTCTTCATGCATTCTCTTGTTGTAACTTTCAAAGAAATAGCCACGACTATCTTTGAAAATTGTCGGCTCCACTAAATATAATCCTTCAAAATCGGTCTCTATGATGGTCATGATTACTTAACTAATAAAATTGTAAATTCTTTCATTGGCTATTGAAAAAAGGTACTGACCATAGGCGCTCTTCTTCAATCCTTCGGCAAGCTTTAGAAGTTGTTCCTTATTAATATACTCCTTTCTATAAGCAATTTCTTCAATACAGGATATCTTTAATCCCTGGCGCTCTTCCATGGTATGAATAAAATTAGATGCCTGCAGTAAACTCTCGTGTGTTCCTGTATCCAGCCAGGCCATTCCCCGTCCCATGATTCTTACCAGTAAGCGCTCTTCTTCAAGGTAGAGCCGGTTGAGGTCGGTGATCTCTAATTCTCCCCTGCTGGATGGCTTCAGTGATTTTGCTTTTTCTACAACGTCGTTACTGTAGAAATATAAGCCCGTAACAGCATAGTTTGAATTCGGTTTCACCGGTTTTTCTTCTAAGCTGATTACTTTCCCTTTCTCATCAAATTCTACGACACCATATCTCTCGGGATCGGTTACATAATATCCAAAAACAACAGCTCCGTCATCCAGTGCCGCAGTATCAGTCAACGTTTTTTCAAAACCATGTCCATAGTAAATATTATCGCCCAGGATCAGGCAGACATTGTCATCTCCAATAAACTCCTCACCGATAAGAAATGCCTGTGCCAGTCCGTCAGGTGAAGGTTGAATTGCGTAGCTAAGCTCAATACCCAGCTGGCTTCCGTCGTCAAGTAAGGTTTGATACAGGTGCAAATCCTCGGGGGTGGATATGATCAGGATTTCACGGATACCTGCCAGCATAAGAACTGCCAGGGGGTAATAGATCATTGGTTTATCATAAACAGGAATGATCTGCTTCGAAATACTTCTTGTGATAGGATAGAGTCTTGTTCCTGAGCCGCCGGCTAAAATAATTCCTTTCATTGCTAAAGCGTTTTTTGGAAATAATCGATGGTTTTTACCAATCCTTTTTCAAGCGTCATATTTGGCTCCCAGTTATTGAGCTTTTCTTTAGCCATGCTAATATCAGGTTTTCTCTGAATCGGATCATCATCAGGGAGGGCTTGATAAGTAATCTTTGATTTTGAACCGGTCATTTGAATAATCTTTTTGGCAAGTTCCAGGATGGTGAACTCAATTGGATTACCAATATTTACGGGACCTGTAAAACTGTCTTCAGTACCCATCATCCTCATCATACCTTCAACCAGATCGTCAACATATTGGAAACTACGCGTTTGCGATCCGTCTCCATAAACTGTAATATCTTTGTTTTTTAATGCCTGTACGATGAAATTCGAGACTACTCTTCCATCATTCGGGTGCATACGGGGCCCGTAGGTGTTGAAGATTCGTACAATTTTAATTTTTACCTTGTTCTGAAGATGGTAATCCATGAACAGTGTTTCAGCGCATCTTTTTCCTTCATCATAACAGGCACGTATTCCAACAGGATTAACATTTCCCCAGTATGATTCCGGCTGTGGGTGAACGCTTGGATCTCCATATACTTCACTGGTGGATGCCTGCAGAACTTTCGCTTTGATTCTTTTCGCGAGTCCCAGCATGTTGATGGCTCCCATGACGGAAGTTTTTACCGTTTTTATAGGATTGTACTGGTAATGAATTGGAGAGGCAGGACAGGCCATATTATAAATCTCATCGACCTCTGCATAATATGGCACTGTTACATCGTGCCTGGTCATCTCAAAGTACTTATGATCCAGCAGGTGTACGATATTTTTCTTTGAACCGGTAAAGTAGTTATCAATGCAGATAACGTCATTTCCTTCATTCAGCAATCTTTCACATAGATGTGATCCGATGAATCCGGCTCCCCCGGTTACAAGAATTCGCTTCATTAACTATTCGGTATTACTGGTTTCCTACCGATGCTGTAATAGGAGAATCCATTCTCCTGCATTTCAGTAGGTTCATAAATGTTTCTTCCATCAAATATAACTGTTTCTTTCATCAGTTCCTTCATCTGGGGATAGTTCAGTATTCTGAACTCTGACCACTCAGTGATCACTACCAATGCGTCAGCATCAACGAGAGCATCATATTTATTTGCGCAAAACTCAACACTGCTATTCAGCATTCTTTCAGCTTCTTTCATGGCAACCGGATCAAATGCTTTGATGATGGCTCCTGCTTTTAGCAGATTATCAATGATAACCAGGGAAGGTGCCTCACGCATATCGTCTGTTTCCGGTTTAAAGGAAAGACCCCATATGGCGACCTTTTTACCCTTCATATCTCCATCAAAATGAGCCATTAGCTTCAGGGCGATTACAGATTTTTGATGTTCATTTGCTTCTTCAACAGATTGAAGAATGCGCAAAGGAGAATGGTATTCTAAGCCGGTTTTTACCAGGGCCTTAACATCTTTAGGGAAGCATGAACCACCGTATCCGGCACCGGCATAGATAAATTTATTGCCTATTCTTGAATCACTTCCAATACCTTGTCGAACCATATTCACATCTGCCCCGACAATTTCACATAGGTTGGCAATTTCATTCATGAAACTGATCTTTGTGGCAAGCATGGCATTGGCTGCATATTTGGTCATTTCTGCAGAACGAATATCCATGAAAATCAGGGGATGGTTGTTGAGGAGGAAGGGCTTATAGAGCCGCTGAATCATTTTTATTGCACGTTCAGAATCTGTGCCTACGATGATTCGGTCCGGTTTCAGGAAATCATTGATGGCAGCACCTTCTTTTAGAAATTCCGGATTGGAGGCCACATCAAATTCCAGGTCTGAACCTCTTTTTGTCAGCTCAGCTTGAACAGCTACCCTGACCCTTTCAGCTGTGTTGATGGGAACAGTGCTTTTTGTGATTACAACCAGGTAATCTTTCATGTATTGGCCAATCTCAGCTGCAACAGATAACACATATTTTAAATCAGCACTTCCATCTTCATCAGGAGGAGTACCTACAGCGATAAATATTGCCTCACAGTCAGTAATGCTCTCTTCCAAACTTGTCGAGAAAAGTAGTCTGCCTGTTTCAATATTCTTGTTTACTAATCTTTCCAGACCAGGTTCATATATGGGTATTTCACCATTGTTTAATCTGTCAATCTTGGATTTATCAATGTCAACACAGGTCACCGTAATACCTGTTTCGGCAAAACATGTTCCGGAAACAAGACCAACATATCCCGTACCAATAACTGCAATTTTCATACATGTGATTTTTTGAGAATGTAAAGTTAGAGTTTTTAGTCAATCTATTGAACGTAGTTTTAGCTAAAATATGATGGAGCATGAAAGCTTTCTGTAAAGTGCTCTAAGACACTGATATTCTGATGAAAATTAGTAATTTTTAGCAAAAAGTTATATCTTTGCGCCTCGATATTCGTACAATATATAGTCTAACTTATTAATTTTAAATTATTTAACAGAATGACCGAAAAAGAAAAAGACACATTGAAGGACGACCAAGTCGCCGATCAAAGTGTTGAAGAAACAAAAGCCGAAGCTGCCAAAGCCGAGGAAACAAAAGAAAAAGCTCCAGCGAATGATGAAGTAAAAGAAAAAGTTGTTGAAGAATCCGCTACCACTGAAGCTAAGGAGGACAAGGAAGAAAAGACAACTACTAAGAAAGAAACTGCGGTTAAGGAAGATTCCGTCACCGCTGAAGCTACTGAAGAAAAGCCCGCCTCCGCTAAAGCTACGGAGGACAAGGAAGTAAAAGCTGAGGAAGTTGTTACAGAAGAAGCTGCAAAAGAAGAGCCAGTTGCTGAAGAGTCATCTGACTTGTCATCTGAAGCATTAGCAAAGGATGAAGCTCCTGCGAAGGATGAAAAAGCTAAAGCTGAGAAAAAACCTGCAGCGAAAAAAGCTACAAAGAAACTTGAAAAAGGTGTTACAGAGACTGGTAATGCTGAATTCGATTGGGATGTACATAATTCAAATGCAACAGAGGAAGCTATAAAGGATTATGACAAGTACGAGGAGATGTACAACAGTACACTTTCAACAATTAATGAAAATGAGGTAATTGATGGTAAAGTGATTTCTTTGAACAAGAGAGAAGTTGTTATCAATATTGGTTATAAGTCTGAAGGTGTTGTTTCTGTGAATGAATTCCGTTACAACCCTGAGCTTAAGGCAGGAGATACTGTTGAGGTATATGTTGACAGCCAGGAAGACAAAAAAGGCCAATTGGTACTTTCTCATAAGAAAGCCCGTGCTATGCGTTCATGGGATCGCGTTAACGAGGCATTGGAGCAGGATGAAGTTATCAAAGGTTATATTAAGTGTCGTACAAAGGGTGGTATGATTGTTGACGTATTCGGAATCGAGGCATTCCTGCCTGGTTCACAAATCGACGTGAAGCCAATTCGTGATTACGATGCTTATGTAGATAAGACTATGGAATTCAAGGTTGTGAAAATCAACCATGAATTTAAGAACGTGGTTGTTTCACACAAAGCACTGATTGAAGAAGAACTCGAACAGCAGAAGAAAGAAATCATTGCTAAACTTGAAAAAGGACAGGTTCTTGAAGGAACTGTTAAGAATATTACTTCATACGGCGTATTTATCGACCTCGGTGGAGTTGATGGTTTGATTCACATTACTGACCTTTCATGGGGCCGTGTAAATCATCCGGAAGAGGTTCTTTCACTCGACCAAAAGCTCAATGTTGTAATTCTTGATTTCGATGATGACAAGAAGCGTATCGCTCTTGGTCTGAAACAACTTACTCCTCATCCATGGGATTCTCTTGATGAGAAACTTGCCATAGGTGATAAAGTAAAAGGTAAAGTTGTAGTGATGGCAGATTACGGTGCATTTGTAGAGATTGCTACTGGTGTAGAAGGTTTGATCCACGTTTCAGAAATGAGCTGGTCACAACACCTGAAAAGTGCACAGGAATTTATGAAGGTTAGTGATGAAGTAGAAGCTGTGATTCTGACTCTTGATAGAGAAGAGAGAAAAATGTCACTTGGTATCAAGCAACTGAAAGAAGATCCTTGGGATAAGATAGAAGAAAAATATAGTACTAATTCTAAGCACACAGCGAAAGTTCGCAACTTCACTAACTTCGGCGTTTTTGTTGAGATCGAAGAAGGAGTTGATGGCTTGATTCATATCTCGGATCTTTCCTGGACTAAGAAAATCAAGCATCCTGCTGAGTTTACTTCTATTGGTATAGATATTGAGGTTGTTGTTCTGGAGATCGACAAAGAAAATCGCCGATTGAGTTTAGGACATAAACAGTTGGAAGAAAATCCATGGGATGTATTTGAAACAGTCTTCGAAATTGATTCGATTCATGAAGGTACTATCATTGATCTGATGGATAAAGGAGCAGTAGTTGCTTTACCTTATGGCGTTGAGGGATTTGTAACTCCAAAACACCTTGTTAAGGAAGATGGAAGCCCTGCAAAAGCAGATGAAAAACTATCTTTTAAGGTGATTGAGTTTAATAAGTCAGCAAAAAAGATTATCTTGTCTCATAGTCGGATTCATGAAGACTTGGTGAAGAAGACTTCTAAGCCTGCTGGAAAGCAGTCAGAAGCTGGTGAAGTAAGAAAAGCAACTAAGAAAAGCAAGAGTAATCTTGAAAAAACAACACTGGGAGATATCTCAGATTTGGCTGCTCTGAAGACTATGCTGGAAAAGAACGAGAAGGATCAGGCTGAAAGTAAGAAGAAGTAATATTAGGTTTAACTACTAAATTTTCAGCAATGGAGTTCAATATTGAAAAATTTGAAAACCATACTTTAATCAAAGTATTGGAGGAAAAATTAGACACTCACATAGCACCAACATTGAAATCGGAGCTTGTGCTGGTGTCAGGTAATGGCGAGAAAAACATTGTTCTTGATCTGAGCAATTGTCGTTATTGTGATTCTTCTGGGCTTAGTGCTATCCTTGTTGCAAACCGTCTCTGTAAAAATGCTAGCGGTACTTTTGTACTTACAGGTTTGAACGATGCTGTTGAAAGGTTGATTACCATATCACAGTTGGATACTGTACTGAATATTTCTTCGTCAGTTGACGAAGCGGTGACAATGATTAAAGATGCTGATTAACTTATAGACAGCGTGTCTTTTGAATTAACAATCTTGGGTAGTAGTTCTGCACTGCCTACATCAAAACGTAATACTACCGCTCATTTATTGAATATAAATGAGCGGTTTTTTTTGATAGATTGCGGTGAGGGAGTACAAATTCAATTGAGAAAATTACACATCAGCCCAGCCCGGATCAATCATATCTTTATATCTCATTTGCACGGCGACCATGTGTTTGGATTGTTTGGACTCTTATCCAGCCTGGGCCTTATGGGCAGAAAAGCCGACCTGCACATTTACGCTCCTGAAAAGATGGAGGAAATGTTGAATAGTCATTTGAGCTATTTCGGTCCTTTGCCCTATGTCCTGAAATTCCATATACCCTTGCCAGGAGAAAGAGTGTATGAGGATAGCAAGACAGAGGTTCATGCCATTGAGTTAATGCATCGAACCCAGACATTTGGTTATATCTTCAGGGAGAAAGACAAACTGCTTAATCTTAACAAGGAGAAACTCGAAAAGTACAATATCAACATCGAGGAGAGGGTAAAAATAAAGAATGGTGCAGATTATCTTACAGCGGAGGGAAAGACAATTCCAAACAAAGAACTTACTATGAAACCCTGGCATCCCAGGTCTTACGCATTTATCTCAGATTCAGGATTCAAATCTTCGATAGCCAGTCAAATTCAGGGCGTCGATCTCTTGTATCACGAGGCAACATTCCTGGAAAGAGATCGGAAATTAGCAAAACAGACGCTGCATTCAACGGCCAAACAGGCCGCAGAAATTGCCTTACGGGCAAATGCCGGAAGATTAATAATAGGCCATTTCTCTACCAGGTATAAATCAGAGCAGGAGTTTGCTGATGAGGCACAGGAGGTATTCGGTGAGACGGTAGCTGTGAATGACGGTGACGTTTACTCAGTTCCTTTAAAAAGAGAAAAATAATGTCGATAAAAAGCAGGCGCTTTCGCATCCATTATCTAAACTTATGTGTTATTTTTACCGACTAATTAAAACATTGCAGCGTGGTTGAAAAGATTATTATCCTGGATTTTGGTTCTCAGTATACTCAGCTGATTGCGAGAAAGGTACGTGAGAATAATGTGTACTGTGAAATACATCCTTATAATCATTACCCGGAGATTGATGAATCTGTAAAAGGTGTCATTCTATCTGGTAGTCCATATTCAGTGCGTGATGAAAATGCGCCTATTCCGAATATCGATTCAATCAAGGGCAAAATTCCATTACTGGGTATCTGTTACGGTGCACAGTATCTTTCACATTATTACGGCGGTGAGGTGCAGGCATCTGACTCAAGAGAGTATGGTCGGGCCCGGCTAAGCGAAATTGACGAGGACAATCCTTTACTGAAGGATGTTCCGCTCAATACCCAGGTATGGATGTCGCATGGTGATACGATTATGAACCTGCCGAAAGGATACAATATTATTGCCAGTACAAGCGATGTTGCCATTGGTGCATACGCAGTTGAGAATGAAAATACATTCGGACTGCAGTTTCACCCGGAGGTATATCATACTACTGAAGGGATAAAAATACTGGGAAATTTCCTGAGGGAAATTTGTGGATGTGAGCAGTCCTGGACACCAGAATCTTTCATTGAGGCCACTATAAATGAACTGAAACGTACATTGGGGGATGATGAAGTTGTGTTGGGATTATCGGGTGGAGTTGATTCATCTGTGGCAGCAGTATTATTGCACAGGGCTATAGGTAAAAACCTCACTTGTATCTTTGTAGATAATGGACTGCTGAGGAAGAATGAATATGAGGATGTCCTGGAATCTTATATGGACCTTGGATTGAAAGTTATCGGTGTAAATGCACAGGATAAATTTCTGGATGACCTGGTAGGAATTGTAGATCCGGAAAAAAAGCGAAAAAGTATCGGGAAGAATTTCATCGAAGTATTTGAAGCAGAATCGCTGAAATTAAAAAACATTAAATGGCTGGCCCAGGGAACTATTTACCCCGATGTTATCGAGTCTGTGTCTGTGAATGGACCTTCAGCTACCATTAAATCTCACCATAATGTGGGTGGCTTGCCTGAAAAGATAAACCTGAAAATTGTGGAGCCGCTTCGACTCTTATTCAAAGATGAAGTCAGAAGGGTTGGGTATTCACTTAATATTGGTTCGCATATATTGAAAAGACATCCTTTCCCTGGCCCTGGATTGGGAATAAGGGTGCTGGGCGAAGTAAGCCGTGAGAAAGTGCGACTGGCTCAGGAGGCTGATTATATTTTTATCGAAGGACTAAAAAGCTACGGATTATATGATCGCATCTGGCAGGCAGGAACCATGCTCTTACCGGTTCAATCTGTTGGTGTAATGGGTGACGAACGAACCTATGAATTTGTTGTTGCACTAAGAGCTGTTACTGCAACTGATGGGATGACTGCTGATTGGGCGCACTTGCCTTCGGAATTTCTCAGTCGCGTCTCCAACGACATAATAAATAAAGTAAGAGGGATCAACCGGGTTGTATATGACATCAGTTCAAAGCCGCCAGCTACAATCGAGTGGGAGTAGTATGCAACATTATTGCATTCTGCAGGTTATTATAATACACAACTTTTTAAGAATAACACGATGAAGAATATCAGATATATACTGCTTGTACTAGTTGCGATGTTTATTTTTTCTACATCGTTTGGACAATGGCATGCCGGTGGCTTGAAGCTGATGGAAGTGATGGATAAGATCAGTCGGTTCTATGTCGATTCAGTCGATGAAGATGCACTCATTGAGAATACTATTGAGCAGATGCTTCACGAACTGGATCCTCACTCTTCATATATCAGTAAAGATGATATCAAGGAGATGAGCGAACAGTTGAACGGGGAATTCGAAGGTATTGGAGTTTCATTCAATATACTTCAGGACACTATTTTCATTATCAGCACTATAGAAGGAGGGCCGTCTGAAAGAGTAGGAATAAGAGCAGGCGACAGAATAATCAAGGTTGAGGATGAAATTGTTGCAGGAATTGGCATCTCTACAGGGGGAGTACAGAAGCGGCTTAAGGGAAAGAAAGGTACCAGGGTAAGGATTACGGTATTTAGAAAAAATACGGGGGATGAACTTGATTTTAATATTGTAAGGGATAAAATCCCAATGTATAGCCTGGATGCATCATATATGGTGGATAAGACTACCGGGTATATCAAACTGTCGAGATTCTCACAGACAACTGTCGAGGAATTCGAAAAGGCCCTGAAAGAATTGAAAAGTGAAGGATTGGAAAACCTGGTACTCGATCTTTCAGGAAACGGTGGTGGTTATCTGAGTAGTGCGGTTGCGCTTTCTGACCATTTCCTGGAGACGGGTAAAGAAATCGTAATAACAGAAGGCGACAAGTACCAGCGGAAAGAGCATAAGTCAAAAAGAGGCGGATTGCTTGAAGAGGGACGGCTTGTAATTATGATTGACGAGTACTCCGCGTCAGCAAGTGAGATTGTCAGTGGTGCGATACAGGAGTGGGACAGGGGTGTCCTTGTGGGAAGAAGATCATTTGGAAAGGGCCTGGTGCAACAGCCCCTGCGCTTAAGTGATGGATCAGAGATCCGGCTCACCATTGCCCGTTACTATACACCAACAGGAAGATTGATACAAAAATCATATGAAAATGGCTATGAAGATTATGCCATGGATATTATAAACCGTTTTAACCAGGGTGAACTGAATACTGCCGACAGTATTCTATTTCCCGATTCCCTTAAGTTCAAGACCCTGGTTCTGGGAAGAACAGTGTATGGTGGTGGCGGAATTATGCCGGACTATTTTGTTCCCGTGGATACAACAGTTGTTTCCGATTACTACAGCAAGCTGTTTAGCATGGGCATATTTAACCAGTATATGCTCCAGTATATTGACAATTACAGGGATAAGCTGAAAGCAGATTACGGAGCATTTGATGATTACACTAAAGATTACAAGGTAGACGATGAAGTATTAGCAGGTCTTATTTCCTATGCTGAAGAGGAGGGCCTCGATTTCAGCCAGGAGGACTGGGATATCTCAAAATCACAAATTATAATTTTATTCAAGGCATATGTTGCCAGGGACCTATGGGATACAGAGAAATTCTATGAAATTTATAACGAGACAGATGTCATCTTTCTTAAAGCCAAGGAGATTCTTTCGCATCCAAAACTTTATAAGGAGAAGCTAAAACAGTCCAGTTGATATGGTAAACTGGTTGATTGAACACTATATAGAGGTACTGGGAACCCTTCTCAGTATTGCATACCTGATACTAAGCATCAAACAGAATATTTTGTTGTGGCCCCTTGGGATTCTGAGTGCCGCACTTTATGTGATTGTTTTCTACCAGTCGAAGTTTTATGCTGATATGGGCCTGAACGTATATTACCTGTTTATCAGTGTTTATGGCTGGGCCAGCTGGGCAAGTGCCAGAAACAAGACAGGGGAGAAAATGCCGGTGCGCAAAATTCGAGGCAGACAATTGCTCATGGCTGCAGTATCAATCATTGTTTTATTCGTGGCAATTGGACTGGTACTTGATCATCTGACCGATTCGCCCCTTCCTTATTGGGATGCGCTTACAACATCAGGCAGCATAGTAGCAACGTGGATGTTAACCCGGAAATACATGGAGCATTGGATATTGTGGATAGCTATAGATTTTATTTCAATGGGATTGTATATTTACAAAGGGCTATATCCAACATCCATCCTGTTTGTTATTTACACTTTCATGGCTTTTGTTGGCTATATTCAGTGGAGTAAAGAACTAAAGATGGCAGTATGACGACAAAGAAAATAATTGTCACAGGGCCTGAATCAACAGGAAAAACAGTGCTTTGCGAGTTCCTTTCAGAGTATTTCGAAGGGCTATGGATACCTGAATATGCCCGGCAGTATATTGAAAAGCTTGATGGATCCTACAAGAAAAATGATGTAGTTGAAATTGGCAAAAAGCAGATTGAGCAGTGGAACCGGAACTATAATGATCATGAATGGGTATTCTTTGATACAGGTCTGGTTATTACCAAAGTATGGATGGAGCTGGTTTATAATGAATCGCCTGCATGGATCAGCAAGGCCCTTAGCGATTATAAACCAGATCTCGTGCTGCTCTGCTTTCCTGATCTGGCATGGGAACCTGATCCTGTCAGGGAAAATGGGGGAAGCATGAGAGATCATCTTTTTAGCATGTATGAGCAAAACCTGGATCAACTTGGATATTCTTACTACATTGTCAAGGGTGAATCTGATCAGCGCAATCGAAATGCAGTTAATGCAATAAATAATCATTTTAAGAGATAAGAGGATCAATGGAGACATTTCACGCAAAAACGCTTAAAGGATTGGAAAATATCCTTGCTGAGGAACTTCGCTTATTGGGTGCAGACAATGTTGAACCCGTTAACCGGGGAGTTAATTTTACAGGTGGAAGGGCATTGTTGTATAAAGCAAATTTTTGTTTGCGTACAGCTTTACGAATCCTGATGCCGATTTCCAGGTTTTCTGCACACAATGAACAGCGACTCTATAACAACATCTCTCGGATAGACTGGTCACAGTACCTTACTGTGAAGAAATCTTTCGTTATTGATGCAGTTGTCTTTTCGAAAGTATATACTAATAGCTTATATGTAGAGCAGAAAATCAAGGATGCCATTGTTGATCAATTCAGGGAAAAATCCTCTCTCAGGCCTCCCGTTAATACGAAAACCCCCGATGTCAGGATAAATGTTCACGTAAATGAAACGTCTTTCTTAATATCTCTGGATAGTTCAGGAGATTCTCTTCATAAAAGAGGGTATAAAACCAAGAGTCATATCGCATCTATCAATGAAGTTCTGGCAGCAGGAATGATTCTTTTAACCGATTGGAGAGGAGAGAAACCTTTTATTGATCCAATGAGTGGCTCAGGTACAATTGCTATTGAAGCTGCCCTGATAGCTGGAAATATACCTCCCGGCGTTTTCAGGAAGAAATATGCATTTGAAGATTGGCTTGACTTTGATCCTGTTTTATATGAGCGTGTTATGGAGAATCTTCCACCCACAAGGGAAATTAATGTTCCTATCCTGGCAACAGATATTGATGGTGAATCAGTGAGTATGATCCGGGCAAATGTAAGGTCTGCAAAACTTGAAGATGTTATTACAGTGAATAAGCAGGATTTCATGGAATATCCTGAACAACAGGACAATGCCATCCTTGTTATAAATCCTCCTTATGGAGAGAGAATAGTAGTGGCTGATATTGAAGCAATGTACAGTGGTATAGGAAGTACATTAAAACATAGTTTTGGGGGATCAAAAGCATGGCTTTTCACTTCAAATTTCGAAGCAATAAAACATATTGGTTTGAAACCAGATAAGAAACTGACATTATATAATGCCAATTTAGAGTGTAGATACATTAAATATTCTCTATTTAAGGGAAAATTGAAGGAACACAAAAGCAATTCAATTATGTGATTTAGTACAATTGTCAAAGAAAAACGTTGGTTTAATAAAAAAAAATGAAATAGTTGACAAATATTGTGCAGTACAAGAATTTTTAACTATTTTTAGTAAACAAATTTGAGATGAAACTCATAATAAAGTTCCAGTAGGACTTGTTTTGAGTAGCCATAATTTTTTTTATATTTGCTGAGCAAGAAATTTTGCATAATTTACCTGAAACAAATAAAGCTTAAATGAGCTTTGATGTAAACGATTATTACTCCAAGTTAAACGGCGATGACGTCCTGATTGCTTACAAAGGTAATGTTACCAGTGAGTTGATTAGTAACGTGCTGGAAGTTGTTGAGGCCAGGATGGATGACTATAGCGAGGATTCAAAAATTAGGAAGAAAGTATACAATGTATTGGTGGAGAGTTTACAAAACCTTTACCACCACATTGATGTTTTACCTCCTGGTATGCAAGAAGAATATGAAGAGAAGTTTGGAATCCTTGTTGTTTCTCGTATAGGATCCAAATACAAAATTTCTACCGGTAATTTCGTTTCTACCGATAAAATTGATGTTCTCAAGAACAAAATTGATAAGATCAATACCATGTCAAAAGAGGAGTTGAAGGATATGTATAAGTTTATACTGAACCATCAACGGTTATCTGACAAAGGCGGAGGGGGGCTAGGACTTGTTGATATTGCAAGGAAAACGGGCAATCCGCTTGACTTTTCTTTTCACAAGTATGATGAAGACTTTAGTTTTTTTAATTTAGATGTATATATTGATTATAATCCTTGATAAAATTTTTAAAATATAGATTATGGAACCATTATCAATTGAAGGAACCGCTAAAACACCAACAGTAAAATTTAATGCACAAGACGGTGTAATTGAAATTAAAGGGCGCTCAATCCCTGAAAACTCAATTGAATTCTATAAGCCGCTTGTAGAATGGTTGGAGCAATATAGTGGCTCACCTCTTGAGCTAACACAGGTGAATGTGCAGTTAGAATATTTTAACACAAGTTCATCAAAGTGTATTCTTGATGTGTTTAAAAAACTCGAAGCCATTCACAAAGGCAAAAATGAAGTAATCATCAACTGGCATTATGAAGAAGATGATGAAGATATGCTTGAAGCAGGAGAAGACTACGAATCTATTATCAGGGTTCCTTTTAAAATGATCGAGATCGTAGAATAAGTTCTCGTTTCATACAATATTAAAGTGTGGGTATTCCCTATTGAGGAGGATACCCATATCTTTTTTATGCTGAGGCAACAGTAATAAATACAAGAAAGAGGCTGTATCATAATTTAAATGATACAGCCTCTTTTTAAGATAATTCATCAACTCTATTTCTTTCTGGTCAGATTCCCCATCATATCCAGAAGCTTCTTTAATACCCTGAAATAAAGGAGTATATAAAGAATTATTGTCATAAACCATATGATTATTACATTGGCCCACAGCGTGCGGATGAAGGTTCCAAATATCATCTTTCGAGGAGCGTAAAAATGCGCCTTAATAAACTTGGAAGAAGGATCCAGGTAAATTGGGGAAGCTTTTTGAATCAGCTGTCCTTTATACTCAACTATCTTCTCAAATTCATTCTTATTGGTTACAAAATCAGCCAATGCAGTGTTGTGATGCTTTCTCTTCATCTCCTGTAATTCTTCCAGGTCGAATTTCTGCTTGATTGCATTGCTCTCTCTGAACGCATCCCTGTATATATCAGTATATGCTTTAGACAGTGCCTGGAGATATTCATCAGTATAAGTAAGTATAGTATCATTGATTTCTCCCGGGACCAACTGATCAAGGTATTTCATCTTGTAGCCGGGAGCATCTTCACAGTAAGTTTTGAATACCATTCTGCTCTTATATTCCTTGTCCAATTCATTGCGAATTAAATCAAGGTGCCCTGCAATGAGCTCTGCTTTCTCGGGATCCTTGTAATTTTCACTTATTACAACCAGTTTATTCTGAAGGTTTTTCAATAAGAAATTAGATTTAAACTCAGCGACACTCTTTATCTTTTCTTGCTGGTAGAAGTTTTTCTGATAGTCATTTTCCATGAACTGGTATGTGGCCAGACCCTCATAAGCCCAGCGTGCAGTTATAATTTCACCGTAAATTGGAATTCTGCTTGGGGTGGAAATCTGTGGATTCAGATTCTCGAATTTCACAATGATACCGCTGAGAATGATTTGCGGGATAACCAGGAATGGAATGAGTATGTAAATAGTTACTACTGTTTTGAAGCTGTCGGATATCAACAACCCCGTGACATTGGCAGCGGCCCATGAAGAGAAAAGAACAACCCAGTATTCGAAATACATTCCCTTGATCTCCATAATACTGTTACCAACAAGTACAAATGTTGCTGCCTGTATAGCCGATAGGGCAAATTGAACGCCCACTTTAGAGAAGAGATATCCCGACCAACTCAGGTTCAGGAAGGATTCCCTTTTAAGAATTTTTCGATCTTTAATAATTTCTTCAGCACTTACCGTGAGCCCCATAAAAAGGGCTACGATAACTGACATGAAGATATAGACCGGCATGTTGCTGTTTTCCGATATGGTATAACCAAATTTATTGGTCACACTAACACTGTAGTATTTCACAATAAAAGCCAGGAGGAAGGCCAGTAAAGGTGCTTCCATGAAGTTGATAACGAGGTACTGGGTATCACTCAGCTTCTTGAGTATGTCACGCTTGAGGAAAACCAGGAACTGCTTGAACCTGTTGGGAGTTTTAAAAGATATTTCTGGAAGGTCTTCTTTGGTAGCGACGGGTTGATCTGCCTCTTTGTATTCTTCCCTGAAATACTCGCTCCATTGCTTGGGAGAGATCCTTCTCGTATGGGTCAGTTTCCCATATTCATCCAGAACATTGGTTTCAACAATATTAAATACCTGCTCCGGATTTACATTACCGCATTCATGACACTCACTTTCATTCCAGTCGGCATGCTGTACTTTCGACTTGAAGTACATGATGGAATCAATGGGATTACCATTATATATAAGAAACCCACCAGTATCCAATATCAGCAATCTGTCAAACATCTTGAAAATGTCTGATGAAGGTTGGTGTATTACAACAAATACCAGCTTTCCTTTCAGGGAAAGTTCCTTCAGGAGGTCAAGTATATTCTCACTGTCCCTGCTGGAAAGACCTGAAGTTGGTTCATCAAGGAAAAGAACTGCAGGTTCACGTATCAGCTCCAGGGCAATGTTCAGGCGTTTTCGTTGTCCGCCACTAATTTTTTTATTCAGCGGAGAACCAACCTGAATTCCCTTGATTTCAAACAGTCCCAGGCTCACTAATACGTTGTTGACTGTTTCTACCAATTGCTCCTCATTGTAATTGTCGAAACAGAGTTTGGCATTATAGTAAAGATTCTGAAAAACACTGAGCTCTTCAATCAACAGATCATCCTGTGAAACATGTCCTATGATTCCTTTTACGGCCGGATCGCCGCTGTGAATATTGATGCCATTGATGAGAACACCTCCACTGGTGGGCTCGTGAGTTCCGTTTAGTACATTCAGTAGGGTAGATTTACCTGCACCACTGGCTCCCATGATTCCTACAAGTCGTCCTGACGTCTCGGCAAAATTAATATCATGAAGCCCGATAGCTCCATTTGGAAACTTAAATCCAATATGATCTGCTTCAAAAACAATTTTAGATTTTATCCTGTCTCCAACAAAGGAACTAACTATATCACTGTAGTATACCGGTTTAATTTGTTGGTTTCTAATCGAAGAACCGGTATTTAAGGGGTATGATTTGTATTGCTCGAGCAATTGTCCATTGATATATATCTCACCTTGTCCGATATACTTTACAAAATAAAGGTTAGTGGAGAGTATATGAATTACCCGTATCTGTCCTGATAAATTCTCCCTAAAAATGTGTTTTGCCCCTGGCGGCAATCCACGGCCTTTTTTTGAATCATCAACAAAAAGAAAATGAACAGAGGGGATGAGTTTATCATCGTTTAATACAAATTCGCGAATAGATTCGTATTCTTCTGCGGCTATATTAAAAGTATCGGCAACAGTGAATAGGAATTCCAGTTCCTGCTCCGTCACTTTTTCATTATCTGCCTTAATAAACTCAAGCAACTGAATCAGAACCACCACTTTTTGCTGTTGTGTTAATTCTTCATTTATAGCAGTACAAATCTTTAAAACTCTTACAGACCTGCGGGCAAGTATGCGACTGGCTTTTTTTGTCTTCTTACCATCTTCTTCGGTGAATTTGTTGAAATACATGTCGTAGACTTCCAGGAATTCTGCCACCAGCTCCTGGTTAAGTTGTTTGCTAAGAAATGATTCCACAACAGCCCTTCGATCTGCTGCTAAACTTTCGGGTTTGGCGATAATGGCGAAAAGCTGCATTAGCGCTTCAAGAATCTTTTCACTCATTTTGAATTAGTTAAAGGTGAGACACTATATTTCAAGAAAATACCACAAACTACCCGAAGATAAGAAATTAATCACAAATGGCACAAGCATATGTAAAGCCTGCCTCACACACAGAAACTTTTGTGAAGGTTTGATGTAAGATACTGACAATTGGTGTCCAGTGCCCAGTGTCCCGTAGAGACGCGATTTATCGCGTCTATTCACTGAATCCAAATGTTCCCTGACACCTAATACCTAATTCCTAAATCCATAAATACAATGTCAGAAAAATCAGCGGTATCAATACACCGATGATAACCAGCACTGCTCCCTGGCCCGTAATCCCCTTTTTACCACGTACCATGAACAGCCCGCTAATAGCCATCAGCACAAGAGATAATCCGAATATATCTGAGAACCAGGTCCATAGTTTTTTTGGCTTGTTATAGTGTAGAAAATTAAACTCTTTGAATACAGGTCTGTTTCGAACCTTCGTCAGGTAGGCCTCTCCCGAGCTGATATCAACAGTAATGTGTCCATTTTTCAAATAGATCATTACTGATGAATCATTTGGCATATAATACTGCTTGAAATTATCTCTTTCTCCCGTGAGCAATAAGATATCAAGTACATAATTTCTGTTTATACCCTCAGTAGAGACCTTTTCAATACCTTCAATGTGTTCCGATTTTGCTACCAGGGAAGGATTCCAGTGTTTGGCTACGCCATGATTGAGAGCGATGCCTGAGACCCCATATATTATAGTCATTCCAAAAAATATATACCCCAGCTCACGGTGTAACCACCGATTCCATTTACGCCATTTCATACAGAGTCCGTATTTTATTTAGAAAGAAAATTAAATTATTTCAGCAGCTAATTCCTTGTATTCAGTTGCTTCAATAAAATAACTGGCACTCTCAGCTTTTGCATGAGCCTCATCTCCTGTGTGATGATCTTTCTCTTCATTCTCCTTTGCCAGTTCAGCAGTTTGCTCTTCTTCCATTATTTTGAATGTTCCAATAAACTCAACAGTGCTGCCTTCAAGCGCTTTGTCAAATTCAGCAATTCCTTCTCCAACATTAATGCGCAGTTGTTGATCAGGATCATCTCCAATAATAAACAGCTTTTGTCCGCCATGTGAGCATACATGCGTAACCATTCCTGTAATTTTAATTTCGCTGTCTTCATAATCTCCCGGAGATTCGAGAATTCCCTTAACAGTAAGCATGCTTGCAGAAACTTCAGTTTCATCTATAGCATCAGTAACAGCTGCCTTTTTTTCTCCCTGATTACAGGAAACTAAAGCAGCGAGTAAAACAATTAAAACAAGTAATTTTTTCATGGTTTTTTATTATAAATTAAGGGAACAATATTAGTAACAATTTTAGTAATTAAAAACTAGCTAAACACTCATCTAGTGTTTCGTACATTTCAAAAACATTGTGTAATTGCAACACCTCGAATAGTTCCTTCACTTCAGCATTTACATTACAAATCTTAAACTGTCCATTGCTATTGCTGGCAGCTCTCATGGCCGATAAAAATACGCTGAATCCAGAACTATCAATGAACTTAATACCCCTGAGATCAAGTGCTAATTTTGTTTTCGGGTTGCTGTAATATCCTAGTAAGCGCTCTTTTACCGGCTCAGCAATAAGTGCATTGAACCGATCAGTATCTTTGAAATTTACAACTAAAACTCCATTTGATTCATTAGTATCTAACATGGTTTTACTGTTTTATGGATATGTTTGTTCAAGTTCACTAATGGCCTCACTCGTTTGTGTAATAAAGATATTGATCATCTCTGCATAATCCTCCGACTGCTTACCTGTTTTGCTGAGGATTTCAAGTTTTTGCAATATGTCTGCTTCACTTGTCATTCCCATAACTGCAACGGAAGACTTAGCTTTGTGGGCCATCTTTGAGAGATTATTGAAATCGGATTTTTCAAGCAGATCAGGCATTTCAATCCTATATTCTTCGAACTGCTCTTTGAAGATATTTATCATATCTCTGATAAAACTCTCATCATTATTTGCTAGTGATTTTAGATACGATAAATCTGTGATCATTGCTTAAAACTCCTTTCGTTAATAAATATAGATAAAACACTAAAATTATTTTTTTATTTTTAGAAAAGAAACGAACAGGTGGATTATTTTTCGGAATAATGAAATATGACAAGAAATAGTTTTCCCGGGAGTTCTCATCCTACTTTTTATTAATTGTAGTATTGGATGAAACCTTTTTAGTATTAATTTAGTTATAAATATTGTGGTGTTAGATTCAAATTTGAAAATAATACCATAACTTATAGCACGAAATAATAGTACATATATAGCTTCGTTGAGCCTTTGGGGTTCATGTGGCAAACAAAAATAAATTTTATTCACATGAAAAAATCATTCTTAATTGTTAGCTTCCTTGTGCTGTTTGCTGCAGTAACAGATGCTCAACTTACTTTTAAGGAGCGTCGACAGCTGGCAAGATCGTATAACGCAGGGCTTGAGAATATCTACAATCAGAACTATACTGATGCGATTACAGATTTTAACAATTGCATTGAATTAGACGATGCTTATGCCGTGGCGTACATGCAGCGTGGCAGGGTGAAAGCTGAACTTGGACAAACAGAAGAGGCCCTGCAGGATCTTGATATTGCGATCTCCAAAGACAGGAGCATGGGAGAGGCATATTTCTATAAAGGTTACCTGATGTCAGCAACTGATACAACAGGTATAAGCATGGAACACCTCCTGGTAGCTATTGAAAAGGGCTTTGAAAATGCAGAAGGGGATTACCAGTTAGGTTTACTCTATCTTCTTAAAGGGAATGATGATAAAGCACTGATATATTTCAATAAATCAATTGACCTGAATGATGAAATGCCTTTGGCATATCATGACAGGGCTGGTATAAAACGTCGCTTAGGTGATTACAATGGGGCTTTATATGATTACAAAACTGCAATAAACTACCTGGGGGAGTTTCCAATTGCATATAACAATATGGGCTCAGTAAAGATTATCCTGGGAGATTATGAAGGTGCCATTGAGGATTTTTCAACTGCGATTGAACAGGATCCAAATCTTTACCTGGCATACAACAACCGGGGTTATGCGAACTACCAGATGGGATATCTGGATACTGCACTGGTGGATTTTTCTAGAGCGATAGAGCTTGAGAATGGATTTATGGAAGCAAAATTAAATACTGCTAGTGCCAAGACTAAGCTGATGGACTACATCTCTGCAATATCAATTCTGGATGAGGCGATAGCAGAAAATCCATCTGTTGGAATTCTCTATTTGAACCGTGGACTGGTAAGAGAATTACAGGGAAATGTGGTTGGTGCCTGTGAGGATTGGAACGCCGCTCTGAATTATGGAATAGAGCAAGCAACGGAGTACCTTAAAGAATGTAAATAATTTATAAAAATATTGGCTATGAGACTCAAAGCCCTAAGCGTATTTATTCTTTTTATTTTTTGCGGAACACTTCTTTCTGCACAGGAAGTAGTGATCATAAATAAAAAGGAGTTTAAGATTAAACAGAAAGAGGGATTTAAAGATGCATGGAAAAGTATCCAGGAAGGTGATGAATTCTATACTGCCGGATTTGGAACATTTGCGGTTGCAAGGGACCTCTATCTTTTTGCAAATCAGTATAACGCTGATAATCCTGAACTAAACTATAAAATTGGTATTTGCTACCTGTATAGCGATAATAAAGTCAAAGCCATTGATTATCTCCTTAAGGCATATGATCTGAAACCGGATATTAGTGAAGAGATCGATTATCTTTTGGGTAGGGCCTATCATCTGATCCTGGAATTTGATAAGGCGAAGGATCATTATCAACTCTACAGAAATGCATTGCCTCCATCTGAGGATCTGATGGATCTTAGCGATGGAATAGATAAGCTGATCATTGAATGTACATATGGAAAAGAGTTTATGAAGGAGCCGCAGCGCGTTATTATTCAGAATCTTGGGGAGAATATCAACTCGAAATTCGATGATTACAATCCAAAGTTTGCTTACCAGGATACTGCACTCTTCTTTACATCCAGGCGCCCGTTTAATGACAAGTCAAAGCGAAATGAGATTGACAATAAATTCAATGAAGATATTTACCTGAGTCCTATTCACAGCGGGATACTCACAGAAAGTTATCCGCTGGGAAAACCATTTAATTCAAAAAGTAACGATGCCCTTGTAGGCGTTTCTCCTGACGGAGCATCCCTTTTTATTTACAGGGGAGACGTGGATGGAGGAGATATCCAGATGGCCACTTTCAAGCCAGATAAATTGAAATGGAAGAAGCCAAAGTCTTTACCCGGAAAGGTGGGTTCCGATTCAGAGGAAACTTCTGCTGCTATGTCGCCAAATGGTCGTGAGCTCTATTTTATTTCTACAAATCCTGAACTAACCCGGGGAGGAAAAGATATTTTGGTATCCAAACTGAATGAAAAAGGTAAATGGGATGAGCCAGAGAATGCAAGCACCTTGCTAAACTCGAAATACGATGAAGAAGGGTTATTCCTCTCTTCCGATGGTAATTCTATGTATTTTGCTTCAAAGGGGCATAACACAATGGGTGGCTTTGATATATTCAAGAGTGAGAAGGGAGACGATGGAAGATGGAGAACGCCTGAAAACCTGGGTTATCCGGTAAATACTCCTGAAGATGAAGTATTTTACACCACAGATATCACAGGTGTCTATGGATATTATGCAACTATCCGGGAAGGTGGTTATGGCGCGAAAGATATCTACAAAGTAATTACACTCGGGTCTGAGAAGGAGGTATCTACGCTGACAAAAGATCGGCTTATCGCGGGAACTGATTACCCCGAAAGATATAGCTTCCTTACCATGCCTGAACTGCTGTCAGTTGATACTACACTGATGGTTATGGGCCAGGTGCGTGATACGATTGGAGGTGTAGATACTACTGTGATGGCCAGGTTGTCATTTATCGATCCCAATACAGGAGAAATATCCGGAAATGGAGTTACCGGGGCAGATGGCTTCTACCGAACACAATTGGCCAAGCCGGGAGTATATGCTATCGAAATCAATGCAACAGGATATCTTTACTTTCTTGATATAATCGATCTGTCTGGTCTGGATCCTGACGAGCAGGTTGAACGCGACTTCTATCTCCAGCGAATAGAGGTTGGAACAAAGGTTGTTTTGGAGAACATCTATTTTGAGACAGGTAAGTCGGTGCTCACAGTTGAGTCTTATGAATCAATTAACCAGGTGGCAAAATTCCTGGAGAATAATGAAACAGTCCGCCTGGAGATCTCCGGCCATACCGACAATACCGGATCAAAGAGTATAAATACCAAATTGTCACAGGCCAGGGCCAAGGCAGTTGTTGATTACTTAGGCGGACAGAAAATCAATAAGAGTCGACTAGAGTATGTAGGATATGCCGACGATCAGCCAGTGGCTCCGAATGATACCCCGGAAGGACGGGAGATGAACAGAAGGGTTGAGTTCGAAGTACTTAGTAAATAAATAATAGCACTAAATAAATAACCCGGCAACTGCCGGGTTATTTATTTAGTGCTATTAAACAATTTTAATCGCTGTAAAGAAATACTACTTTTGTTTTTACATATTTTATTATTTCAACACTTACTATAAAAATGAAAAAAACAGCATTTTTTGATATTCATCAACAGTACGGTGGAAAGATGGTTCCATTTACCGGATTTGAGATGCCGGTTGAGTTTTCAGGAGTTAAAAAGGAACATATTTGCGTAAGGGAAAGTGTAGGGGTTTTCGATGTTTCACATATGGGGGAAGTTTGGGTCACGGGGCCGAAGGCGAGCGCTTTTGTGCAGAGCATAACTTCTAATGATGTAAGGAAACTGGAGAATGGAAAAATACAGTATTCATGCATGCCTACCAGGAGTGGAGGTATTGTTGATGATTTACTTGTATATAGATTTGCGGAGGAGAAATACCTGCTTGTTGTTAATGCCTCCAACCTGGAGAAAGACTGGAATTGGATGGTAGAGAATAATAGCGTAGGGGCCAGTATAGAGAATGGTTCCTCCCAGATTTCTCAACTGGCTGTGCAGGGTCCCAATGCCATAAAAGTGCTGCAAAAACTCACGGATTTAGATCTAAGTGGCATTCCATATTACGCATTTGCTGTGGATAGCATGGCAGGGAAAAATGATGTGATAATCAGCCATAATGGTTATACCGGTGCAGGTGGTTTTGAAATATATATGAAGAATGAAGATGCTGCTCATATCATGACCGAGATCATGAAGGCAGGAGAGGAGTTTAATATTATGCCAGTTGGATTGGCTGCCAGGGATACACTTCGACTTGAAATGGGATTCTGCCTTTATGGTAATGATATAGATGAGACAACTTCACCACTGGAGGCCGGACTGGGATGGATTACAAAACTGACAGATGGTAATGACTTCATAGCAAAAGATATTTTTATTAAGCAGAAAGAGGAAGGAATAAAGCGAAGATTAGTGGGCTTCGTTATGGAGGAAAGAGCTATCCCCAGAAAAGGATATGATATTTTAAATGAGGATGGTACACGTATTGGTATTGCCACCTCGGGAACAATGTCACCTTACACAGGAAAAGGTATAGGCATGGGATATGTTGAGAAACAGTATATAAAGGAGGGAACCAGGATTTACCTGCAAATCAGGAATAAAAAGGTACCGGCTTTGATAGTAAAACCACCGTTTTTATAGCATGAATAGTTGAGGGGAAAATATGAATAAAATAGAAGTTTGTTTTAGCCCGGCACTCTATCCTGCTTATGAAAACAGGGGAGCCATCGTTGTTGTAACAGATGTTTTAAGAGCCAGTTCGGCTATTGTTACTGCATTTATGAATGGCGTTGAAAGGATTATTCCTGTTGGGACCCTGGAAGAGGCGAAGAAATATAAGGACGAAGGATACATGGTCGCTGCTGAGAGAGATGGAATCGTAAGGGATTTTGCTGATTTTGGCAACTCACCATACAACTTTACCCAGGAGATGGTGGAAGGCAAACACATTGTCTATTCAACCACCAACGGTACCAATGCCATTCAGATGGCATCCAGCGCTTACCAGGTGCTTATTGGTGCATATCTGAATCTGCAGGCATTGGCTGATTATATCATTGAATCAGACAGGGATCTCCTGATCCTCTGCGCAGGATGGAAAAATAAATTTAATCTTGAAGATAGCATGTTTGCCGGGGCATTGGCTCAGCAGGTGCTTGAATCAGAAAAATATGAAACTATATGCGATGGTACCAACGGAGCGATAGACCTTTATAATGTTGCGAAGAATGATCTGATGGGCTATATTCAAAAGGTTGCACAGAAACAGCGGCTAAAATTGAATGGATTGGATGATGTAATCGGATATTGTCATACCTTTGACCAGACATCAATAGTACCTTACCTGGTGGATGATTATCTCTCAGTTCTTTAAAATTTTAACAAATCGCAATTGTTAACTAATAGCTTATAACTAAACCTTCTTGTTTTTGTGATGATTTTTTGAAATTGTAATTTTGGCTGTTATTCCTTTAACGATATTTTTTAAACCAAATAGATATGAAGAAGCACAACTTTTCGGCGGGACCCTCAATTTTATCAGAGTATACCATTAAACAGACCTCTGATGCAATTATGAATTTTAGCGATATGGGATTATCCATTATGGAAGTCTCTCACAGAAGTAAAGAATTTGTAGCGGTAATGGATCAGGCTACTGCTCTTTTTAAAGAATTACTTGATATCCCTGAAGGTTACTCCGTAGTATTTCTCGGAGGAGGGGCTAGCATGCAATTTTGTATGGTACCCTATAACTTTTTCGCGAAGAAAGCCGCTTATCTTGATACAGGAGCATGGGCAGCAAAAGCCATCAAAGAAGCTAAAATCTTTGGTGAAGTAGACGTTGTTGCATCTTCGAAAGATGCTACATATTCATATATTCCAAAGGGCTACAAGGTGCCCCAGGATGCTGACTATTTTCATATCACTACCAATAATACAATTTATGGTACGGAGATAAGGGAAGATATCGAGGTTGGAATTCCTTTGATTGCCGATATGTCATCAGATATTTTCAGCCGCCCGGTGGATATTTCAAAATATGCTTTAATCTATGGTGGTGCTCAGAAAAACCTGGCCCCTGCTGGAGTTACCTTTGTTATTGTGAAAGACGATATGCTGGGTAAAGTTGACAGGCAGATACCTACCATGCTGAATTATCAAACACATATTGATAAGGAGTCTATGTTTAATACACCCCCGGTAGTGCCTGTTTTTGCAGCGCTGAAAACACTGGAGTGGTTTAAGCAACAGGGTGGAGTAGACGCAATGTATAAAATGAACGTCGAGAAGGCAAAAGTTCTATACAATGAGATCGACAGGAATAAAATGTTTAAGTCGAATATTACTAATGTTAAAGACCGTTCCATCATGAATGTTACATTCGTTATGGATGACAGCTACAAGGAGCTGGAAGCTGATTTCCTTGCGTTTGCAACAGGAAAAGGAATGATAGGAATAAAAGGACACAGATCAGTAGGCGGTTTCAGGGGATCTATCTATAATGCAATGCCTCTGTCAAGCGTGCAGGCTCTTATAGACACAATGAAAGAATTCGAAAAAAATAATTAATCTTATAGAGATGAGTAAAATATTAATTGCTACCGAGAAGCCATTTTCAAAAGAAGCTGTAGCAGAAGTAAAGCAGGTGTTTGAAGCATCAGGTGATGAGGTAAGATTGCTTGAGAAATATTCAGAGAAAAGTGAATTGATTGCTGCCGTTACTGATGTACACGCACTTATCATTCGCAGTGATAAGATTGATAAAGAGGTAATGGACGCTGCACCTGAACTGAAAATAGTTGTCAGGGCTGGTGCCGGGTATGACAATGTTGATCTTCAGGTAGCTACAGATAAAGATGTGGTTGTAATGAATACACCAGGTCAGAATTCGAATGCTGTTGCGGAGCTTGCTTTTGGGATGATGCTATTTCTTAACAGGAACGGATACAACGGAAAGCCAGGAACCGAACTGCGTCGAAAAAAGATTGGAATCCATGCCTACGGTTATGTTGGAAGATTAGTAGCACAGATTGCCAGGGGAATGGGCATGTTGGTATATGCCTATGATCCTTATGTTGAAAAAGCAGTTATTGAGCACGATGGTGTTACCTGGGTGGAAAATGTGGAAGCCCTTTACAAGAAATGTCAATATATTTCTTTGCATATTCCTGCAAATGAGCAGACTAAGAACTCAATAAATGAACAGCTATTGTCTGTCATGCCACAGGGAGCAACCCTCGTTAATACCGCTCGTAAAGAGGTGATTGATGAAGCTTCTCTTATTAAGGTATTTGAAAAACGTGAAGATTTCAGGTACATCTCAGATATTGCACCTGATTGCAAAGATGAGATTGTAAGTAAATTCGAAGGAAGATACTTCTTCACTCCAAAGAAAAGTGGAGCGCAAACGGCTGAAGCAAATCTGAATGCCGGAGTGGCTGCCGCTAAGCAAATTGTTGCTTATCTGCATACTGGTGATACCACGTATAAAGTGAACTAATTTTTGTTTCTTTATTAATTATCTCTAAAGATTCTTACTATGGCTGTATTAAAACCATTCAAGGGTTTCAGACCCCCCGTGGATAAAGTGAAGGATGTCGCATCCAGACCGTATGATGTGTTAAACTCTGCCGAGGCAAGAGTGGAAGTTGAAGGAAATCCACATTCCTTTTTACATGTGGTAAAACCTGAGGTCGATCTTGATGTAAATATTGACTTGCATTCCCGGGAAGTGTATAACAAAGCAAAAGAGAACCTGAACACCCTGATCAAAAATGGTTTTTTTGTTCAGGATGAAAAGGACATGCTGTATGTATATGCCCAGACAATGTTTGGTAAGACACAATATGGTATTGTTGGTTGTGCTTCTGTTGAAGATTATATGTCAGAAGTTATCAAAAAACATGAGCTCACAAGACCCGATAAGGAAGAGGACAGGATGAACCATATTCGCATTTCAAATTTCAATGCTGAGCCGGTTTTTTTCGCCTATCCTGATCACGAGGGAATTGATAAGATTGTTGCAAGAGTTATTGCCAAAGATCCTGAATATGATTTTGTGACCCGTGACAATGTTGGACACCATTTTTGGTTAATCGACAAAGACAGTGATATCGCAGATATCGTTGGCTATTTTAAAAATGATATACCTTATACTTATGTGGCTGACGGACATCATAGGACAGCGGCCGCAGCCCTGGTAGGAAATGAAAGAAAACAAAACAATCCAAATCATACAGGGGAAGAAGAGTACAACTATTTTCTGGCGGTGCATTTTCCTGAATCTCAACTGTCAATTATAGATTACAACCGGGTGGTAACCGACCTGAATGAACTTTCTCCAAAACAATTTCTCAGTGCACTAGACAAAGGATTTACTGTCACTGAGATTGGAAAGGAGATTTTTAAACCGGACGAACTCCACACTTTCAGCATGTATATGGAAGGCACCTGGTTTTCACTTAAAGCAAAGGAATCAACCTATAACGATGATGACCCTATTGGATGCCTCGATGTAACCATTTTGTCGGACCAGGTACTTGGACCGGTATTGGATATCACAGATTTGAGAAAGTCAAAAAGGATAGATTTCGTAGGTGGAATAAGGGGCTTGGAAGAATTGAGGAAATTGGTGGATAGTGGCGAGATGCAGGTTGCGTTTGCCATGTATCCGGTATCAATGAAGCAACTGATGGATATAGCCGACAACGATATGATCATGCCTCCAAAGACCACCTGGTTTGAACCTAAACTGCGTAGCGGCCTGGTTATTCATTCATTAGATTAAAGATCAAATGGATATTGTAAAGAATCTTAATAGTATCCGGAATAATATTCCTGGTGCTGTTACCCTGGTAGCAGTATCAAAAACCAAACCTGCAAGTATGATCCTTGACCTATACAGGGCTGGGCATCATGATTTTGGTGAAAACAAGGTACAGGACCTGGTAGCAAAAGCAGAAGAACTTCCCAAATCAATCAAGTGGCATATGATTGGCCATTTGCAGTCCAATAAGGTTAAATTTATTGCTCCTTTCGTCTATCTCATCCATGGTGTTGATAGCTTGAAATTGCTGAAGGTTATTGATAGGGAAGGGGAGAAGCTGGGAAGATCGATCAACTGTCTGCTACAGATCCATATCGCTGATGAACAGACCAAATTTGGACTGTCAGGTATTGAATTGAAGGAATTGCTGAATAGCGAAGAGTTTGCCGCAATGAAACATATTAATATCATGGGACTGATGGGAATGGCAACCTATACAGATGATATTGAACAGGTGAAGCTGGAATTTCGGATGCTAAAACGTATATTTGAAGATACAAAAGAAGGGTTTTTTAAGAATAGCGACTTCTTTAAGGAAATTTCGATGGGGATGTCAGGGGACTATCAAATAGCCATCGAAGAGAAAAGTACTATGATCCGTGTGGGGAGTCTTATTTTTGGACCAAGAAATTATTTATAAATAGAAGTATCATGATCGATCTCTCAGTTGATTACGTAGGTTTGAAATTAAAAAGTCCAATCATAGTTTCAAGTAGCGGACTTACCAATTCTGTTTCAAGGATAGAAAAAATAGCATCCGAAGGAGCCGGGGCAATAGTGTTGAAGTCACTTTTTGAAGAGCAGATACAATACGAAATAGGTGAAATGGAATCAGGAAGCGATTACCCTGAAGCTGGTGATTACCTTAAAACTTATGCAAGGGAGCACTCCGTAGAAAACTATTTGAAGTTGATTTCTGAAGCGAAGGATGCGGTTGATATACCTGTAATTGCAAGTGTCAATTGCTATACCAGTGATGAGTGGGTAGATTTCACAGTCCGCATGGAGGAGTCTGGAGCTGATGCTATAGAATTGAATATCTTTTATTTGGCCAATGATAAGAAAAAAGATCCCAGGGATTTTGAACAAGTGTACCTGGATATAGTCTCATCTGTAAAAAGTAAAGTATCTATTCCTGTTATTGTAAAACTGGGCTCACATTTTACCAATCTGACCTGGATGGTGGACCAGCTTTACCAGAGAGGGGCATCAGCAGTTGTACTTTTCAACAGGTTCTATGCGCCGGATATCAATACCGACGATTTAAGCATAGGTGCAGCAGATATATTCAGCACACCAGCTGAAATACGAAATGCTTTGCGTTGGGTTGGAATTATCTCAGCTGAGGTTGATAAGATTCAGATTGCTGCATCAACAGGTGTACACAGTGCCTCAGATGTGGTTAAACAATTACTTGCAGGTGCTGAGGTGGTGCAGGTATGTTCTGTACTTTATAAAAACGGGGTTCAGTATTTAGGACGAATGAATGCTGATTTGAAAGCATGGATGGAGAAGAAGCAATACCGTTCTATTGATGAGTTCAGGGGAAAGATGAATTATGCAAATTTGGAAGATCCAGCTGCGTATGAGAGAGCGCAGTTCATAAAATACTTCTCAAAACATCAATAGAAAACTCGCTATGCTCGTGTGAGATTTTCTCACTTTTTCACCATTTGAATCAACTCCTTTATCAAAGGCAGTTTTTCTTCTGGAGTATTTTTTAATCCCTTTTCTAATTTTTGGAGGCACTTTTTTCTTTCAGCATCTTCAACCTGGGCAATGCTGTTTTCAATAACTGTAAATGCTTCCAGCGCAGAGCCGTAATCACTTTTGATAGCAGCATCTATAAAGACCATAATATGCTCATGATAATCCAGTCCGCTTTGCCAGCAAGAACCTATCAACTCTTTTTGTATCGACACAAAACTATCATCAGCAATAGCATCTATCATTACAGGAATAACTTCTTTATTTCTCAGGTCACTAAGTAGTTTTACAGCAGTATCTTTCACTTCAGCATCTTCAGTGGTGGCCATCAGCTCAAATACTTCAGGCAAGATAGTAGTCCTGCCACGCTTCCGAATCTCTTTAATTATATCAATGATGGCCTTCTTATTGCCAGAACGCAGAGATTGAATATATTTTCTCTCTTCTTCAGTTTGTTTTTGGGCTCTTTCGCTATTTTCCATAATCTATTTACAAAGTTCTTCAATATAATCTCTCGCTTCAAAAATTCCGTATTGCATTGCTTTTCGGAAGTCAAAACATGCTTTTTCCCTGTGTCCCAGTTCCATATCCGTTAGCCCTTTAGCATACCATGTGTCTGCTGATAAAGGATCAAGGTCCAATGACATAGAAAAATCTCTTTCTGCGTATTTATGAGTGCCTGTTGCCGCGTATGCTCTTCCCCTGGCATAATAATAGTTTGCATTTCCTTCATATAGTCCCAGCGCACGATTGTAGGAAGCGATGGCATTCAGATACCTTCCTTGTGCGAAATGGATATTTCCTGTTTCATAAAAGCTATTGTGAGCTGCGGGAAACAGCTCCAAATAAGTATTCATGTCCTTTAATGCACCATCATAGTCATTAAGTTCATTTTTCAATTTGGCCGATAAAATATAGTGCTCGAATGATGCAGGATTCTGCCGGAGTATATTTTTGCAGTCAGACAGTGCGTCCTCAAATTCATCTTGCTCATAATACATATTGGCCCTTAGATTTAACGCTTCCAGGTTTCTATAGTCCGACTTGATGGATTTTGTCAATTCCTCCATCGCTGCCTTTTTATTACCTGTATGTAAATATATTTCGGCTTTATACTGGAAGATCAGGGAGCGGTTGGATCCTTGTTTTTCAAGAGCTTGCAATGCGTTGAGAGCTTCAAGGTGCTCTTCTGTATTCATGAGATAGCGGGCTTCCTGCAGCTCTATTTCGTTTGGACGATACCACTCCTTTTCCCTCCAAAGCTTCTTCCATTCCAAAGTTCCTTCAAGTTTATTGAAATCAGGATCCAAAAGAATTTCTTTTTCCGGAATCTTATAATTTGATTCCAGGTGTTCCCTCAGGTACTTGATAGCAATATCCAGGTGATTCAATTTTGCTTCTGTTTTCGAAAGCATTAGGCTCGCTTTCCCCGGGAAGCGCTTATTTACCAACCTGAAATCCTTGCTGGCAGCAGGAAATTCTGACATAGCATAATAGAGCATACCCCGGTTGAAAATGGCAGTATAATCGCTGGAATTTACGGCAATGGCTTTATTGAAATAGTGCAGGGATGAATCATAATTCTCCATCTGCAATTGAGACATGGCCTTGAGATAATCCTCTGGCTTTTGCTGGCAGGTGACCTGCTGAAAAAGAAATAGGACTATTATGGCTAAAAAAATGTTTTTCATTTTCATATTATTTCTCAATAAAGACATCATTTTCCGTACCTGAGAATACATAGATAAAACCGGTTAATGTGTAGGAAGCATTTACATCCGATATTCGGGGTTCAAAAACTTCGCATATATAGTAATATACGCCCGGGGACACCAGGCGGTCCGTGTTATTTATCTTTCCATCCCAGTTGATATCCGGATCAACGGTATTAAAAACTAGCAATCCCCACCTGTTGTACACCTGGAAATCCACCTTTTCTACGTAAGCGGTTTTTTGTGAAATATACAGGTCATTTTCCATGTCATTGTTTGGTGAAAATACATTAGGGAGGATGAAGTTGGAACATTCATCAAGGCATAATTGCGATGATAAATCAGATTCATTTCCATAATAATCTACTGCTGAAATGTAATAGCACCCAGATAAAGATTCAACATTAAAATCCCGGCAATCTATATAAGTGCTATCTTCTTTCAGAAGCGAGTCTAAGGGATTGATAAGTGTAGGTGTTCCGGTATTTGAAGGTGAATAATAGAGGTTATAATATTTTACATCTTCAAGGCAGCTTTCATCAGAAAAATTCCATGAAAGATAGTTGCAGAATTCATCACAATCTGAATACCCATTCAATATTGGTGTACATGGTGGTATGGAGTCAACCGGCTCAGTGCAGTTGATATGACTGATATTGGAGTTTTCATAAAATCTGTTTTCTATGCTTCTCCACCCGGTGCTAACAACCCTGTAACAATACTCCTGGTTATTTACAAGACCTTTGTCCATATAAATGGGGTCGGTGGTATATCCAATTTCTTCAAAGTCTCCTAATCCATCATTGTACCTGAATATCGTGTAATCATAATTTATCCAGGGAACATTTTTCACCATTTTAATTTCAATCTGGTTGTCTGTGCCAATTAATTCCGGGATAAGTGATGAAGCTATCTCGGGTTTTATAATTGTATCACTTATTGCGAAACGATTACCGGATTCATTATTATATAACACGATGCTATAAGAATGGGGGAAGGTTCTGGTATCAACATCTGTATCAATAAATACAGTATCGCTAATATCTGCTGTTTGTTTACTAAATACCTGGTCCACATTATTTCCGTATAAATCGGGATGCCTGGTGATTATAAATTCGTATGGTCCCAGGGCCGGAATGGTATCGAGATCCCTGGGTTGAGCCCACCTGAGTTCAATGTCGCCCGAAGGGCTGTCATCGGTCACACTGGCCTGTAGGAAAGATGGTGTTCCAGCAATCAGCGTAGTACACGACTCATCGCTTGGGAAGCTGTAAGAACCATCGGGATAGACCGAAACAATAACATAACAGTATTCTGCTCCCTGCTCAAGACCGGAACCATTGTTTTCATCAGAATAGAAGGTTTCAGACCGATCTGTCAGAATACCAATCAATTTATAACCCGTGCTTATCGGAAGTCCGTTTGTGCATGTATCATGTACATACCCAGAGGGCCCCGGTTTTCTAAAAACATGGTAGCCGACCACTGATTCACATGAATCTTCAATCCAGCTTACACTGATACTATTTGAAGAGGGGACTAATACAGGAGCATCAGGCGCAGGACCAATCACTTTAATATTCACAGTTATTAGATCTACCAGTTGTGTCTCACTGTGATTATCCTCTGCTTTAAAAATAACGGTATATACTTGTTGCCTTGCGTGACTGCAGTTGGTTTGCCATGCAAATGTTCCTTCGCTGTGTCCGGCTGATGATTCCTCAGTCGATTGTGTGAACTGGGCCGCAGAAGTGTTTACCTCAAAAGGTCCGCCGACTGCAGTAAGGGAAATCAAATTGTTATCCGGGTCATTTGCCACAACCTTCATGCCCACCACATTTCCGGCTTCAACACAGTAATCGGCTATGGCGTTAATAACTGGTGGCTGATTGTCAGTCTCATGCACCTCAATTTGCATGTCGCGTACAATATTCCCAATCTTGACACCCTGGCGCCATTCTTCAATATCAATGGCGATGTTATATATACCTAACTGATCCGGGGTGATCCATGTGAGGTCTCCCGTAAGGGGATCAATATAAATAGTATCACTATGGGAAGGCAGTACATAGTCTGCAATTGGTTTGCCGTCTTCCTCTGTGCATACCGTAAGTTTATAGGATAGACTGTCACCATCAGGATCGTAGGCAGCAGGATTATGAATAAAAATCTGGTCCAGGGCAGCCCTGTCGATAGGTGGGTTCAATAAAACAGGCGTTGAATTTGGTCCCAAAGCCGGATTTATAGTGATGGTGGTTTTTATGGAGAAGACCACCATTACTGAGTTTGGAATATTTTGTACGCCCAGGTTGCGGTTGGGATCCTGAACTACAATTTCAAAGGTTCCGGCACCTGGAAAGGTATGCCGGGTTGTATATATGTTCTTCTGGTAGAAATTGGGAAGCATGGTTTTACTAATCCTGGTGGCAGATGAGAAGGTATTATCGCCCCATGAAACTTCCAACGATGATCTGTCTGCCTGGCTTAGCGTATAGGTGAATGTGGCGATATTTATCTCATAGGTAAATTCATTCAACTGTTTCAGGGTAATTTCCCCTGCACGGTTGTGCGTTGCATTTACACTTGAAAATGCCAGTAATAATAACAATGTCTGGATAAATTTTTTCATGACTTTACCTCAGCTTCAGTTCCTTCTGCTTTGTTTTATAATCAAATTTCATGCCTGTTTCCTTGTTATTGAGAGAAACAATAACCAGGTTGGTCTGATCCGGAAATATGTCCGTCAAAATTGCATTGTAAATGTACAAAGATTTCGGGGTTTTTTTCAGCTTCCCGTGCATTTCAATGGTCATAGATAGCTCATCAAACATGATGTTATCAACGGTAAGTTTTACTGAATCATCGTCTTCTTTTTCCCGTATTTGAAGAGATGCCTCCAATCTGCCCATAAACCATTCCCCTTTATAATTTTCTGGAAGAGTAAGATCCGCAGGTTTGCTAAAGTAGTGAAAATATGATGTTTCCCAGTCATCTACAAAAGTACTGATAGTGACAGACATCACAGTCCCTTCAATACTCACATTAATAATAGAGAGATGAAGCGGATGTGCACTGACACCTGATAGGACAAAGAATAGTACTATTGTTGAAAGAAAGAATTTCCTCATTCTTCAAAATTACATTAAACTTGTGATCATAAAAATATATTATGTCATCATTTGAATTATATCTGAAACTTGGGATTGATCACATCATGGATATAAAAGGTTATGATCATATCCTGTTTCTAATAACGCTGTGTTCTGTCTATAAATTGAGTGAATGGAAAAGAGTACTGATTCTTATTACGGCATTTACCATTGGACATTCTGTTACCCTGGCACTTGCAACATTGAATCTGATTTCTGTCTCCACCAACTTGATAGAGTTTTTGATTCCGCTTACCATTTTCCTGACAGCGCTCTTTAACGCTATAAATAAGGGTACCGATGTAAATAAATTACTTCATAATATTAAATATGCTGCAGCAATGTTCTTCGGACTGATACATGGATTGGGTTTTTCGAATTACCTGCGCAGTTTATTAGGACAAGAGAGTTCCATATGGAAGCCACTGTTATCCTTCAATATAGGAATTGAGATTGGACAAATCATTATCGTAACTATTATTATGCTCATAACCTGGTTGATGGTGAGCGCAATTAAAGTATCCAGGAGAGAATGGAACCTTATATTGGCAGGTGTTGGATTGGGCGTAGCGCTGGTATTGATGATTGAGAGGGTGCCCTGGTAGGAACCAGGAAGTAAATGTTCTTTTACATTTTTTCGCAGCCATACGTAGGTCCCATGCATGTATGTAAAGGAAAAAGGAAAAGGAAAAGGAAAAAGGAAAAAGGAAAAAGTGGGGAATTGGAACAAAGACATAAATGAATTCAGGCATTTTCTAAAGCTGGAAAAGGGCCTATCGCCGCATTCAATTGAGGCCTATGAAAGAGATATCCTGAAGTTGGTAAGTTTTATTGAGATGGTGGGAGAGGAGTTGAAGCCCGAGGAGGTAGATAGTAAACTTTTGCAGCAGTTTATTCAGTGGATTGGTGAATCCGGATTAAATGCGAGGACACAATCACGTATCATATCAGGCGTGAAGGCATTTTACAAGTACCTCATACTTGAGGAGCGAATAAGTAAAGATCCAACTGCCATGCTTGAAACACCAAGAATTGGCAGGAAACTACCGGAAGTACTTTCAGTGGAAGAGATCGACCATCTTTTTTCCTTCATCGATTTAAGCAAAGCGGAGGGTCACAGGAACAAGGCCATGCTGGAAGTAATGTATAGCTGCGGTTTGCGAGTGAGTGAACTGGTGGGGCTAAAACTGACTAATATTTATAGGGAAGAGGGTTTTATCAGGGTAATCGGTAAGGGCGACAAGGAACGCTTAATCCCCATCAGCGCCAATGCCCTAAAAGAGATAGACAGGTATCTTCCGGATCGCAATTCCTTAAAAAGCATTGATAAAGAATCCCAGGATATCCTCTTTCTTAACCGAAGGGGGAAACAATTAAGCCGGGTGATGATATTCACCATTGTCAAGAACTTAAAGGAGAAAGCAGGTATTGAGAAGAACATCAGTCCGCATACCTTCCGCCACTCCTTTGCCACCCACCTCATTGAAGGCGGTGCAGATCTGCGCGCCGTGCAGGAGATGCTCGGTCACGAATCCATCGTAACCACCGAGATTTATACACACCTGGATCGGGAATATTTGAGGGAAACGATATTGAGTTTTCATCCCAGGTCGGGGAGGTAGAGACGCGATTTATCGTGTCTGTTCAATAAACCAGGCCCTCCAAAAAATATACGTATATAAACACTTATTAATATATGTATATTCTCCTGTAGTCCTTATGTAGCATGTAATATGTGGCTATCCTTGTTTGAAGGGTGACTTTTCGCCGAATATAATGTATTTCTGTTTGGCTGAAAAACTACGCTTGTTGTATAATTATTATTCATGGGTATGAAATGCTAGGTGCAAATTTATGTGGCCGGAGGATTTGGCATTGAAGTCCGGGTCTTTTATCCAAAGAATTGAAAATGTACGGGAAAATACCGAGTATATTGAATTATCTTACGATAGTGATTTTCTACTCGAATTTGCTATGAGGATGAACTTCCCCTATGCAGGTTGATTCCTCAATAACAATGCAGTATTGGCTCTATTCATGTCACCTGAGTTTACAATAATTTAACTTTAATAAGATTAATATTCTCAAAAAATAGAGGTACATTTGTCTTCTCTTTTTCGAGAAATCGTTAACTCGTTCATTATTAACACTTAAAAGAATATAAGAATGTCAAATGTTAAACGTGTTTATACCTTTGGAAACAAGCTTTCAGAAGGTAGATCTGACATGAAGAACTTGCTTGGTGGCAAAGGAGCCAACCTTGCGGAAATGAACCTGATTGGAGTTCCGGTTCCTCCGGGATTTACTATCACAACAGAGGTTTGTACTGAGTACAACCAAATGGGTCAAGACAAAGCTGTAGAGTTGATCAAAACAGAAGTTGAAGCAGCAGTAAAAAATATTGAGGAAATTATGGGTACCAAGTTTGGCAGCGATGAAAATCCTTGTTTAGTTTCTGTACGTTCAGGTGCCAGGGTTTCAATGCCAGGTATGATGGATACAGTGCTTAACCTGGGTATGAATGAAGATGCTGTTCAAGGTCTTATTGCAAAATCAGGAAATGAAAAATTTGCATGGGACAGCTATCGCAGATTCGTGCAGATGTATGGTGATGTTGTTCTTGGACTGAAACCTGAAAGCAAGGAAGACATTGATCCTTTCGAAGCTATCCTGGAAGAAGTAAAAGAAGCACGTGGTGTTGAGAATGACAATGAACTTGAAGTAGCAGATCTCAAAGAATTGGTGCTTAAGTTTAAGGCAGCTGTTAAAGCACAAACCGGACATGATTTCCCTGTTAATCCATGGGATCAATTATGGGGAGCTATTATGGCAGTATTCAATAGCTGGAACACACCAAGGGCAATCTATTATCGCCAGATGAATCAGATTCCTGAAGAGTGGGGAACGGCTGTCAATGTTCAGGCAATGGTATTTGGTAACATGGGCCAGGATTCTGGTACAGGAGTTGCTTTCACCAGGGATGCCGCTACAGGAGAAAATATCTTCAACGGTGAATACCTTATTGACGCACAGGGTGAAGACGTAGTTGCAGGTGTTCGTACACCTCGCCAGATTACCAAAGAAGGATCATTGCGTTGGGCAGTATTGGCTAATGTATCTGAAGAAGTTCGTTTCGCAGATTATCCTTCATTAGAAGAGGTAATGCCGGAAGTATATAGAGAATTAGATGAGACCCAGGATAAGTTGGAGAAGTATTTCAAAGACATGCAAGACCTTGAGTTTACCATCCAGGATAAAAAACTTTGGTTGCTCCAAACTCGTAATGGTAAGAGAACTGGTGCTGCAATGGTAAAAATTGCCATCGATTCACTGGCTGAGGGTATGATTGACGAGAAAACTGCATTGCTTCGCCAGGAGCCTTCAAAACTGGATGAGTTGCTTCACCCGGTATTTGATAAAAATGCACTGGTGAAAGGTGAAATTTTGGCTAGCGGATTGCCTGCATCACCAGGTGCTGCAACCGGTCAAATTGTTTTCTTTGCTGATGAAGCTGACAAATATCCTGTTTCAATCCTGGTACGTATGGAGACTTCTCCTGAAGACCTGGAAGGAATGAATATTGCAAAAGGTATTCTTACTGCACGTGGTGGAATGACATCTCACGCAGCTGTTGTAGCTCGCGGAATGGGTAAATGTTGTGTGTCCGGGGCAGGTGGAATCAAGATTGATTATAAAGCCAGAACGCTTAACGCTGCAGGACAAGTGTTGAAAGAAGGAGACTGGATTTCATTGAATGGAACAACAGGTAGCGTGCTGAAAGGTAAAATCGCAACTATCGATCCAGAACTGAGTGGAGACTTCGGAGCAATTCTTGCACTTGCAGAGAAACATACTAAAATGGATGTTCGTACAAATGCTGATACTCCTCATGATGCACAGGTTGCAAGAGATTTTGGAGCAAAAGGTATTGGGCTTACCCGTACAGAGCATATGTTCTTCGAGGGGGAGAGAATTAAAGCTATGCGTGAGATGATTCTTGCTACTGAAGAGCCAGCACGTCGCAAAGCATTAGATAAGCTTCTTCCTTACCAAAGAGAAGATTTCGAAGGAATCCTTGAAACCATGGCAGGATACGGTGTAACAATCCGTTTGCTTGATCCACCATTACACGAATTTGTTCCTCACGATGATGCGAACCAAAAAGTTATGGCCGACGAAATGGGTATTACTGTAGCAAAGGTTAAAGAATTAGTAGAAGATTTAGCTGAGTTTAATCCAATGCTCGGTCACCGTGGCTGCAGATTAGGTAACACATATCCTGAGATTACAGAGATGCAGGCAAGAGCTATCATCGAGGCAGCAGTTAACCTGAAGCAAAAAGGTGTTGATGCACGTCCGGAAATCATGGTTCCACTGATCGGTACTTGGAAAGAATTCAAGATGCAGGAAGATATCATAAGAGCTACTGCTGAGAAAGTGTTTGAAGAAAAAGGCGCGAAGTGTGACTTCCTTGTTGGAACAATGATAGAGATTCCAAGAGCAGCGCTTACTGCTGACCTGATTGCTGAACATGCCGAATTCTTCTCATTTGGTACCAATGACCTGACCCAGATGGCTTTTGGTTATTCAAGAGATGATGCTGGTAAATTCCTACCCGTTTATTTGAAGAAAGGTCTGCTTAAGCAGGATCCTTTCCAAACACTCGACCAGGAAGGTGTTGGCCAACTTGTTGAAATCGGAACATCAAAAGGTCGTTCGGTAAAGCCTGACCTGAAGGTAGGTATTTGCGGTGAGCACGGTGGTGATCCCGAATCAGTAGAGTTTTGCTACAGGGTTGGAATGAACTATGTAAGCTGTTCTCCATTCAGAGTTCCTATTGCAAGGCTAGCTGCAGCTCAGGCTTCTCTGAGATAAGGTTAAATAACATATTAAATCTAGCTATAAAAAGCAGTAATATTTGGTTATTACTGCTTTTTTTTGGATTTTACAGTTTGAATTGAAACCAAAATCGTAACTAAGCTAATTCTATTTAGAAATATATAAATGCCTAAATATCATTAATCAAGAAATTATGACAAATCTTATTAAGAAATTAAACCTGGAGAGATACGGAATTACAGGTTCCACGGATATTGTTTATAACCCATCCTATGATCAGTTTTTTGAAGAGGAGTTGGATAAGAGTCTTGAAGGTTATGAAAGAGGTGTATTATCCGAATTTGGTGCTGTGAACGTTAACACAGGTATCTTTACTGGCAGGTCTCCAAAAGATAAATATGTTGTAATGGATGATATCTCCAGGGATACCATATGGTGGAAATCTGAAACTGCGAAAACCTCTGATAATAAGCCAATCAACCAGGATGTATGGAAAAAGGGACGTGCCCTGGCTGGTAAACAGCTTTCTAATAAGAGATTGTTTGTTATCGATTCCTATGCCGGAGCTAATGAAGACAGTAGGATGAAGATTCGTTTCATTATGGAAGTGGCATGGCAGGCGCATTTTGTGAAGAATATGTTTATCAGGCCTTCAGAAGAGGAACTGGAAAATTTTGAACCTGACTTTGTTGCATTAAATGCAGCTAAGACTGTTAATCCTGAATGGAAAGAACAAGGATTAAATTCTGAAGTTTTTGTCTTCTTCAACCTGACTGAAAAAATGGCTGTTATTGGTGGCAGCTGGTATGGAGGAGAGATGAAGAAAGGTATTTTTTCAATAATGAACTATTACCTTCCACTGAAAGGAATTGCAGCCATGCACTGCTCTGCCAATGTTGGAAAAGATGGTGATACAGCTGTCTTCTTTGGATTGTCAGGAACAGGTAAAACTACCCTTTCAACTGATCCAAATCGTGCTTTGATTGGTGATGATGAGCATGGCTGGGATGACAATGGTGTTTTTAATTTTGAAGGTGGATGTTATGCGAAGACTATTAACCTGAGTAAAGAAAATGAGCCAGATATCTTCAATGCTATTCGCCAGGATGCATTGTTGGAAAATGTGTCAGTTGCCGAAAATGGAAAAGTTGATTTTTCTGATAACTCAATTACAGAGAATACCAGGGTTTCTTACCCGATTTATCATATTGATAATATTGTTAAGCCAATTTCTAAAGGTGGACATGCCAAAAAAGTTATCTTCCTTACTGCCGATGCATTTGGCGTTATGCCTCCGGTTGCAAAACTGAACCCAGAGCAGACAAAATATCATTTCCTCTCAGGATTTACAGCAAAACTGGCTGGTACTGAAGTTGGTATTATTGAGCCGGTTCCTGCATTTTCAGCTTGTTTCGGCGCTGCATTTTTAACAGTTCATCCGACTAAATACGGACAAGAATTGGTGAAGAAAATGGAAGCGTCAGGGGCAACAGCGTATATCGTTAATACCGGCTGGAATGGTACAGGGAAGCGTATCTCCATAAAAGATACACGTGCCATCATCGATGCCATCCTTAACGGAGATGTTGATAAAACAGAAACCAAGGTTCTTCCTTACTTTAATCTTGAGATGCCTATTGCACTTCCGCGTGTTGACAGTAGCATACTGGATCCAAGAGATACATATGAGGATGTCACTGAATGGGATACCAAAGCCAAAGACCTGGCTTCCAGGTTCATTAATAACTTCAAGCAATTTACCGATAACGAAGAAGGCAAGCACCTTGTTGAGGCCGGTCCGCAATTATAGTATGCGTTAATCTAATCATAAAAGCCGCTAGAGATAGCGGCTTTTTTTGTTTCTTTGCCACCATTATGATTGAAATATTTAGAATATCCTGGTTATTTCCCCTGGCTTACCTCTTAGGGTCTATTCCTACTGCGGTATGGGTTGGAAAGATATTTTTTAAGATAGATGTAAGGGAACATGGCAGTGGAAATGCCGGGGCCACAAATGTAATGCGTGTATTGGGAGTGAAGACCGGCGTCCCGGTATTACTCGTTGATATGCTGAAGGGCTGGTTTGCCGTTTACCTGGTGCATTTTCAGAAAGTTATTGAGACGGGAAATGAAACATGGATGATCATATCCATACTGCTGGGTATATTTGCCGTTATAGGACATATCTTTCCAATTTTTGCAGGTTTCAGGGGAGGAAAAGGGGTAGCGACAATAGCTGGCGTCTGTATTTCATTACATCCATTGGCAACTGTATCTGCTCTAGGAGTCTTTATTATTGTATTGCTTATCTGGAAATATGTATCACTGGGATCAATCGTTGCCGGGATATCTTTTCCTGTATGGGTCATCCTGGTATTTCAATCCGACTATATCTCCCTATGGATTTTTTCTGGTATTGCAGCAGCCCTATTGGGGGCAACACACCATGCAAATATTAAACGCTTATTAAAAGGAGAGGAGAACGTCGCGTCTTTTTTATTCAAAAAGAAAAATTGATCATGTTTTTGTAGAGACGAGCCATGTGGCGCGTCTCATAGCTATTAAAACGCGTCTCATAGCTATTAAAACGCATCCCTGCAAATAAAAAATTACTCTCCAAAATCTTCTTCTAATTTTTGGGTGAGGATTTTTATACCGATATTTTTCTGAAGGATTCCATTTTCTGCCATGCTGATCTGGCCGGTCTCTTCTGAAACAATAATAACAAGGGAGTCTGTTACATCTGAAATACCAAGTGCGGCCCTGTGACGAAGTCCATATTCAGGAGGAAGATCTATCTTGTCGGTTACAGGCAGGATTACTCTTGCTGCTACCACTGTTTCTCCATCAATAACAACAGCCCCGTCATGCAAAGGTCCGTTCTTATTGAAGATGCTGGTAATCATTCTGCTGGAGGTGAAACTGTTCAGCCGCTCAGCTGGCTCTGTATACATCTTAAGGTCCGATTTTCTTCTGATAACAATAAGGGCCCCGGTTTTATTTTGTGACATCTGCATAACTGCTTTCAGTACAGACTTTACCTTCAATTTAGGTTTGCCTTCAAAACGCATATTGAGGATGCGTTCCAGGCTCAATTTGTTTCCATCCACATACCGCGAACCCATATGAATAAGATAACGCCGTATTTCTTGCTGAAACACAATGATCAGGGCGATGGCACCCACACCAATAACCTGCCCGATTATGGAGCTGAGCAACTCCATCTGAAGCGCTCTTACTACCCACCAAAAGACATAAATGATGGCAATAGCAAGGATGATGTTTAATGCTACAGTTCCCCTTACCAACATGTATAACTGGTAAAGCAATATAGCTACCAGGAAGATATCAATGATATCCAGTAACCTGATATGTATGAAAAGTGATTGCATTTATTTTTTTTCAAGCCAATTAACAAATGTACAAAAAGATCACCAATGGCTGTCTTACTACTTTCTGAGTGATTCCAGGTAGATGGTAACCGCTTGCCTTGCTTCTTTCACATCGTGCACCCTGAGAATCTGAACTCCTTTTTGCAACAATATCATATGAACGGCTGTTGTTCCGTTTAAAGATTCCTCACTTGTTGCATCCAACAAATTAGAAATCATCGATTTTCTGGAAACGCCTGCGACTACCGGCAATTCGAACAGTTGAAAAGCATCAGTATTCGAAAGCAATTCGTAATTATGATCACGTGATTTTCCAAATCCAAATCCGGGATCGATAAGTACATCAGCAATTCCTTTCTTATGCAATTTATGTATTTTCTCAGAGAAGTACTGCACTATCTCATCTGTAATGTTTTCATATTCAGGGTTCTCTTGCATATTCCCGGGAATCCCATTCATGTGCATGATTATATAAGGTACACCAAGTTTTACTATGGTTGTATACATGTCCGGATCAATATCTCCGGCAGATATGTCATTAATAATATCAACGGAATACTTTTCGACCATTTCTTTGGCTACCTGTGCATGATAGGTATCCAGCGACAGAATGAGGTCAGGAAATGCAAATCTGATTTGCTCCAAAACAGGGGAGAGCTTATTGATTTCATCCTGGGGACTCGAAAGTCCTGCTCCCGGTCTTGAGCTCGCTGCACCAATGTCAATAATATCGACACCTTCACTGATCATCTGGTGCACTCGATTCAGTGCATTTTCAGGATTTTCGTACTTTCCACCATCATAAAACGAGTCGGAAGTAAGATTCAGAATACCCATTACCTTGGGTGTCGATAAGTTTAGTAGTTTTCCACCACAATTTAAACTATGGTTTTTTGAAAAAAATGTATCTTTAGCACTGTTTTCAGTCATCTGTGAATATTGAGCTTTAAAACAAAATCAAAGGTATCATTAAAACTCTTTATGACCATAGATTGAATTCTCGGATACAGTAATGATTATAAAGATTTGTGAGCAAAATAAGGAAAAATAATTGATAATCAGGGCAAAATTGCAATATGAGTTTTTTAGTAATTGAAGGATTGGACGGGTCTGGAAAATCAACCCAGATTGGAATGTTGAAGGAATACCTTGAACAGAAAGCTATTTCATATAAGTATTTGCACTTCCCTCGATTGGAGGAAGGGATCTATGGAAAACTTATTGCCAGGTTTCTCAGGGGAGAAATGGGTGACATAGAGCAGGTTGATCCTTACCTTGTAGCCCTGATCTTCGCAGGTGACCGTTGGGAAGCGAAAACTTTGATCGAGCAATGGTTGGCTGATGGTTACCTGGTGCTTGTTGACAGGTATGTGTATTCAAATATTGCTTTTCAATGTGCAAAATTACATGATCCGGAAGAGCAGAAGAAGTTGCAGAAATGGATTCTCGACCTTGAATTTGGGAATTATAAGCTTCCTTCCCCCGAACTCAATATATTCCTTGATGTTCCCTTTGATTTCACAAAGGAAAGACTAACAGTTGGACGAACGGGTAACGACAGGGACTACCTTAACGGACAGACAGACATTCACGAGCAGGACCTTGATTTTCAAGGCAGGGTAAGAAAAATCTACCATTCTTTGTGCTCAGACGTAGATAATATCAGCATAGTAGATTGTGCAGACAAGAACGGGCAAATGCATTCCACAGATGTGATATTCGAGCATCTGCTGGATGTTATCTCTTTGCCATAAGACAAAAATATAAATGAAAACTATCAGAATAATAAGTCGTTTTATCCTTGGATTCGTATTTATCTTCAGTGGATTTGTAAAGGCCATTGATCCGCTTGGATCGGCTTATAAAATTGCAGATTACTTTACTGCCTTTAACATGGGATTTTTTGATTCCCTGAGTCTGCCAATTGGTGTTTTCCTGGCTGCTTTTGAGCTGGTGCTTGGAGTTGTACTGATCCTTGGATACCAGAAGCGCCTGGTGTATTGGGTGCTCTTAATTTTCATGAGCTTTTTTACTATATTGACTTTTTTTCTTGGGGTATTCAACCCGGTAAGCGATTGTGGCTGTTTTGGAGATGCCATTATCATGACCAACTGGCAAACTTTTTTCAAGAATATCATTCTCATGGTATTTGTCCTGGTGGTCTTCTATTCGCGAAAAAGAGCAAAGAACATAATGAAGGGCTCTTATGAGAAAGCTCTTATCCTGCTTTTCTTTGCAGGAAGTTTTTTACTTTCGATATCTTGTTTAAAGCAACTTCCCGTAATAGATTTCAGGCCTTATCATGTTGGGACCTATATCCAGGGAGGAATGGAGATACCAGAAGATGCCCCTATGGATGTTTATAATACGACCCTGGTTTATAGAAACCTGGAATCAGGAGATACAGAAGAGTTTACACTGGAAAATTATCCCAAAGACACTTTGCAATGGGGCTTTGTAACCAGCGAGTCGAAGTTGGTGAGTAAGGGCTATGAAGCTCCAATTCACGATTTTGGACTTAGCGATGACTATGGGTATGATATTACCGATGATCTGCTGGCTGATGAGGACTACAGCTTGATGATGGTATCCCATGATATTGACAAAGCAAATGAAGAAGCATTGATAGCCATGAATGATTGGTACAACCTGAAAAATATATCCGGTGATTTCAATTTCATTCCAGTAACTGCATCAGGCACCTCGATGAAAGATGAGGTTTCGCAGGAGCTGGGACTGGATTATGCTTTCTATTCTGCAGATGAGATAATGCTGAAAACTGTGGTCAGATCGAATCCTGGGTTTGTGCTCTTGAAAAATGGTACTATCATTGCCAAGTGGTCTCACCAGAATTTCCCAGATATGAGCATCTGGGATGAGGAGTGGAAGGAGCTGACAGAGCAATTTGTTTCGGAGCAGGATCCGGAGATACTGATGCTGATTGATGAAGGATTTATGGAGGAGATTCAGTGGGATGTGGTCGACTTTGATAAGACAGCAAACCAGGTTGTTGCAAGAAAGAATGTCTCCAGCAAGGAGAAACTGGCATGGATAAGTTTTTTCATTTCTGTCATTTTTATTTTTGTAGTATTACAATTGCCAGTTGTTAACAGGTCAATGAAACGTGGTTAAAAAGCTGCTAAACAAGTTTTTCTATGGACTCCTGGTGCTCTGGGGTGTAGTTACACTTGTCTTTTTTCTCTTCAATGTATTACCCGGCGATCCGGCACGCATGATGCTTGGACAGCGTGCAGACTTAAAAACTGTGGAGATCATTCGTACAGAGCTGGGCTTGGATCAGTCATTGTCGAAGCAATACATTAGGTACCTGAATGACCTGTCTCCGCTTTCAGTATATAACACAGCAGATGCAGAGAGCTATTTCTATTTTTCAGATTTAAAGTATGGAAAGCATGTAAAACTTATTCCGATAGGGAAGAAGGTGTCATTGTTTTTGAAAACTCCGTATTTTGGTATGAGCTACCAGAACAAGACCAGTGTGGGACAAATGATTGCTGATGTACTGCCCAATACCTTTATACTGGCACTAACAGCCATGTTGCTGGCTTCTGTGATTGGAATCTTCATGGGCACACTTTGTGCCATCTGGAAGGATACCTGGTTCGATCGTCTAACCTTGGTAATCTCCACCGTAGGCGTTAGCTTGCCATCGTTTTTTACAGCCATCCTGTTTGGGTGGTTTTTTGCTTTTGTGCTGGCCGACCAGACTGGTTTAAACTTAACCGGTAACCTTTATGAAATTGATGATTTTGGCAATGGAAGAACTTTGGTATTAAAAAACCTTATTCTACCTGCAGTTACCCTCGGTATTCGTCCACTCTCCATTATAATACAGTTATCAAGGAATTCTCTCCTGGATGTGCTGAACCAGGATTATATCAGAACTGCCAGGGCAAAGGGACTGAGTTTCCCTGCTGTGATACGTAAACATGCACTGCGTAACTCAATGAATCCAATCGTTACAGCTATTAGCGGCTGGTTTGCCTCTCTCATGGCCGGTGTTGTATTTATCGAGTACATCTTCGGTTGGAAGGGGCTGGGCTACCTGATTGTTAATGCTTTAAATCAGTATGATATGCCTGTTGTCCTGGGAGCAGTCATTACCATTGCGGCTTTATTTGTGGTGATAAATATCCTGGTGGATGTTGTTTATGTGCTGTTGGATCCACGGATAAGGGAGTTGTAATATTTGCCAGGGCATCAATGCCTATTTGTGTTTTCAATCAAAACCTCATGGCGAGTCCAACCTGGTTATCCTGCATAAAAAGTTGAAAATTATAGCTGCTTGGCTTAGCTATTTGGGAATTGTAAGTATCAACCGCCTTCTTTTTTCTTGAATTTCCAATGATATTTAAAGTTAGCCAGCCAACTGCCAGGCCTCCCATTGCTATAACACCTTTTTTAGCCAATTCCTCACTTTCAGGAGGATCTAAGGGGCGACCTTTGAATATGGTATATATTCCCACTCCAATTACAGACCATTGAAAAACACTGCCAGTTAGTTTTAATATTTCTCCTTGGGTATAATACTTCATTGGATCGGGGTAATCGGAAAAAATGGATTGAATCTCACCGTCGCTAAGAGATTTATTGTCCATTTTAATACCCATTTTGTATACCAGAAAATGCGGGATTGTATCGGGGGGAATTGCTTCTGGAGTTATTGGCTCGTTATCTTGCACTAATGGTTGATCATTGAATACGTCTTTTGTGCCATTCGCATATTTGATCATAAAGACTTTGGATTTTTCAATAGTATAGAGTGGTCCCTCCTGATTCTCAAATTTTTTATATTTGATCACATCAATGTCTATTTCATGGACAATAGACTGTAGTTCATCTCCTGTTTTAAGTATAATTATGTCTTGAGACAAAGTAGGAAAGGAAATCCCGATCATAAAAATGAGCAAAATAACCTGATCCATGAGGGTAAGTATCAGAAGTTAATTGACCAACAAAAGAAAAGACTAAGTGAGCTTAAGCAGGATTAGACTGCTTACATTCATTTTTGTTCAATATATTTCCACTTACAGATAAATTATTTAAGTAAATTTATTGAGTGAAAAAATCTCTCAGAATAACTCTCATAATAATACTCTCATTGCTCGGCCTTGCATTTATTATCAATGAAGCCAGGGGCAAAGGTGATTTCAAAATTTTTCTTGAAGCAGCTAGAGCTCTGAAAGATCATGAGAATCTGTATTATTTCTGGTTCGATCTGGGGGGCGGAGCTTCCGGAAAGTATTTTTATAGTCCTCTCTTTGCGGTACTGCTGTTTCCCTTTTCCGGGCTTCCGCACTTTATACCAAACATGATTTGGTTGCTTTTAAATGTATTCTTTCTGTATCGTATCTGGATGTTGATCACTGATTATTTTAAATTGGAAGGATTCGATTCCAGGAGCAAGAACTTGTTATTAGGTCTTACTCTTTTGCTAACAATACGATTTATTCACATCAATTTTGGGATGATACAGATGACCATTTATTTATTGTGGTCGGTGTTGGAAAGTATCCATTTCTTTAATAATAAGCAAAAGTTAAGAGGAGGAGCGATACTCGCATTGGCGATAAATATTAAGATTTTACCCATTGTTCTTATTCCATACCTGGTCTATAGGAATCGTTGGAAGCCAGTGTTAATTACACTGGTATTTTTCCTTGTTTTTCTATTCTTGCCTGCAATTTTTATCGGTTTCGATTACAATAATTTCTTGTTGGCGGAGTGGTGGAAACAGGTAAATCCTCTCGACAATCATCAACTGGTTGAGAGCGCTATTGGAATCCATAGTCTTACTGCCCTGGTACCGAGTCTTCTTCATGAAATAAGTGGTGAAGTTGAACTTCAAAGACATATTGTTAATCTTGATCTAAAGTATGCTACAATTGTTTTGAATACCGTGCGTGTATTGCTTATTCTTTTTACACTCTATTTTCTTAGAACCCCTCCGTTCAAGCCGGCTAAATCAAAAACACATGAGATATGGGAGCTAAGCTATCTTCTTTTGCTTATTCCACTGATCTTTCCTCATCAACAAAAATATGCCTTTGTTTTGATGCTGCCTGCAGTAGCTTATGTTATTTATTTTCTGATCTTCCTTTATAAATTTGACCACCAGGAGTTCCTTACGTGGAGATGGAAAATAGTGATATTGCTGCTAATTTTATCCTTCATTCTTACAAGCATTTCATCGGATGTCATTATAGGCAGAACCTTAAACAGAATAACACAGCATTATAAAACAATCACATACGGAGCACTTTTGTTATTGATTGTTTTAGGGATGTGTAAATCGAGTTTTTTGGATAATATCTCATGGAAGAATCCCAAATGAAATGGTCCAATAAATTGACATTCGAATGAAAAGATTATCTCATTAGCTGAAATATTTGTCAATGATGGCATGGAGATTTGCTGTTGAAACAGGTTTCGAAATATGATCATTACACCCTGCTTTTATCGCTTTTTCCCTGTCTCCGGACAAGCCAAAAGCAGTTTGTGCAATAATAATAACATCTGTATTGAACTGACGTATTTCTTGTGAAGCGTGATAACCGTTAAGCACAGGCATTTGAATATCCATTAGAATTAGATCAATATCAGGATTATTTTTACAAATCTCTATGGCTTCTTTTCCATTTCTTGCTCTTAGAATCTCTTTACTTAATTTACGGATTTGAATTGAAATAAGCATTTCCGTTGTTTCGTCATCTTCAGCTATCAGTATTTTTAGTTCTTTAGCATGAGGGGCTTTCTTTCTTTCAGAATCGATACTTGGAAGGTGTTTTTTGATTTGTACTGTAATTGGTTTGTATGGTATAGTAAAACGGAATACCGACCCTTTATCTTCTTCACTTTCTACCCAAATTTTACCACCGAGCAATTCAACATACGCTTTAGAAATAGCTAATCCCAGTCCTGCTCCCTGCCGAGCCATTTTATCTTCAATATCAGATTGAATAAAACGTTCAAAAATAAATTCCTGTTTATTCTTTGGTATTCCAATGCCCGTATCTTTGACAAAAAACTCAAGATACTTTCCTGGTTGTATAGTGTAGCCGAATTCTATATAACCATTAAGCGTAAATTTAATGGCGTTTTTTACTAAATTGGTAAGAATTGCAAATAGTTTTTCACGATCTGTATTTATTAAAAATTCTGCTTTTGGCGAAGGAACTTTGCAGAAAAACTGAATTCCTTTTGCTTCTAGATCGGGCTTGAAGAAGGTACAAACATAATCGATTTGATCATTTATATCCGACACCTCCACATTGGCACTCATTAATCCAGCTTCTATTTTTGAAACATCGATAATATTGTTAATTATATTGAGCAATCTTGCTCCGCCCTTTTCAATTATTTCAATATACTCTTGTTGCTTTTCGCCAGACAGATTGGGTTCTTTCATCAAATCAGCAAAACCAAGGATGCCATTCATTGGAGTTCTGATTTCGTGACTCATATTGGCAAGAAAGACAGATTTTAACCGTTCGCTTTCTTCGGCTTTTTCTTTTGCTACCTTCAGTTTTCTGTTTATTTCTTTGTACTCTATATTTTTATTCTTTAACTCAATTTCATAGTTTTTACTGATAGTAATATCAACTCCAATACTGGCCATACCAATTACTTCATTCGAATCTGACTGGAATGTAGTATTGTACCATGAAATATATATCTGTTCTCTGTTTTTTGAAAGGATCTTATTTTCAAAATGGTTGAATAAGTTTTTGGAGCTAATATCGTTCTGAAACAGTCGATATAACTCATCTTTTGAATCGGATGGGAAGAATATGTTAAACCAGTTTTTCCCCACTAATTCATCAAGTGAATAACCAGTAATTTGTAGCAAATAATTGTTGCAATATTTTATACTTCCGTCCTTATTTAACAGAAGTGATACTATATTTCCACTTTCAAGAATTTGTGTCAATCTGCGTTCAGACTCCACCAATTTAATTTGTGCATTCTTGTTCTCCCTGTTTTTGTATTGTTTAATCATGATAGTACCTAGCAAAACAGTAGCTGGTGAGTAGATTAAAATCAGGGGAAGAGCAATTGTTTTTAAGGTCGGGAGTATGCTTTCTGGTGGAAGAAGAAAAGTGCATAAAGACATGGTGATATGCACAGTAATTCCCATAGCTAATAATTCCAGGTAATATCTCTTCGATTTCCATGCTGGCCTGTATTTCCTCCACAACAAACCGATGGTTCCCGAGGTAATAATTACTGCAATGCCCATCCATTGGCCATCTCCACCCATTATCAATCTTACCAGGCTGGTTATAACCATTGTAACCAGTGTTGGAATAGGACCGAAAAACAAACCTGCAATAGAAATCATAACCGAACGAGTATCGAAAACTATTCCTGGAACCCAAGTCCAGGGTGTATACATTAGCACAATACCAATTCCACTCAATATAACACCAACAGTGATCTTTCTAAGTAAGCTGTTAGAACGCTCATTTTTAATCCAGAAGTTTTCATACAACATCGCAAAAGCCAGTAATATGGCTGTATTTTGCAGTAAGGCTATTATAATAGATTCTTTCATAAGAGTCTATGATCCATTAGGTTATATATGATAGATAGAATACATAAAGATGCAAAATTAATCTTTTTTTACTTTGCTAAACAGTCCCGGGTTCTTCAGATGGGCGTTATTTATATTCTTATTGCTTAACATATTATAAATCAGTAGTTAACCAAGGAGTATTGTTTTTCGTTTTAACATTTCGAATTTCTTTTCTCATCTGCAATAGTCCATCAATAGCATTAAATGTACGTTTGTTTTAACAGGGCATTCTGTTTAATCGTCTATTTCACTCAGCGCAATATCTCTTTTGGAGAGCCCGCGGCCTAGTTCACTCTGTTCACTTTTTACTATCTTTACCTACTTAATTTCAAACCATAAAATACAGACCTATTATGAGAGAAAAAATTGTTGCCGGTAACTGGAAAATGAACACTTTGTTACACGACGGACTTGAACTGGCAAAAGCAGTTGAAGAAACAGCAAAAAATAAAACTAGTGATGCAACAATGATCATTGCTCCCCCATATATACACCTGGCCAAGGTGAGTGAGGTAATTGGCGAGGTGAAGCTGGCTGCACAAAATTGCGCTTCAGAAGAAAGTGGTGCCTACACAGGAGAGATTTCTCCAGATATGCTTATCTCCTCAGGAGTAAAATATGTGATACTTGGTCACTCTGAAAGAAGGGCATATTACAATGAAGACAATGCATTACTTAACAAAAAAGTTAAACTCGTACTCTCAAAAAATCTATCACCTATTTACTGCTGTGGAGAGGTGTTGGAAGAGCGTGAAGGCGGAAAATTTTTCGACGTGATCAAAGGGCAGATTCTTGACGGTCTTAAAGATCTGAACGCTGAGGATATGAAAAATGTAGTTATTGCTTATGAGCCGGTTTGGGCTATTGGTACAGGAGTAACTGCATCTCCTGAGCAGGCACAGGAAATGCATAAATATATCAGAGACCTCCTGGTCGAGATGTTTGATGCAACTGTAGCTGATAATATGACTATTTTATACGGTGGAAGTTGTAAGCCCTCCAATGCACAAGAACTGTTTGCAAATCCGGATGTTGACGGCGGACTTATTGGCGGCGCTTCGCTGAAAGCAGATGATTTTATACAAATTGTTAATGCTTACTAGTATAATATAGGAAAGATACATCATACATATGAACTACCTGGAATATACTTTTTCGGGTCTGAGCGATGTAAGTTCTACTGAAGTGCTGGATATGGGCTGTGGAACCGGAGTGCTTGGAATCCTGGCATCGAAGCTGGGCTGTGAAAAAGTATTGAGTATTGATATTGATGACTGGGCCGTCAGAAATAGTATTGAGAATGCAGAGGTGAATCTCTGCAGCAACCTGGTCATTGAAAAGGGGGATGTAAATGCAATTAAGGACCAGCAGTTTCATATAATTCTGGCCAACATTAACAGGAATATTTTGTTGAATGATATGTTAGCTTATTGTGATTCACTCAGGTACAAAGGAACACTTATCATTTCTGGTATACTTCCGCAGGACAAGGAAATTATTCTGGAGAAAGCAAAGGATTGCGGATTAATCTTTAAGAGCGTTCTCCAGGAAAACAATTGGTTGTCAATAATTTTTGAAAAAGGAAAGAGGAATTGATTTATATTTGATAGAGTATAAAATTTAAATTCTATGAAGAAGCTAATCCTGATCGTTTCCCTGGCGATTTCATTTTCTTTTGTTCAAGCTCAGAATATGAGCGAGTTTTCCCAGGACACCGGCAAATTCATTACCGAATTGGATGCTATATTTGGCGCTGGGCTTAATAAAAGCGAAGCGGCAGTGTATGAAGCGTTTAAATCCTCCTGGAGTGATATGAATCCACAGGACAGGACTGAAATTATGCAACTTTGTGATATCAAAAGGCAGAAGCGATTTAAGGCAAAGCCGCACTTCATAAAATTCCTGGCTATTCTGAATGAATTTCTTGTGGAAGATAAAACACAGCTTGGTTACAAAGATTGGTTAAGCGGATATCGAAGCCTTCTTGAATCTGAAGAATTGCTTCTGAAGGATATGAATAACTTTCAAAACAGCTCCTTACAAATACTTGATAAAGAAGTACTTTACAGGTCAAAATCGCTAACCTGGAAGATGCAGGATGCCCAGTACAGGTTTGTTTACACCGACTCGCTGAAGCTTGAAGTTACATCAGCTACCTTGTTTTGTTACACCAGGGATGATAGCATAAAAGTATATGATGTAAGTGGAACAGTTGATCTGATGAAGCTTACTTTTTCCGGGGATAAGGGAACCGTTTACTGGGACAAGGCCGGGTTTAATCCGGAAGAGACTTTTGCTACCCTGGTAAATTACAAGATAAACCTCACCATTCCTGAATACTCCTCAGAAAACGCCTATTTAAGTCATAAAACGCTATTCGATACTCCTGTATTAGGTAGAATAGAAGATAAAGTAAGTTTTGCTAAGACCAGGCAACAGGTAAAGTATCCTAAATTCTTTACCTACCAAAGTAGTTATGTTCTGAAGGATTTTGTACCGGGAGTAAATTATTCAGGAGGACTGTCGATGCAAGGCGCACACCTGGCAGGTACAACAGAAGAAGGCAAACAAGCCGTTATTGAAATCTTTTATGAAGATACGCTAAGAACAAAAATGGTGTCAGATGTTTTTCGATTCAGCAGTTCAGCTATCATGACTGATCATGCTGAAGCATATGTTTATATAGAGGATGATTCAATTTACCACCCTGATGTAATTATGAATTATAATATTAATAATGAGCTCCTAAGATTAATAAAGTCTGAGGACTACAATTCACAAGGGCCATATACCAATTCTTATCACAAGATAGATATGAATTTTGCAGAATTGAGCTGGAACAGGAAAGAGAAGGAGATAAAGTTCCAGGCAGCACAGGCAACTTCAATGGGCAATGCCTGGTTCGAATCATACGATTTCTATAACGATCAGGTATATAATAGTCTTCAAAATATATTGGAGTATACAAATCCACTTGAAGATTTGTACAATTACGCACAAATGGTTCGAATCGACAATTTTCCTGTTCTTTCTTATGCTGCATATATGGGTACTGATCCTTCCCAGGAGAGACATCGTTTGATGGATTTGTCCAGGCTTGGTTTCATATACTTTGACTTTGAAAAAGATGAAATAACCGTCAGGGCAAAATTGTATGATTACATTGATGCTTATATGCAGAGACGGGACTATGATGTAATCAGGTTTAGATCACATACATCATCTGGATTGGAAAATGCTATTCTTGATCTGAAAACCAAAGATTTAACTATCAATGGAATACAAAATATATTCCTGAGTGATTCACAGAATGTAAGGTTAGTGCCAACCAACAACAGCATTATCATGAAACGGAACAGGAATTTTCAGTTCGATGGTGTTATCGATGCGGGGCTGTTCAAATTTTATGGTCAGAATTTCTTTTTTGAATACGACTATTTTCTCATTAATCTTCAGAATATTGATTCACTTTCTATAAGCGCTAAAACCGGGGAGAGAAATAGTTATGGCCAGGATATGCTTACCAATATTGACAATAAGATTGAAAATATAACAGGTGAGCTACTCATTGATGCTCCCTTCAACAAATCAGGATTGGCAGATTATCCTGATTACCCGGTATTTACCAGTCGGGAGAAATCGTATATCTATTTTGATGAGAATAGTATTCAGGATGGTATGTATGACCGGGAGAGATTCTATTTTGAACTGGAGCCATTCTCTATTGACAGCCTGGACAACTTTACCAAGACAGCAATGAGGATGGATGGAATATTTGTCTCAGCAGATATTATGCCGCCAATGGAGATGGAAATGTCTCTGAGACCCGATAACTCCCTTGGTTTTTATATGACAACACCCGAAGAGGGCATGCCCCTGTTTAACGGTAAGGCCACATTCTATAATGATATAGAGATGAGTAGTAATGGCCTACATGGTTATGGGTCAATGGATTATCTTACATCTACTACCTGGTCTGATGATTTTCTGTTTTATCCCGACTCAATTACTACCAAATCACGTGAGTTCCTTGAACGGGAGAAGCTGGAAGCTACCAGTTATCCCTTAGTTAAAAATACGGAGACAAAAATCAGCTTTATTCCTGCAGATGATCTAATGAGGATTAAGCGGATTGATGAGGTCTTTAGCATGTTTAACGATGGTACTAAGTTTGGAGGCAACCTGGCTCTGAGGCCTGCCGGATTATCTGGGAATGGCTCAATTGGTGTCCCGGATGGAGTAATTGAATCTAATCGCCTTAATTTCGAAGCACACCGTATATTCTCTGATTCGGCTGGTGTGAGAATCAGGCCAGGAATGCAGGATGATTTTACACTTATAACAAATAATGTATCTGTAGATGTGAATCTGAAATCAAGAGAAGGAACCCTTGTTGCGAATGAAGACTATACGCTTATCGAATTTCCTTCAAACCTCTATGAAACGCGGCTTGACCAGGTAGACTGGTTCATGGACAGGAAGGAAGTGAAGCTCTCGCAAAATAAATCCATTCCTGAGAATCAGATCGATATTGGAATTGATTCTTTGAATATCAATGGTCCTACCTACCTCTCCAGACATGCAGACCAGGATTCATTGAATTTTGTTGCTCCTGTGGCTATCTTTAATTACCAGAAGAAAAGGATTTATGCAGATGAAGTACCATTTATAGAGGTTGGGGATTCATATATCTTTCCAGCGGGAGGAGATGTTGAGATCCTGGATAGAGCAATAATGTCGCAGCTGAGAATGGCGAAGATAATGGCTAATACTTCCTCAAGATATCATAACCTGTATAATGCTGATGTTGAAATTAGTTCCAGCAAATATTTTAAAGGGTCAGCTATGTGTGATTACGTCGATGAGTATGGAACTATATACCCCTTCTTATTAAGCACTGTTGAAGTTGATAAATCCCTTGAAACACAGGGTACAGGGAAAGTGGAAGCTGAGGATGAATTTATGCTGAGTCCTTATATGGAATATATGGGAGAGATAAAGTTGAATGCAGAAAATCCACTGTTTACTTTTTCAGGTGGTGTCAGGTTACCGCATGCCTGTAATATAGATAAACAGTGGATGAAGTTTGAAGCCAGGATTAATCCCGACAGTATACTTATTCCTGTTGTAAGGAATATCCAGAACTATGCACTAAATCCGATCAGTGCCAGTCCAATGATAGCAAGAGATTCTACACATGCATATCCTGCATTTTTGTCTGAAAGGAAAGGACCTTACGATAAGAATATCATTACACCCAGAGGATTTCTCTTTTACGATAAGCAGACAGAATATTACGAGATTGCGAAAGAGTCGAAGCTCCGGGATATGAGCAGTGAAGGGAATTACCTCAGGTTGGAGACAGATTCATGCAAGATTTATGGTGAGGGAGATTTGGACATGAAACTTGACTTTGGTCGTGTGAAAATGATGACTACCGGTGATGTAGTCCACGATATTGATAGTAACGAAATGAAAATACATATGCTTATGGGACTGGATTTCTTCTTTAGTCCTGAAGCAATGATGGTATTTGGAAATGAAATTGACAGTTTGGCTGACCTTGAGCCGGTAGATTTGACAACACCTTTTTATAAGCTGGGGATGAAAAATATGGTCGGGGAGGAGATATCAGATAAGCTTGAAACTGACCTTGGACTTTATGGCAATTATCCTGAGATTCCTGAAGAATTGAATTACACCATCTTTCTTAATGATGTTTACCTGAGATGGAACCAGGAGACTAACTCTTTCAGGTACAACGGTAAAATTGGAATTGGTATGATAGGAGGTGTACAGATCAATAAGAAGGTGAACGCGTATATTGAGTTTGTAGATAAAGGTGCAGATATATTTGATATTTATCTTAAGCCAGATAACAGGACATGGTATTACATTGCCTACAGCAACGGGGTGCTTCAGGCCTTATCCTCTAATCCGGATTTTAACCTGGTATTCAATGAGCTTTCTACCAAGAAAAGAAAATTGAAGGCAAAAGATGGTTTGCCGCAATACGTTTATTCTGAGGCATCGGGTCAGCGTTTAGGCAGATTTATTCAGAAATTTGAATATACTGAGACTCCTGAAGAGGTGGATGAATTTGAGATGAATCAGTAACTTGATCTCGGTCCTATCTCTATAATCTCAAGATCGGTAACTTTACTGTTCTCTATGCCGAATCTGACGGCAGTACGGACTTTGTGCATTCCAATTCTGCCTGCAGCACCCGGGTTGATATGTAAAAGCTTATGTTTTTTATCGTATATCACTTTCAATATATGCGAGTGACCTGAAATGAAAAGGCCCGGAGGAGAGGCAGCCAATCTTTCTCTTACAGCTCTGTCGTAGTTTCCCGGATATCCACCGATGTGAACCATCCAGATATCAAGACCTTTGACAGTTTTACGTTGCTCTTTAGGATGCCTGATGCGGATGTCATTGCCGTCAATGTTTCCATAAACAGCACATAAGGGTTTGAATGCCTCGAGTTCATCAGCGATCTTCGTATTGCCCATATCTCCAGCATGCCAGATTTCATTACACTCCTTGAAAAATTCAAGTAGCTTGGGATCCAGGAAGCCATGCGTGTCCGATAATACACCAATCTTGTACATATCCTTATGTTCTCCTGTGAATTTACTATTTTTGAGGGATATAAAAACCAAATGAATATTTTTTATGCTACCGGAATTGAAGGGGACCTGCTTCTCTTAGACGAACAGGAATCTCAACATTGCATTAAAGTACTGCGCTCCAGGGAAGGAGATAAGGTATGGGCCGTCGATGGCGAGGGGGGATTTTTTGATGCAACGATCTACGATGGAAATTCAAAGAATTGCAAATTGCAAATTAGGAAGAAGCATGAAGGATATCATCCTTTACCCTATGAATTGCATATTGGGATCGCACCAACTAAGAGTATGGACAGGTTTGAATGGTTCCTGGAAAAGGCAACCGAGATAGGTATAAGCTCCATCACACCATTAATATGTGAAAGGTCGGAGCGAAAGGTGCTCCGCTTAGACAGGATTGAGAAGGTCGTGGTGTCTGCTATGAAGCAGTCCATGAAGGCATTTAAGCCAGTAATACACCCTCCGGTTCTATTTAAGGACTGGTTGAGCACCAGCAGAGCTCAAGCACACCTGATTGCCCATTGTATCGACGGAGAGAAGCAAGATCTTTGGAAGATGAACTTACCTGATTCTGTAAGTGTATCGATCGGACCGGAAGGGGATTTTAGTGAAAATGAGATAGAAATGGCATTGAGGCGTGGTTATGAGGAAATCTCCCTGGGTGATTACCGCTTGAGAACAGAGACTGCAGGAATTGTAGCTTGTTCTGCTGTTTACTTCAATAAAAATCAATAAAAAAAACCGCTTCTAAAGCGGTTTTTTTTACTTATTCAACATTTGCTCGGTGTAAGGTCTGACTTACTAGGTTTTCTCCTGGATCATACTCTAACATGTTGAGCATAGAATCTACTTTTTCATCCCATAAAGTGTAAACTGTTGTTGATAATAAGATATCTGATGTCAGATTAATATCATCTACCAGATAAAAAAGGGTAGAGTTTTTTACCATAGGCAACAAGAGGTTTAGGTTTTCAAATAGAAAACGCTGTCACATACCTATTATTGTATAATGGTAATAAAAAATTACATCACGGTGAGAGAAAGGTCTTTCTCTTTGATCATTTTCCTCAGGTTTATTAATGCATAACGCATTCTGCCCAGGGCTGTATTTATGCTTACACCGGTCTGCTCTGCAATCTCCTTGAAGCTCATTCCTCCAAAATGCCGCATCAAAACAACTTCACGCTGATCTTCAGGTAATTCATTGATCAGTTTCCTGACATCTTCCCGTATCTGATCACTCACCAGTATATCTTCAATATTATCATCTGCCAACTTCTTATTGTTGAGCAAATCTAATTCAGAATCGTCATTCGATATGGAATTCATCTGCTTCTCCTTTCTGAAATGATCAATAATCAGATTATGAGCAATACGAATGACCCATGAAAGAAATCTTCCATTGTCTTTGTACTTTCCGGCGCGCAATGATTGAATAACCTTAATGAAAGTCTCCTGAAAAAGATCTTCAGCCAGACTGTGGTTCTTAATTGTGAGATAAATATATGTGTAGACTTTGCTTCTATGACGATTAATCAATGTCTCGATACTCAACTCATCCCCATTGAGAAACGCTGCCACCAATTCCTGGTCGCTAAGTTTATTTGTTTTCAAACTAATTCTGTGTTGGTTCAGCGTAAAAGTCTCTCTATAGGCAATTTTATTAGTTAAACGTCAAATTGATATGCAAATCAAGCGAAAATAAATCTTTTTACAAAATGTGTTACCTTTGTTTATTGCAATTAGTCAAAAAAGCCGCAAATTTTATGCCAAGAAGTTATGACCAGGAAATTTTTGTGAAGGGGGCAAGAGTTCACAACCTGAAAAACATAGATATAGCCATTCCAAGGGATAAGCTGGTGGTAATAACCGGGGTCTCAGGTTCTGGAAAATCCTCCCTTGCATTCGATACCTTATACGCTGAGGGTCAACGTCGTTACGTAGAGAGTTTGTCGGCCTATGCCCGACAGTTTTTAGGTCGAATTGACAAGCCGGATGTGGATTACATTCATGGTATTCCCCCCGCAGTTGCCATTGAACAGAGGGTAAATACTCGAAATCCACGTTCAACAGTAGGTACTACTTCTGAGATTTATGACTACCTGAAACTGCTTTATTCCAGAATTGGGAAGACAATCTCTCCAATATCAGGAAAGGAAGTTAAGAGCCATACCGTGTCGGACGTGGTAGATTATATTATTTCCGGAACGCCTGGCGAAAAACTCGTGATATTGTCAACAGTATGCCTGCACAAGGATCGTGGAGTAAGTTACCAGCTTGACCTCTTTACCCAGCAGGGGATGACACGCGCCTTGTATCAGGGAAATATTGTGGAACTCGAAAATATCAAAAATGATACTAGCATAAGCACACTGCAGCTGGTGGTAGACCGGATAGCAGTTAGCAAAGATGAGGAGAGTATAAGTCGTTACGGCGATAGTATTCAAACGGCATTTCAAATTGGACGTGGCCACTGTGGCATTTGGAATCCAAAAACAAAATCTGTGACTGAATTCTCTACTCGCTTTGAATTGGATGGTATCACTTTTGAAGAACCGAGCGAGCATCTCTTTAGTTTCAATAATCCTGTTGGAGCTTGTCCCGTGTGTGAAGGGTATGGGATGGTGATAGGAATCGATGAAGATTTAGTGATCCCTCGAAAAGAACTGTCGATTTACGATGATGCTGTGGTATGCTGGAAAGGGGAGAAGATGAGGAAATGGAAAGACCGTCTGATCCTGAAAGCAGAGGAGTTTAATTTCCCAATTCATAAGCCATATTTCGAGTTGAGTGATGAGGAGCGTTTGTTATTATGGAAAGGGAACAAGCATTTCAAAGGGCTCGATGCATTTTTCAAATATTTAGACGAAAAGAAATATAAGATACAATATAGGGTGATGCTATCGAGGTACAGGGGTAAGACCATTTGCTACGAATGCGGGGGCTCAAGACTTCGAAAGGAAGCACACTATGTGAAAATACATGACAATACAATTGCTGACCTTGTTAAGATACCGGTATCTGAGCTGGAAAGTTTCTTCGATGAGCTGGTTCTAAATAAACATGAGCAGAAGGTGGCTTTAAGGTTGCTTACCGAGATAAAGTCACGACTTCGTTTCTTAAATAATGTTGGACTGGGTTATCTCACTTTAAACCGCCTCACATCTACACTTTCGGGAGGGGAGAGTCAGAGAATTAACCTGGCTACATCACTGGGAAGTAGTTTAGTAGGATCATTATATATTCTGGATGAGCCAAGTATCGGTTTGCATCCGCGTGATACCGGTTTGCTTATTGTTGTACTGCAGGAATTAAAAGAACTGGGAAATACAGTCCTGGTTGTTGAGCACGATGAAGATATCATGAGATCAGCTGATATTATTATTGATATGGGGCCGCAGGCCGGCCGCCATGGAGGGGAGGTTGTATTTCAGGGAGATCATAAAAAACTACTCAGTGAAGGCAAAAGTCTGACGGCGGATTACCTTAATGGCAGGAAAGAGATTAAAATACCTGAGATCAGACGCCCATGGAACAATTTCATAGAGATATTAGGGGCCAGGGAGAACAATCTTAAGCAAGTGAATGTGAAGATTCCATTGCATATCATGACTGTTATCTGCGGGGTAAGTGGATCTGGAAAATCTTCCCTGGTAAGTAGTATTTTATATCCGGCTTTATCAAGAAAACTCCATGGTAGCGGGGAGAAACCCGGTAAACATGATTTGCTCCAGGGAGATATCCATTTACTTAACAGGGTAGAATTTGTTGACCAGAATCCTATTGGAAAGTCTTCACGATCTAATCCGGTAACTTATTTAAAAGCATTTGATGAGATCAGGAAATTGTTTGCTGCTCACTCAGCATCCAAGGCAGCAGGATTCAAAGCATCACATTTTTCATTTAATATCGATGGAGGTAGGTGCGATGAGTGTAAAGGAGAGGGTGAGATTCTCGTTGAGATGCAATTTATGGCTGATGTACATCTTACCTGTGAGAGTTGTCATGGAAAACGTTATAAGGATGAGGTTCTGGCTGTTAAATACAGGGAAAAGAGTATCTATGACGTGCTGGGAATGACAGTAAATGAAGCGGTTGACTTTTTCAGCGAATCATCTGATTCAACAGAATCCAAAATTGTTAAGAAACTCCTCCCATTAAAGAATGTGGGATTAGGTTATGTGAAGCTTGGACAATCTTCCAGTACTTTGAGTGGAGGCGAGAGCCAAAGGGTCAAGCTGGCACTGTTCATTAGTAAGGAATCTGATGAGGAGAAGATCATATTTATTTTTGATGAACCAACAACTGGACTGCATTTTCATGATATATCGCTTTTACTGGAGTCATTCAATGCACTGTTGAGGAAAGGACATACGGTTGTAATCATTGAACACAATCTTGAGATAATTAAGTCAGCAGACTGGATCATTGAACTGGGGCCGGAGGGCGGAACCGGGGGGGGTGAGCTGGTATTCGAAGGTATACCTGAAGAAATTGTCAAGCAAAAGAACTCACATACAGGAAGATATCTTAAGAACAAGCTTAAATAAAAAAGCCGGAAATTTCTTTCCGGCTCTATATAATAAAATGCACAAAATAGAATTCTTAGTTGTCTCTAAATCCAAACATTATTGCTACACAGCCCTCTTTTGGCTCCTCAACTGCATCTTCAGGAACAGGCACCTTTATAACAATCTTTAATTGCTGACTGGACTCCAGTTTAAAATCCCATTTCCAATCATAGTCCTGGTATTTATTATTATACAAGACTTTTCCATTACTGTCAATAATCTTAAATTCAATTGCATTAAGATTTCCTGCACCACAGACACCGATTCTATATTCAGTTTCAGAATAGAATGTTTTATATAATTCCGCTTCTTCTCCCTGTATCAGGAGGGCGGCATGATAGTTGCCATCATGTTGGTACGGGCTCAAACCCACCTTACATGTTTTTTTAGCAAATTGTTTACATTGAGCATTCACCGAATTTGAAGTGCCTGCGATGAAAACAACAAGGAGTAATAAGAGTATGCCTTTTCTCGTCATGACTATATATTTAGGAAATGTAGCTGTTTCTGATTTCATTAACTTTTATTGCAAGCGCATCATAAACCTTTTTTGTAAGGTTATTAGATGAATTTGATTTAAGTGTGGTCACATTAGTTTCGGGATCCGTTACCGCTGTATTTTCACCCTGTTTAATAACAATCTTATCGAAAATTGCTTTCAGCTCAATGATGTCCTTTAATACAGACTGTGCATCAGGATCGTCAGTTGCTTCCTCCAATAAATTAATCATAAAATCAATTGATAATTTTTGGTCAACAATTCGTTGTACAATTTCGTTGTCTTCTATCGGCTCTTCGCCAACAAGATTTATTGCTATATATAATCCCTCAACCCAACCACCAACAAGAATGATAGTTGCTGTGCTTTCCAGACCTTTTTCAGAAAGGTAGGAGTTTGAATTTAGCAATGTTTCAGAAATAATGTCAATAATCTTTTGCCTGTTATTGATATTATCTTCTAATTGCTGAATCGTATTCTCATTGATCGCATCAAGGATATTAAGTCCATCAGCCATCTTCTTAGCAACTTCAATATAGTTCAGTGTTATCTGTGTTTGGTCGAACAGACTGGCATAGCTCAGATCTGCAGTATAGATTCCAAGGTTGAGTGCCATACTCAGGTTTGTGATATATCCATTGGAGTTGTCAATTGGATTCAGAAATTCTTCGTTATAAGTTGCTCCTGCATTGTGAAGAATTCTGGCAGTCTCTATAGGTGAAGGAAGTGAATAGAAAATTCGCTTTGCTGCCTGAAATTTTTCTTGCGTATTTGCATCCAGCGAGGATTCGAATTCTTCCTCAGCTTCACTGTTATTGTCTTTTTGCTTCGCGCCGGAATTACATCCTGTAAGGGAAAAGGAAATAAATACTGCAAGAAGCATCAGAATTTTACCGGACTCAAGAAGGTTTTTAATCATGAGATGATAGTTTTATATTTTGTATATGAGTCTTCTTAATGAAGTAAAATTAACATTTTTTTTTGAATATCAAAAAGCTTGAATATCATAATAAATCTCAATAATAGTAAAGGTTTCAGTTGTTTTTCAGACGATTATTCAATAATTAATTTCTTTAGAAAACTTCGATCAAATCAGATTCAAACTAACAGGATAATATTCATAATCAATTCAATAAAGAGCTTAAGCGCTAGAAAGGCCCATCGTTTAGCAATGGGGAATATTTTTCATCTAGTTCATCTTTCCACCCAATCATATAGCTGGTAAAGGAACCAATTTTAAGATCTGACAGACTCCTGGAATAGGGATCTTGCATAATATCATTAGGGAAATATTTAGCTGCAAGTTTTATTTTCCGGCCATTGGTTCTGGCCAGGGTTTTATGCATATCCACTGCTCCAAACAGCTGAAGAAAGCTATGTGAGATTTCAGAAGGATATTTGTAGCTGACAATGGCAAACTCAACATCATCAGTCGTAGTTGTGTTTATGGCAAGAGAAATATCGTCACGGAAATAGTTGTTTACGAAAAATAGTAATGCTACGCTTTCTACATTATACTCATCCCGCAGATGCGCAATCAGACGCTCCTTCGTTGCAGGTCTTTTTTGTTGAGGAATTCCATCTTTCTCCTTGATATATAATGACTCACCTACCATTTTTGCCACATAATCGGCCCATCGGTTCAAGGATATTGATCCTTTTTCAAAGTTTGGATCAGAAGCGGATTGTTCTACTGTAATTCTTGGAAGATTCTTATTTATGGTAGTATACTCATTACCAATATAATAGTCTGTTTTGATATTGAGTTGAACATTGGCCATTTTTGCCTGCTCTTCCAACCACCTCTTAGCCACATGAATGGAGTCTATTGTGGTAAGAATATCGAATTCAGTCCATGGAAAAGTTGTGCGGGTGTCAATAAATACAAAGTATAACAACACATCATCCCTAAGGTCTTTACATACGTTATTATTCCTGCCCGCCGAGAAATCCCTTTTAGCCGGCATGCCCGACAAAAACAGGGCCGCGAATAAAAAAATAATTACTTTTTGAACTGGTTTCATGGCTACTTCAATAGTTATTCCTGTAAAACAAATGTAATAAAAAGTAACAGAAAGCTTGTCATTGCTAACAAATCAGTCTTTAGTTCAAACGCTTTTTTTCTGATATGTAGTATTTACATATCGCTGTTAAGCCACACTGATCGCATTTCGGTTTCCTTGCAAGGCAAACATATCTTCCATGTAATATCAACCAATGATGTGCCTTATGAATTAATGCTGATGGAAAATGTTTGACCAATTGAAGCTCAGTATCCAACGGTGTTTTGGCATTGCTTGTCAGACCTATCCTGGCTGACACCCGGAACACATGTGTATCGACAGCCATAGCCGGTTTCTGAAATGCTACAGAAAGAATTACGTTGGCTGTCTTCCTTCCTACGCCGGGCAGCTTTTGTAAATCTTCCATGTTATCAGGAACCACACCATTGAATTCTGACATAAGAACCCTGGCCATTCCAACCAGGTGTTTCGCCTTATTATTCGGATAGGAGCAGCTTTTTATATATTCATAGACCATTTCCGGCTCATCTTTAGAAAGCACATCCGGAGTAGGATATTTCTTTAAAAAAGAAGGAGTTATTATGTTAACTCTTTTATCGGTGCATTGAGCTGATAGTATAACTGCAACAATTAATTCGTAGGGAGAAGTATAATCCAGCTCTGTTTCTGCGATGGGCATATGCTCCTCGAAATAGTCGATAAATGCCTGGTAACGATCTTTGATTTTCATACTACTAATCTACTGGAAAAATTTGATCACCAATTTATCATTAAATTACATATTCATTAAGATTGTAGCAGTAGAATTAACAAATTGTAAAATCTTTGTGTTGTTTACTTTGAATCTTTGTATAATTCAAATATTATACTTACGTTTATGATCGATTAATAGTAATGAAACAAACAGATACATATTTTTTCTATTTCTTTATTTACGATTAAAAATAAGTCGGGAAGTAAATATATTGTGCCCGGCTTTGGTCGGGTTTTTTTTATGGAAAGAATTGCAATTCAAGGCGGATACGGAGTATTCCATGAATTGGCCGCCCACAAATATTTTGGGGGTGAAGAGATAGAGATTCTTCCAAGGGAGACTTTCCGTGATTTGCTCTCTTCACTGAAGCAGAGGAAATCAGATTACGGTATCATGGCCATCTTACAATGCTCCAGGTATTTTGATCAGTTTCCTCAAATACGTTTGATAGAAAGTGCAGACACAGCACTTAGTGCGAAAGAAATCAGTGATAAGCAGCTTAGTAACATTGGTGCAATTGCCAGTAGATTGGCGGCAAACAAGTATAATCTGGATATCCTGGCAGAGGGTATTGAGACGAATAAAATGAACTACACGCGCTTTCTAATTCTTACAGAAAACGGAAAGAGTGTGAGTGCATCTGAAATAAATAAGTCCTCAATCCACTTTGCACTGGCACATAAAACTGGTTCATTATCAAAAATTTTATCAATTTTGTCTTATTATGGATTAAACCTTGAAAAGATTCAATCGATGCCTATCATCGGACAAGACTGGGAATATCAATTTTATGTTGACCTTGAAATTGATGATTATGATTTATATAAAAAATCCCTTGAGGCCATAAAACCTTTCACATCGGGATTGGGTATAATGGGAGAATACGTAAAAGGAAGCGTTTATTTTGAATAAAACACTAGAATAATGGTAGTAGATGTTGATTTAAAACCAATTAATTCTGATGAGGTAGACCTGAAGAGGCCAATTATAGTTGCCGGACCTTGTAGCGCTGAGTCTGAAGAACAGATGTTGGAAACTGCAAAAGGCGTGGCAGCAGCAGGAGTTAAGATTTTCAGAGCCGGGATATGGAAACCAAGAACCAGGCCAAACGCATTTGAGGGTGTTGGTACTGAAGGACTAAAATGGTTTAAGACCGTTCAGAAAGAAACCGGATTATTGGTGGCTACTGAAGTGGCAAATACTAAGCATGTGTATGAAGCACTGAAATATGGTGTCGATATAATATGGATTGGTGCCAGGACATCTGCCAATCCGTTTGCTGTTCAGGATATTGCGGACAGCTTAAGAGGAGTAAAGATTCCGGTGATGATTAAGAATCCGGTTAATCCTGATGTAGATCTTTGGGTGGGTGCTATTGAAAGAATAAATAATGCAGGGATTCAACAGATAGTTGCCATTCACAGGGGATTTTCTACCTACGATAAATCTATCTTCAGAAATGCGCCACACTGGCAATTGCCAATTGAACTGCGCAGAAGAATTCCTGAAATTCCTATGCTTACTGACCCAAGTCATATCGCAGGCAAAAGAGAGCTGATTTATGATATTTGTCAGAAAGCCATGGACCTGAACTTCGACGGATTGATTATTGAAACACACTGTAATCCAGACAAAGCATTGAGTGATGCAAAACAACAAGTAACTCCTGATGCTTTAAAGGAAATTCTTGGAAGATTGATTCTTAGGGATCCGGAAGTGAAGGAGCAATTAATGCTTTCCCTGGCTGTAATGAGAGATAAAATCGACAAACTGGACGACAAACTGATCAACCTGATCGATGAGCGGATGTCTATTGTTGGAGAGATTGGTGAATATAAGAAGGACAATAATATCACTATCTTGCAGAATAAACGCTGGGATGATATGCTGAAAAACAGACTTACGCTTGGTAATAAACACAAGTTGAGTGAAGACTTTATCACTAAATTGTTTAGTGCAATCCACCAGGAGTCTATCAATAAGCAAACAACAATAATGAATGAAGGATAAGAGAAATGAAGGACCTTCATCTACATATCGGAGATAAAACGACCTCTATAGTAATAGGAAGAGACCTTGTTTCGAATTTATCACAATTGAAGGATCGGAATCTGATTCTCCTGGTTGATGAAAATGTTCTCAAACTTCATTCTGAATTATTTACAGAACATAACTGCATCACAATACCTGCTGGTGAAAAAAATAAAACCATAAGCTTTGCGGAATCAATCTATAGAAAGCTTGTAGAAAAAGAAATTGACCGTACATCATTTCTTGTAGGAGTAGGAGGTGGAATGACTACCGATATTGCTGGCTTTGTTGCATCAACTTATATGCGCGGAATAGAATTTGGGTTTATCTCAACCACCGTATTAGGACAGGTTGATGCCAGTATTGGCGGTAAGAATGGTGTTAACCTGGATGGCTATAAAAACATGATTGGAAATATCAGGCAACCTTCATTTGTCTGGTGCGATTTCAGCTTACTAGAAACACTTCCGAAGAATGAATTGCTTTCAGGTCTTGCTGAGATAGTTAAGTACGGTGCAATTTGGAACAGTGAGCTCCTGACTTATATCGAGAGTTATACAGAGCAGGTTCTTGAATTGGAGCCCGGGGCAATGGAGCACATTGTGACTGTTTCTGCAAAGATTAAGATGGATATTGTAGAGAAAGACGTGATGGAAAAGAGAGATCGCAAATTTCTTAACTTTGGTCATACCCTGGGACATGCCATCGAGAAGTTAACTGGTATGTTGCACGGAGAGGCCATTAGTATTGGTATGGTAATGGCTTCACGAATCTCTGTTACATTGGGATTTCTTGAAGAAAATGATGCTGATCGCCTGGAGCAGGCACTTGTTTCATTAGGATTGCCAGTTCAGACGGATATATCAATCGATAATATTTTTAGCACACTTCTCAAAGATAAAAAGAGAGCAGGTGACATGATGCACCTTATTCTTTTGAAAGCATTGGGTGAGGCATTTATTCATGAGATTCAACTTAATGAACTTAAAAAGTTGTTAAATGATTTGTATTAGTATTGGAAATATAGAACAACTTGAAGCTCTTAAAGGGTATAGGCATGACATGGTGGAATTGCGCTATGATCTGATAAAAAAATCCCCTTCCGAACTTATGCCCTTAGTCGAATATGGAACAAAGGTTATTGCTACTTGTCGTCCAGGAAATTTGACAAGTGAGCATAGGATGCAGATACTGAAGGAATCAATTGATCGGGGAGCAGCTTATATTGATTTGGAGATTGAGTCAGATACAACATATATAAATGAACTCATTTCTTATGCAAAGGAACATGCGACAGAAGTAATTATTTCCTGGCATGCGTTAAATCGCACCCCTACGAAAGAGGAAATTGAAGAAAAGCTTCATGAATGCTACAAAAAAGGTGCTGATGTGGCAAAAATTGCCTCTATGGTTCATGATGAAAAAGACATTGCCAATCTTCTTTCTTTATATGCTCTGAAAGGGAGAAAGGTAGTCCTTGGAATGGGTGAAAAGGGGAAGATAAGCAGGATAGCAGCATCTTATCTTGGAGCAGAATTTACATTTGTTTCTTTAGATGCAGGCAAGGAAACAGCTCCGGGGCAATTAACAATGAACGAATTCGCAGCGTTGAAAAAAATATTAGAACCAAAATGAATTCATTTGGAAAATTATTCAGGATAAGTATTTTCGGCGAATCTCACGGATCAGTCGTTGGGGTTCTAATTGATGGCGTTTCAGCCGGTCTGCCACTAACTGAGGATGATCTACATAAGGATCTTCAAAGAAGAAAAAGCGGGGCAGCAGGTACCACTCCCAGGCAGGAAGAAGATATTCCCAGGATTAAGTCAGGCATCTATAATGGTTTTGCTACAGGAGCTCCTCTTCTTATTGAGTTTGAAAATAAAAATACGCGTTCAAGAGATTATACAGAACTGCGTAAAACCCCGCGTCCGGGCCATGCCGATTTTACTGCATACAGTAAGTTTGGCGGATATGAAGATTACAGGGGAGGAGGACACTTTTCTGGTCGCCTCACATTGGCTCTAGTGGCTGCAGGTGTTATTGCCAAGAAAATGATTTATCCTGTTTCAGTAGAGAGTAAGATATTAGAAGTAGGTGGAAATCAGAATATTGAAGAGGCAGTGGATCAGGCAATAAATGATGGAGACTCCATTGGGGGGATCGTTGAATGTGCTGTAAAGGGTATTCAGCCAGGATCAGGTGAACCGTTTTTCGATTCATTTGAAGCTGTTTTAAGTCATATGATTTTTTCGATTCCGGCCATAAAAGGAGTTGAGTTCGGTGCTGGTTTTGCTGCGGCAAAGATGAAAGGCAGTGAGCATAACGATAATTTCATAAGCATCCAGGGAAGTACTGAAACTAATTATGCCGGGGGGATAAACGGAGGCATTACTAACGGAAATGATATAGTTTTCAGAGTGGTTGTAAAACCAACTTCCAGCACGAATAAGGTGCAGAGCACCATGAATTTTCAGAGCGGTGAGATGCAAAAACTCTCTGTTGAAGGTCGTCATGATACATGTATTGCCTTACGCGTTCCTGTTGTTTTAGAGGCTGCTGCAGCAATTGTTACAGCAGATATGATGCTGCAGTCGCAACAAATTAATAGAGTTATTAATCCAAAAGATATTATTAGTTGATATGAGAATTGCAATTGTTGGAGCCGGTAATATGGGCTCGTGGTTGGTTGAGTCATTGTGTCTTGATTTTGAAGTGGGCATCTATGATGCAGACAGAAGTAAATTGAAATATTTTTTTAATTCCAGGAAGTTTTTATACATGGAAGAGATCTATGATTTTTCACCTGATATCATGATCAATGCTGTGAGCCTGGAGAAAACAATCCAGGTTTTCAAAGAGATTATTCCTTACCTGCCGGAAGATTGTATAATATCTGATATAACTTCTGTAAAAAAGGGACTGGCTTCTTACTATAAGGAGAGTGGAAGACGATTTGTGTCGACACATCCAATGTTCGGACCAACATTTGGAAATGTGAAGGATCTGAGTACTGAGAATGCCATCATTATTTCAGAATCAGATGAGGAGGGTGCTAAATTCTTCCGTGATTTCTATGAAAGTCTGAAAATAAAAATTCACAACTATTCATTTGATGAGCATGACCAGACCATTGCTTATTCCCTTTCTCTCCCTTTCTCTTCATCCCTTGTTTTTGCTTCTTGTATGAAGCAGCAGGATGCACCTGGAACTACTTTTCGGAGACATCATGAGATTGCAAAGGGCCTGCTCTCTGAGGATGATTATCTCTTGTCAGAAATCCTGATGAGCCCTTACAGCCTGGAACAGATTGAAAATGTAAGGAATCAACTGAATGATTTAATTGAATTGGTACAAAAGGGAGATGCGGCAGATTTTACTCAAATGTTTAATGATCTGAGGACAAATATCGGGATAGAAAAGTAATTTCCATTGACACATTAAATCTACTCATAGAGATGTAGCTTGAGGACTTGTGTTGTTTGATCAGTAATTTTATACCGATCGTCAATCCTGAATCCCATAATCCAGACAATATTTTTTCCACTGGCCAGTATCCAGGTTTGTTTCTTTATGGGTACAGGGATTTTTTCGTCAATGAAGAAGTCGCTGACTTTTTTCATCTGTTCCATTCCCAGCGGGAAAAAATAGTCCCCGTGTTGCCATTTTCTTACCGTTAATGGGAAGTTTAACTTATCGAAATCAAGGAAGGCAATTTGCTGTGAATCGGGAAAATCGCCAATATTCTGAATGTTAACAAGGTCAATATCCATTGGAAATGGGAGTGAAGCACGACTCCCGTGGGAGTCAATATAGAACCTCTCAAAGCTCTCTTCTTCCACTTCCATCAATAGCAGGTTATCCCTGTCTTTATATAGCATGTGGCTTGTCGAGATAAATTGTTTTCCGGAATCTGAATCGAGGATTAACTCGATGTTTTTACACTGGTCCCTGGAAAAATTATATACTGAAAAAAGCTCAAATAGCCAGGTAGATAGGGGAGAGAGTTGCTTAAGTTCAGCAACACTTACCTGGTAATGAGTAGATTTTTTTACGAACAATATTTTTCTTTTTGTTTCAATAGTATCCTGGAAGATTTCGTATGCTTCAGATATCCTGGCGATATTTTCATACATCGTATTGATAAACGAGGGATTTACTTCTTCCAATACTGGTATTACATCGTGCCTTATTTTATTTCTGTGGTATTTTTTGCTTGCATTGGATGAGTCTTCCCTGAATTTTAGATTTTTCTCTTTTGCATATTCCACGATCTCTTTCCGGGGGATATTCAACAAGGGCCTGATAAACTTCCCATTACGTATGGGAATGCCAACAAGTCCTTTGATACCGGTTCCCCGACTTAAATTGATTAATACCGTTTCAATGCTGTCGTTCATGTTATGCGCTGTAGCTATAAGATCGATCCCGTGGATTCTTGAAGTTTCATCAAACCAGTCATACCTTAGTTTCCTGGCTGCCATCTGGATTGATATTCCTTCTTTTGTGGCATAATCTTCAGTTTGAAAATTCTTCACAAAAACCGGCATATCGTAACTGGCAGAAACAGACCTGACGAACGCTTCATCTCCGTCAGATTCCTCTCCTCTTAAGTTGAAATTGCAATGAAGAATAGAGCAATTATATCCTGCTTTGTAAAAAAGGTCTGTCATTACTACCGAGTCAATTCCTCCACTCAGAGCAAGCATAATATCTTCCTGTTGGGAGCATAGATTATGTGCTTGAATAAAGGATTGAAATGTTGCTAATATCATTGGCTAAAGTTACAATAATTATGTTTAAAATATTTCTCACTCATACCAGTTTTACTGCAGTGTGCACTGATGAATATTAATTATATTCAATAAAAAAGCCCCATCCTGGAATGGATGAGGCATTATACTAATTAAGCGCTTAGTTTATTTCTCAGCCAGGAAGCTTGAAATTCCTTCTTGTGTTGCTTTAAGCGCTTTGTCACCTTTGTGCCAATCTGCCGGGCAAACTTCGCCAATAACAACAGCCGGGGCACTAAACGCCGGAGCTTTTTCCCCAACTAATACTGACATATTTTTTAATTTATTAGGTTCTAGATAGTATGTAAACAAATAGGACTGCTCCTGGTTCACCGATTGGTTAAAAATGTGATTCTGGAGCAGAAAAAAGTATACCGGAACAGTAGGAAATACTAATATGATTTAGCAAACAGGACTCTTTGTTCTGATTTATTACCGGTAAGAATACACTTACCTTCCTCTTTTTCATTGTTAAGAGGAATCAATCTCACTGTAGCTTTGGTGAGTTCTTTGATTTTCTGTTCTGTCTCAGCTGTACCGTCCCAATGTGCCCATATAAACCCTCCTTTGTTGTCAATGATATCTTTGAATTCATCCCAGGTGTCAACTTTATGGCTGTTCTGCTTTCTGAATTCCAGAGCTTTATTAAAAATATTTTCCTGGATTTCTTTCAGCAGGTCATCAATGTAATCAGCAATACCTTCCTGCTTCATGACTGATTTTGAAAGGGTATCTCTCCTGGCTATTTCAACAGAGTTGTTCTCAATATCCCGCGGACCGATGGCAATTCTTACAGGTACACCTTTGAGTTCATATTCTGCAAATTTCCAACCGGGTTTCTGTGTATCACGGTTGTCGTATTTAACTGATATTCCTTTTGCTTCCAGCTCAGCTTTAATTCGAAATGCTGCGTTATCGATTCGTGAAAGTTCATCGTTGCCTTTATAAATAGGTACAATGGCTACCTGAATCGGAGCAAGATTTGGAGGAAGTACAAGTCCATTGTTATCTGAGTGCGCCATCACGAGCGCTCCCATAAGGCGTGTAGAAACTCCCCATGAGGTTGCCCATACGTGCTCCAGTTTTCCCTCTTTACTTGTGAACTTGACATCAAAGGCTTTGGCAAAATTTTGTCCTAAAAAGTGTGAAGTGCCTGCCTGGAGCGCTTTACCGTCCTGCATTAGTGCCTCGATACACAAGGTTTCAATTGCTCCTGCAAATTTTTCAGACTCGCTTTTCGATCCCATGATTACAGGAACACCCATATATTTTTCTGCAAATTCTGCATAGGTACGAATCATCAACTCAGTTTCATCAATGGCTTCTTGTTCAGTTGCATGGGCAGTATGCCCTTCCTGCCATAAGAACTCAGTAGTTCTGAGGAAAAGTCTTGTCCTCATTTCCCAGCGCACTACATTGGCCCATTGATTTATCAAGAGAGGTAAATCACGGTATGATTGGATCCAGTTCTTATAAGTACTCCAGATGATTGTTTCTGAAGTTGGACGAACGATCAGTTCTTCTTCTAATTTCGCATCAGGGTCAACAATTATACCTCCGGTTTCTTCGTCATTCTTTAGTCTGTAGTGAGTTACCACTGCACACTCTTTTGCGAAACCTTCCACATGGTCAGCTTCCTTGCTGAAAAATGATTTTGGAATAAATAGGGGAAAGTATGCATTCTCATGTCCTGTAGCTTTGAACATACCATCGAGTATATCACGCATTTTCTCCCAGATTGCATAGCCGTATGGCTTGATAACCATACATCCGCGAACTGCAGAGTTTTCAGCCAAATCTGCCTTGGTAACCAGGTCGTTATACCATTGTGAATAGTTCTCTTCTCTGCTTGTTAATACCTTTGCCATTGAATTTTATATGAAAATTTGAAATAGAGTACAAAGAAACTAAAAAATGGGGAAATTATCATATCTATCTCATGCTGATCTTCCAATTGTATATTGCCCCCAACCTAGCCTTCCCCCGTATTCTAAGATAAAAACAAGTTTTTTATCATAT
>CAZIFQ010000014.1:0-80465 GCA_964538375.1 uncultured Bacteroidaceae bacterium | reverse complement strand
CGTATTCGCTCTTAAAACCGTCTTACATCTTATTATTCCTATCTATCTCATATAGCTATCTGTCAGATATTTGGCTAATAAGTATATTATCCAAAGTTTTCAAATTGAAAATCCCTTGATTGATAAGGCATACAAAGCATTTCATCAATTTAGCTATTTATAAATATCTGTTAATCAAGTGTTTATAAAAATGAAAAAATAATTAATTTATTTTGAAATGTTAACCTATTATCAATGACAGGGATAACATTTTAAATGACTGATATACAGTTACATGATTAGGTTTGTATATATTAAATAATATATATTTATGGAATAATTGAACAAACGGTCAATCAAAAATTATGAATTCACTAAAGAAAGCGAGGCTATCAAACGGATTAACTCAGGTGCAATTATCTGAAATTGCCTCAGTCACCCAATGCACCATATCCAATCTTGAAAGTGGATATATGTTTCCCAGGCCATTCATGAGAGCAAAATTGGACTCTATTTTGGGGCCAGTAGATTGGCAAGCTATGCGAAAATCATATTTAGAAAAGGAATTGGAATCAATAACTTAAATACAAATAATCATGTCAGCAAAGAAGAAAGAACAAATTTTAATTATGGGACCACGTTACCGATTGGGACATGTGGATCAGCCAGCAACAAATAAAACGGTGGTACCTTTGTATCCACCTGGCGTTGAAATTGAAAAGTCAAGCAAAAAAACTTCGAATCCTAACATTTTGTATCCTCCAGGAGTGGGTAAAGAAAAGGAGGAAAAGAAATGAAAACTTTAGAACAATATGTAGCTCAATTCAAGAGTACGTCAATCATTTTGAATCCAGAAAAGGGAGATATTTATAATGGCGTTTATCTCAATGAAGACAGACAGAATCTTCAAACTCACCACGACCTGATCACAAGTAAATATGGTTATCGCGATACCGCAAAGGAGCAACTTGAAAAAATTGCACAGAAATTTTTGATCCACTGTCAGACAGCCATAAATAGTGGTTTCGATAAACCGCAAGAATATCCTACGTTTTTGCAGGAGGAGAAAAATTTGTGGACGGCAAAGATTAAAGTCTTTGAAATAGAGCTTAAGGAAATTGAAGCACAAATAATTAAAGTTGAAAAAGTGCAGGAGGAACAAGATACTAGAGTTTTGCCAAGAAGGAATTGGGGTACCAGCCGGCTGAGAGGAGGTATTGTATATCGGCAAGCTGGTTGGAAAGTTAAACCGAACAGAATAGGAATACTTTCCATCGCAGACAAAAGAAGCCCATTCGATCAAATGACCCTACCCAGATTTAAGCGGGAAATATTACTACCTCTGGCAAAAGAGACATCTTTCCGTCAACGACAAGCTGATAAAAAAGCCAAGAAAACAGGTGAACCGAAAGAGCCAATTCAGAAAGTTAAAACTCCTAAATTCATTAAGGAAACGGGAGTTATTGAATATCCAGATTATACTAAGGACTGGGTGGAATTACAAAAACAAAAATTACAGAAATAATGGAAGTAAGATTTGAAAACGGCATAACAATGCTCAAGGACAAAATCCACGCAAAGAAAATGAGTCAGCTAACTAGCGTGGACGCTACATTCTTAATGTTGCAAGAGATTAATGAGAAGTTGGAAGTGCAGAACGAACTACTAATGATATCAAACTCCAAGGCACAGGAGACAAAAAAGGAATTAGTGCAAGTGGATAAAATAGAGGCATCCCTCCCTGAAGTCCATAGGAAGTGGTGGCAGAAAAATTAAGTTTCATATCTCTCTTCATTTGTTGGGAAAGATTTTACCATCCGGGCCATCAATACAGAATGGTAGAATCTTTCTTTAAAATATGATCAGGGGAAAGATACTAGGTATCGTTGGAGGTCAAGAAGTTGGAGCTTGCTTGAACTCCTCCCCTGATTTTAAAATATAATCCGAGGCTAGGAACTGCAAGCCTAAGAACCAAGAATTTTTCCAATCTGACTTGGTTCGTGCCTCGGATCTTTTTAAAAGATTGGAATTAAATATGCAATAATGAATAAAGCAGATTGGAAAACTAAAATACATAGACACCTTGAAAAAAAGCTAAAAGAAAGGATAGGCACTGGGGAATGGCTTAACCATGAACTTCGTTTTAATGATTCTTATTTACTTCCCAAAGTTCTAAAAAGTAATGTATTGAGGATTGCAGAGGAGCTGGATATTTTGAAAGGTTACAAACAGGAGGAGAAGTTATTTGTTTTGGAAACGTTGGTTGCTAATTTATTAAAAACAAAAACAAGACCAATTCAAATTTCATTGCATCCGAGTAATTGGAAAAAGAGTCAATATCGTAAAATAGGATATTCGATTATTGATCTAATAAAGTTATTAGAACAGAATAATTACATAGATATGAAAAAAGGTTATCATACGGAAAAGGAATCAAGGCAGACAAGAATCTGGGCTACAAAGAAACTTCTGGAATATTGTCCTATTCTATCACATCAAGTAATTATGTCTCCTCCATATCAATTAGTGGAACTGAGGGATTGGAAAAATAATTTAATTGAATATAAGGATACAAATGAAACTTGGCGGGTACGCACGATTTTAAAGCGCGTAAATGACTCTAACACTAAATGTGATATATGGTATGGGAACCATGAAGTAACGCCTTATTTAAAGGCTATCTATAAAATGAATTTTTCAATGTATGGACGACTTCATACAAGTGGTTACCGACACGTACAGGGATATTCAGGAAGTGAACGGAAGAAGATAAGAATAGATGGTTGTACTGTATCTGAATTAGATTATTCAGGATTACATCCAAACTTACTTTATGCAGCAGAAGGAATCCAATATGAAGGAGATCCATATTCCATTGTAGATGATAATTCAGATTTAAGATTATTTCTGAAACATATATTTATGCATCTGTTAAATTCAAAAGATTTTACACAAGCTGAAAGAGCTTCTAATTATTATCTAAGGGATGCAGGAAATAAAAAGTTGTTAAACGACAATGATGTTTTCAATGCCAGACCAATTATGGAACAATTCATAAAGGAACATAATAAGATTGCACATTATTTCTGCTCTGGGAAAAAGACAGGAATGAGGGTAATGAATAAGGATGCTCGAATCGCTTTGGATGTTGTAAATCACTTTGCAAAGCAAGGTAAACCCATAATCCCAATACATGATTCATTCATTGTCCAGAGTCCTTTTGAAGAGGAGTTGTTTGATGTCATGAATAAGGTGTATGAAAAGCATACAAAAGGGTTCAAAATAAAGGTAAAATAATATAGGTTATTAACTATTGAATATCAAATAGTTAAGTCCAATACTTTATAGTCATTAATAGGATTAGGATATATATATAAATATAGAATATAAGAGAGAGAGAATAATAGAATAATGAATAATAATAAAACCTTTTTTTCACATTCCTCAAACCTATTATATCTCTTTAATTATCAATATATTAAGTCCAAAACCTATTAGTTATATACATAATGACAAAATAACAATGAAATGACCCAAAGGAAGAATAATAATTACGACAGGAAATTATCAAATAGAGGAGATTCCATCCAATAGAGTCCAGTGCCGACAAAGTTCAATGGATCTCCCAGGGTCAAATAAAAAGCACTATCAATGTCTCAACAAAAAAGAATAATAGATAAGCTAGTCCAATTGTCAGCAGAGAACAAACGATTAACAAAATCTATTTTATTGCATATATCAATAACAGAGGAGAATGATCAGTTAATCCAGGAGGAGTTGAGGAAGCTAGATAGTCTAATGTCCGAACCATTGAAGGCTAAAGTAGATAAGAAAAATAAGAATTAGTAGCAACAAATATTAGAATAACAGTAGTACCAACATAATATATAGAACCAATGGGAATGAGTTGTAAATGCTGCCAGTCTAAAAATCGTTTAGAAATAGACAGAGCAATAGTATCAGGACAGTCCAAGTCTAGTATAGCTAGGGATTGGGGTGTTAGTGAAGCATCAGTAGCATACCATGAGAAACATGGTCATGTGACTAGACAAATGGCTAAGGCGGGCGAAGTAAAAGCTCAAAAAGAGGCGGTCAATGTTTTTACGGAGTTAGAAGACCTCATGTCGAGAACCAAAAAGATATTGGTGAACGCTGAGAAGAAAAATCATAATGGAATAGCACTTTCAGCCATTCGAGAGTTAAGAGGAAACATCGCTTTGATTTCCAGTATTCAGCTTGCAATCACCCAGCAACAGCAAAACAATGAGAAAAATCCAGACTGGTATGAGCGACAGAAGCAGGAGGAGGAAATCACAAAAGAGTTATTTCAGGAAATCATTCCTAAGTTACTACAGCCTGAGGAATTTGAAGTCTATGGTGATCTGAATTTGAAAATCATTGCTGAGGATTATAACATGAGAATTGATCGTATTAAATATGGTGATGTAAAAGAAGAAACAGCTCATAAACCGATGCAACGTACGAAGCTATATAAAGATACTACTGAGGAGGTGAAAGCTCAGGAAACAGCGTCTTTGGAGCCTGATACAGAGGATATTGAGGATAAGGAAGAGCCAATGGGAGTGAAAGAGATTGTTCCTACTGAGATACCCTACCAAAAGAGATTCTATGGTAATACAGGAAGTGGTAGGAGAAATACACATTAGTAAACATTTCACTAGAAATCTATACTTATTATATTTGTATAGATATAAAAAATATTATATTTATGTGAGTATCAATTAATTAGCCGAATTGATAGATTAATAGTACTATAATATGTGGCGTAATAGTAGGTTAGTATAGATATATATATTATATTTAAGGTGATGATTCATTAAATATATACACATGAACGCACCAAGGAAATCACAAAAAGGCAAGAGATTCACTGCTGACTACATTGAATATGATGTAGCAATGACAAAAGGCAGTGCGTTACTTGTCAAAGGCAAGAAGCCAGTAATTGGGTTGTACATTATAGTGGCAATCAATACAGGGCTAAGAGTATCTGACATTCTCTCTATTAAGCACAGTGACCTGTATCATAAGTTAGAAGGTGAGCATGTTGATTTGGTTGAGCAAAAGACAGGCAAGACAAGACACTTAACCATAAACAAGAATGTTAAAGACGCACATGACTATTACATGAAGCACCACTTCAGAGGCAATAAGTTTGAACTTGAAGTTCCAATCTTTATCTCACAGAAGCAGTCAGTCTATGCAACGGAAACGTTCAACACGATTCTTAAGGATATATTCCAGGGAGATGCCAAGAACATTTCCACTCACTCACTCCGCAAGACTTTTGGTAGGCGTGTGTATGATGTAAATGGAAAGAGTGATGCAGCTCTTATCCTTCTAAGTGAAATATTCTCCCATGCCAGTGTAGCTACAACAAGAAGATACTTAGGACTGAGGCAAGAGGAGATTGACGACGTTTATTTGAATTTATAAAACCAACGTAATCCATTAATCACATGGAAACAATTAAGGCAGTCGGATACGTTCGTGTATCAACAGCTGAACAAGTAGAGGGTGAAAGCCTCGATACTCAACGTAGGCAAATAAAAGAATTCTGTGATTTGAAAGGATGGGAATTGACCCACACTTATGCAGATGAAGGGAAGACAGGAGCAAAGCTAGAACACAGATTGGATTTCAAGCAGATGCTAGATGATGCAGAGGCAGGAAAGTTTAATATAATTGTGATTTGGAAGCTAAGTAGGTTTGCCCGTAATGTTAGGGATTACCATAATACCATGTTTGAATTGGATAAGCATTCTGTTTCAATAGCCAGCGTAAAAGAGAATATTGATCCGACCACGAAAACAGGAAAGATGATTGCTGGTATGATTGCTCTCTTCGCTGAATGGGAGCATGAGACTATTCGCGAGCAGATGTGGGAAAACAAGATGATTAAATGGAAAGACAAGAGGATGTTTAATGGCAAAGCACCATTTGGTTATACGTGGAATAAGAAGGAGGAGAAACTTGAAATCAATCAACCAGAAGCAGACCTCTATCATCGAATCGTTGAAATGTACATCAAGCAGGGTCTGTCAATGAAAGACATCACCATCAGGCTAAACAATGAGAAATTGACTGCTACGATGTACAGGAAAAAAGTTGATGGATCGGAATACATTCATAAGCCATTCTCTAGTGCTGTTGTAAGCTATATGTTGAAGAATCCTGCCTATTACGGTCACTATGTTGTTAATCAGTTCAAGCACGTTCTTAATCCGAAATCTGGACTATATAATAGATCGAAAGAACTGAAACCTGAAAGTGAAATGATCACATATTCCATTCCTGCATTAATTAGCAAGACAAAGTGGGATGAGATTCAGCAAACAACGAAATTTAGGAAAGTTAAAACGAAGAATAAAGGGGAATTCACCGACATGTTCTTTCTAAGGGATATATGTGTTTGTGGTAGATGTGGCAGTAAACTGGGTACAACTGTAGGAAACAGGCGTAATGATAGTTCTCGTCCAAGATACTACTCATGCTACTGGGCGAGTACATCAAAGAAGAATCTTGCAGATGGAAGAACTCATAAATGTTCACAGCCACTAAGTAAAGCAGAGGAAGTTGAGGAACAAGTTTGGAATGGTATCATGGCAAAATTTGGCATTCTGGGAAAAGGGAAACAAGCCTTTGAGAAGTTGTATGATGCATCAAAATATGAAAGTGATATTAATAACTTGAAACAAACCATCGAAAGATTTTCAAGTGATTTGAAGATTAAGGAAAGGGCTAAGAAAAGGATATATACAATATTGGAAGATGAGGAGTTTAGCGGTGAAGATTTAAAGAAGAAACTGAGAGAAAACACTGATGAAATTCTGACCCTAAAAAGCAAGATTACAGATTCAGAACAGAAGCTAATTGAACTATCCGAAATTCAGAAAAGCACAAAAGCTCTCCAGGATTTTGCTGTTAATAATCAAGATCAGTATAAGCAATTCCGGAAAGAATTAAGAGAGCTATCTCTGCCAGACAAGAAGCTATTAATGGAAGCTTGGGTCAAAGGAAAGATAACAGTCCATTATAATGAAGATGAGGATGAGTATCATGGAGTACATTGTGATTACAAGACCCAAATTAGCAATAGCATTTTAGAGCGGTTTGTAGAGGAAGGAAAACTATCTCAATTAAATAAGAATAGTTCCGGGAATTATTCCTCCCATGACATTGAATGAAGCGCTCGAGACTACAAAAATACATTCTGTGGCTGGGAAGATGGGCCGGGAAACCGGGCTGGTGACTTTACGGCCCTTTCGCAGTCCCCACCACACAATTTCTGACGTCGCCCTTGTGGGCGGAGGCACCTCTCCACAACCGGGAGAAATTTCACTTTCTCACAATGGTGTGCTGTTTATGGATGAACTGCCAGAATTTAAACGCAATGTGCTGGAGGTGCTGAGGCAACCGCTGGAGGATCGCTATATTACAGTGAGCCGTGCCAAATTTACTGTAGATTACCCTGCAAATTTTATGCTGATAGCGAGCATGAATCCTTGTCCTTGTGGTTTTTACAACCATCCGGAAAAGAATTGTGCGTGCAGCGCAGGAATGGTAAAGACTTACCTGAATAAGATTTCAGGTCCGCTGCTCGACAGGATTGATATCCATATCGAGGTGGTCCCGGTTCCGTTTAACCAGCTTACAGAGCTGCGGGAGTCTGAACCAAGCAGTGTTATCAGGGAACGAATTATCAAAGGGGCACAGATCCAGGAGAAGCGCTTTGCCGGTCTCAAAGGGGTGTATAATAATGCTCATATGAGCAGTACTTTGTTGAAGAAATATTGCCAATTAGGTGCTGATAGCCAGGCGATCCTGAAAAACGCCATGGAAAAGCTTGGGCTTTCCGCCCGGGCGTACGATCGCATTTTAAAGGTGTCGCGCACCATTGCCGACCTCGAGGGAAGTGAACATATTTTAGCATCTCATGTTGCAGAGGCGGTTAATTACAGGAATTTAGACAGAGATGGTTGGGCCGGGTAGGAATAGTCTTTGGTGTTTTTATTACGATCAAGATCAAAATCTGTACCTTTGGCTCCGATAATAAAGAACATGGAAGTAGACAAAGAAAATTATCCTCTGCACGGCTATTACAAAGATATTTATAAAAAATATGACCTGGTAAACCGAATCTTTACTTTTGGAAAGGACAAGAGTTGGAGAAAGAAAGCTGTTGCGAAATTGCTTGAAAAATCACCATCGAATATACTGGATATCTGTACAGGAACTGGCGACCTGATCCTCGAAATTGCTGCTCAAGCCGATAATCATGTAAATCTTTCAGGATACGATTTCTCCCCTGAGATGCTTCAAAAAGCAAAGGGAAAGGCAATACAGGCAAAATCTCAGGTTGATTTTACCGAAGGCAATGTAGCTTCTATGCCTTTTGATAATAATTTTTTCGATGCTGCTGGTATTTCTTTTGGATTAAGGAACCTGATCTATCAAAACTCTAACGCTGAAAAGCACCTGGGAGAAATACACAGGGTGATAAAACAAGGAGGAAGATTTGTAATCCTGGAAAGCAGCAAGCCAGGTAATCCAGTATGGAGATTCTTTAACGGAATCTACCTGCAACTTATTTTGCCCTACCTGGGTGGTATTATTTCGGGTAACCTGAAAGCCTATAAATACCTGGCTAAATCTTCTAAAAATTACTATACACGAGAGGAAATGAGCAGGATCCTCATTTCAGCCGGATTTAATATAGAATCAAGCCAGCCCTTATTCCTGGGCTCTGTAATGCTCATGGTCGCAATTAAGGAGGGATAAATCCAAAGTTTAGGGCTTGTGAATGAATGCTTATCTCAATAATGAATATTTATAATAATGACGATTGAAGAATTAAATATCTTTTGTAAGAATAGTTTTATTAAGGAACCTGTCGATGAAGTACGACAGGATTGCTACTGCAAAATTGCTAATGGATTAAAAAGTTTACATTCTTCCACCACCATTGCCAAATCTTGGATTTACTACATTGTTATAAATAGAACCAAATGTATAGGAGAATCCAAAGTACATGAAGTAACTATAAGAAGTAGCCATTTCTTGTTGATCTAATAATATTTCTTGTTCCGACAATTCACCTTTAGAAAGATTCAACTGATCATGTATAAAAGAAAACCTGGTACCTGCTTCCACGCTGAGGCCTTTGGCAATTCTCCAACTGATATTGCCATGCAATGTCACGCGATTCTTGGAGAAATCCCGCAGATAATTTGACCAGTTGGCAGATATATCAATGCTACCCCATTGCTGGATAATCTCATATGAAGCTTCAAAAGAATGAGCAAGCAATCCTTCTTTCTCTTTATCATAAATTGTGGAGTCTGTATAATCATTGTACATATAGCCCAGGGAATACAAAAATCTGAATTGTCGACTTGTTGATTCACTATAGGGAAATATGTTGTACTCAATACCAGGCATCGCAATGATTTTCAGATCGTAGTTGTAGTAAGTTGAAGATAGAATTTCGGCGATACCGCCAATCGACCAGTGATCACTTACGCTTTTGACAAGCAGAAATTCAGCAGATTTTCCAATTCTGGTACTAAAGATTGTTTCATCATCAATGATATATTTCTCTTTGCCATAATCATAATCAAGATCGAGATCAAATTTCCAATCGTCTGTTATTTTACTCACCGAAATTCCTCCAAAGAGATTGAGATCACTATTCAAGGCTTCACCATGTGTGAACATAGAAATGTCGGTTCCGAATACCCAGCTGTTCCATTTGTCAGTAGATACTTCTGAAGAGAGGGGTTCTGTGAAATCGATTTCCAGGTATTTTGCCAGGGGAGTTTTAATGATGTACCTCACCAATCCCATTTTCAAGGTTTTCACTTGTTTTCCCCTAATCTGTTCATACGTCTCATCAGGGGATGAGGCATATTTCAGGGTATCGATCATTCCTTTATATTTCCCCTGTCCTTCTAGAAACATGGTGTATTCCCTCCCTCCTGAACCAGTCCTGTCGGATGTTGATACAATAACCAGGTCGGCGACTTTCCTGTCACGCACATAATTTATAAAAGTGATCCTCTCCTTTAAATAGCTTGATGCTTCCATGTATACATTTAAGGCATCTTTTCTCAGGGTGTCTGTTCCTGGGGCTTCTTCCTGTGTAAAAGCGAGCAGTGGGAAGAATAAGATGAATGACAAGATGAATATTTTCTTCATGGCGGGCATTAGTATAAATTGTTAGTTTGTAAATATTCTCTTAACGTAAATATAAGTTCTGTTATTTGATATTCAATCACTTATTATCATATTGCGGACCTCATACTTTTCTCAACAATTTTGTATTTACGTTGTTTATTTATTGAGTAATAGATAAAAGGAGCACTATGCAATACGAAGCAAACACAGCGGATGAGTACATCGCCCAAATTCCTAAGACCATCGCTTATGTAATGATGGCCATTTTCGGCTATAAAATGCTGTTCAGGAAAGCATAGTCAGTTCGACGGTTAATCAGTTTGACGGTGTAACAGTTCTGTAGTACTGATGAACGGTCACACCGCCTGTCCGATTTTACTTCATCAACTCTTTCACAGCTTCTTCGATCTGCTGATCTCTTCCGCTGGTCATAATATTGGGTTCCAGGCGCACTTTGATATCTGGTTCCATCTGGTAGTTTTCCAGGAATTTGCCGTTAGGCGCACGCCATCCTCCCATAGGTATTCCGAATACCAATGTTGGATCAATCTGGCTTTCCCACCACACAAATGTTCCTGTACCGGGAACCGGCATACCCAGTGTTTTACCTCCTTCTTTCAACTTGTACTGGTAAGGGAAGAGGTGGGCATCAGAATAGTTGCTTTCGCCCATGATCACGATGGAAGGTTTTACCCATTTATTTCTTGATTCGGAACCAACGTATTGTCCGTGTGGTATAACATCAAACCAAACTTTGCCACTAAAGAAATCAGACAGCGGTTCATGGATGTTTCCACCACCATTGAAACGGGTATCCACGATGATAGCATCTTTTCCCAGGTTTCTTCCCAGGGATTCTTCAAAGGCGACCCGCATACTGGCATCGTTCATTGAGCGTACATGCACATATCCTATTTTCCCACCAGACAGTTTTTCTGTTTCTGCACGTCGGTTTCTGACCCAACGCTCATAGAGTAGTTGTCCTTCGGCTCCTCCGGATACTGGTTTTACCTGTTCTTCCCATCGCTTGCTCTTTTCCGGGTCAAACATAGACAGCAATGTTAATTGTCCGGTTTTACGGTTCAGCAGTTTATAAAAATCAAAATCAGGGGTGATTTCAATTCCATCTATCTTTTCAATGATATTTCCGGCTTTAACTTTTGAAGCAGCTCTATCAAGTGGACCACCGATGATTACTTCTGCAATTTTTAGTCCTGTACCTTTGTGTGTGTAGTCATAGAATAAGCCAAGGGCTGCTGTATTATCAGAGTTAGGAGCGCTATACCTATATCGTGCTCCGGTGTGAGAGGCATTCATTTCTCCCAGCAATTCACTTAGCATCTCAGCAAAATCATAGTTATTGTTGATATAGGGAAGAAATTTCTCATACTCCTTGTAATAGAAATCCCAGTCAACACCATGTAGGTCGGGGGCATAAAATTTCTTCTTTAACTGGCGCCAGCTGTGGTCAAAGATATATGCCCTTTCATCTGCAGTCTTGAGTACCATCTCTCCTTTTACCTTCACAGGTGAAATTTTGCCGTCTTTTGTATCAACTTTTTTCACTGCACCATCAGCTAATACAAGTAGGAACTTTCCATCGTCAGACATAAACATTCCAGCACCTCTTTTGGCTCCAAGTTTTGCAAACTGTTTACTTTCCTTCTTTCTCAGATCGGTTACCCAAATATTTGCTGTGCTCTCAAACCTGGTTATATAGAAAAGTTTATCACCTTCTTTCGAAAGGGCCCAGTCATTTACCCTGGAAGTATGCGTAGTCAAACGCTTCTTGCGCTCAGTAAGGTTGGTCCAGTCAATTTTTATGGGTTCAACTTTTTCCTTGTCCTCCGTATCTTTAGCGGAGGAGGACTTGTCTTTTTTATCCTTCTTCTTTTTATCCGAAGATTTTTTATCTCCATCCTCCTCTTTCGCTTTATCTTCTTTTTCTTTCACCAGGGCAAGTTCTTCTTTTGTCAGGTTGAAGCGGTCATATGCCTCCTGGGAGAAAAACAAACCATATACATCACCGCTTGAGAGGTTGCCTCCTTCTTGTCTGGTACCCAGGCGATTGGTTCCATATACCATCATCTTGCCATCCATAGCCCATTGGGCCCTGTAATCATCGTATCCACTAAGTGTCAGGTTATGAATTTTTCCATCACCCTTAGCAGATACAAGACCTACTTCTCCTGACATTACACGCTCGGGTAATCCAAATTTTACCAGGAACCACTTGCTATCGGGAGACCAGGTATAATATTGATCACCATCTGCATAGGAGTAATTGTGTTCGGCTGGCAGAATGGTTCTTGTTTTTTTAGATTCCAGGTTGATCACTTTTAAAATAACCCGTTCCTCCAGGTAGGCCACTTCTTTACCGTCAGGAGAGAATTTTGCTTGGAATTCTTCTGCTTCAGTAGCAATTACTGGCTCTTGCTTAAGTACTGTTGATGCATAGAAATAGGGTTCATCTTTCCGAACAATTGAAGTTGTATATACATTCCAGCTGCTATTTACCTCAGCGGCATAAAGTAGCTTCCTACCGTCAGGACTGAAGCTGACATTCCTCTCCTGGTAGGGCGTGTTGGTAATGCGTTTTGTGATTCCGCCTTCCAGGTCACATGCAAATATTTCTCCGCGAAAAACAAAAGCAAATTCTTTACCGTTGGATGATAAAGCTATGTCTGAAAATTTACCACTGATTGGTACTATCTTTTCAAGATTTGCCCTTCCGTCTATGGCTGTATTTATCGCGAGCTTCACAGGATCACCATCTGCCGGTTGGGTATAGATTTCACCATCGTAACTATAGCATAAGGTATTGTCATCGGAAATGGATAAGAAGCGAACCGGGTGATTCTCGAATGTTGTTATTGGTGTCGATTCCTCAATAGCCGTGAGAGAGTTTTTATATACATTGAAAGACCCGCTTTTCTCACTCAGGTAGTAATAATCTTCATCGTTTGAATTAAAAACAGGATCCCTGTCTTCACCTTCATAATCGGTAAGTTGTTTGTATTCTTTTGTTTGCGTATTATAGGTCCAGATGTCATGCGCAACAGCTGAGGTATGGTGTTTTCTCCAAAGGTTTTCGTATCCTTTAAGGTCGTGATATATGATCAGTTCACCTTTGCTATTTAATTCAGGATTCAGTACCGGTGTTGAAACAATCTGATCAACTCTTCCTCCTTTTACAGGAACACTGTATAGCTCAAGCATCAGTCCGGTGGGATATTGAACATTTGTTACTACATCCTGGCGGACAGCGGGAAAGAGAATCTTGCTGTCGTCTTTGGAGAAACAGCCGGGAACTTCATTGGTAGAGTGAAAAGTCAGTCGTGTAGCTTCTCCACCTGATACAGGCATAACGAAAACATCGAAATTTCCGTAACGGTCTGAAGCAAAAGCAATGCTTTCTCCGTCATTGCTCCAAACAGCTGAAAATTCATAACTGTCGCTTAAGGTCAATGGAGTTGCTGTACCTCCAGTGGAAGGAACACTGTATATGTCTCCTTTGTAATTGAAGAGAATGGTTTCGCCATCAGGGGAGATGGCTGGATATCGTAACCAGAGTGCAGATTCCTGTCCAAATAAGAACAGCGATGTAATATTCACTACCAGTAAAGTGAAAAACAGTCTCAGAAACTTGGGATGCCTCATTATATATGCTTTAATTATTATTTATATTCAGGAAAAACAACCCAATTTAGGAAAAAAATTTTAATAAAAGCCCTGCTCAGCATGATGTTAAACAGGGCTTGACATTGTAAAATTATGTATAGAAGCTAACTTTTGTTGCTTGCCAGGACATCCAGTATGAACCAGACTAAAATGGAGATCAAATAAATGATTATTCCATATAGAGTAGTAATCATCGATACCTTTAATCCACCAAATATGAGAAACGGAGAAATGTCTACTACTTTTTCAATGGTGGAGAAAGCCATATATAAGCCGATTAATTGTCCTAGAATACCTGTAATGGCAGAGAATAATCCAATCGATTTGACGTGAGTAAGACGGCTTCGGATTTTTGGTAAGTCATGGCAGATTAATTTGCCGGGTCTTTTTCATACAAATCATACAGGTTCAAATCAATTGAAACAAATTTCCACATTGCAACATTCTCCCCGGTATATCCTTTTTTAATTAACATGTATTTGTAAGAGTGTTCTGGGTTTGAATCAATACTGATTTTCCCGTATCTCTGCAAATATCCATGTAATGACCAATCGGTCCAAAGGGATTTCTGAATGGATATTGTTGAATGTTCCGGCAAAAGCTCCGACAAGCTGTAAACATCCTGCAATTTATTTTTGTCTCTTCCAATTTTATTGACCTGCGTTGAGCTTATTGCGATGGCGGCTATAACTAATACAACGCTGGCAATTTTGAAGATTCTGTATCCCATACCCAGGAATTTAATCTTGCTGACTAAGACAGATAATCGGTGAACTATTAAGGTGGCAATGGCAATACTGAAGAATGGCAAGGTAGCCAGGATATAAAAGCCACTCTGTTTAGTACTGATTATTATTGGTAGTACTCCTGATAAGCCCAGGGCAAAAAATACAATGTACCAGGTGGATATGTTCTTTGAAGATTTTTGTCGGAGGGTAAGTAAATAAGTAAGGAGAACTATTCCTGCTGCCGGGATCAGCTCTTTTAATAGCCGAAAAACAATAAAAAGCCGGGTGTTTACTGTTGCAACATCCATGCTCCTGAGAATTTGATTGTTATAGTATGCTTTTAGATAATCTGCACTTTCAGGTATTAAGACATACATACTTAGAAAGGGGATTAATAGTCCGGCACCAAGGATCAGCATGTCGACAAAAAATTGCTTAAACCTGTAATCATTTCTCACAATACATATCCAGAAGGGGAGGGCAAGCGGAAACAATGCTACTGGACCCTTGGTCATGAATCCCAGGAAGAGCATGATACCCGATAAAGCGAGATAAAGTACGCGCCTGATTTGACGGCTTTTCAGAAAGAAAAGCACTGATAAGCTCGTAAATATCATCATGGTATTCTCGAGCAGGTTACACGCAGGGGCCCAGGTAACCAGGGGTATGGTGACCCATATTGCCAGGGGAAACCACGCATATTTTTTGTATTCAGTGAGTATAACTTCCTTCCAGATCGATGTAATTATCCATCCGGTAACGAAAAATGTGAGCAGGGAGTAGATTCGCTCAGTATAGATTCCATCTCCCAGGATACGAAAAAACAGGCTTTGAAAACCAAAAGCCAGGGGAGGATGCTCAAAAAAATGTGGATAGAGTGTTTCCGTATAATGGAGATCCCAGAAGCTTCCAAGACCATCAGCCAGGTTTCTGGCTATACTGGAATACACGAGTCCGTCAACAAACATTCCGTCTGAAAACAGTGCCGGACCTGCTATCCCAATGAATACAGCAATGGCGATAAGGTAGAATGGAAGGTAGCGACTTTTCATAAGTTGAAAGTTATGAAATAATTGGCGAAAAAATTCCACAGGGTCGTTACGGCTATAGCGCATAATTTAGCATAGTAGAATTTAATCTTCTTTTCAAAGAGGAAGAGAAACAAGTTATTAATTCCCAAACCGATAAGTGATACAATCAAAAAACTTGAATACTCAGACATCACCTTCGGGTTGTCGCTGGCAAATGTCCATATCCTGTTGAGCAAATAGTTTGAACTGGCAGCAAGAGTGAATCCAACCGAATTTGAGACATATCTGTGTATTTTCAGGCGTTCCTTCAAGAAGTAAGTAATTGAGAAATCAATTATTAATCCTGTAAAACCAACAAGCCCGAATTTTAAGAATTTTAAAATCATTTTTACACAAAAGAGTAGGAATTAAAAGTAGAGATAATTTTATAAATTCAGCTTCGCTTTTTATGATTAAGTTATTTCCCTTAAATTGTAACGGATTAACCTAAACTTTCAAACATGACTAAAACGATTCAACTAAAGCGTGATGAAGTTTCATCAAACTATTCATCAAATGATCAGTATGATCTTGTAATTATAGGTTGTGGATTAAGCGGACTTTCATCGGGACTGATGTGGATGAAGAATACCAAGGGAATGAAAACACTCATTGTTGAGCAAAATTCATACCCTGGAGGTTATAGTACATCCTATGAACGACAGGGCTACGTATTTGAGACTTCCCAGTTGTTTCCTGATATCATAGATATCATTGAATACCTGGAGATTGATATAGATCTAAAGAAATTCGAAGGGAATTTTATGCGCAGATTGGTAGTAGACGGAGATACCATTAAAGAGTATCAGATTCCTGCTGGAGCAGATTATTTTACAGCTTACCTAATGGCACAATTCCCAGCTGATGCTGAAAAAATAAAAAGCTTGATGGAGTATTCAGTGGATATGTTTAAGCAGGTTAGGAAACTGAAGGCAAATTCTAAATTGGGAGATAAGCTGGTCATTCCCTTTAAGGCGCCAAAGGTAGTGGCTAATCTTAACCGGACTTACTCCGGATTATTAGATAAATTTAAGATAACTGATCCAAAACTGAGGGAAGTATTAGAAACTTTTACATCATTCTCAGGTGTTCCTTCTGATCGTGCTTCTGCAATTATGGCAACAGGGGCAATGCTATCATCCATGACCAGGTGTTTTAGACCTTATGGTTTCTTCGATGAATTTCCGGCTAAGCTATCAGAGAAATTTCAATCACTGGGGGGTGAAATATTATTTAACTCACAGGTTGGAAAGATTGTTATAGAAGATGGTACAGTGCAGGGTGTGAAGATTAATGGGGAGGAAGGAATGATTAAGGCAGATAAGGTAATTACCACTGTCGATCCCATGCTTGCTATGAGACAACTGGTTGGTGAAAAGCATCTTCCTGAGAAATATTTACAAAAATTAGACAAGATTATCATGTCTCCATCCTCCATCAATGTTGCCCTTGGATTGGATGATAAGATTGATATGAGCAAATTAGATCTTGATTTTCCATATAATGTGGTTTCAACCGGACTGGGAACAGCTGAGAAACTTTTTGATGGTTTCCTTGCGGGAGATCATGCTTTTTCAAAAGACTGTTTTCATGCCGCAGTTATATGTCCATCCCTGACTACAGGCGCGAAAAATACAGTGACTATTCGCAGTACACCCTGGAACTTAAGCAACTGGAAGGAATTGAGAGATACTGATTATAAAAAGTACACGGCTAAGAAAGAGAAGTGGGGCGATTTTCTCATAGATATTGCTGAAAAGTATTTTATACCCGGCCTGAGAAAACACATTGTTGTGAAGGATATATCTACACCTGCTACCTATGCCCGGTTTTCAGGATCGCCTACAGGTAGTATCTATGACATGGCCTCTTTGGTTACCCAGTTTGGGCCGAAGCGGCTTTCTATGAAAACTCCCGTTAAGAACCTATATCAACCTAAATTTTCACATGGATTGTATGGTACGATGATGAATGGCGTCCAGGTGGTGGATCTATTGCTGGACAGAAAATTTAATAACGGTAATTCTCTGTTTGCACCTAATAAGGTGAAATAAATCTTATTTATGGTGAATAAAATTTTTCTTCAAATTTTATTTTCTATGCTTGTGGGCTTTTGGAGTTTTACGCTCTTAGCTCAAAGGGAAGTTGCGATTCATATGCTTTCCGAGATTCCTGTTATTGATGGGATCCATGATGTATCTGTATGGGAAGGAGCGGTGCCTGCTACTGGATTAATTCAGATGGAACCAGGGGTGGGCGAACCGGCAACCTTGCATAGTGAGTTTTACATTGGACAGGATAAAGAGAATTTGTATTTAAGTGCGATCCTTTATCAGAGGACAAAGGTAAATGCAAGTATTCAGAGCCGTGACCAGCTCTCTAAGAGCGATGATTGTATTGTATTGGTTCTTGATTCTTACAATGACAAGCGATCCGGATATGGATTTTGGATCAATCCCCTTGGCACACAGGTAGATTTTCGGATCAATGATGATGGAAATAATATCGATACAAATTGGGATACTGAGTGGGAATCAGCTGTTTCGGTAGCCGATGATAGATGGGTAGTGGAAATTAAACTTCCATTTTCAAGTATACGTTATAATCGTAATATTGCGGAATGGGGAGTAAACCTCGGCAGGATAATCCGTGATAATTTTGAGACATCATTTTGGTCAGGGATTATGACCGAAGATTTCAGGATTTCGCAGGGAGGAACTCTATCTGGGATTAAAGCACCTGAAAGAAAGGCAAAGTTGACCCTGTTTCCTTATGCTACGCTCAGGTACGAGAATAACGATTTTAATGGAGTTCATAAAAATATTAGACCGGATGCCGGGACTGACATCAAATGGAAAATCAATCCGAATATTACAGCAGATGCTACTTTAAATCCTGATTTTGCTACCGTGGAAGCTGACCAGGAGCAAGTGAATCTGACCCGTTATGAATTGAGTTATCCGGAGAAAAGATTGTTTTTCCAGGAAGGGAATGAAATGTATGATACAAGGATCAAGACTTTTTATTCCCGGAGAATTCAGGATGTTTTTTATGGAGCTAAAGTAAATGGGAAAGCAGGGAAGTATAACTTTAATGCAATGAATGTAAGAACATTACAGCCAAGCATGGAGGATGAGCTACCTTCGTTTTTCTCTACAGTTCGTGTAAAACGAGATTTCCTGGAATCCTCCTCCCTGGGATTCTCCGCGGTAGATAAGAGAAATGATTCAAGCTATGTAACTACTTTCAGCGGTGACTATAATCTGAACCTGGGGAAGAAATGGAAACTGACCGGACAACTTGTAGCCAGTCTTCCGGGTGATTTCGCTTCTCATAGTGCCTGGTTTGTAAGGTTTGCGAATGAAAGCAATATTCATCATGTGCATTTCAGGTATTCAGAATTTGGTGAGAACTTCATGGAGAATGTGAACCAAACCGGTTTTGTACGTGATGATAATCGACGGGAGATGGATACAGATCTCACTTACCTGTGGTGGTTGAATAATCCAGTTCTAAGATATGTGGAATTTACCTCAAGAAGTAATGCCTTCTGGAGTCGGTCCAATGGGGATTTGAGGTCCTGGTATTTCACTGAAGGAATTGAATTTTACATGGAAAACCGAATTAGTTTCGAATATATGTACAACAATGAGTTCAAACTTTTTGAAAAAGAGTATTTCAACCACAGGCATATGTTTGAACTTGGATACAATACGGCGGAGTGGAACCAGGTATCACTTGAGTACTCAAGGGGATATAATTTTGACAGGAATTTCAATCGGATAGAATTTGACGGGCAGGTGAAACTTACCGAGAAGATGGCGTTGGGATATGCAGGCGATTATGTGAACTTCAATCCGGATACTACGAATAGCACTACATTTATCAATGTTCTGAATCTGAATTATAATTTTACCAAGGACTTGTGGGTTGAAGTTTTTGGCCAGACACGTTCAAATACAGGAAAATTTTATCTCTATGGAAAGGTGGGATGGAGATTCAGGCCGCCATTTGGAGCCCTCTACCTGATTTATACGCATGACCAGGATATGGTGATGGATGAACGCCTCGATGCGGATCTGTTTTTCATTAAGCTCACACTGCCAATATCGGTGATGAAATGATAAATCCGAATTATTTTTTCAGTAGTTTAATGAGTTGTCGATATACAAATTTATTGTAACCCACGCTTCTTCTATACTTGAAGTCATTCCACGTTGATTTTTTCTGAGCCGGTAAGCTGATTTTACTCATTACCTCTTTGTGCTCTTTTATGGCTGGAAGGAATATCTCCATCAATGCGTAGTTGTAAAGTTCCTGATCAAGTGCATTATGTTTTTTCAGAAGCTCCAGTGATTTCGGATCATTCAGAATTGAACTCTTTATTTCATTACTACCGGCAGTAATCATCCTTCTGTATTGCAGATTCAATGGCTCATTAATTTGTATACAGAGTAGCTTGAGTGATTCATCGAAACGTTCTGTGATACCGACCCAATGATAAGATTCCCTGAGCAAAGTTTTTGCTTTTTCAATATTATCAGAACCAGAAATTATCTTAACTGAAAGATTTTGATGCGCTTCTTTGGCTATCCAATCTTCAAAGGAAAGTTTCAGTTTTCCTCTTAACACTTCATCCTGGTAATTTGATGCGCACCTGGTAAGAGGATCTCTGAGTACTGTAATAATTTTAGCTCCTGGTTCTTTTATGTTTGAAGCCGGATCGATTAAATTATGACCTGACAGTGCTAAGGGCCTGTTAAATATTTTTCGGGCGAAGTTGAGATCGTCTTCAGTATAGATGTCCTTCTTTACTTTTGCAGCATCAATGTGCCGTACACCAAAGTTATTGCGCAGGATATACTTCAAAGTTGTACCCGCAGTTTTAGGTATATGGGTGAATATGATCATATTACTTTGCCCTGGTGCGAAAGATTGTTTTTTATAGGTGTTAAAGATAGAGATGAAATAACAAATATTGTAGAAAAACTCATCGATCTTTTATGCGGTAATAAAAATTCGTTATACTTTATATATGTACCTGTTGCAGACAGGTATTTAATGAACATATGGAATTTTTAAGATGTGTTGTAAAGCATTTATTTAGTTCATTTCTAAAAACAAATTAGCTAACTTTAATCCTTCAAAATTTTTAAGAGTATTGATTTTTACATAAAAAATGTTGTTTGCTATTAGTACTCAATTAAATAGAAAATAATTTCAACTAAATCGAACTGTTATGAAAGAAATTTCTGATTTTTTCTGGCTCATACCTGTTGCAGCTGTTATTGCACTTGTGTTTGCTTACATTTTCTTCAAAGACATGATGAAGAATTCTGAGGGTACTCCTAGAATGAAGGAGATTGCTCAGTATGTTAGAGAAGGAGCTATGGCGTATATTAAGCGTCAGTACAAAGTTGTTGCTCTTGTATTTGTTGTATTGTTGATTCTCCTCGGAGTATTGGCATTCATAGGTGTTCAAAATCCATTTGTTCCAATCGCTTTCCTTACCGGTGGTTTTTTTTCCGGTCTATGTGGATTCCTTGGAATGAAAACGGCAACATTTGCATCTGCCAGGACAGCGCAAGGAGCATCTATTTCCTTAAATAAAGGTTTAAAAGTTGCTTTCCGTAGTGGTGCTGTAATGGGGTTCGTAGTAGTTGGTTTTGGTCTGTTAGATATTGCACTTTGGTTTTGGTTGTTGAACGGAGTGATATTCACGCCAGAGCACATGGCAACAGGAGTTCATTTCATGGGTCTGACATTTGTTCATCCCAATACTACAGAACATCAGAAATTAATTGAGATCACGGCCACCATGCTTACATTTGGTATGGGTGCTTCAACACAGGCATTATTTGCACGTGTTGGTGGTGGTATTTTCACAAAAGCTGCTGACGTAGGGGCCGACCTTGTTGGTAAAATCGAAGCAGGTATTCCTGAAGACGATCCACGTAACCCTGCAACAATTGCCGATAACGTTGGTGACAACGTTGGTGATGTAGCCGGAATGGGTGCTGACCTTTATGAATCATATGCTGGATCCATTCTTGCCACAGCTGCTCTTGGCGCTGCTTTACCAATCCTCGCCAGTGGTAGTGGTATCAGCCAGATGACTGCAGTTCTCGCGCCAATGATGGTTGCTGCTGTAGGTATCATATTATCTATTGTTGGAGTTTTTATGGTAAGAACAAAAGAAACTGCAACACAAAAGAATTTATTAAATGCACTCCTTCTTGGTACAGGTGGTAGCTCAGTTCTTATACTCATAGCAATTGCCCTTATGGCAGTTGCCGGATGGATTACCTGGGGAATTTTTGGTTCCGTAGTTGCCGGTCTTGTTGCCGGGGTAGTTATTGGTCAAGCCACTGAGAGATATACTTCAGATGAATATAAACCAACCAAGGGTATTGCCAATCAGACTAAACAGGGTCCTGCAACCACCATTATTGATGGTCTTGCTGTGGGAATGGCATCTACATGGATACCTGTTGTTACGATTGTAATTGGAATCATTGCAGCATACGGTTTTGCAGGTGGATTCAGTAATTTTGCAATGGGCGTTTACGGTATTGGTTTTGCTGCTGTTGGAATGCTTTCAACGCTAGGTATTACATTGGCAACTGATGCATTTGGCCCTATTGCTGATAATGCAGGTGGAAATGCTGAAATGGCAGAATTACCTTCAGAAGTAAGGGAGCGTACTGATGCCCTGGATATGCTTGGTAATACCACTGCTGCAACAGGTAAAGGGTTTGCCATTGGTTCTGCTGCACTTACTGCAATGGCACTTCTTGCAGCTTATATGGAAGAGGTTCGCTTATGGCTAGGAAAACTCTCTGATAAGGGCGGTGAAGGATTTCGACAGGTGGGTGATACCTTGTTCTACAAGGGTGATTTGATTCCAGCTGTTGAGGCTGGACAAACCGCTGTTCAACTTGAAACTGCAGGTATCAAAGATTTTGTAGCTGCATACGATCTTTCATTATTTAATCCTTTGGTAATTGGAGGTATTTTTCTTGGTGCGATGATGGCTTTCCTTTTCAGTTCACTTACGATGAAAGCTGTTGGACGTGCTGCTTCTTCAATGGTAGAGGAGGTAAGACGTCAGTTCCGTGAAATGCCGGGAATAATGAAAGGTGAGCAAACTCCTGAATATGCAAAATGTGTTGCTATTTCGACTAAGGGAGCTCAAAAAGAGATGATTCTTCCTTCATTGATTGCTATTATTGTGCCTATTGTAATTGGACTTATTCTGGGAGTAGCAGGAGTTGTTGGACTGCTGATGGGAGTTCTGACTACCGGCTTTACCCTGGCTGTATTTATGAACAATGCAGGTGGAGCATGGGATAATGCAAAGAAATTTATTGAAAAAGGTAATTATGGTGGAAAAGGAAGCGATGCTCACAAAGCCGCCGTTGTTGGTGATACTGTTGGAGATCCTTTTAAAGATACTTCAGGACCTTCACTGAACATTCTTATTAAGTTGATGACTATGGTATCTGTTGTTATGGCAGGTCTTACTGTAGCCTTTAGTATAATGTAATAGAATTATTATATGAAGAGAAAGGCCGGTCTTAACAAGACCGGCCTTTCTTAATTTATAAAAATTTGATTCGTGATCTTCTATTGGCTCGGGTTAAATTTCTCTAAAGAAATATCTTTGCCATTAAATACGGCAAATGTATTATTGCCGATCCAGTCTCCCAGGCAAATGACTCGTTTCTTTTCCCCAATAGTCACATCAAATGCCAGGTGCCGGTGGCCAAAAAGGAAGCAGTCAATCTCCGGTGATTCTTTCAAATAATTCCTGGCAAATACAACTTGTTCTTCGGCATCATCACCCTTGTAGGGATGATTAAATCCCTTATTGTACCTGCTCTTTTTCGACCACCATTGTGCAAATGCTGTAGCACCGTTTGGATGGATTCTTGCATAGCACCATTGGAGAAACCTGCTACGGAAGATTGATTTCAGTATTAAATATCCTTTATCATGTTTGTTCAGACCATCACCATGAGACATATAGAAAATAAGCTCGCCAAATTGTTTGATTAAGGGATGGTGATGAATCTCCACACCCACTTCTTCTGACAGATAGTCAAACAACCATACGTCGTGATTTCCACTAAAAATGTGAATTTCCACACCTCTATCGCTTAGTTCTGAAAGCTTCCCAAGTAGCCTGGTAAATCCTTTGGGAACTACTTTTTTGTATTCAAACCAGTAGTCAAATAAGTCTCCTAGCAACCACAACTCGGCCATCTCATTTTCCACGCTTGAAAGCCATTTGATAAATAGTTTTTCGCGTATGCGACTCTTCTCAATGGGGTGCATCCCGAGATGGATGTCTGATGCGAAATATATGTTCTGACCTATGTTTGACATAATAACTTTAGAGCAGGTTATCGAGCCAGGTGCCGAGCAGTTTACCATTAAGATTTTTTGCTACAATATTTCCTTTTTTATCTATCAGGAAATTGGTTGGTATAGATTGCAAATTATAAATAGCTGCTGCATATGAATCCGGGTAGGTGAGTTCACATACATCTATCCACTTATATTCATCAAATCTGACTGCATCCAGCCATGCTGCTTTGTTATTGTCTAAAGAGACTGAGTATACTTCAAAACCTTTTGCATGATACTGATTATAAATAGCTTGTAAAGTTTTGTTGGATTTTAGACTTGCCTGGTCAGAGGAGGCCCAAAAGTTCAATAATACTACTTTCCCTTTCAGGGAGTTAAGCCGTATTTCTTTCCCATCTTTATCCTTGATATTCAAATCAATGTTTCCAGTTCCACTCATCCCTTTTTCCCCCAATTTGTTTAACAGAACCATATTTTCATATTGTTTTTGTTTCCGTGCTGCATCCTGAACAAGAGAAACAACCAGGCTGGAACCTGGATAGATGGTCTTAACGGAATCAGCAACGATCTTCAAATATTGTAAATCCCTGGTTTTATAAAATACATATTCATCAGGGCCGATTCTTTGATAAAGTGCATAGATACTGGAAAGAGATGAAATATTTTCAACAACAAACTTGGTGCTATGCATTCGCTGCGCTTCAAATATCTCTGAATATTCTTTTGCGAGGGATTCAGAAATATCAGCGTCTTCTGTTTGGTTCAACAATGTTATAATAGAATCCAGTTTCGTTTTGGTGTCTTCAACTTTCAATACCAGGGATCGAATATCCTCTGATTCTTTTGATCCCTGAACAGAGTAGCAAGTTGCGTATTCAGCACAGTTGATATCAAGTGTGATATTCTCTCCCGGATGTGGCAATAGGTTGATGACTTGTCCGATTTCATTTTTAACCAGGATCAATTCAGGATTTTTCAGATCAATATTAATTTTGAATTTACCGCTATTTTTAACTTCTACAGAGTCGATCACCATCAGCTGATTTACATTCAACAATTCCAAGGTCATCATTTGTCCCGCTCCATCAGGATATGCTCCGCTAATCGTAACACTTTGTTCGTCATTGCATGATAGCAGGAAAGCTGCAATTGTTACAAATACAAAATACTTTTTCATCTTAGTTATTATTTAATATACTTCCCTATTGTTTGTTCAATCTTTTCTCCAAACAAGTCTTTCTCAACGATAATTCCTTCAGGATTTACGAGAAAGTTAGCCGGGATTCTTTCTACGTCGTACAAATCTAATACCTTTGATTCCCACCTCTGAAGATCGCTCACATGATACCATTTCGACTCCATCTTTTTAATCGCGCTCAACCATGCTTTCTTATCATCATCAATGGATACCTGGAGGATGGTAAAGCTACGATTATGAAATTTATTATAGCAATCAGTGAGGTAGATATTTTCGTCCATGGAAAGTTTACTCCATGAGGACCAGAACTGAATTAAAACGTAATTTCCTCTTAGATCAGTTAGAGAAAGCATTTCACCATCAGAGCCAAGCATCACAAAATCCGGGGCAGCCATTCCTTCTTTGATCACTATTTTCTTTTGCTGTAATTTATTTTGTTGTTCCACAGTGATTAATTGCATGTGTAGTGCCAATACTGCTTCATTGTAAGGATATATTGCGAAAAGGGAAGAGTCTGCAAACTTGTATATGTCCATATCTTTTGGCAATTGAAAAACCGATAAGCGAGGACCATACTGGTTGTATAGTGCGAAAAGAATTGCGGGAGAGCTTGAATTATTTTTGATAAAATCTATTGAATAATCGTGAAAATCATTAGTAATGGAATCATACTTCAGGTTCAGTTCCTGTTTCAATTCAGAATAGTTTACCCCTCCTAGTATTTCATTTGTCTGCTTTGAGATTTCCTGGAGCTGATCAAGAACATTTCTGTGCGCTAAAGAAAGTGTTTGTACTAGCTTAGAGTCATTTGAACCTTCAACAGTATATGGATGCATACTTTCCGTTGAGCCAGTTATCTTAATCTTGTCACCTGGTTTTGCAATTAGTGTAATATATCCATGGGTTGAATATTTTACTGAATAAAAGTCAATTCCTGTGTTTTGAAAGGTAATCTCAAATTTTCCCTCTTCATCACAGCGAACAGAATCCATTGGGATGAAGGCATTTGCTCCCATCCGGTCAACGCTTACCAATTGATTTTCTCCGTTTTCAATGATTCCGGATAAGGTAATGCTAATATCCAGCTGGTTGAAGCTTTCTTTTTTCTTGTTCTCATTGCAGCCTGCGATGATAATTAGCAGCGCCCATCCCCAGATTCTCAGTGCTTTCATTATGAAGGATTATTTGGACACGAATTTATTATTTTCTGAGCAAAAATCGCCTATTCACTCTCACTAGTCTGGAAAATTAACGTTGATTTGAGATATTTTGTTATTTACTTAAACAAAATGGTGGTTTTTATAGTCATAATACATCGATATACTGGGATACCATTATTATTAATGATAATTTAACTTGAATGTTAAAATTGATTCATATTCAAACGAATATTGTTTGTATCTTTGAACTTTTAAATGATTGATTGATATGACTTTCCTAAAGTTTGATAAAGCTGAACTAGTAAATCTTGAGTATTCCCTTTCGAGGGAAACTCTCCGTTCAAATAGAGCCGGAGCTTATGCCTCCACTACAATATCCGGGTGTAATACGAGGAAATATCATGGTTTATTGGTTTGTCCCCTTGACAATTTTGGAGGAGATAAGCATGTATTACTTTCTTCTCTTGATGTGACAATTATACAACATGAGAAAGAATTTAACCTTGGCATCCATAAATATGAAGGCGATTTGTATGTACCTCGTGGTCATAAATACATCAGGGACTTTGATGCCGAGAAGGGTTCTAAAGTTACATATCGTGTTGGTGGTGTAGTTTTAACCAAGGAGTCGATGCTTGTGCAGCAGCAGGAGCAGATTTTATTAAAATTTACACTTGAAGATGCTCATTCCGATACAAAGATAAGGTTCAGTCCCTTCCTTGCATTTAGAAGTATCCATAAATTAAGTAAAGCTAATTTATATGTAAATCGATATTATAAGGATATTCAAAATGGTATTTCATCCTGTTTATATGATGGTTATCCTGATTTGCATATGCAGTTTTCAAAGCAGCCGGAATTTATTCCTGTACCCGATTGGTTTAACAATATAGAGTATATCGAGGAACAGAAAAGAGGATATGATTTTAAGGAGGATCTTTATGTCCCGGGATACTTTGAATTACCTATAAAAAAGGGTGAATCAATTGTATTCTCAGCTTCAACAACTCTTGCTGCACCCGGAGGAATAAAGAGAAAATTCCAGACCGAGTCAAATTTACGTATACCAAAAGACAGTTTCAGAAACTGTTTGCTAAATGCAAGTCAGCAGTTCATTGTCAGGAAAGGGAATCAAACCGAAGTGATTGCTGGCTTTCCCTGGTTTGGACAGCGTGCTCGTGATACTTTCATGTCATTACCAGGATTGACACTTTCGGCTGGTGATCTAAAATCTGCGAGGGATATTGTTGATACTATGGTCAGCAAAATGAAAGATGGCTTGTTCCCGAATATTGACGGGAACCATATTGGAAATTACAATTCCGTTGATGCGCCGCTATGGTTTATCTGGGCCTTGCAACAAATTGAAAAGGCTGATAGTACCATTGATATATGGGCAGCGTATAAGAAACCTATTCTTGAAATTCTTAATGCCTATAAAGAAGGCACTTCATACGGAATTCACATGATGGATAACGGGTTAATTTATGCTGGAGAAGAGGGCATCCCGGTTACATGGATGGATGCTATGTCTAATGGTCAACCCGTTAATTTGAGAAAAGGTTGCCAGGTAGAGGTGAATGCACTCTGGTATAATGCAGTTAGCCAGGTATTAATCTGGGCAAAAGGTAACAAGAAGTTTGTTGGCGAATGGAAAGAAATTCCGAAAAAAATTAAAGAGGCCTTTATTGACGTATTCTGGAGCAATGATAAGAATTATCTTGCTGATTATGTCGACGATTATTTTGTTGATTTTTCAGTTCGACCGAACCAGGTAATTGCTACTTCTCTGCAATTTTCTCCTCTTTCAAATGAACAGAAAAAGGGCGTTTTGGATACAGTGCAAAATGAATTACTAACCCCCAGGGGATTAAGAACATTATCTCCAAAAAATGAAGCTTATAAAGGAGTATACCAGGGAGACCAGGTGAAACGGGATCATGCTTATCATCAGGGTTCAGTATGGCCCTGGTTGCTTGAGCATTTTTCGAAAGGATACTTAGAAGTGCATAAACGATCTGGCGTGACGCTGATTAAAAGAATTTATTCAGAATTTGAACAGGATATGATGTATCGCGGGGTCGGATCAATCTCTGAGCTCTTTGATGGGAATCCACCTCATTATCCGAAAGGGGCCATAAGTCATGCCAGCAGTGTTGCTGCTTTATTACGCGTAGTTGATATGTTAGAAGATTATCGATAATGAATATATATTTTGGTATTATATGAGAGTTTTAATGTTTGGGTGGGAGTTCCCGCCACATATTTCAGGGGGATTAGGTACTGCAAGTTACGGGCTTACTCGTGGCTTGTCGACGATTCCCGACCTGGATATTTTGTTCGTGGTTCCCAAGGCATATGGCGATGAGGACCAAAGTAAAATGCGCGTAATGGGGGCTGGTGATGTGTCTCTCGATACGCGTCACATGCAATTTTCAAAATTGCTTCGACAGATTTCCTATATCGAAGTGAATTCTAACCTTGTACCTTATACTTCTTCAGAAGAATATGAAACTCTTGTAAATAAAGCAGAGAATACCAACAGGAAATTTATCCATACCTCTATGGGCGGTAAACTGGAATTTACCGGGAAATATGGTAAAAACCTGTATGATGAGATTGCAAATTATGCATTGGTAGCAGGAAAAATATCGGAAGACCATAAGCATGATGTGATACATGCCCACGACTGGTTATGTTATCCTGCAGGCATTGCAGCAAAAAATGTAAGCGGAAAACCGCTCATTATTCATGTGCATGCTACCGATTTTGACAGGTCTGGAGGAAGTGTGAATCCAACTGTTTTTGAGATCGAGAAAACAGGAATGGAGATTGCCGACAAGATTATTGCAGTGAGTAACCTGACCCGCAATACGATTATTGAAAAATATGGGATTGATCCTTCAAAGGTGGAAACTGTATACAATGCAGTAGAGCCAATTGCTGACCTGGAGAAGGTGGCATTGAAGCGAGGAGTAACAGATAAGGTTGTGACTTTTTTAGGGCGTGTTACCTTACAGAAGGGGCCAGAATATTTTATCCAGGCAGCCGAAAAGGTGCTGAAAAAAATGGATAATGTTCGCTTTGTGATGGCCGGTAGTGGAGAGATGCTTGAGAAGATGATTAACTGGACAGCAGCAGTTGGTATTGCCGACCGCTTTCATTTTACAGGGTTTTTGAAAGGAGATGATGTTTTCAGAATGTTGTCAATAAGTGATGTATATGTGATGCCATCAGTTTCGGAGCCATTTGGAATATCACCACTTGAAGCCATGCAATCGAATGTACCTGTGATCATATCAAATCAGTCTGGTGTGGCAGAGATCCTGAAATATGCTGTAAAGACAGATTATTGGGATGTTGATGCAATGGCAGATGCCATATACGGTTACTTGAATTATCCTGCACTTTCTTCCATGTTTATAAAACACGGAAAAGAAGAAGTTGACAATATGAAATGGGAAAATTCGGCCCAGAAAGTGTATAAGTTATATAACGAAGCAGTAAAATAAATTGAACATAGTATAATGAGAACTATTTGTTTGTATTTCCAGGTTCATCAGCCATTCAGGTTCAGGAACTATCGTTTTTTTGATATTGGTAATGACCATTACTATTATGATGATTACTCCAATGAGAGCATCCTTAAGAAGGTTGCTGAAAAAAGTTATTTGCCAGCAAACAGATTGATGTTGGATCTGATCAAAAAGCACAAAGGAAATTTTAAGATATCCTACTCAATTTCAGGTATTGCATTAAAGCAGTTTGAGCTTTATGCTCCTGAAGTTATAGATAGTTTTAAGGAACTGGCTGCAACCGGAAAGGTTGAGTTTTTAGCAGAAACCTATGCTCATTCACTGGCATCACTCAAAGATAAGGAAGAGTTTGTTCAGCAAGTTGGTGAACACAAAGCATTGATTGAGAAACTGTTTGGTCTTGAGCCAACTGTTTTCAGAAATACAGAGTTGATCTATTCTGATGAGATCGGAGCAATGGTTCATGAGATGGGATTTAAAGCTATGCTTACAGAGGGTGCCAAGCACGTTTTGGGATGGAAAAGTCCTAATTTCCTATACTGCAATGCAATTGAGCCTCGATTAAAGCTTCTTCTTAAGAATTTTAAGCTAAGTGATGACATTGCTTTCCGTTTTTCAGATCAAGGGTGGGAAGGATACCCGCTAACTGCAGAAAAATTTGTGGGATGGTTGAACGAGGTCCCTGCCAATGAGGAGACGATAAACCTCTTCATGGATTATGAAACCTTTGGAGAGCACCAGTGGAAGGAAACCGGTATTTTTGATTTTCTTGAAGCTTTTCCTGCTGCAGTATTTGAGAAATCTAATTTTACCTTTAGCACTCCAAGCGAGGTAGCTGAAAAGCTACAGGTTGTCTCTGCTGCCAGTGTTCCAAATCCCATCTCCTGGGCAGATGAGGAGAGAGACCTTTCCGCCTGGTTAGGTAATGAGATGCAGCAAGAGGCATTCAATAAACTATACCAGTTAAGAGATAACGTTTCAAAATGTGAGAATGATGAAATAAAACAGGATTTCAGATATCTCCAGGTGAGTGATCATTTCTATTATATGTCAACTAAATTCTTCTCCGATGGAGAAGTGCATTCATATTTCAACCCATATAATACACCTTATGAGGCATTTATAAATTATATGAATGTGTTGAGTGATTTCAAAATTCGTGCTGATGCTGCAGTTGCTTCCCACAGTGATAATGATGTAGCAAGGTTAAGTAAGATTATCCAGGAAAAGGAAGAGCAGATTCTGAAATTTGAAAAGGAAATTACAAGAATAAAGTATTCTGCAAAACCAAAAACTGCTGTTACCAGTAGTGTGGATAAGCTCCCAACGAAATCTAAAAAGACTCAGGCAAAAACTGCTACGAAAAAAGCCCCGGCAAAAACTGCGAAGAAGACTGCAGGATCCAAAACAGGCAATAAAAAGTCTTGATGCAGATCTGTTGACAAAGAGAGAATGGATCCTCCTTCGCTGAAGCTATGGAGGACAAAGGAAAAAAGTTATTTACGGAAAATTTTATAATTAGGATGAACAAAAATGTTGTTACTCCAGACTATCTGTTTGAAGTTAGCTGGGAAGTGTGTAATAAAATAGGTGGAATTCATACGGTGATATCAACCAAGGCACCTTCTGTCTTAAAAGTGTTGAACGATAACTATATGGTGATAGGACCGGATGTCTGGAGGGATAGTGAAGAGCATCCTGAGTTTATTGAAGATTTGTCATTGTTTTCCGATTGGCGCGAATATGCTGCAAGGGAAGGGATAATGGTCAGGGTTGGAAGATGGAACATATCAGGTAGCCCTATTGCGATTATCGTTGATTTTACTCCATTTTTCCCAAAGAAGGATGAGATATTTAGTGAACTTTGGGAGAAATATAAGTTGGATTCTCTTCCAGGTCAATGGGATTATATCGAACCAACTTTGTTTGGCTATGCTACCGGGAAGACCATTGAAAGTTATATCGAATATTACGGTATTGAAGACAAAAAGATTGTAGCCCAATTTCATGAATGGATGACAGGGGGAGGATTGTTATATCTTAAGGAAAATCAGCCACAAGTTGGAACAACTTTCACCACACATGCTACTGTTATCGGAAGGTCACTTGCAGGCAATAATTTGCCTTTGTATAGCAAGATGTCTTCTTATGATGGTGATGAAAAAGCCATTGAATTTAACCTTGTGGCAAAGCAATCTATTGAAAAAGTATCGGCGCATGTTGCCGATGCCTACACCACAGTAAGTGAGTTAACTTCCATGGAATGTGCCCAGTTTCATGGCAAGGAGATAGATCTGGTAACTCCGAATGGATTTGATGACAGCTTTATTCCTGCGAAAGAGAATTTTGAACAAAAAAGAAAAGCAGCAAGGGAGAAATTGTTAAAAGTTGCTTCACTGGTTATTGGAGAGGAATTGGATGATGATACCATGCTATTGGCAAGCAGTGGAAGGTATGAATTCAAAAACAAAGGTATCGATATCTTCCTGGATGCTTTGGGAGAGTTGAATAAAAACAAAAAATGCAAAAAAACTGCAGTAGCATTTTTATTGATTCCTGCTCATCACTATGGAGCTAGAAAAGACCTTAAAGAATTGTTGAATGGTAATGGAGGGGAATTAAAAGGAAATAAATTTCTGACACATTACCTGCACTATCATGAGCATGACCCAATTCTCAAGCATATTCAAAAAAACGGTTTGAAAAATGATACATCTGATCCGGTGAAAATCATTTTTGTGCCATCATATCTGAATGGCAATGATGGAATCTTGAACCTGGCTTATTATGATGCCCTCATTGGTTTCGACCTTACTGTTTTCCCGTCTTATTATGAACCATGGGGTTATACGCCGCTTGAGAGTCTGGCCTTCAGCATACCAACAGTTACTACAACTCTGACAGGATTTGGAAGGTGGGTGAACACTAAGCCCGGAATAGCGGGGAATGGAATTACAGTTATTCCAAGAGACGATTTTAACGATAAAGAAGTAGCTGAGAATGTAAGTAAGGCGATATTAAAAATATGTGAATTTTCACCTGAGCAGAATGCAGAAGCGCGGATGAACGCACATGAAATAAGTAGGATTGCCCTTTGGGAGAATCTTATAAGTTGCTATTGGGAGGCCTATTCAATCGCACTTAAGCGATCAGAAAAAAGTGCAGTTTCGATCGTTAAAAAAGAGAGAGTAGAACATTTACCTGATGCCGAAAGGGTGCATGCTCATATGCAACCGGTTTGGAGAAGAGTTCTCGTACAACAAGATATTCCAGAAAGTTTAAAAGCACTTGATGAGTTGTCACGAAACCTATGGTGGTCGTGGAACCAGGATGCTATTGATTTGTTTGAATCTATTGATCCTGGTCTGTGGCATGAGGTGGATCAGAATCCAATTGTACTATTAGACAAAATTTCTTATGATCTTTTACTGAATTTACAAGTAAATAATGTTTTTCTTAATAAGCTTAACAGCGTTTATACAGCTTTCAAAAAGTATATGGAAGCAACTCCTCCTGAGAATCAACCATCAGTTTCCTATTTCAGTATGGAATATGGATTACACAATTCATTGAAAATATATTCCGGAGGACTAGGTCTTCTTGCTGGTGACTACCTCAAAGAGGCGAGTGATTTCAACTATAACATAGTTGGTATTGGTTTACTCTACAGGTACGGATATTTCCACCAGGTAATTTCTGCAGGTGGTGACCAGGTTGCACATATTGATGCACAGGATTTTTCAAGATTACCTATTTCTCCTGTTAGAGATGAGGCGGGAAATTGGAAAACTGTACAGGTTCTTCTGCCTGGGAGAACGTTGCATGCACGAATTTGGGTGGCTCAGGTAGGAAGAATACCTCTTTACCTTTTGGATGCAGATTATGAAGCCAATAAAAATTATGACAGACCGGTAACACACAAGTTATATGGTGGAGATCATGAAAACAGGTTTAAGCAGGAATTATTGCTCGGTATTGGGGGTATAAGAGCATTGCGTGCGGTTGGTTTGGATACTGACCTGTACCATTGTAACGAGGGACATGCAGCATTCACCGGTTTAGAAAGATTGAGAGAATATATCCAGGATCAGAACAGAACATTCCCTGAAGCAACAGAAATTGTAAGGGCATCTAGTCTCTTTACTACGCACACACCGGTGCCTGCAGGTCATGATAGTTTCGATGAAAATATTATGAGAACTTATATTGGCCACTATCCTGAAAGAATAAATATCGAGTGGAATCAATTAATGAATCTTGGACGGATGCATCCGAACCAGGTTAATGAAAAGTTTTCAATGAGTTGCCTGGCAGTGAATCTGTCGCAGGAGGTAAACGGAGTGAGTAAGCTACACGGACAGGTAAGCAGGGAGATGTTTGCTGATATGTGGAAAGGGTATTTGATAGATGAGTTGCATATTGGATATGTAACCAATGGAGTTCACTTGCCCACCTGGTTGGCAAGTTCGTGGCGGAATTTATATCTGAAAGAATTTGGATCCGATTTTCTCGAAAAACAAGAAGATCGTACGAAATGGGAAAAGATCAGGGAGATACCGGATAAAACTATCTGGGATATCCGCTCCGCTGAGCGCAAGAAGCTGATTGACTATATTAAAGACAGATTATCCAACGCCTCGGCACGTATCATGGATAATCCGCATCAGATAATAGAGATTTCCAAGGCACTTAACAAAGATGCTTTGACTATTGGCTTTGCAAGAAGGTTTGCAACTTATAAAAGAGCACATTTACTGTTCAGTGATCTTGATCGATTGTCAAGAATTGTAAATAACAAGGAGAGACCCGTGCAATTTGTTTTTGCAGGGAAAGCGCATCCAAATGATTTTCCAGGTCAGGATTTGATCAAGATGATTGTGAATATTTCAAAAAAACCAGAATTTGCAGGTAAAATTATATTTCTGCAAAATTACAACATACACCTGGCCAAGCGCCTTCTTCATGGTGTAGACATCTGGTTAAATACACCAATGCGTCCACTTGAAGCATCAGGTACTAGTGGAGAGAAAGCCGTGATGAATGGAGGATTGCATTTCAGTGTGCTTGACGGATGGTGGGCAGAGGGATATAAGGAGAATGCAGGATGGGCATTACCAATTGAGAAGTCTTTCGACAATCAGGATCTTCAGGATGAGTTAGACGCAGAAAGAATTTATTCGCTGCTTGAGAATGAGATTACACCAAAATTCTATAAAAGGGATTCAGATAATGTACCTGGTGAATGGGTTGGTTTAATTAAAAACTCCATCTCGGAAGTGGCCCCTGAATTTACCATGAACAGGATGTTAAGGGATTATATTGACCGGTTCTACTCGAAATTGTATCAAGGGACTTTGCGTTTACGTGAAGATGATTACAAATTATCAAGAGAGCTTTCTTATTATAAAAAGCAGATCCTTGATCAGTGGAACAATATTGAAGTTGTTAAATATGACATTTCAGATTCTGCCAGTGAATATAAAGTAGGTCAAACATATTCAGGTAGGATTAAGTTGAATCTTAATGGACTATCAGCGAATGATATTGGCTTAGAGATAGTTATCATTGATGCTGCACCAAACATTGAACATCCAAGGATTCTTGAAACCAAGGACTTTGAGTGTGTCGGCTACAAGGATTCAATAGCTGAATACGCATTTGAATATGAAGTTGAATTAACAGGACAGTTTGATATAGGTTTTAGAATTTATCCGAAGATGAAAGATCTTCCTCACAGAATGGATTTCCCCTTGGTGAGGTGGATTTAATTTGCAGAGACGCGTCATGTGGCGCGTCTTTTTTTTGATTCAACATCCTGATAAATTAAAATTCCGACCTTTTACCTAACTTTTGGAATCTCCATTTTTTTCAGCACAATCCCGGTTCGGGAGGGTAGATAAAGATTCAATCGTTGCTTGTATCCAAATGATCTTTCTATCATGGTGCGATGCTCTATCTCTTTATCAATCCGATGATATCCTCCATACTCAGATTCGTCAGTTGAAAGGACACATTTATATTTTCCAAGGTCAACAGCAAAGCCGTAATCTGTATACGATTGTGTGGGGTGGAAATTAAATACGAAAAGATATTCAGCCCTGCTGAAAGCGAGAATCAGGTCGACATCTTCAGACTTAATGTGTTGACATGAATTTTTTAGTATTTGTCCGGACTTTACCAGTTGAATCATGGCCTTATCGAATTCTCCAAGGAATTGGTACCTCAGTTCAACATTTTGCATGAGCGACCATTGTCTCCTGGCGTATTGGTAGGACCAATCATTTCCTTCCCTTGGAAAATCAATCCACTCAGGATGCCCGAATTCATTTCCCATGAAATTCAGGTATCCATTACCTGAAGTGGCAATGGTTGCTAACCTGATCATTTTATGAAGTGCGATGCCTCTCTCAACTACGATGTTGCTCGAAGCTTTGTCCATATGCCAGTACATTTCCTTATCGATCAATCGAAAGATAATTGTCTTGTCACCCACCAAGGCCTGGTCGTGTGATTCAGCGTATCCTATGGTTTGCTCATCCGATCTTTTTGCGGTTAATTCATGGTATAATTCACTCATATTCCATGCTTCGTCCGCTTTTTCTTTGATAGTTTTTATCCAGTAATCGGGGATGCCCATTGCGAGTCTGTAGCCGAATCCAATACCCCCTGATTCCAGCGGTGTTGCAAGCCCGGGATATCCACTCATGTCTTCAGCAATGGAAATGGCCCCGGGTTTAAGCTCCTGCATCAGTTTATTGCATAGCCCAAGGTAAGTGATGGCGTCTTCATCCTGTCCACCGTCAAAATACATCTCATATCCCGAAAAATCTCTTTCAAGTCCATGGTCATAATAGAGCATGCTGGTAACACCGTCAAAGCGAAAACCATCAAAATTATACTCTGTGAGCCAGAAGTTTACATTGGAGAGTAAGAAGTGAATTACCTCATTTTTGCCGTAATCGTAGCAAAGGGAATCCCATGCTACATGCTCTCTTCTCTCTCCCTGGTGAAAGAATTGTGCCGGATCGCCGGCATACATTCCCAGGCCCTCTAGTTCATTCTTTACCGCGTGGGAATGTACGATATCCATGATAACAACAATACCCAGTCCATGTGCCTCATCGATGAGCTGTTTGAGTTCGTCTGGTGTGCCAAATCTTGAACTTACCGCAAAGAGATTTGAAACGTGGTAGCCAAATGATCCGTAATAAGGATGTTCCTGGATGGCCATCAATTGAATGGTATTATATCCTTCCTCAGCTATAATAGGGAGCACCAATTCCCGAAATTCGTTAAACGAGCCCACTTTATATTCCTCAGTGGCCATTCCAACATGGGCCTCGTAAATAAGCGGATCGATACTACTGAGATCCGGCACTTTGTTCTTCCATTGATACTTTTCTTCAGGAGCCCAAACCTGCGCATTAAATGCTTTCGTATCGTCATTCTGCAATGTTCTTTTGGCCCAGGCGGGTAGGCGATCACCCTCTCCTTCTTTCCAGTGAAAGTGTAGTTTGTATTGATCGAGGTGTTTGATTTTACCAGGAGCAAGCTTAAGTTCCCAATTTCCGCTATTATCTTGTTTCAGGGCATAATCTTCTGAGAAGCTCCAGTCGTTAAAATCTCCCAGCAGGTGAACAGCTGTAGCATTGGGAGCCCACTCACGGATAGTCCATCCATCTTTATTTCTTTGCAATCCGAAATAGAGATGACCTGTAGAAAATGAAGCAAGATCTTTCATCTCGCTTATTAACTCCTTCTCTTTTGCAACCAGTAATTTCATTCGCCTTTGAATCGCTGTTTCAAAGGGCCTTAACCAGGGATCATTCTCAATAATTTTAGTCATTTGCAGCTTATAACTATTTGTTCTCAAGATACGAATTTTTAAGCCCGATAATGTTCTTTTAATTAAAAAGCATCTGAAGTGGTTTTTTATTAAATTTGTGGCGAATTTTTAGGTGAAAGAGATGAAAGTTATTTCAATTGACGAAAAGATAGATATTCAAAATCCCGTTGTAACCATTGGAATTTTTGATGGCGTCCACAAGGGACATAAGTATATTCTGAATACGCTGATCAAAAAGGCGAAAGCTGTGAATGGGCAATCTGTGGTGGTAACGCTATGGCCCCACCCCAGAATTGTCTTAAATAAAGATGTTTGGAATTTTCGTTTGATTCACTCTCAAGAAGAGAAGATCAGTCATTTGGAGCGGATGGGAATAGATTATCTGATGATTGTACCATTTAGCGAGGAGCTGGCTTCAATGGATGCCTGTGACTTTGTGCAAGAGTTCCTCATTGGAAAACTTAATGTATCAAGCTTGCTTCTGGGCTATGATAACAAATTTGGGAAAGACAGGAAGGGTGACCCTGAAGGATTATCAGAATGTTCAGATAAATATGGTTTTGATATTGAAACATTGGGGGAATACAAATCTTCCAGGGAAAATGTGAGCTCTTCTACCATAAGAAAGGCACTGTTGGAGGGAGACGTCGTTGCTGCCAATGAAATGCTTGAATATGAGTATTATCTTTCAGGCCATGTTGTTCAGGGAAATCACGTGGGGAGAAAACTTGGATATCCTACTGCAAATATTAATCCGCATACTGCCTATAAACTCATTCCCAGGGATGGCGTTTATGCAGCGAGGGTAGAAGTAAAAGATAAAATGTTTGAGGGGATGGTTAATATTGGAGTAAGGCCAACATTGGACAGTGCAAATCCTGTAAAGGTAATTGAAGCACACCTGCTTGACTTCGATGGAGATTTATATGATCATGATATTGTTTTACATTTTTGCAAAAGAATAAGGGATGAGAAGCGATTTCCGGGATTGGGTATGCTTGTTAATCAACTAAAAGCGGACGAAAAAGAAATTAGGGCTTATTTTAATTTGTGATAGTTCCCTATTTCCAGGCGAGATTTTTGTGGAACTCGCAACTCACAACCTGCAACTCCGAACAATTTTTAAGTATTCTTTCAACATTTTAATCTTTTAGCTGTTTCTATAGTTACAGATATAAATAACTAAGTTCTCGCAGATTTGATTAATTTTGCGTCTCAAATTAGAAAATAAATATGGATACAATGACTTTTGTAGAAACATTACCTTATAAGGTGGCAGACCTGGGTCTGGCAGAATTTGGAAGGAAAGAGATTGAAATAGCAGAAAAAGAGATGCCTGGTTTAATGGCTATTCGTAAGAAGTATGCCCTGGATAAGCCACTGGAAGGTGCCAGGATCATGGGCTCTTTGCACATGACCATTCAAACAGCAGTTCTTATTGAAACACTCGTTGCTCTTGGTGCTGATGTACGTTGGGCAAGTTGTAATATTTTCTCAACCCAGGATCATGCTGCTGCGGCAATCGCTGCAACAGGAACCCCGGTATTTGCCTGGAAAGGTGAGACATTGGAAGAATATTGGTGGTGTACTACCCAGGCATTAAGTTTTCCAGGAGGGAAAGGACCACACATGATTGTTGATGATGGTGGAGATGCAACACTAATGGTTATTAAAGGATATGCAGTAGAGAATGACGCGTCATTACTTAACGTTGTACCATCAAGCAGGGAAGAGAGAGCTGTTCTTTCTACTCTGAAGCGCTTATTGGCTGAAGATCCTCAGAAATGGCATCGCGTTGTACCTGAAATGAAGGGTGTCTCTGAAGAAACCACAACAGGAGTTCATAGATTGTATCAGATGCTTGAGAAAGGTGAATTGCTTTTCCCTGCTATTAATGTAAACGATTCTGTAACGAAATCCAAGTTTGATAATCTATATGGATGTCGTGAGTCACTGGCTGACGGTATCAAGAGAGCTACTGATGTAATGATTGCCGGTAAGGTAGTTGTTGTAGCAGGTTATGGTGATGTTGGAAAAGGTTGTGCACATTCGATGAAGTCATATGGAGCACGTGTAATTGTAACTGAGATTGACCCGATCTGTGCGCTGCAGGCATCTATGGAAGGATTCGAAGTAATTACTATGGAAGATGCTTTGAGTGAAGGAAATATTTACGTTACAACCACTGGAAATAAAGATATTATTACTACTGCGCACATGTCAAAAATGAAGGATCAAGCCATCGTTTGTAACATTGGCCATTTCGACAATGAGATCCAGGTAGATCCATTGGGTGAAATGGAAAATGTACAAAAGGTAACTATCAAGCCACAGGTTGACAAGTATATTTTTGATGATGGACACGCCATTTTCATGCTTGCTGAAGGCCGATTGGTGAATTTAGGATGTGCAACAGGTCATCCTTCATTTGTAATGAGTAACTCATTCTCAAACCAAACACTTGCACAGTTAGATCTTTGGACAAATAATTATGAGCTTGGAGTTTATATGTTGTCTAAGAAACTTGATGAGGAGGTGGCAAGGTTGCACCTTGAACAAATAGGTGTTAAGCTGACAAAGATGACCCAGGAACAAGCAGATTACCTGGGAGTTCCTGTTGACGGCCCATATAAATCAGAGCACTATCGTTACTAGTAGGTAACTTGAAATATAATTGTAGAGACGCGCCATGTGGCGCGTCTTTTTTTTACCCCGGATCTGCGATCCGGGGCTACCGGATGAGACCCCTTCGGGGTTGGAACTTTTTATCCTAATTATACACATGCAGTATATCGCCGTCCAGAACAGAATGATATTTTTTTAAGCCAAAAACAGCGGGGCCGGAAATAGGATCGGCATTTGAAAGCATCAAATACTGAGATTCACATTCAGGACAAGTGTAAACTATTTCTCTCCATGTGGTGTCCATTAGAACCGCTTCATTATGATCAGGCCATAAAGTGCAGGTTCGGTCGTAAACATGATAAGTGTTAAAATCTTCGCAATATACGATTAAGCCGTTTACTCCCCCGTCAACAGTTATGGTTTGTCCGGGACCAATCCCTTTAAGATCAGCATATAATAATAGGTTTTCATCAACCCTGACATAAGGTATTTCGAGCCCGTTGTTTGTTTCGCACATGGAAGAGAGAAACAATACCGGCAGCAGGACGAACCATATTTTAAGCCATTTTTTCATAATTGATAAACGCTGTAAAGGTATTATTTAGCCTCATAAGTCAATAATTTTTCGTACTTTTAACACTATAGAACAATCAAAAATTGTGCCTTATTAATGGAGAGAATGGATTTTGACATAGGGAGCTTGATTTATATTTTAGTAACTATAGTTGCTATTGTTGCCGGCGTTGCAGGAAAGAAGAAGAAGAAGAGGTCTTTGACTAACTCGCCTTCAGGAGAAGAGAAAGCTAGCAGTCCTGCCGGTGGTTTTTTCAGCAAACTGGAAAAGCAACTGGAGAACTTTACAGCAGAAACTTCAAATTCATTTGAGAATTTAAAGCAGGAACCGCTTGTCTCAGAGGAAGAAGTTGTTGTAGAAAAGGATTATTTTGAAAGTAGGTTTGAACAAGTTGAACAGGAGACCCATGATGATTTGAGTAGTAAGATGGCTACCTACGAGGGAATATTTAATCCGAATGATGAAAAGAACTCTGAATTGCTGGCATCTGAAGGTATAAGCGTGACAGATCCCCTTGAACTTGTAGACCTGGAGCAGGATGTTTACAACGATTTTGACCAGGCAAAAATAACAGAGGCTTTCGACCTGAGAGCGGCTGTAATTTATTCAACCATAATAAATAGGATAGAGATCTAATTTTTTTATAACTTTGTATTGTTAAAGAGTTCCGGCATTCGGGATTCTTTTTTGTTTTTAATTAATTAAGAAGGAGGTGAGATTATGTCAAAAATATCTTACATAACAGAGGAAGGACTGGCAAATCTTAAAAAGGAGTTGGATCAACTGACTAAAATTGAAAGGCCGTCTATATCTCAACAAATTGCAGAAGCCAGGGATAAAGGTGATCTCTCGGAGAATGCAGAATATGATGCTGCGAAAGAGGCCCAGGGCTTGCTTGAGAGGAGAATTGCCAAGTTGGATGCGATTGTGACCAATTCCAGGGTACTGGATGAATCAAAAATCGACACGGATGAAGTTCGAATCATGAACCGTGTAAAAATTAAAAATTGCAAGAATAATAGCATTTTTGAATATACTATTGTCTCTGAAAGTGAGTCAGATGTTAAGGCGGGAAAAATTGCCGTAACTACACCCATTGCCAAAGGATTATTAGGTAAAAAAGTTGGCGATGTTGCTGATATCAATGTTCCCAACGGCAGCATGTCATTCGAAATAATAGAAATTTCCATATAAAACGTATCTTATGAGTACGATATTCTCAAAAATAATAGCTGGAGATATTCCCTCATATAAAATTGCTGAGAGCGATCGGTTTTACGCTTTTCTTGATATTAATCCGCTTGCAAAGGGACATACACTTGTTGTTCCTAAAGTGGAGACTGATTACCTTTTTGATCTGGAAGACAATCTGCTGGGAGATATGCTTGTTTTCTCAAAAAAAGTGGCAAGGGCCATTGATTTAACAATGGATTGTAAAAGGGTAGGAGTAGCTGTGCTTGGACTTGAAATCCCTCATGCACATATTCACCTGGTACCGATTAACGGATTGCATGATATTGAATTCAGTAAGCCAAAATTACAATTGTCGCCGGAAGAGTTTGCCGATATTGCAGGAATGATATCCGCTGAGGTTGACGCATAGTGGGGTCAACTATTTGAAAGTTTACCAAAACAAAATCTACTTCTTTACCCGATTTGGATTCTTAGATATAAAATCTTCCCAGTTTTTAACACCTGGCTTCTTTTGTCCCGGTGATTTTTCATAAAAGTGACACACGGCTACCGCCAGGCCATCTGTGGCATCGAAGTTTTTTGGCATATCCTTGATACTGAACATTTTTTCAAGCATAATGGATACTTGTTCCTTGGAGGCCTGTCCGACGCCTGCTATAGCTAGCTTTATCTTTCTCGGGGCATACTCAAATACCGGAATATCTCTTGTTAGAGCCGCTGAAATAGCTACGCCCTGCGCTCTTCCGAGCTTAAGCATAGACTGCACATTCTTCCCGTAGAATGGTGCTTCAATTGCTAATTCATCCGGATTGTATTTGTCGATTAGCTCAATGGTAGTATCGAATATTTTTTTCAGTTTCAGGTATTGGTCAGACACTTTGCGAATATCAAGGACACCCATATCATGATACTCAGGGTTTTTCCCCGTCGATGTAATTACTCCAAATCCCATAATGTTGGTTCCTGGGTCTATTCCAAGGATTATTCTTTCGGTCTTATCCATTTTTCTGTTTTATTGTATTCTGTATCAGGATTCCCGTTACAACCAACAGTATACCAAATATCGATGAAACAAAAATGCTTTCATCCAGGAACAAATGTACAAATACCAGGTTCAAAAATGGTGCTATGAATACCAGGTTACTTATTTTTGCTGTAGTAGAAGAAAGTTGTAGCGCTTTCAACCAGAATACAAAGGCAAGTCCCATCTCGAAAATACCGACGTAAGCCGCTGCCAACCACGCTTCTTTCCCCGACGGGAGGAAAGGATCTCTGAAAAGTCCGCCTATCAGCAGGTAGATGCATGCGAAGAGAAATATAAGGAATAATCCAACTACCTCATCGAGTCGGCTCTTCATGTTGAAGATCCAGTAAAAAGCCCATAATACGGAAGTTAATAGTGCGAGTAAGATACCTGTAATATTGCCCTCTGTTTCGAATACAGTACCTCCCTGGAAAGAGATAAGTACTACTCCTGCGAAACTTATGACAAGGGAAAGGATACTCAGTAATCCGATCTTTTGCTTGAGCATTGGAATGGAGATCAGGACCAATACAATCGGCCAGATCATGTTAAGGGGTTGAGCAACCTGTCCGGGCAGCAAAGAGTAGGCCTTAAACAGTATCAGGTAGTAGGAAAAAGGATTAAGGAGTGCAAGCAGAGCAGCTCGCAGCAGATCTTTCCATGTCAGTTGTGTCAGAAGCCATGTCTTTCGCTGCACTATTAGTGTAAGTGATAGAAAGAGAAGAGAAACAAGAGCTGCCCCGGACATTAACTGGTAATTGTCCTGGTATCTCAGTCCCAGTTTGAATGCGGTTGGGACAGTAGACCAGAATAGCACGGCCATAATGGCAAAAATGTAAGCTATACTTTGACGGTGTCTTTTAGGCAAACTTGAAAATTTACTACTTAATCATGTCGAATTTAGTATACGCTCTTAATACTTCTGGAACAGCAATTCCCTGGTCGGTCTGGTAATTCTCCATAATTGCTGCAACAATCCTGGGCAGAGCCAGGGCACTTCCGTTTAATGTGTGTGCCAATTGAGGCTTTTTCTCCCCCTCTTTTTTATATCGCAGTTTTAGTCGATTGGCCTGGTATGCCTCGAAATTTGAAACAGAACTAACCTCCAGCCATCTCTTCTGTGCTGCAGCATAGACTTCAAAATCATAAGTCATGGCAGAAGTAAAGCTAAGGTCTCCGCCACAGAGTCGGACAATCCTGTAGGGTAATTTTAATTCTTTTAACAGCGACTCAACATGCAAAACCATTTTATCCAGGGTGTCGTATGATTCTTCAGGTTTCTCGATCTGCACAATTTCAACCTTATCAAATTGATGTACACGGTTCAGGCCCCTTACATCTTTACCATATGAACCTGCTTCTCGTCTGAAACATGGAGTATATGCAGTATTCTTTATCGGCAAATCTTTTTCATTCAAAATTACATCCCGATATATATTGGTAACCGGAACCTCAGCGGTAGGGATAAGATAAAAATCATCGGATTGTACATGATACATTTGACCTTCTTTGTCAGGCAGTTGTCCGGTTCCAAACCCGGAATCTGCATTTACCATAAGGGGAGGAAGAATTTCCCGAAATCCTGCATCAATATTTTTATCTAAGAAATAAGAAATTAACGCACGCTGAAACTTTGCCCCGGCACCTTTGTAAACAGGAAATCCTGCACCGGTAAGCTTTACACCCAAATCAAAATCGATGATATCGTACTTGGTTCCCAGCTCCCAATGAGGCAGAGCGTTTTCCGGTAACGTTGGTATATCTCCACCTTCCCTGATCTTAACATTGTCCTGTTCTGTTTTACCGGGAGGAACAAGTTCATGAGGAACATTCGGGAGTCTGATTAACAGCTCCTGTAGTTTTTCTGCTGCATCCTGCATCTGGGAAGATATATCCTTGATAGATGCTTTTATTTCAGCAGTTTTTTCTTTTAGTTGATTTCCCTTTTCATGATCGCCGTTCTTAAAATAGGAACCAATTTCTTTGCTGAGCTGGTTCATCTCAGCTTGTAACTCATTGGTCAGCACCTGGCTGTCTCGTCTTTGATCGTCTTTGGATAATATCTCGTCAATAATTGAAGCAGCATCAAAATTTTTAACTGCGAGTCGTTCAATAACCAGATCGCGGTTATCTCTTAAAAAAGGAATGGTAAGCATAATTTGTATTAAATAAAAAAACCTGTAATCTGCTATAAAGGTAGCTGATTACAGGGTAAATATTGAATTATTTTCAGGAATTTATTCCTGTCTAGTTCTCCAGTGGTTCTACTGAAACGAAAGACTTATTATCCGTCTTCTTTTGGAACTTAACTTTTCCGTCTATCAGGGCAAAAAGAGTATGATCTTTTCCCATACCAACATTTATTCCTGGTTTATGTACAGTACCTCTCTGACGAACGATAATATTTCCAGCTTTAACTACCTGACCACCGTATATCTTAACGCCTAATCTTTTGCTTTCGGATTCGCGTCCGTTTCTTGAACTACCGGCCCCTTTCTTATGTGCCATATCTTAAGTTTTTAGATGTTATCTCTTATTCTTTATCTCCAGCTTTCTTGGTATCATCCGCCTTTTTGGCTGCTGCTTTTGGAGCAGCGGGTTTCTTAGCAGCGGGTTTCTTAGCAGCAGGTTTCTTAGCAGCAGCTGGCTTTGTAGCGACTTTCTTTTCTGCAGCAGGTTTAGCAGCGGTTTTTGTTGCTGCGGGCTTGTTATCTGAAGCTTTAGCAACAGATGGCTTAGAAACCTCTTTCTTTTCAACAGGAGCTTTGGCTCCTTTTTCCTGGATATCAGTAATCTGAATCCTGGATAAATACTGCCTGTGGCCATTAAGTTTTTTATATCCTTTTCTTCTTTTCTTCTTGAAGACCAGAACTTTATCTCCTTTTAAATGCTCAATAACTGTAGCTGAAACAGCAGCTCCCGAAATGGAAGGAGTTCCAACAGTTACTTTTGAGTCATTATCAATGAGAAGCACTTTATCAAACGATACTTTTGAGCCAATTTCTCCTTCTAATCTGTGAACAAACAATTTCTGATCTTTAGTGATCTTGAACTGATGTCCTGCGATGTCAACAATTGCGTACATTATATCTTAATTTTCAGTAGTTTCCGAATTCGGTTCGCAAAGATAGAAAAGTTTGTAAGATAAGACAAAGAAATGTAGAAAAAATGTCAGGTTTATAGATGATTATTTACTGTGAATAGAAAATGAGAGATGAAGCTCAGTAAAAACTGGCAGATAGTAATATGATTCTTATTAAAAATTCTAAATTTGCTGAGTATCTCAAAAATTAAAAATGATTTTATAATCAATTGGAGTTTACAGAGCGCGATGTGCTATGGGTAAAATTAAATTAAATGTACTTGGAATCTCTTACAGCCAGACACAATCAGGAGCATATGCACTGGTATTATCAGAGGAAGAAGGATCGAGAAGAATTCCAATCATTGTAGGAGGATTTGAAGCACAGGCTATCGCTATTGAGCTGGAGGGTTTACAACCACCGCGGCCGCTGACACATGATCTGTTCAAGAATTTTGCAAATTCATATGCCATAAAAATTCTGGAAGTGAATATTCACAAATTGGAAGAAGGTGTTTTCTTTGCAAATGTTCTCTTTGATAATGGGGATAAACAGATTGTGCTGGATGCAAGAACCTCAGACGCTATTGCCCTGGCCCTTCGGTTTAAGTGCCCGATTTATACCACCGAAGAAATTGTAGAAAAGGCAGGAATCATACTTGATTTAGAGAAAGATACTGATGAAGAAGCAGAAAAGCAGGATAATACTAAGGAAGCTCCCGCAGAAAAACTCTTCGAAAGCAGTAAGCCAAAAAGTACCGAATCACTGGCTAAACATTCACTGGAAGAATTAAACAAATTGTTGGCTGAAGCAGTGGGTAATGAAGATTATGAAAGAGCTTCAGATATTAGAGATGAGATAAATCGCCGAGAAAAAGAATAACTAACTTACATGAAACGATATCTTAAACACTTGATCCTCCTGACAGGATTATTCATTGTTACTTTGTCCCTGATTCCCTGTTCTGCGCAACAGGATTCCCTTGAACAAACCCAGGAATTGACCCAGGAAAGTGCTATAGAAATGACCGTGCAGGAAGAGGTAGCGCAAGAAAGTTTAACAAACATAATTCCAGCGAAAGCTACATTTAGCTTCAATTTACTCAGAATGCTAAGGGGATTGCTTGGAATGATTGTGTTGATCGCCATTGCCTGGGCTTTTAGCACCGACCGTAGATCAATATCATGGAAGGTTGTAGGAATTGGCCTGGGAATTCAATTGGTACTGGCTGTTGGAATCCTATATGTACCTGCCATACAGATCGTTTTTGAAGTTGTAGGGAAGATATTTGTAAAGATTCTTGATTTTACTGGTGCGGGAGTCAGGTTCTTATTTGGCTCAGGAGAGAAGAGCGAAGTCGCAAGTGCCTTGCAGACTTTCGCCGTTAACATATTACCGACCATCATTTTCTTCTCTGCGATAACTTCTGTTCTCTTTTACTTTGGCATCATACAGATTGTTGTAAAAGGACTGGGTTATGCTATGTCCAGGGCAATGGGACTTTCAGGGGCTGAGAGTCTTTCAGTAGCAGGAAATATTTTTCTTGGACAGACCGAATCTCCCCTGATGATAAAGGCCTACCTGGAAAAGATGAACGATTCAGAAATAATGTTAGTTATGTCTGGTGGTATGGCAACACTGGCCGGAGGAGTGTTGGCAGCGTACATCGGTTTTTTGGGTGGAGATGATCCTCAGCAGCAGTTGATCTTTGCAAAACATCTACTTACTGCCTCTGTAATGGCAGCGCCAGGAGTGGTTGTTATCTCCAAAATTTTAGTGCCGCAAACAAAAGAAGTCGACAAGAAAATTGAAATTTCAAAAACAGATATCGGGAAGAATGTTTTGGATGCAATCTCAAATGGAACAACCCAGGGATTGAAACTCGCAGTCAATGTGGCTGCAATGTTACTTGTTTTCATCTCTTTTATTGCCCTGCTAAATTATGTCTTTGTTAAAGTTGGAGACTGGACAACCCTCAATAATCTAATCGCAAATTTTACCAATGGCAGGTATGATGAATTAAGCCTGGAATTTATTTTGGGATATGGTTTGTCTCCCCTGATGTGGCTTATTGGAGTGCCCGTAGAGGATATTACACTTGTAGGAACATTGCTGGGGCAAAAATTGATAATGACCGAATTTATTGGGTACGTAAGTTTGTCGGAGATGAAAGCTTCCGGGCTGTTTTCTGACCCAAAATCCATAATCATGTCTGTATATATGCTGTGCGGGTTTGCTAACTTTGCTTCTATAGGAATTCAGATAGGTGGAATTGGTGCATTGGCCCCGGGAAAGCGTGTTCTTTTGTCACGATTTGGAATGAGGGCTTTGCTTGCCGGCACCCTGGCTTCACTTCTTTCCGCTACGATAGTTGGTGTTTTAATGGGATAGTATTCGTGAGGATTTAGTGATCAAAATCTAAAAATGAATCAGTTCAAAGGACAAAAGATTCTGATAGTTGAGGATAATCTGATCTCCTATAAACTTGTAGAAGCTCATATGAAGGGCAAAAACCTTCACCTGGTTCATGCAAATGATGGTCAGCAGGCAATCGAGAAATTTGAGCAATATCCGGATATTGATATTATATTAATGGATATCCAGCTTCCAAATCTTGATGGGCTGGAGGTAACCAGGAAAATAAGGAAAAGCAATAAGGAGATCCCAATTATAGCTACCACTGCGAATGTGTTTGATGAAGACAGGATTGCAAGTAAAGAAGCCGGTTGTAATGCTTTTATAGCTAAGCCAATTAATTTTGTTGAACTTTTTGAATTACTGAATCAATACCTCCAGTAATGGCCGCCATAGTCATTGTTTCTATTTGTGGTATTATCTTGTTTCTCTATATCTATAAGATAATGGCTTATTCCTTTGCCGTTAGAAAAGCTAGATCGCAAGATGATCACAAAGCAGTTCAGGGAAAAATAAAAATTGCCTTGTTGGTGCCTTTTAGAAATGAAGCTGCTAACCTTGGGAATCTGATCCTGGATATACAGATTCAAAGTTATCCATCTCATTTGTTTGAGGTAATCTTTATCAATGATCATTCTGAAGATGAATCAGTGAAGATTATTAAACAACTGGCTCAACAAACAGATAATCTGAGAATTATTCATTTGCCGGATCACCAATTTGGTAAGAAAGCAGCGATTTCAAAGGGGGTAAGGGAAGCGGGCGGAGATTGGATTATTCAAACAGATGCTGATTGCAGGCTTCCCAGGGGATTTGTAAGTGAGCATGCACGTTATGCAGAGCAGAACAGTCAATCGTTTATTGCAGGACCAGTATTATTGAATGAGACCAATGGTTTGTGGAACAAGTTTGAAGTTCTGGAATTTATGAGTCTCACGGCATCAACAATGGGTTCATTCTTTACAGGCTCACCTATAATGTGTAATGGAGCAAACATCTCCTACGGGAGAGAATTTTTCCTTAGAAATGAAATGGAGATAAAAAAAATCAATTCACCTTCCGGAGATGATATGTTTCTTTTGAGCAGGGCAAAATCTGAGGGCTTAAAAATGACTTTCCTGGTGGATCATCAATCTGTTGTTAACACTGATACATGTGGCTCTCTTCTTTCATTTTTAAGTCAGCGTGTTCGTTGGGGTTCCAAAGTACGTTATTATCGGGATAAAGATATCTTGTACATGGCGGGTATAACTTTCTTAAGTTCTGCTTCTATATTGGGATTGCTGATATATGGACTAACTGACATTTCAAAATTGTATCTTTTTGGAAGCTTTTTATTGCTGAAGTCTTTGGCAGATCTGTTTATTTTGATTGTTGCAGTAAAGAAATTTCAGAAATTGCGATTGCTCTGGTATTTCCCATTCGTAGCATTATTTTACTATTTTTATCTGGTGATAACCGGCACCCTGTCTTTGGTGTCAGGATTTAGATGGAAAGGCCGTAAATACTAATAATTGAAGCATTGACTGAAACAGGAATATCTCCTTCAAAACTTGCATGGAAACGATTTCGGAAGAATCCTGTTTCTTTGGTCGGTTTAGCAATCATCCTGCTGGCAGTGCTTGTTTCAATATCAGGTTATCTGATCAGTCCGGATAAAGCACCTTACGCGAATACACAGATATTAGAGATTGCCACAGAGAAACCGGGATTCAAACTTGAATTTCTGAAAGTTAGAAAAAATGAACCTAAAACAGACCAGGGATTTTTTAGGATTTTATTTACGGGAAGAACAGAATTGTATGAGCTAATCCCAATACAATCATACAGGATTGAAAAGGATAAACTTGTTGTGCTTGAGTATTCAAAATTCAAAGCCGATTTGTTCTATTCTGAGTATTTGCTTGCCGATGTGTTTTATCCAATAGATGCCTCCACCTACCAATATAACGAGGGAACTTTTTCAGTACTAACATTGAATAATTACAAAGAAATTACAGAAAGTATTGAGCATCTTTCTTATAGACTCCAGGAGGAACAGATTACAGAAAAGAGCTTCCTGTTGGGAACAGACAGGTTTGGAAGAGATATGCTCAGCCGCATGATTTTGGGGACAAGAATTAGTTTATCAGTTGGTTTTATTGCGGTATTGATCTCATTGATCCTTGGTGTCTTATTGGGTGGAATAGCAGGCTATTTCAGGGGCTGGATTGATAAAGTAATCATGTGGCTGGTAAATGTCGTCTGGTCAGTACCAACGCTTCTGATGGTTATCTCAATAACCCTGGTTCTTGGAAAAGGATACTGGCAAGTATTTGTGGCAGTTGGCTTAACCATGTGGGTTGAAGTTGCCCGTGTTGTAAGGGGACAGGTTTTGGGTGTCCGGGAGAAAGAGTTTATTGAAGCAGCCAGGGCAATTGGGGCACGACCTTCAAGAATCATTTTCCGACACATAATTCCTAATGTCATGACCCCGGTAATTATTATTTCTGCAGCCAATTTTGCTACTGCCATATTAATGGAAGCTGGATTGAGCTTTCTGGGTATCGGGGTGCAGCCTCCAATACCATCCTGGGGAGGTATGATTAAAGAACATTATGGTTATATTATCGTTAATCAGGGTTATCTTGCTTTTATTCCAGGAATAGCCATAATGCTGATGGTACTGGCTTTTACTCTTGTGGGGAATGGATTAAGGGATGCAGTAGATACGAAGGGGTAGGGAATAAGTCAATGAGTCAATAAGTCAATGAGTCAATGAGTCAATGGGCGTTTATGTTAGCCTTTTTTTGTTCATTATTCTGTAGGAGAAGAAAATGAGTATGGATAGGTAACCCAAGACTAAGAGAACATTTTGCCATATTGGTAGTCCTTTAGGCAATATTTCCATAGCTGTATCTTCAATTGGTTCCGCACTGTCCATTTTGCTTTGAAATATCTCCATCAGGTTAGGCAAAGGTGTAAGCCGTGAAGTGGCCCTCATGGGTAAAAACCACCGAACTTCTGTTTTCCGCAAGATTAGGAACAGTACCGGCTCCACAAATGATCGCAATGCAATAAATGAAAGAATTGAAAGTGCAGTATTCTTAATGGTTAGGGCGAAGAACAGCCCGAAAGTCATAAATGAGATCGAAGAAAGAAAGTAGACCGCCATGTACCACATGCTTTCTACAGCAATTTTAAAGGTGAGTTTATAGCTGTATATCAGTCCAAGGGATATGGTTGTTATCCCCACCAGGATGGTGGCGAATACTGCAAGCAGAAATATTAGGATAAGCTTCTGAGACAGAAGTTCTTTTCTGCCGAGACCAAATATTACCTGGGTTTTAAAGGTGTGGTTGGAAAATTCATTAGTGGTAATCATTATAATGATCAGTGCCAATAGTATATTGTATGGCTCAGTTACCCATGTCATAAAGGACCACACATCAGGAAACCGGAACAAGTCGCTGAGCGAGATAACTGGAATTTCTTTGTCAATAAGGGGATAAATAACAATCCCGAGAGTGAAAAACACAACATACAGCAATAAGAGTATTCTGAATGGTGTGTAATTGAGTATTTTAATCTGCTCTATTCGAATCAGTTTTTTAATTCGGCCACCATCCTTACTGAGCACAGATGCACCTCGGTTATCTTGGGTCATTCGATTGTTTTTAATATCCTGTTGGTATTATTATTCTTTTACAAGTTCAAGGAATTGTGCTTCGAGACTTTTTTTCCTGCTCACAAGGTGTGTTAGTGTAATTTTATTATTGAAAGCAAAATTGTTAATATCAGCAGATGTAATATTCTGCTCCAAAAGTGCCAGGAGGACTCCGTTTTCTTGTTCAATTTCTTTGATCAGTTTAGATGCTTTCAGTTTCTTCAGCAAGCGTTCATTGTCTGAGCTGGCAAATTCAATAACCTCTTCTTTAGAAAGTAGTTCTTTCACAGCACCGGAGGCCAAAAGGTTCCCCTGTTTTAATATGGCAAGGTGGGAACAAATTCGTTCCACTTCCGATAAAATATGAGAAGCGATAATCAATGTTTTACCGCGATCCACCTGTTCTAAAACGGTTTCTCTAACCTCTGCAATGCCTTCAGGATCAAGACCGTTAGTGGGTTCGTCCAGAACCAGTACTTCAGGATCACCTAGTAGTGCAGCGGCTATACCCAGGCGCTGCTTCATGCCCAGGGAAAGTGTTCTGAATTTGGATTTTCTCCTGTCATAAAGCATCGTTTCCTTAAGCACTCGTTCTATATCCGTATATTCCTGTTTTTTAATCTCACATAAAATCTTCAGGTTTTTTTCGAGATTGAGATAGGGATAGAAATGTGGTGTTTCGATCAGTGAGCCAACCCTTATCCGTTGTTTTGCCGAAGGGTTTTCTCCAAACCAGAGAAAACCACCTGAATCCTGCTTCAGAATACCGGTAATTATTGATAAAGTTGTTGTTTTTCCACTTCCATTCGGACCAAGAAGTCCATATGCCTGCCCTTGATCAATGGATAGTGTTAGCTTGTTTATGGCTTTTATGGCTTTATAAGATTTAGAGAGCTGGTGTATCTCAAGTATGTTCATTATAAAAAATATTTCAATGGTTCTTAAAAGTAGATAGATTAATTAATGCAGATGGAATTATGTCCCAAATAACAGAACGAACTGATTTGTTTGAAAAGTGTGGATTAGTTGCCAAGTTCTGAAAAGAATTTTATCCTGACTAACCGTATATCTTCTTCTGAATAATCATCTTCTCCCAGTTCGTCGAGAGCGTCCTGGATAGATTCAGATTCAGCTTCTCTGAAATATTCAAAAATATCATCAAGCTTGTCTTCATCCATGGCGTTGCTGAGGTAATAGTCTATATTGAGCTTTGTGCCTGAATGTACAATCGCTTCAATCTCATCAATCAGATCCATCATCTCAAGTTTTTTCGCGTTTGCAATATCAGTAAGTGGAATCTTACGGTCGATACTCTGTATGATGTATACCTTAACGCCTGATTTATTGACTACAGACTTGACAACCATATCCTGTGGACGAAGAATTTCTTTTTCTTCAACGTAGCTTTGGATGATTTCTACGAATTCCTGTCCGAATTTCTTTGCCTTCCCGGCACCTACACCAACGATATTCTGCAGTTCTTCAATGGTAATTGGATAATGAATGGCCATATCTTCCAGCGATGGGTCCTGAAAAATTACAAATGGCGGTAATTCAATCCTTTTTGCCAATTTCTTTCGGAGGTCCTTTAAAATGTGAATTAGCTCCTCATCAACTGCCCCTGTTCCACTTCCCCTGGACATGGTAACATCATCAGAGGCAATTTCGTAATCATGATCATGCGTAAGTAAAATTGAATACGGAGCATCAATGTATTCTTTGCCTTCTTTACTTAGTTTCAATAGTCCATAATTCTCGATATCCTTAAATATGAACCTGGCAACCAGTGCCTGGCGCAATACAGCATTCCAGAACTTACTGTCTTTCTCATCACCCGCTCCAAAGAACTCAGAATGATGATGTTTATATGTTTTTACAGCGCTTGTGGCTGTTCCCGAAAGGATATTTGCAATATGTTCAGCTTTAAACCTTTCCTGCACTCCCAGTATAGTTTTTAATGCTAAAACAATAAACTCTTTGCCCTCAAACTTTTCTTTTGGATGCAGACAATTATCACAATTACCACAATTCTCCTTCATTATCTCACCGAAATAATTTAGAAGTAGTTTAGGCCTGCATACAGAAGACTCTGCATATGCTACCGTTTCCAGCAATAACTGTTTGCCGATTTCCTGTTCAGCGACCGGCTTGCCCTGCATGAATTTTTCCAGTTTTTGGATATCCTTGTAACTATAAAAAGCTATGCATATTCCTTCACCATCATCTCTTCCCGCACGCCCAGTCTCCTGGTAATATCCTTCCAGGCTTTTGGGGATATCATAGTGAATGACAAAACGCACATCCGGTTTGTCAATACCCATACCGAAGGCAATTGTCGCAACAATCACATTAGCCTCTTCCATGAGAAACATATCCTGATTTCTTGAACGCGTGGTGGCATCCATTCCCGCATGATAGGGGAGTGCCTTTATGTTATTAACGACAAGTGTTTCTGCCAGTTCTTCCACCTTTTTTCTGCTGAGGCAGTAAATTATTCCGGATTTACCTTTGTTAGCAGATATAAACTTAATAATCTCCTTGGAGGCATTCACCTTTGGCCTGATCTCATAATAGAGATTAGGTCGCCGGAATGATGATTTGAAAACCTTGGCCTCTACCATTTCAAGGTTTTTCTGAATGTCATGCTGAACTTTGGGAGTTGCTGTTGCCGTTAAGGCAATAAGGGGTGCGTTGCCAATTAAGTTTACAATGGGCCTAATGCGGCGGTATTCCGGACGAAAATCGTGGCCCCATTCTGAGATGCAATGTGCTTCGTCAATAGCATAGAATGAGATCTGCACCTTTTTAAGGAACTCAATATTCTCTTCTTTGGTCAATGATTCAGGTGCCACATAAAGTAACTTAGTTCGACCGCTAAGCACATCTTCTCTAACTTTAGCAATGGCATTTTTTGTGAGAGAAGAGTTGAGGAAATGAGCGACACACTCATCCGTACTAAAACTTCTCATAGCGTCAACCTGGTTTTTCATAAGGGCGATAAGCGGAGAAATCACGATTGCTGTCCCATCCATAATCAATGCAGGAAGTTGGTAGCATAATGATTTTCCTCCTCCGGTTGGCATAAGAACAAAGGAATCATTCCCATGAAGTACATTTTTTATAATGATTTCCTGGTTGCCCTTAAAACTATCAAATCCAAAGTATTGTTTAAGGAAACTGGTTAATTGTTCTTCTTTTACCTTCATTCAATGCGTAAATTGACTTACTCTTCTGATACTAAGATAATACAAATTCATCCGAGGTCAAAAAAAATAGAAATGTTTAACTTCAATTAACAAATGTATCAATACAATAACAAGTATATGAAGAGTATTTTATTTGGCAATCGAATCCCTTTATGATATTATCATGGAGCATATTTTTTAGTCGGATATTTTTGGAATCAATATATTCATGAATTTGAGCTATAATTTTTGTTAATTTGCAAAACTTTTACTCAGCAAATACATAAATGGCAAAGAAAAAAAGCAGTGAAATGTCGTTTCTTGAACACCTTGAAATCTTGAGGTGGCACCTTGTACGTTCCTTTGTTGTCATTTTCATCTTTGCTATTGTGGCATTTATATTCAAGGAAATTGTTTTCGATGTTATTATCCTTGCACCAAAAACACCTGAATTTCCAACCAATCGGTTCTTATGTATGATTGGGCAGGAATTAAATATTCAAAGATTGTGTATCAACTCAAAGCCTTTTGATCTGCAGACAGTAAAAATGGCTGAGCAGTTTTCAATGCACATCATTGTAAGTTTAATTGCCGGAATAATAGTTGCATTTCCATATATATTTTGGGAATTCTGGAAATTTATTGGTCCTGCCATGTATGATAAGGAGAGAAAAACAGCACGTGGAGCCGTATTTTATACTTCCTTACTCTTTATGCTTGGTGTTGCTTTCGGATATTATATAATCGCCCCCTTGTCTGTACATTTCCTGGGAAATTACACGGTGAGTGAGGCTGTAACCAGTAATCCGACCCTGCGTTCCTACACTCAAACAGTAACTTCTGTTGTTTTAGCAGCAGGGATTGTGTTTGAATTACCAATTCTATCATATTTTCTGACAAAGATTGGAATACTTACTCCGGAATTTATGAAGAAGTACAGGCGACATTCATTAATTGTGATTCTGGCACTTTCAGCGGTAATTACTCCACCGGATATTTTCAGCCAGGTCTTGGTGGCCATGCCTTTGATTATTTTATATGAAGTCGGAATCGGAATAAGCAAGAGGATTGTCAAGGAGAGGGATGCAAAAGAGAAACACGAATCGGCCGATGCCGGATAATATAAGAATCTGATTAGGCGTTAGAAATAAAGTACCTTATTTTTGTGCACATGGATAAAATGAGACTACATACCAGTAACCTGATTAAGAGATACCGTTCACGAACAGTTGTGAATGAAGTGTCTGTTGACGTAAGCCAGGGAGAAATCGTTGGTTTGTTGGGACCAAATGGTGCCGGGAAAACCACAACTTTCTATATGATAGTCGGACTCATTAATCCAAATGAAGGTAAAATATTCCTTGACGATAAAGAAATTACATCCGAGCCCATTTACAAGAGAGCTCGCATGGGTATAGGATACCTCGCACAAGAAGCATCAGTTTTCAGGAAATTGTCTGTGGAGGACAATATAAAAGCGGTTCTGGAGATGTCATCTTTTTCAAAACAGGAGCAGAAAGAGATTTGTGAATCTTTGCTCGAGGAGTTTGGACTAACAAATATTCGCAGAAGCATGGGAATTCAGCTATCGGGCGGAGAGCGCAGGAGAACAGAAATAGCAAGAGCCCTGGCCCTGAGACCGAAATTTATCCTGCTTGATGAACCATTTGCCGGCGTAGATCCCATTGCTGTTGAAGATATCCAGGAGATTGTTACCCAGCTAAAGAATAAGAATATTGGTATTCTCATTACCGATCACAATGTGCACGAAACACTCTCCATCACTGACCGTGCCTATCTTTTATTTGAAGGATCAATTCTCAAATCAGGAACTGCTGAACAGTTGATTGAGGATGAACAGGTAAGGAAGCTTTATTTGGGTAAGAATTTTGAGTTAAGATAGTATTCAGTCTGCTTTTTTAGTCAGCTGTTAGTAGCTGGATTCTGCCTGATGGAAGCAGGGGCTTATAAATAACAGTAATTGAGCGTTTTAGCGTATAAATCAATCTTTCATTTTTTCTTTTCCTTTTCTAAAAAATTCCATTAAATTTGCACGACCAATTTTTTAGCGGATGTGGCGGAATTGGTAGACGCGCTAGACTTAGGATCTAGTTCTTTCGAGAGTGGGGGTTCGAGTCCCTTCATCCGCACCAATACATTACTGAACCGCTGAGTTATCAACCTTGGTTGATAGCTAAAGCGGTTTTTTAACATTTTGATAATTATATTTGTATCATGAACATAGTAAAAGAAAACGTTGACAGTTTAAATGCAGTAATTAAAGTCTCTGTTGAGAAGGCTGATTATGAAGAGAGTGTCGATAGCAGGATTAAAGAGCACAGAAGAAATGCACAGGTAAAAGGATTCAGACAAGGCCATGCGCCAATGGGTTTGATCAAAAACATGTATTATGTGCCCGTTAAGGCCGAAGAGATAAATAAGGTGGTATCTGAATCACTATATAATTACCTTCAGACAGCTGAGATGAAAATTTTGGGTGAGCCCATGGCAAAAACTAATGCAGAGAGCACTTTCGATTTTGAGAAAGATGAAATCTTTGAGTTTGAGTTTGAAGTAGGTCTTTCTCCTGAAATAAATATCGAGGTAAGTGAGAAGGACAAGTATCCTTATTATAAAATTAAGATTGGGAAGAAGGAGTTTGATGAATATAAGGAATCTGTTGCTAAGAGATACGGTGAGTTTGTGACTATTGACGCTGCTGATCATGATGAGCTGATTAAATGTACGCTTGTTGAGGTGGATAAGGATGGACAGGAAAAAGAAAAAGGAATTCGCACAGAGGAAGTTTCTATGTCACTGGACATGATGAAGGATGATGAGCAAAAATTGTTGTTCAAGGGTATAAAAAAGGGCGAAGAAGTTGTTTTTGATGTGAAGAAGGCCTATCCGAATGATACTGAAGTAGCATCACTTCTTAGAATTGATAAGGATAATGTTGCTGCAGTTGAAGGTACATTTAAGTGTGTTGCGAATGAGATCCAGAAATTTGAGTTGGCCGTTTTCGGTAAGGAGCTGTATGATAAGATCTATGGAGAAGATGTTGTAAAAACTGAAGAGGAGTTTGATGCGAAATTGAAAGAGGAGATGGCGACGCAGTATGAGCGCGACAGTGAATACAGATTTTCAATTGATGTAAGGGAAACAATGCTGAAAAATGCAAAAGTGGAATTGCCTGTTGAGTTTCTGAAGCGTTGGTTGGTTGAAACCAATGAAAATCTAACTTCTGAGCAGGTTGAAGAAGACTTCGCACAGTATGAAGATGATTTTCGTTGGCAGTTGATCAAGGATCACCTTATTAAGCAGCAGGAGATCAAAGTGACAGAAGAAGAGGTAATGGAATCAGCAGTCGAGGTGGCCAGAAACCAATACCATCAGTATGGCATTATGGACATCCCTGAGGAGTACCTTACTAACTATGCACAAGAGCTTCTTTCCAAAAAAGAAGAGGCAAGAAAGATCTCTGATAGGAAACTTGAAGAAAAATTGGTTAATTTTATCAAAAATACCGTGAAGCTCGACGACAAGGAAATCACTGTAGATAAATTTAAAAAGCTTTTTGACACAAAATAAACTTTACAGCTCATGAATCAGAACGATGATTTTAAAAAATTTGCTACCAAGCACAGGGGTATAAGTAGTATTTCACTGCATAATTTTACCTCTGCATATAACAGCTATATATCACCAACAATTATTGAAGAGCGTCAGCTAAATGTTGCTTCAATGGATGTGTTTTCAAGATTGATGATGGACAGGATTATCTTCCTGGGTACACCGATAGATGATTACGTAGCAAATATTATCCAGGCACAGCTGCTTTATCTTGATTCATCAGATCCCACAAAAGATATTCAGATATATTTTAATTCTCCCGGTGGAAGCGTTCACGCAGGATTAGGTATCTATGATACCATGCAATACACATCCTGTGATGTAGCAACGATCTGTACCGGTATGGCTGCCTCAATGGGAGCTGTGCTTCTTGCAGCCGGCGTGAAAGGTAAACGTTCTGCCCTTAAGCACTCAAGGGTGATGATTCATCAGCCAATGGGTGGAACCCAGGGACAGGCCTCAGATATTGAGATTACCACCCGGGAAATATTAAAACTGAAGAAAGAACTCTATGCAATTATTGCCGACCACTCCGGAAATTCCATCGAGAAAGTTGAGAAAGACAGTGACAGAGATTACTGGATGACCTCTGAAGAGGCCAAGGAGTACGGTATGGTGGATGAAGTATTGTTAAGAACTAAACAAAAATAGATCATGGATCGTTGCTCCTTTTGTGGCAGGGAGAAGAAGGATACAAACCTTCTGATTGCCGGAATATCAGGTCATATATGTGATCGTTGTATCGAGCAAGCCTATACCATTGTTCAGGAAGAACTTGGTGCTAAGGGTGAATTCGATTTGGGACAGCTTACCCTGCTGAAGCCCAAGGAAATAATGAGTTTTCTTGATTTGTATGTAGTTGGACAGCCGGAGGCAAAAAAATATATCTCTGTGGCAGTGTATAACCACTATAAGCGACTCATGCAGACTGAGTCCAAAGATGAAGTTGAGATTGAAAAATCAAATATTATTCTTGTTGGAGAAACTGGAACAGGAAAAACTTTGCTTGCCAGGACTATTGCCAGGATGTTGCATGTTCCATTCACAATTGTTGATGCTACTGTACTTACAGAAGCAGGATATGTGGGGGAAGATATTGAAAGTGTGCTGACAAGGTTACTTCAGTCCGCCGATTATAATGTTGAGGCAGCTGAAAAAGGAATTGTATTTATTGACGAGATTGATAAGATTGCCAGGAAAAGCGATAATCCTTCTATTACAAGAGATGTTTCGGGAGAAGGGGTTCAGCAAGGATTGTTGAAGTTGTTGGAAGGATCAATAGTGAATGTGCCACCGCAAGGAGGAAGAAAACATCCTGATCAGAAGATGATACCTGTAAATACCAGGAATATCCTGTTCATCTGCGGGGGAGCTTTTGATGGAATTGAACGTAAGATCGCCGGCCGTTTGAATACCCAGGTAGTGGGTTATAATGCAGCCAAGGAGACGGATAGAATTGATAAGGATAACCTTTTGCAATATATTGCTCCACAAGATCTCAAATCATTTGGCCTGATACCGGAAATCATTGGCCGCTTACCTGTTCTTACATACCTGGATCCGCTGGACAGGAAAGTGCTGAAACTGATTCTTACAGAACCAAAGAATGCCATTACCAAGCAATATGAGAAGTTGTTTGAAATGGATGGTGTTAAGCTGACATGGGACAGCAAAGTGCTTGATTATATTGTGGATAAGGCAATTGAATTCAAACTTGGAGCACGTGGATTACGGTCCATCTGTGAAGCAGTTATGATCGATGTTATGTTTGAACTGCCTTCCAGCGAAGACAAGAAGGATGTCAATATCGGTTTGAAATATGCGAAAGAAAAATTAGAGAAATCCAATTTGAAAAGGTTAAAAGCTGCGTAGGAGGGTAATTTGAAAAAATTCTGGGTTATCTTCAGTCTGGTAATGGCCAATGTGTTTTGGGGATGTACATTTGTAGCGTATAAAATAGCTAATATCTCCCTTGAACCTCTGGCAATTGTTTTCATTCGCCTGATGATCTCAATTCCTTTTTTGTTTTTGTTTGCCTGGCTTTCCGGGCGGATGATGAAAATCCGAAAGGAAGATTTCAAACTAATTATTCTGCTGGCAATTGCAGAGCCGTTTGTCTATTTTATTGGAGAGGCCTTCGGGCTATCATTGGTGTCTTCTACAATGGGTGCAATTATAATCTCTACAATTCCACTCTTTATGCCAATTGCAGCCTATTTGTTTTTAAGGGAGAGGTTGTCTCTTACCAACATTATAGGATTGATTATCTCATTCGGGGGTGTAATCATGGTAGTATTAGCCAGTGAAGGAAAATTCTCAGGAAACATCAAGGGTATTTTGCTCATGTTTTTTGCTGTATTGTCTGCTGTTGCATATACTATTTTTGCGAAGAAGTTGATCCACAGGTACAATGGAATTATTATAACAGCATGGCAAAGCACCCTGGGAGCCATCATGTTTCTTCCATTATTTTTGATTTTTGAGGTGGACAGAATTGACATCACATCTATTTCGCCGGATAGTTTTTGGTCTGTACTCTATCTGGCAATCTTTGGGTCCGGTTTATGTTTCATACTCTTTACTTACGGACTTAGAGAATTGGGGGCATCCAAAGCAAATGTATTTGCCAACCTAATTCCTGTGGTAACCGCCATTTTATCTTTCTTCCTGCTTAAAGAGGCTATGCCTCTTGTAAAGATTTTGGGTATTGTTGTTGTATTAGTAGGTCTGTTCTTAACCCAAATGTCTTCATTCAAACGAGCAAATCGTTCGAAGTGATGACTATTGATATCGGAAAACTGAAGCAGAAAGCTTCCGGAGAGAAGAGGGAAAATAAAGAGCTCTTTAAGAAACTACGCAAAATGCGTCCATCCGATCTGGATGAGCGAATTCATGCTCTGCATCATAAGTATACAGAGGAGATCGATTGCCTTGAATGTGGGAACTGCTGTAAATCGCTTAGCCCCGCTGTAAAAGATACAGATATAAGCAGGTTATCGAAATACCTGAAAATAAAACCATCAGATCTTACGGAGCAGTATTTTATTATTGATGAAGATGGAGACTATGTCTTCAAAACTCAGCCCTGTCCATTTCTTGGAGAAGATAATTTTTGCAGTGTATATGATGCCAGACCCAGGGCATGCAGGGAATATCCACATACCGATCGGGTCAAAATTCATCAAATCATGGATATTACTTTCCAGAATATTTCGGTTTGCCCAATTGTTTATGAAATTGTTCGTGAAATGAAGCATGATAATTCCTGAATAAATGCTAATTTTCTGCTTCATTGAACTGGAATGAAGAGATGCTCAATAATTATACAAGGGGAAGGGAAGGGCCATTTTTCGCAGGCCCTGACTGCTATTGAATTATTGGAAAAGAGTAAGGTAGAGGTGAGAAGGGTTTACCTTGGGAAAAGTTTTTTGAGAAAGACCCCTGCTTATTTTCATTCTTCCCTGGATGTCCCGGTTAAAGTTTTTTATAGCCCCAACTTTCTTCGTACACCCGATAGAAAGGGCATTCGCATCATCGCATCCATACTTCTTAATCTTATCATAAGTCCAATCTATATTTTTGAAGCAACACGTATTGGCTGGCTCATGATCGGCGACAAAAGTTCGCTGGTGCTTAACTTTTATGATCCGGTAGGAGGGCTGGCATGCAAGTATTGGAAGAAAAGGGCAAACAGGATTGTTTTATCGCATCATTTTTATCTTTCGCATCCAGACTTTATCCATCCTCATGGCTTTGGCAATTCATATTTCTGGTTGATGCGGATGAATAAATTTATGGTCAATACTGCAGATAAAGTCATGGCACTCTCTTTCAGGACGGGACAGGGCACAGGAAAAATTGAAGTTATTCCTCCACTCATTAGGGGTAAGATTACAGATAGCGAATATCAACCTGCTGAACGTGACCTTTGTTATTTCCTGAATCCTGGATTCGATGCAGAGATACTAGAATTTTACAGGCAACGGCCCGATCTAAAAGCGGATATTTTTACTGATACGATACCCAAGAGGAAAATACCTGGAAATATAGTGATTCATCCCACGTCGAGGGTGAAATTTCAGGAGGCCATGCTCAATTGTAAGAGAATTATCACAACTGCAGGATTCGATACAGTGGCGGAGGCATTCTATCTCGGGATACCCATCTTCATGATTCCTGCAGCTTACCATTACGAGCAATATTGCAATGCATTGGATGCATCACGAACAGGAATGGCATTTCAGATGGAAGAGATATCTGATCTTGAAGATGCTGAATATGAACCAGCAAGCAACAAAAAATATAGGGAGTGGGTGGATTCAAAAGGTAGTTACTGGTAAACTAGCGAAACACATGTCGCTCATAACTGAACTAGTTCCAGAGTTTTGAATGAGTTATTAAAGACGTAAACTCAGTTGGAGCGACACGTCTCTAAATTACTATCTTTTTATCCCTCAATAGACTATTTCACTATCTTAGTCGTTATTATTGAGGAATCAAAATACATTGTTGTTGAGGACATTTTTATCAATTATATTGCTGGTAGTTACCATCACACTTTCCGCACAAAAAGGAGGTGAGAGTGTGTATGACTTTCTGAATCTTACCAATTCAGCAAGGGCTTCAGCGCTGGGTGGAGCCAATATCTCAATCGTTGATGATGACATCAACCTTGTTTTTCATAATCCTGCCCTGCTTTCCCCAGGCATGGATCAGAACATGAATCTGAATTATGTTAACTATTTCGCGGGTATAAATTATGGTTATGCCTCTTATGCTTTCGAAAAGGAGAACATAGGGAACTTTGCCGGCGGTATTCATTATGTAAATTACGGAACCTTCGACAGGACAGATGAATATGGAAACTACGATGGTACGTTCAGGGCTTCAGAATATGCTTTGAATCTCATATATTCCAGGACAATTATCGATACATTTTTAACAGTTGGAGTAAATCTTAAACCGATTTTTTCCATTTATGAACAGTATACTTCTTTTGGAACTACTATGGACCTGGGCCTTGTTTATCATAATCCACACAGCTATACTTCAGCAGGCTTAGTGCTGAAGAACCTGGGGGTGCAATTTGTGTCTTTTTCGGGAACCAGGGAGCGTGTACCTTTTGAGATACAGGCAGGTGTGACGCAAGGGTTGGCCCATGCGCCATTTCGATTTAGTTTGCTGCTTCAGAACCTGGAAAAGTGGGATCTGACTTATGAGTTGCCGGAAGAGGAGAATCCCTTAATTAGCAATGATTTAAGTGAGGTGAATAGATTCGATATTTTCGCAGATAAGCTGATGAGACATACTGTCTTTGGAGTGGAATTTCTTCTTGGTGAAAATTTCCATTTTGATCTGGGTTACAATTACAAACGCCGGATGGAAATGAAAATGGATAACTGGCCGGGACTAGTAGGATTTTCCTGGGGTTTTGGTTTCAGGATAGCAAAATTTCATGTGGCATACGGAAATTCCAGGTATCACCTGGCTGGAGGTACCAATCACTTTTCTCTGACAGTGAATCTTTCTGAATTTTACAACAGAAACTAGTTTATCCCCTCTTGTTCTAAAATGGCTTGATGAGGGACATTGTTTTTCTTACAAATATCGATATACACCCATCCCCTCCTAAATTGCTTGATTACAGAATACTGGTTTCTTATGAGATCGTAATCGTTATTACTAATATTAAATACGTTGGAATATAAAACATAATCACAACCGTTGTCGAAATCCACCAACTGTCTCTTATCGTCGTTCAGATCAATATCATCGATCATCGGAACATTTGGGAAGAAGGACTGCACTTCACTAAAAGCTATGCCGTTTTTATCTAAATATTCAAGTGCTTGTAGTCTTGTTTTATAGTAAGGCAGATGGGCAAGTGTTGAATCCCATCCCTGGGATATTTTTTCAGGATATACCCAAAAGTTTCCGCTAATTATAACTATCAGCCATACAGAAACCATCGCTATCCTCAGCTTTCTCCCCATTTCCAATGAAAATAAAATTGTGGCACATAGTAATGAAAATGAAAGATATATGGGTAGGAGGTAGCGATGACCAAGCAGATCTTTTGCCCAGATCATATTTGCCGGGAGAAGAAACAATATAACAATGAAAAGCAAATACAATAACCTGGCCTCTTTAATTTTGAAAACACCCAATCTGAATTTAATCAACAAAACAAGGAACACTCCCCATATCACTATCCTGCCATAATCAAGAATGCGCCAGCCTAAAATACCTACATTATGAATAGCCCCTTCTACTCCTACTCTTGCAAACAAAGCTGCCCATGGAGAGTCTTCATGATAACCGATCCATCCCTTTTCGATATAGTGGTAAGCACTGAACGAAATGAAAATGAGAAGTGCAGGCATATAGATCAAACTTCTTTTTACCAGAGCCACAAATGTTACTCTAAATGATCTTGAAAATGCTATGTTTTTTATAATATCCACAATGAGGAGGCAGAGGGACAGCATCATGCCCCGCATGCTGGTAAGAAATAGTAGGGCTATCGAAAGTGACAATAAAAATCTTTTATTTCCCCAAATGCTGTTCAGACCCATGAGGAAGAAAAAAACAAGAAGAACATCCGGGCTCATCAGAGTGAGCTGACTCAACAGGGAGGGATCTAAAAATACAAGTAGCATTACCCATCCGGCATATTCTTTTTTGACAAAACGGGCACTTAGTTTATGTAATTGCCACAATACGCCAAAAATAAAGGGAAGCATGGCCAAATGGCTAGCAATCAAGCTTCTTCCCAATAATTTCCATATAATCGCCAGGTACATGCCAAATGCCGGGATATGACCACTATCGATCGAGTCTGGCAATAAAAGAGTCGAGAAATTCAGTGTATAATAATGATTGGCATGTTTTGAGCCCAACTGCACTGTATCCCAGAAAAAACCATTGTTAATAGTAAGTATAAACAGAATAGCCATTGTGAAATAGCTGAAGATAATTGGTATATTTTGTCTATTGACCATACTAGCTTCTGAATATTCTTGCTTTTGTACCAGTAGTTTTGGATATAAAATACAAGAAAGAGGTCTTAAGAACGCCTAATCCGTAAATAACACTGCGTCTGAAGTTAATAGAAGATGAATCTGCTTCGTATTTGGTGGGACAGCTAATTTCTCCTATCCTGTATTTTGAAAAGCACAGTTGAGCAATCAACTGGTTGTCAAAAACAAAATCTTCGGAGTTATTCATATAATCTATATTCTCAAACACTTTCGCCGAAAATGCCCTATATCCTGTGTGGTACTCCGATAATTTTTGGCCCATCAAAATATTTTGAACCAAAGTCAAAATACGGTTAAGTATATATTTGTAGATGGGCATACCGCCTCGCAAGGCTCCTTTACCCAAAATCCTGGAACCCAAAACCACATCATATAAATCGTTGGATATTAGAAAACACATGGAATGGATAAGTTTTGGAGTATATTGATAATCAGGGTGTAACATAACAACAATATCGGCACCCATATTAAGGGCTGTGTTATAGCATGTTTTTTGATTTCCTCCATACCCTCTATTATCGTCATGCCTGATCACATTGTCAATCCCAACACTTTTTGCTACACTGTATGTTTTGTCTGTGCTTTTGTCATCGATTAAAACCACATCATCAACAATATCAAAAGGGATCTCGCTATATGTTTTCTCAATTGTTTTCTCCGCATTGTATGCAGGCAATACCACGATTATTTTTTTTCCATTAATCACTTCCGAGATTGTTTAGTTGTACAATGCCTTTTTGTTGAATTTATGCAAATGTAACGAATTGCATTTTTAGATTCTCCAGACAATGATAAATGCAGATATTACTTTAACTAAAGATAAATATTATTTAGAATTCCTGAAATCCAATTTGTTGGCGATAGTCTTTAAAAATAGTTACTTTTGGGCATGCAGAATATGTACAAAAACAATCTCACCATTGCCATTGACGGCTTCTCTTCTACCGGAAAAAGTTCTTTTGCAAAACTGATTGCTGCTAAACTTTCATATTTTTATGTTGATTCGGGAGCCATGTATAGAGCAGTTACGCTACATTGTATTGAATCAGGATTGTTTGACAAGACTGAAGAGCCTTCATTTGATAAGGTGATCAATGAAATACCAAATATAGATATTACATTTCGAAAGAATAAGAAGGGATTAAACCTGTGTTATCTGGGTAACCGAATGGTTGAGAAGGAGATCAGGTCAATGCATGTATCTGGTAAAGTGAGTTATATTAGTACAATTCCTGAGGTGAGATTGGCTATGGTTAAGCTGCAAAGGGAGATAAGCAATGCAGGTGGAGTAGTGATGGATGGACGAGATATCGGTACTGTTGTTTTCCCTGATGCAGAGATAAAAATTTTTATGACGGCCTCCCCCGAGATTCGTGCTGAACGCAGATATAAGGAGTTAATCGAAAAGGGAATGATGGAGGATTTTGCAAATGTCATGCATAATATTTCTGAGCGTGACAGGATTGACTCAGGCAGGGAAACCAGTCCCTTGAAGAAAGCAGACGATGCTATATTGCTGGATAACAATGAAATTACAATAGATCAACAGATGACCTGGTTTTTTGATTCCTTTAAAAAAATATTGATTAATAGTGAGAAGAGTTGAAATAGATAGTTCAGCCGGATTTTGCTTTGGTGTAGAAAAAGCCATTGATATTGCTGAGCAGAATCTTGCCCAGGGAGCGGTGGTATTTGGCCTTGGTGATATGGTTCACAACGACAAGGAGATTGATCGCCTTGTTACAAAAGGGCTTAAAACAATTGAGGTCAGTGATTTTGCAAATATTTCCAACGGTAAAGTTATCCTGAGGGCGCATGGTGAACCGCCTGAAACCTTTAAACTTGCAAAGGAGAATAATGTAGAAATTATTGATGCCACCTGTCCTATCGTCCAGAAATTACAGCAGAAAATTAAGACTGCTTACGAAAACATGGATCCGGAAATAGAACAGATTGTTATTTTCGGGAAAAAGGGTCATGCTGAAACCATTGGTTTGATGGGGCAGACAGAGGGAACTGCAATATTGGTTACGGATCCGGATTGGCTGAATGAGGTGGATAAAAACAAAAGCATAATCCTGTTTTCTCAAACAACAATGGATCCTGAGCGATTCCAGGAAGTGGAAGATAACTTGAGAGAGCTTACTCAAATATTAGAATTGACGTATTTAAAATCTGAGTGTACTATTTGTAACCAGATGAAGAGGAGAAAACCTGACTTGATGTATTTTGCTTTAAAGCATGATATAATATTTTTTGTGAGTGGAAAGCAATCCTCAAATGGAGCCATGTTGTATAAGTATTGCAGGAGACATAATAAGAGCACATACTGGATCTCTTCAGCAAGTGAAATAGAAGATGATTGGCTCAATGGCGAAGGGTCTATTGGAATTAGTGGAGCTACATCTACACCGCAATGGCAATTGGAAGAAGTTCAGGAATATATCCGAAAGGTTATCAAATCGTAAAATTTTAGATTCTCTGTAATCATAACTGTAATATATTGTATTTTTACTGTCGGAAATTTATATTTTTCAATAAAATTAGTTATGCCTAAGATAAAAAAAATTGGTGTTTTAACATCTGGAGGAGACGCACCGGGTATGAATGCTGCTATTCGGGCAGTAACCAGGACAGCGATTTATAATGGAATGGAAGTAGTTGGTATCAGGCACGGATACCATGGAATGATAAATAAATTTTTTACCAAGCTGAAAGTATTTAGTGTCAGTGATATACTCGACAGAGGCGGTACTATTCTAAAAACAGCAAGAAGTGAAGAGTTTCGTACTCCTGAGGGTAGAGCTCAAGCTTATAAAAACATAAAGGAAGAAGGAATAGATGCAGTCGTAGTAATTGGGGGTGATGGTTCAATAACCGGAGCGAGGGTCTTCTGTAATGAATATGGCGACATCCCGTTTATCGGAATACCGGGTACAATCGACAATGATATTTACGGCACTGAATACAGCATTGGCTATGACACCGCATTAAATACAGTTGTTGAAGCTGTTGACAAACTTCGAGATACCGCCAGTAGCCATAACCGGCTTTTCTTTGTTGAGGTAATGGGACGTGATTCAGGATTTATTGCATTGCACTCAGGCATAGCATGTGGAGCCGAAGCTATTTTGATTCCGGAAGTAGAGGGCCAGGTAGAGGGCCTAAAAGACTTTTTGGAAAAAGGGTTTAAGAGAAAGAAGTCGAGTAATATTATTATTGTTGCTGAAGGTGAAAAAAGAGGTGGTGCATTTGCTATTGCTGAGCAGGTGAAGGAAGATTTTAGTGAGTATAGCGTAAGAGTATCAATACTTGGGCATATTCAGCGAGGTGGAAGACCATCAGCATATGACAGGGTTAGCGCAAGTAAACTTGGTTATGAAGCAGTTCAGGCTTTGGTTGATGACCAGAAAAGTATAATGATTGGATTTCACAATAATGAAATTGATCATGTTCCATTCAGCAAAATTATAAAGTTGAAAAAGAATGTTGATCCAGAGGCATTGGAGATGGCTGAGATTCTTTCTATATAAGCTCTTTTATAGGAGTTAGTATTGTCCCTTACTACATTGTGGTTCCCCCCTTTTGTGGGATAAACAGCTATATTTTTTATGGTAAAAAAGGATACCCTATATGCTCAAATAATTATCCCACTTGGGATGAAAGGGACCTTTACTTATGAGATACCACAGGAAAACACTGAGATGGCCAGACCCGGGATGAGAGTCCTGGTTCAGTTTGGGAAGAAAAAACTATATTCCGGGATCATTCACGATGTTCATCGTAAAAAACCGGATCACTTTGAGCCAAAACCAATCATTTCTTTTCTCGACGAACAAGCACTGGTAAGCCAGGTTCAGCTTCAATTTTGGGACTGGATCTCCAGCTATTACATGTGTACATATGGAGAGGTAATGAATGCTGCATTGCCACATGGACTAAAACTGCAGAGCGAAACGCTTATACAGGTGAATGATTCTTTTATTGCATCCGAAGAGTTGAGTAAAGAGGATAGCAATTTTATTGAATATTTGCGTGAGGAAGGGATTAAGCGCATGGATGATGTACGTGAAGGACCCTATGCAGATACTGGAATAAAAATCCTGAAGCAACTGATCGAAAAGGGAGCAGTTGATACAGACCAAATATTGAAACATTCTTATAAGCCCAGGAAGATTGCCTGCATTGGATTGGATGCTGCATATGGGGAGGAGAAAAAAGTATCTGATCTGATGGATTCCCTGACTAGTGCTCCTGCACAATTGAAAGCCCTTGAAGCATATCTTCAGCTGTCGGGAAAATTTCAGGATAAGCCAACTGAGCAAGACGTTAATAAGAAGATGTTGACTGCTGCTGGTATTGCTTCTCACGCTATCCAGGGATTGATCAGGAAGAAAATATTTTACCAGTATGATATAACTGTTTCAAGAATTCATCACGATGATAATTCTATAGAACTTGTTGATCCTTTTCCCTTGACGGAGCATCAGGAGAACGCTTTGAAGGAAATAAAGCAATCGCTGCAGAACCTGCCCGCTGTACTGCTTCATGGAATCACCTCAAGTGGTAAAACGGAATTATACATCCATCTTATCCAGGAGCAAATCGACCAGGGAAAGCAAGTCTTGTATCTCTTGCCTGAAATAGCCCTCACAACTCAGATAATTAAGAGGCTAAAACATCATTTTGGGAATAAAATAGGCATCTATCACAGCAAGTATTCTGACGCAGAACGTGTGGAAGTTTACAGGAACCTGGCAGGCATGACAGACAAGAAATCTTATGATGTTATACTGGGGGTAAGGTCAGCTGTATTTCTCCCATTTCAGCGGCTGGGACTGATCATTATTGATGAAGAGCACGAAAATACCTATAAGCAATTTGATCCGGCACCAAGGTATAATGCCAGGGATGCTTCTACAATCCTTGGTCTGTTTACAGGGGCAAAAATAGTATTAGGAACAGCTACTCCATCCTTCGAATCGTTCTATAATGCCAGTACAAAAAAGTACGGACTGGTTGAGCTCAATGAACGTTATGGGAACATTGCTCTTCCGGAAGTGATTATTGCAGATATTAAGCAGGCAAAAAAACGCAAACAGCTTAAATCGCATTTCACCCCGGAGTTGTTGACTTCACTTGAGGAGACACTGAAAAACGGAAAGCAATCCATCCTTTTTCAAAACCGCAGGGGATACTCGAACTATTTGCAGTGTGGCGATTGTGGCCATATATTGAAATGCAAGGATTGTGATGTCTCCCTTACATACCACAAGTTCAGTAACGAGATGATATGTCACTATTGCGGGAAAAGAATGAAGGTTCCGCAACATTGTCCCGAATGTGCACAATCAGCCCTATTTATGCGTGGATTTGGCACAGAGAAGATTGAGGATGAATTGGCCATATTCTTTCCTGAAGCGAGAATCGGGCGGCTCGATTTGGATAAGATGAGGACCCGGAAGGCATTTGAAAAGTTGATGGATGATTTTGAAACAGGGAAGATTCATATTTTGGTAGGTACACAATTGGTTACAAAGGGACTGGATTTTGAGAATGTAGCACTGGTAGGAATTCTTGATGCAGATTCTATGTTGAACTTTCCGGATTTTAGGGCCTTTGAGAGGAGTTTTCAGTTGATGACGCAGGTGAGTGGAAGGGCTGGTAGGAGAGACTTGAGAGGAAAAGTGATTATCCAAACAACGGATCCAAAGCATCCGGTTATTCAGCGCGTACTAAAAAATGATTTTCATAATTTCTACGCAGAGCAGATGGCAGAAAGGGAGATGTTTAAATATCCACCCATTGTAAGGTTTATCAGAATTTCACTTCGGCATGAAATCCCTTCCATCCTGGATGGCGGAGCACAGTTCCTGTCAAAGGAGTTAAGAGAGATATTTGGCAACAGGATACTGGGACCTCAATATCCACCTGTTAACAGAACGCATGGGAAATATATAAAACAGATCATCATGAAGATCGAAAGGGAATCATCCTTTGAGCGAGCTAAAGACCTTACCTCGGAGCTCCTGGAGATTTTCTCATTGAATCCGGTGTATAAGCAAATTAGGGTGACAGTTGATGTTGATCCCTTGTAAAGAGAAGGATTAAAATTTTATCTTTGCCTAACAAAATTTATAGCTTGTGTATGTTTGAAGGTTATGATTTCGACAGATTTTTTAAAGGCCTCTCTAATCAAAAAATTTTGATTATAGGTGATGTGATGATTGACTCATATTTATGGGGAGATGTTAAAAGAGTATCGCCTGAAGCGCCTGTACCAATAGTATCCGGAATTATGGAAGAGAGCAGGCTTGGTGGAGCAGCCAACGTTGCATTGAATGTGAAGTCAATGGGAGCAGTTCCTATTCTTTGTTCAGTTATCGGGGGAGATGAAAGGGGTTCTGTGTTCCTGGATTTGCTGGAAGAACAAAATCTTACCGATGTGGGTATAACTGTAGATGATTTCAGGGTAACTACACAAAAGACCAGAGTAATTTCGGGTTTTAAGCACCTGTTAAGGGTTGATGAGGAGATGGACAGTGTGCTTCCAAAAGCAGTACAGAATAAGTTCATTGAAATTGTGATGAACCTGATGGAGAGCGGTGGAATCGATTCTATCATCATTCAGGATTATGATAAGGGTGTAATATCTCCTTCAATAATTAACAAAGTAACCGCTAAAGCGAATAAGTTGAATATTCCGATGATGGTTGATCCAAAATTCAGAAATTTCAACAAGTATAAGAACCTTACCCTGTTTAAGCCAAATTTTAAGGAGCTGATGAATGGTCTGAAATTGGAATTAACCAAAGTTGAGATCGAGGCAATTGTAGAATCATCGGAAGAGTTCAGAAAGCAGCAGAATCATGAGCTATTAATGGTTACGCTCTCCAGCAACGGCATCTTAATACTTGAAGAGGGAAATTATCATCATATTCCTGGAATTAAACGAGATGTTACCGATGTTTCAGGTGCCGGGGATACTGTAATTGGAGTTTCATCTATCTGTTACAATAGCGGAATGACTACTGCGCAGATTGCTGCAGTAGCAAACCTTGCCGGTGGCCAGGTTTGTGAGAAATCAGGCGTGATCCCAGTAAATCGTGATCAGCTATTGGAAGATTGCAGAAGCTTGCTAATTATCTGATAGTTAAGCTGTTTTTTCGTCCCCAATATTCATATCCACAAACTTATCTCCCCAATCCTCTCTAAAAATATCTATCGCTTTCTCTCCTGTGCAGTGTGAAGGAGCTATTTTATCAATGCCCAGCTCTTTCAGTTCTGCTGAGATTTCCCGCACTTCTTTTTTGGTTTTTCTCATCAGGTGAAATCCACCTGCGACTAAAGAAAATCTTAATCCCGGGTGATCTGTCCTGGCTTGCTTAACTATCTGTACAATTCCGGGATGCGAACAGCCATTCAGGAGTATCATGGAATCATTGTTTTTGATGATTAAAGACTGCTCATTTATGGCATTGCCTTTATGTGTTGCACTCATTGATCCGGTAGACCATATATTATTATGGATGTTCATTGACTTGTTCACACCTATCACATTGGCACCTGGATAATCTTTTTGATATTCCTTCCGGACCTCAATAGGCACATACATGTCAATGCAAGCTTTTGTTTTTCCCAACACATATTCGAGTCCACCCTTATGATCCCAATGGTTGTGAGAAATCACAATCCGGTCTAATTTACTGAAATCCAGGCCCAGGTGCTCCATGTTTTGTTTAAGTACTGCAGTATCACCACCAGTATCGAAAAGTGTTGCCCCACGCTTATCTTCAATCCATATTGATAATCCCCAGGCATTTTTCATACCTGAACATTCCCCTGTATTATTATAGATCATTTTGATCTTTAAATCTCCTGCTTCCATAATTTTGGCATTCAATTTTATTCCATTAAACATTATACTTCCCGTGCTAAGCACAACGGTATAGATAAATGTTTTTCGTTTCATTTTACTGCACTTTCAGCAAGTTACAAAAAAGCTACAAACAAAAAGTGGAAAAGAGGTGGATTTAATGGTCTTGCTGCTTCAGCTCTCCTCTTTTATAAGCTTCGTATACTTCCTTTATTGTTTTTTCGGAAGCAAGGAAAATTTTGATGTCTGAATGCTTGAGTACATCAAATGCTTTAGGTCCGACATGACTAGAAATTAATACTGATGCACCAGTATTAATAGCAAACTCGGCTGCTTTAGGTCCGGCACCGTGTGCTGCATTGAGATTTTCTTCATTAGAATGCCAGCTCAGCTCTTTTGATTCTTCATCATAAAGTACAAAGCCCATGGCTCTTCCAAATCTTCCATCCATGTCAGCGTTCCAACCACTTTCAGTTGAAGAAATTAATATTTTCATTCGTTTAAAATTTTTGATTAAAAAGGTTTTCCTGGCATTTCATTGCATAGAAGGGAGGCAAGGTTAACTGCTTATGTAGTTTTCCCGGTGCCTCCCTTTCGCTTGTAATCGCTATTTTCTATTTATTAATTATGCCAGAATTTTTTAGCTACTTCTTCCGCTGCCTTAGTTATAGGATATGCTGCAGGTGATGCAGTCAGCATTGGATGTGTTCCAATTTGTGAGGTCAGCAATGTGTTTACATCCATCCTGTTTTGAATGATAAAACCAATAATGTTAATCAGTTCTCCTGCACTTGATCCGCCCATTACTTCTCCACCTAGAATAATTCCATTTTCACGTCCGGCAACCAGTTTAACAATTTGCTTGTGTGGGTTATTTAATAAACCTGGATGTCTGTCAACTCCTGTAAACATTCCGGTAATAACATCAAATCCTTCTTTTTTAGCTGCAGTTTCAGTTAATCCGGCTGCGCCAAATCCTGTATCGCTTAGAGCTGTCGAGAAGATCGCGATAGTTCCACTCATTGTTTTCAATGTTGAAAGTTTATAAAGGTTCATTCCTGCAACCCTGGCTTCAGCACATGCAATTGAAGCAAGCATAGACTTGGATCTTTTTCTTGTCAGGAAATCTCTTTTTTCAGCACAGTCACCGACAGCAAAAATGTCAGGTTGGTCTGTTCTCATATATTCATCCACCTTGATGAATCCATCCCTGTTTAAAGCAATGTCAAGACCTTTAACCAGGTTGGTAACTGGCATATATCCAACAGATAAAACAACTGCATCAGCTTTTAGAACATCAATTACATCGCCTTTTTTTATTTTAACACCTTCAACTTTTCCGTCCCCTATGATTTCACTTACACCATGGCCTGTAAGTACTTTAATACCATGCTCAACAAGGATCTTTTCTGCTTCATCAGCAAGGTCAATGTCAAATGCGTTTCCAAGAATATGAGGTTCGATTTCAACAAGAGTTACATCTTTACCTGCTTTTCTCAATTCATCAGACATTTCGATTCCGATAAATCCTGCACCAACAACTACTATGTTTTGAAGACCTTTTAATTTCTCATTCATAGCCTCCAGATAAGTAAGCTGTTTGGGGACTGTAAATACGTTTTCTAAAGTTGCACCTTTAAGCCATCCTGGTATTACCGGGACTGATCCGGTTGCGATGATAAGTTTTTCCCAGCTTACCTCAGTTGAATCCTGAAGTTTAACTGTTTTTTGATCTTCGTCAATAGAAACAACTTCATTGATTACAATCTCAACTCCTGCTTTTTCCAATCCTGCATCAGGAAGAATATCCTGTTGGGGTGTTTCAAGTGTTCCAAACATGTAAGGAATTCCGCAAGGAATAATTGCCTTTTCTTCTTTTCTGATTTGCATAACGCTTTTTTCTGGATAGTGTGCTTTTGCTGCCAGGGCAGAACCTAGTCCTGCTGCGCTGCCTCCAATTACTAAAACATCAGTATGTTTCATGATATGTTAATTTGTACGATTAATTATTTAGGTATTTCTACCTGTGGGTTAATAAAATATTGATTATTATTTTCTTAATTTGATTAATGATCACAATAGTTTCCGCTTAAAGTTATGGAACCATTTAAATGACTTTCGACTATTTCAACCGGTGCTTTTTGCGGTGCACCAACATAAACATTAATATTATTTTGATTGAAAAGATCTATTGCACGTTGTCCAATTCCTCCAGCTATTATGTCAGTAACGGATTGTCCTCCTAACCACTTTGGCAACAAGCCCGGTTCATGAGAAGGAGGGGTCATGATAGTTTCTTTAACTATTTTCTCATTTTCTATTTCATAGACATAGAACTTATCGCAGTGACCAAAATGCGCACTTAAAATGTTATCCGTTATCGGAATAGCAATTTTTTTCATGTAGTAAATGATTTTTGTTTTGTGTACTATTTATTTCTTTGATTATTAGTTCTTTCGTTAAATTGGTTTTTTATATTCATGCTCACCGTATCCTACCCTTATCTCTGTTTGATGCTCCATCATTAAGAACCTTTTAAAGAAAATTCCTCATTTATTAAAAGACCACAATATCATAAGTGAGGAATGTTTAAGTAGTAATACTTAGTGTTTTGTTATTGCTGTCCTCCTCTGAATCTTTTTCCAAGACCTCTTCCACGACTTCTGCCTCTGCCGCTTCCCGGGCCTCTTCCACCTGCGAAGTACTGATCATCGTTTCTCCCATTTCCAAGTCTCGGCCTTGCTGCAAGAGTTGTATTCTCTTCGTTATTTTTAGTTTGTGCGTTTTTATTATTTGGATTGCACTTTCCTAAGCCTCTGCCCGTTTGTGAACCTTGTCCCTCAGGGCCTGTTCTGTCTAATCCTGGCATAATATTTATATTTTAATTATTTGATTTCTCACTTTTTCTTATCAGGGGTATATTACAGTTTGGACATGTTTGACAGAAGCAGGGCACCCCTTTTTTATGTTCTTCTTCATAATTGCATTTTTGACATATACAGAACACTTTGTTCTCAATCAAATTTTTGTTGTCTGCCTGATCATCTTTCCAATCTTCTATACTCTTATTTATATGTTCTATGTTCTCTGAATCGCAGTTTATGCATTCCTGGTTGTCATCATTATCATCGTTGTGATAAACTGTCACACAATCGTTACATCGGTATCATTCCTTGTCAAATACTACATTTCCTCCTTTTATGTGAATTGTAATTCCTTCAGCAAACGCTTTTGCAAGTTTCTTCAAACAACTATTATAAATCCTGGTGAATGTCGGGCGAGAAACATTCATAATTTTTGAAGCCTCTTCCTGGCTTAATCCAGAATAATCGATAAGCCGGAAGGCCTCATACTCTTCAAAAAGAATGGAAAGCACATTGTCCTTTTTTATAGGAACTCCTACCGGGGTAAATCCTTTTAAAACAGGGGGCGATCCAACCCTTCTGATACGTTTATTTCTGGGAGACATGAGAATTTATAGTGAACTAAAGTTCACAAAGATAATGAACGCACGTTCAATACAAAAATTTTTGAGAAATATTTTAATGAAAATTTTTAGTTTTTTTTCTCTGGAATTGTTGGTGTAAAGATTATGGCTCCAAAGGTTGTCGTGATCACGGTTTGGGGTTGGATTCAGAAGATGGAAAGCCCGGTTCGTTTCAACGAACCGGGCTTTCCATCTTCTGTCGGGGTAGCGAGATTTGAACCTATGAAATTTAGGTAAAACAACACTTTTCATTCATTACCCCCCAAAGCCTATTAATGCTCAAAAAAATTAGTATTGTAGTTGACGAAGCCTCATTTAGTTTTCAACAGATTTAATTAATGTCGTGCAAATGTCGTGCAATATGAATATATTTGATAGAAATTAAGTATACATCATAATGGCCAAAAAGGTTCGGTTTTTTATTCGTGTATCAAAAAAAACAAATATTGCCCCTATTCGGTTGAGATTCTCAAATGGTAGGCAATTTGATGTTTATGCGAAAACTGAAGAACAAATAAATTCAAAATACTGGAACAATGATAAAGGGGAACCTCGTGTTTTAGCAGAGTATTCAGAAAAGCAAAGAGATAAACTAATTAAAAGACTTGAGGATATCCAGCAATTCGTTCTTTCTGAATATGATAAATTATCAGACAAGACAATTATTGATAGTAGTTGGCTGAGCATTGTCATCGATAGATTTTATAATCCCACAAAATATATCCAGAAAGGAACTTCTCTCTTTTCTTATATTAAGTATTTCATCGAAAATTCGCATAAGCGAATAAATCCAAGGTCAGGAGTCCCGATAAGCTATAAAATGAAAAGGGAGTATAGCGTTACCTTTGACTACCTAAAATTGTATGCCCAGCAATATGGTGAACCTGACTTTGTTGATATTGATATGGAGTTCTACAATAATTTCACCGAGTTGCTCAGAGATAAAGGACTGCAAACTAATACTGTGGGTAAAAAGATACAAACCTTAAAAATATTTCTAAACTCTGCTACAGAGGATGGGATAAACGTATACAATAAGTATAAAAGCAGAAAATTCAGAGTAATATCTGAAGAGGTCGAAAATATTTATTTAGATGTGACAGAACTTGAACAATTCTATAAATTCGATCTAAAGTACAAGCCAAGTCTTGAGCGTGTTCGAGATCTATTTATCGTAGCCTGTTGGACTGGTTTACGCTTTTCTGACCTCCACCAAATTGCACCCGAAAGAATAAACAATGGAATCTTAACATTAAAACAGACCAAGACAGGTGATAGTGTATGGATACCCCTCTATCCAATTGTTCAGGTCATCCTGGATAAATACAATGGGAAACTTCCAAAACCAATAAGTAATCAGAAGTATAATGATTATTTAAAGGAGGCAGCCAAAATGGCAAAACTAAAAGCACCATTTATAAAAACCATTTATAAAAAGGGCAAAAAGCTAGAAAAAATGCATGAAAAACATGAATTAATCACAAGCCATACTGCCAGGAGGTCTTTCTGTACAAATGCTTATGAAATGGGCATTCCCTCTATAACAATAATGGCAATCAGTGGACATAAGACAGAACAGGCCTTTCTGAAGTATATCAAAATGGATGGTAAGAGACATGCCGAGAAGATGAGGGATGTTTGGATAGAAAGGGGTATGCATTTGAAAGCAGCTAACTAGAAATTTATAACAGATTATGATTGATCCAATTTCATTTATAGAGACAAGAAAAGAAGTGATCTTAATAAATTTAGAAGAAAACCCTATTTGTGAAGGATTCGAAATCATAGAAAGATTAAAAGAATTTATCTATGTCCTTGCGAAACTCAGATTAGACAGAAGTGCTACAGAAAAGTACCTTAATAGTAAAATAAGTAAAATAGAAGAATCATGTCAAGGATTTTTTGAAGTCTGGCTTCTAAAGACTATAGAAGGAGACAAATCCTATGACCTAACATTCAATTGTCTTGTCAATAGATTAAAAAATAAGACGCATCGTGGATTTTGGATTAAGCCAAGAAAAATTGATCTAGACAATATTGGAGAATTAATTAAAGCCGAGAATGAAGAATCTAGAGATGAATCTACTAATCAAATTGGCAAGTCACCCAAGCTAATTGGTTTTGATTATATAAAGCACAAGCCGCTACCTGAAAAAGCTATTAAAAAGATCTATAGCCTATTGAAAAGGGAGAATATCATTGACGGAAAGCTAAACAACTTCTTAAATATATTTGGGGAAGAAGGAGAGATTTCTGCTCCAATGGAGTGGATATTGATTACTAAAAGAACTAAAAGATTAAATAAAGAAAGCCTACTAACATTTCTTGAGATCATGTTTGGAGGATTACCCAAAGACGTAATGAATATAGCTCCTAGTCTATTTGTAGATAATCAAGGAGAGTGGCTAAGACCAGAGGATAATATTAAAGATAGAAAGATAAAGAACCTATCAACAAAAATACAACTAGAGAATATTGTTAAATTTTCCCGACTTCCACATGTATAGTTAATAGGGCTATCCGACCTTATCCGACCTTACCCGACTATCTTAATAGTCGGGTAAACAGCAGTATATCAGTCTTTTAAATAGGTTTAATATTGTACTTTTAATTCATCATCTGAGATAAAAATGGTGAATCATTGAAAGTAAAATAGAGAAATATGGACCTAAAAAACATCCTAGCCGATTATCCTGGAATCAATATTACTATTACTGCGGACGAACTCAAGAAGTACAGCATGGAGATTGCTACAACTGTTGCAGAAACAATAGTTAATAGAAAACCAGAGAAGCTATATAGTGCTCATGAAGTTGAACAGATATTCAACATTTGCCCAGCAACTCGCTGGAGATGGGATAAAATGTAAACGGTAAATAACACTACACAACTTTCGGTAAATAAGAATACACAACTTT
>CAZIFQ010000013.1:0-87539 GCA_964538375.1 uncultured Bacteroidaceae bacterium | reverse complement strand
GTGTGCACAGAAGCTGATTCAGGGCACAAATGCACATTGTGCTATATAACTGAATTAGTGAACTATAATCAAGATGGTGGGCTGTAAGACCCACGGTTTATTTGAAGGGAACGAGCCTTGACCTCTACAAAAGGCAATCAAGGAGGACTCACAACACCCAGATTCTCACAGTGACTTACAGAACTGATCCACCGATAGGGGCTATCAGGATAATCAGCCAGGACAGGACAGATAACAGAAGATTATGCGATGCTGGAGGCAATATTTATCCCGGACAGAATAAACTTTTACTCGCTTTATAAAATGCCTCCACAGAAGTGTATGAAGCCTTTATGGCGGGATTTAGATTATGTGTCAATGTCTCCGTATGTGTCTCCAATAGAAAAGCCACTTTCAAATATATGATTGTAAGTGATTAATTATAAGTATATCGAGAGCATGAATTGAAATACCAACCTATGATTATAGATCTTGCATTATAATCTTTTGTGGGGAATATGTGGGGATAATCACAAATTTAAAAACCGTAATAATCTATTTATTAGACTATTACGGTTAAACATTGTCGGGGTAGCGAGATTTGAACTCACGACCTCGTCGTCCCGAACGACGCGCGCTACCGTGCTGCGCTATACCCCGTTTTGTCCACCGAAACTTTAGCTTAGGAGGGCTGTAAAATTAATAAATTTATATTTATTAAACCTTATTCCGTCTTAAAACAAAATTCACCAGGGATAATATCTACCTTGAAGGAGTCGATGGTGCTGCCGAATGAAGTATATCTGAATACCCATCCTCGCTGGATATGGTCAATGGCATCAGAGACATAGATGGCTCCACTTTTTGGATCAACACCCAATCCGTAGAAGAGTCTGTTCCTTGATTCAATAAAAGGAGTTTTGGGTAAATTTTCTGCATCTACCGGAAATTGAAAAACGCCATTTTCAATGCTGGTTTCACCTGCCGTGTTGTTGAGGAAATATAAAGTGTCTTTCGTCGGGTTAATGCTCAATTCGGTAGGTGAGGAAAGCATATCTGAAAATTCAAGTTTTCTTTCTATGCTAAATGTTTCAGGATCTATTTTTGTAAGAGCAGCAGCTTCCGTACCGTGCATGCCGGGATAACCTCCATCTGATAAAACCCAGATCTTGTCATCCTTATCAACAAGCATGCTGTTTGGCTGCATATTTACTTCAAGTGAATCGGTAACTGTATTCGTGGAAGCATCAATTTTATATATTTTGTCACTGAATGACCAGCTACAAACATATATATAGCCATCTATCAGTACCATTTCTTCTGTGCTGTTTCCAATAGCAATAGATCCCGTCTTTTCAAAAGTTAATGGATTAATAATTGTAATTGATCGACTATAGAGATCTGAAATATAAGCTGTGTTTTTATTTACCGGCAACATGTACCTGGGGGAAGTGAGGCCGGAGATAGTGGCCTTATGTTTCATTGTAGCTGTGTTAAAAACAAAAATCTTTCCTGAATAATTGACTATTAAAAATCCCGTGCTGTCAATAATGGTCATCGATTGCAGAACATCGCCAATTGGAAACTCATTGGTATTATAAAAAACCTGGTTCTTCACCTCTTCAATGGCCGGATCGAAAAATGATAAGGACGCATTTCCAAAAGTCATGTTACCCTCATGGCAGATGAAAACCCCGGCACCCTCGTTGTAGTCGATTTTTTCAGGAAAGGGATCCGTGCAAGAGGGCGTGAGGAAGAGCATGAAAGCAATGGTGATGAGGAAAAGGGGAGAAGGGGAGAGGTGGAGAGAGGGGGATAGAGTCCTCCACCCTAAAGCCAAGAAAAGTCTCCATTTTGTATGATTTACTCTTTTTTCCATTATTCCAATATTTCTTTAATCCACTCACCCAATATTCCAAGAGGATAGAATGAATTCTACCCCCTGGATATTTATATTTCAAATCGCAAAACCACCTCCCAACTCCTGCCGGGCATGGGTCTGGACAAAATGGCCTTATAATTTTTATTGAAAAGGTTATTTATTTTTAGCTGTATGGTGGCATTAAATCGTTTAAAGCTGAAATCTTTGCCTGTGCGAATATCTAACAAGGTAAATTCCGGGAGCGTATGCCTGGTTTCTTCATTACTTGATGTGGTAAATCTTTCTCCAGTGTATGATAGTGAAGTCATTAAATGGTAGCTCTTATATCCGGCACTTAGTGAAGCATTGGCCTTGTGTATCGGAATATAAATAAGCTGTTGGTCTACAGAAAGATCATTTTCAAAAACAGGTGTTTTATTGGTGGTCCTTGTAAAAGCATAAGTAGCGTTTAGGCCAAATGTTAATTCGCCGGGAGCATATATGCCCCTAACAGTATATTCAACTCCCCTGGCAAAAACCCTGGCAATATTTTCTGCTGTCCAATAACTGTATTCACCTGGTCTCCAAAGAATCCAATCGTTGATGGTAGAAGCAAAACCGGTCAGTGTCATGGACAGATTTACTGTTTTATTCTTTTTTAATGTATGGCTTATTGAGAGGTCGCCAGAATATCCTTCCTCAGGTTTTAGATCAGGATTTCCCCCGGGAATCCAATACTGATCATTTAGTGTTGGAAGACTATAATTTCTTGCCAGGTTAGATATCACTTTCATATTCAATTGTGGCATATGAATTTCCATTCCCAGTGATGGCATCAGGGGTAAAATTGTAGCATCAGCCAGCTCTCCACGTAGCAAGCCAAACATAGTTAGATACTTACCAAATTCCCTGTGCATACTTAGCGAGAGACCTACTTCCTGCCGGCTTGCTTCATATCCAATCAGACTTTCCTCTTCACTGATATGTGCAGTAGAATACTGGTAATCCAGTTTAGTTTTCAGTACTATTTTATCTCCCAGGTCAGCAGTTATTTTATGCGATCCAATCAGATTTTGAGCTTTGCTTGCCGAATTGAAGTTTACAAATAGCCCCATCCCCGTTTGGTTAGCAAGGTAATAGTCAATACCTGAGGAGATATATCCAACCGTTATTTCCGATCTGTAATTTACGCCATAATTTTTCCAGATTCCTGAAATACGGACCTGGTCGTCAGATTGATATTCAGTTCTGCCCCCACCCTCATATGACATGATCGCCGGAATATTTCGGAGTGAATTTTGTATCCAGGTATGAAGAGAAACGAAATTCCTGTTATCAGCTTTTATAAAAATCTCCCCCAGTACACCATGTTTTTTGTAATCTGCATTCTCCTGTATCTCATAACTCCAGAGGCCGTTTTCTGTATTATAGTATTCAAAGTTATTTTCTGATTGTTCGGTAAAAAACTTCATTCGCATGCGTACACGATTTCTACCAATTTGAAGATTGGCATGCGACCTATATGTGCCGAAGCTTCCTATTCCCTGGGTCAAGCTTAGGGTGTATGGATCATTCCAGGAAGGGGCCGATTGGAGGATGATGGCTCCGCCTAATGCTCCAGCCCCATCTTGCAGAGAACTTCCGCCATGTAAGAGTGAAATTTGATCTGTAAAATTTACCGGGATCAAGGAGAAATCCACTTGTCCTAACATAGGATTATTCAAGGGGATTCCATTCCACTTCACTTTCGTATGAGACGCTGAAGTACCCCTGAAAGAGATGGTTGATAGTGCTCCTTGTCCGTATGTCTTCATAAAGACGGTTGAATTTGAAACTAATAAATCAGACAGTGATCCGGTGATGTGGGATTGAATAACACTTGAGTCAATAAGTGTCAGGTTTAAGCCCCTGTTTTCCATGGCCCGCTGTGCAATAACGCTCACCTCCTTAATATCGATGGTGTCGAATATTGCACTGACTTTGTTAGTAAAGCCCGTGAGTAGAATCAATATTATGATGGCAATCCTGGTCAATATTTTATCTCTGAATTATAAATTTATAGTTCTTAGTTTTATTCGTTTCTCGTACCCTTAAAAAATACAAGCCTTCCGGATAAGTGTTAACATTTATGTGAATAATTCCTGCTTCTGAATCACCTTCAAAAACTACCTTTCCAAGCGAAGAAATCAATTCAATTTTCCCCTGTTTTGCTCCCTCGATAATAATGAAATCACTCGCAGGATTCGGGTAGATGCTAATTTCTGCTTCAGGGATTAAAGACTTGCTATCTGGCATGTATACCTCAGTAGTAAAAGATGTATTCACTGAAGGATCGCTGTCCAGGGTAGCAGTTAGTGTTAGTTGTTCGGGGGAATCTGCCACGAGGTAATAGTTGTCTTCAATACGACTGTCACTTTCACTTACGGTCCAGGTCACGGTTTCGTCTTCGTCGTATCTTCCCCCGAAAAAAACAGAGTATTCTAACGCATAGGCATCGGGAATAATTTTTGAAGGCAAACCTTTAACTGAAATGAATTTTTCTATTATTGGATATCCAACTGATGGATTTACATCCTTGATAAGTGATATCTCCGTGGAGAGCTCTCCAAGGATACCACCATCTGCATTTACTGAGGTATAGATTTTTAGAAAGTCAATCTTATCCAGCTCAACATATTGTCCTGATTCATCAATGGCCCATGCAATATCCATTGCGTCTCCGCCTGAATTTTCCACCTCTGTGGTATAGGGATTATCGGGCAAAGAATTCTGCGGATCAATACGGACATTGTTATCAGCATATCCAAAACTCCTCGAATATGATACTCCTTGTTGTGGGTTGCTAAAGTCAAGGACAGGCATTATTCTTCTGCCCGTAAACTTGCATTCTGATTCTCCAATTGATAAAAACACTGATGGATCAGGGTAGTAGGGTTGATTCTGGAAAACGTTCTTCTTTATGAGTCCTGTTACTCCCTGGTTATCTCCCCAATGTACATCTGCGGCTTTTTCAGAAAAGGGATTAGTATAGGTAACCAGGTAGTCTGGAATTGTATTTGGGAAGAAGTGATCACTCCCTGCAAGTTCATACCATGTTTCATCCGGTAGCCCATTTTCGTTCTCATCTTTCATAACAGCTACTATTCCGGGTTCTGACCAAAAAGAAAATGCATTTCCGAAAATAGTGAAATCAACACCATAGGGATTGTCGGGATGGTTGCTAAGGGGCTCGATAAAATTTAAAACAATATATCCACCATATCCACCCAGGGAAACCAGTCCGCCGCTCTCATTTAGTAAGGATTCAGCAGCTTCGGGGGAGCCCATGGAGGTGTTGATAAATTGGCCTGGCGCAGGTGTGTACTCAATAATCTCAGCAATTTGCTGTCCGTTTACCAGACTGCAAATTGTTGAAAGAATGACTATTGAATATAATCTACGCATGTTAAAATCTTATTGCTTAATTATTCTTGAATAGTAGATGTTCTCTCCGGCTCTGATCTGTACCATGTATACTCCGGTTTTCAGATGCGAGGTACTTATAGGGGAGGAGAAATCAAATTTCGCTTCCTGAATTACCACTTTGCCATTGACATCAAATATTGTGACGCTTCCGCTCTCATTTCCGTTATATGTGATATTGATATAATCGGTTGTTGGATTTGGATATATAAGGATGGCCAGGGCCGGGTCAAAAATCTCATTTCCAAGCGGGAAAGTAATTGTTACTGCTAAGGTATCACTTACCGAGTATGAATGTGTTGCACCTTCAATAACGATCTCAACATCCTCCGTTGTGCTGCCAACCACATCCAGAACCAGCATGTTAGAATCAATTTCGCTGGATAATAATGCAGAATTCGAGTTTTGTGATATTGAAAAGAGAAAGATGGAATCATGATCATCGTCATCATGAAATACATCATAAAGATTTATTTCTGTGGCTTCAGTCTCTCCCAATGTGATGGTGAAATCTATAAAAGGATGATCTATTACCGGCGGAATGTCGAAATGTATTTCAGCTATATATGTTCCGTATGCCAACGCAAATACATGGTTGTCAGGACTGTTTATAGTGACGTCTCCCCTGGTAGATAAGCGTGTCAGGAATTGGTCTGATATTGCAAGCGTGTCGTATCCATTTGCACCGTCCCATACTCCAATAACACTTTCAACAGTATTTTCAACAAAATTATTACAGTTGAAGACCAGGTTCCCGGCTTCATCCAGATCAATGTCATATACTCCTGCTGAAAGATTAGCAAGGACCAATGCATCACCAGTTTTTAATGTATCATCATCGCTGTTTACAGTGCTTGCGATATCCGTTTCGCTCCATTTTAATAAAGCATTTTCACCAAAAATGTTAGTTCCATAATACACATTTCCTTCGTTGTCAATATCTAATCCAGCAGAATAGCCGCCAGTGGTAATGATCAGTCGGTGTTCATTGGCACCCGTAAGGTCGAGTTGCCATATTCCGTTTGGATTGGCCCAGTTAGTGCTGTTAAGTCCGGATACAAATGGCTGGCCATTCCAGAATGCGAGATCGAAATTTCCCGCCAAAGTTGCCATGTGCTGCCATTCATTGTCTTTTATATCGATGGAATAGATTCTGTCATCAGAATTATAGCCAGTGGTATACCCAACCCAGAGGTCAAATCCGTTCGGATCAATAGTGATAAAGCTTGGAAATGCCACATAATCTTGATCCGGTTTTGACAGCTTCTGTAATATATCTCCACTCTCGATGTCAATAGAATAAACGGTATCGCCTTCAACAGCAAACATAATGTTGTTACTAACTTCAATTGCTGAGTAGACACCCTGGCTGACGATGCTTGTGTTCAAAGTGTCAGGTGTCATAAGAAAGCTCTGTTGTGCATCTATTCCCGGATTCCACAAAAGCGCCATCAATACGAAAAAGAAAAATTTCTTCATTTCTTTAACATTAGTTAATTACTAAGCAGGTTCCATAATTTTTTCCTCCATTAGTGCCACCAGGCATGATGTGCACAGACAATCTGAATATGTCTTGAAATGAAAAAACATCGTAACTGCCATTTCAGGTTCTCTGATTTTGCAGCTTACGATGTCAGGTGATGAGCAATGTACCATCGTGATTCTATTCCTGTTCTCCGCAGGCCACAAAAATCTATGTTACACTGGCAGGTCTTCTGACTTATTCCGGTTTTTGATCCCTTCCCATTTTGCTTATTTCAAAATAGTGGGCTAATCACTCAAAAACTTTGTACACCCGAGGCGTACTGGAAATTACAGCAGCGGGAACTGTTACCGACTTTCCACCTTCGCTATTGCTAGTTTGGCGAATCACGGTATTCCCTTTTCATCCGATTACTGGAACCAAGTGATGAAACAAATGTATAGCATTATATCGGAATTGAAAAATTGAGATGTTAACAAATAATTGTTGATGGAGCTACACGATTATGGCAAAAACAACCATCAATTGCCCTCAACCTGGCCTTCTCCCACCGGGAGAAGGAATTCCCTTCGAACAAAAATATTCTATTCATTGTGATCCTGGGCTCTAACTCTAAGTACTTAGAGTACTCAAGGCACTTCTAAATCTTGGCCAGCACCATGGTCATGGCATGCAATGTAATGGTAATCCCTAGGTACAGATTCCGGGAAGCTGCAGGACTCAGTTTTAAGAATTTATATTGTAGTGATCCGGCGTGACAAGAAGTAACGCAATCACCGCATAAGGTACATGTTAACCCTGGTTTTCTTTGAAGAATATCTTCCTTTTTTAATGCATCATATTTGCAATAGCTGGTGCATTTCATGCAGCTTGTACAGGAGTCTGCAATTTTTAACCTGAAGGGACTCACAAATTTCAGTCCGCTGACGAGTGTTCCAATTGGACACCATACCAGGCAATGTGCCATTTTGCCCCTGTGCGCAGAGTAGAAAAACATGATAAATAGTCCGATAAGACCAAATGCAATTGCAATAAGCGTTGAAGGAAAAGCTGCTACTTTGAATGCCCTGAGAAGAATTGCAGTAGCGACAATAATAACCAACATAGGTAGTTTAAGATGCCAGATTTTCCCCAGTGTTTTTCTTTTTTTCGAATGCCCTGCACTCCATCCATCCAGTGCACCAAAGTAACAGAAGTGGCTGCACCAGGCCGGTCCGGATAGCAGGATTGTACTCAGGAAAAGGATGGCCATCATGGAAAACTGTCCTCGATAAATTGGTCCGCTGATCATCATCATCGGAATAGGCAGGTGCAATTTCCCGGTCATTAAAAATTTCTCAGAAGCAAAAAGTCCAAGTATAAGTTGAGAGAAAAAAATGATTGAAAATATGATCCATGTGGTCTGTCTCCATTTAGCTGACTTTGATGCATCATACATGAACCAAGCAACGATTCCGCCGTAGAAAGAAATAAATACTATCTCAATCCATCCGCCTCCGGTCAGGAACCTCTCAAGAATGAGTAGTGGGTTCTCTACCTTAAGCTGAATAAATGACAACAGGATAGCAGTCGAAAGAAACACTGATATACTAAGAATCCACCGGGACTTCATTCTGAAAAATTTGTCGAAAATATAGAAAATTTGGGTTATTCAAAGGCGCCAGAGAAGAAAAATATCAATTTATATATTTTACAACGAGTATCTCAAGATCAACTTCACTTGTCACAGTCCATTCCCTCATTCTGTTTTCTTCAATGAAGATTGAGTCTTTTGGCTTCAAATTATAAATCTCACCATCAATACTTAGATCCCCGCTTCCTGCTAAAATGTAAAATACTACAGGTTTATCATTTGTATGTGGGGCGAGTATTTTACCCGGATGGAGATTTATTCGTATGATGTCCGTATCTTCAACTTCCATAAGTTTCCAGGCATCAAAATCTACATCCAGGGCTTCACTGTTTTTAATATTTTTTATAACTGACATCTATTGGGATTTTATCATTATTAAAACCATTTTGAACTGCTCTCTGGCATCTACTGAATGCGTAATATTGGCTGGCATTATAATAAATTCCCCCTCTTTAACAAGGTGCTCTTTCTTATCAATTATGATGATTGCATCTCTATCTATGACTTGTACCATAGCATTAAATGGTGCGGTATGTTCACTTAGACCCTGTCCTTTATCGAAGGCAAACAAGGTCACTGTTCCTGTCTCTTTTTTGATCAATGTTTTACTTACAATTGCATCTTTTGCATAGTCGACCAAATCGGACATGTTAGCAACGGTAGCTAAATCAAAATCTGTATTCATGAAATTATTTATTGATTATTTGAAACAAAGATAAAATCCTTTGGAAGTAAAAAAGGTAACATATGTTACAACCACCCCGTCCGTCTGCGACGTCCACCCCTCCTTGAGAAGGAGGGGAAGTAGAACCACCCCGTCCATCTGCGACGTCCACCCCTCCTTGAGAAGGAGGGGAGGTAAAAGACCAGGTCTACTCACATGGGGTGCCACCCAAGCAGCCCAGCATTTTTCTTACCATGGCAACATTCTCAATGTAATAATTTGCCTGCGTGGTTTTTGCACCTACTTTTATTGTGTATGCTTTTTCCGGCATTGCTTCGAAGGTATATTCATCTGTCCAGTCGTCACCCACTGCAAATATGAAATCATACTCAGTGTCCCCCATTTTATTAAGCGCTGCCCGGCCTTTATTAATACCTGAATATTTTATCTCGAGTACCTTATCACCATCCATAATCTCCAGGTTGAGGTTGGAAGTAAGCGATCGGAGTTCATCTTTTAGCTCCCATGCTCTCTGTATGCCCAGGTCCGGATCGGCTTTCCTGTAGTGCCAAACCAATGAAAAGTTTTTATGTTCAATAAAAGAGCGTGGTGTTTGATCAGCATAGTATTCAAGAAGCGGTAGTATTGATTCCTTCCAGGTATTGTCAATCTGTTCCAGCATGTGCCACTCACCACCGGGATCTTTAATCCAGACACCATGTTCAGCAATAAAATGGATGTTCCATTTATCATCAAACCACCTGCTTAAAGTTTCCTTGTCCCGGCCACTGATAATAGTAACAGTATTGCGTTTATCTTTCAGCAGCTCTGCTAAAATATCATATAATTCCTGGTCAGGCAATGCATCTTCAGGATTCTTTTTAAATCCCGACAGGGTTCCGTCATAATCCAGGAAGAGAATTCGCTGTTTTGACTTGTTGTATTTATCTACAATCTCCTTCATGCGATTCACATTCACCTTCCTTGTGAGGGAGGTTTTCTGACTTTCAGCTACATTTTCTAAGCTCTTTACGAAATCGTTGGCCCAGCGATCAATGGTGTATCTCTCCAGGCGTTGGTTCATTACCTTGTTCCTTCTTATCTGTTCAACATCAGGCATTTGCAATGCATCCTTGATGGCAACAACTATATCTCCAAGGTCATTTGGATTTACAATAAGTGATTCATGAAGCTCTTTGGCTGCTCCAGCCATCTCGCTAAGAATAAGGACACCGGTACCATCATAGCAGGTGGCGACATACTCCTTTGCAACCAGGTTCATTCCGTCTCTTAAGGGGAGGATGATGGCAATGTCGGCAATGGTGTACATATCGATTAACTCATCAATGGAGAATTCCCTGTTGAGATACCTGACAGGCATCCAGGTGATGGTACCATAGTTACCGTTAATTCTACCCACGAGTTCGTCAACTTCTCTTTTTAATGAATCATAAACTTCACCTGTTTCTCCCGATTTCATTGCCAGTAGAATCAAGCTTACTTTTTCCAGGTATTGAGGATTCTCCCGTAAAAATAGCTCATAAGCCCTAAGCCGGAGAGGGATACCTTTGGTATAGTTTAATTTATCGATTGATAGTATTATTTTTTCTGAAGAATAGGCAACAATATGTGATTCGATCTCCTTTTGAAACTTGGTTTGTGCCACTTGATTTTCACGACTCTCCTTGAATTTTTTGAAATTAATGCCTTTTGGGAAAGCATCAACCTTCATCACTCTTTCTTCAATCCTGATGCGGTTGAAAACTGTTTCAATGCCCATAATTCTTCTCACGCAGCTGAGGAAGTGACGTACATAGTCGTAGGTATGAAATCCCACCAGGTCAGCGCCAAGTATTCCCTCGATTATTTGAACTCTCCACGGTATTAACCTGAAAATCTCAAATGAAGGGAAAGGAATGTGCATAAATAACCCGATAGATAATCCAGGCATTTTTTCCTTGACCATGCTTGGCAAAAGCATCAGGTGGAAATCGTGGATCCAGAGTATATCTCCTTCATCTACCAATTGAAGAATCTGATCGGCATACAGCTGGTTTACGCGAACATAAGCATCCCATGATTCATCATTATAGATGGCGTTTTGTGTGAAGTAATGGAAGAGAGGCCAAATTGTATTCCGGGAAAAACCATGCAGGTAAAGGTCATAATCTTCTGGATCAGGGAAGAGAGGGATACATTCAAATTCAGCCAGATTAATTTTCAAATCATGCTGTTCATGGATAGTGAGGTCCAGGTCATCAATGCCGGTAAGTCCTATCCACCTGGTTTCATATCCGCTGTAAAATTCTTTTAGTCCGGAAATTGTTAATTCTTCTGCCGGGTGAACTTCAAAGTCATTTTCTTTTCTTATAATATTGACCGGTAGTTGATTGGATGCGAGAAAGAGTCTTTTCATGTTTTTTTCTTTTTTCCCTCCTACTTTTTACTTTTCCCCTTTTATTTTTTACTTCTTCCTTTGTACTTTGTACTTTTTTCTTTTTCCTTTTTACCTTTTTCTTTTTCCTTCTTCCTACTTGAATGCTTCTATAAAAATAGATACCTTGAGCTCGGAAAACAACTATACAACAATAAATTTGACAAGAATGTACAATTTTGATGCTGTTATATTTGATCTTGACGGAGTAATCACACAAACCGCGCTGGTTCACGGATCTGCCTGGAGACGGATGTTTAATGATTATCTCAAGTCGAGAGAGGAACGATTTGGAGAACCCTTCAAGGAGTTCACTCATGCAGGTGATTATCTTCCATATGTGGATGGCAAGCCGCGTTACAAAGGCGTTGCCTCGTTTCTCGAATCAAGAGATATTGATATTCCTTTTGGGGATCCTTCAGACGATCCTTCCATGGAGACAGTATGTGCAGTTGGCAACCGAAAAAACATCTTGTTTAACGAGGTGCTGGATGAAGAGGGTATAAAATGCTATGATTCTTCTGTAAAATTATTGCATGATCTGAAAAAAGCTGGCATACGCATCGGTGTTGCCTCTTCAAGTAAAAATTGTAAACCCGTGCTTGAACAGGCAAATTTACTGCACCTGTTTGAGACAAGAGTAGACGGAGTTGTATCAGCTGAAATAGGGCTGCAGGGAAAGCCGGAGCCGGATATTTTTACAACCGCTTGCGATAACCTGGGTGTTGAATACCACAGATCTGTTGTGGTCGAAGATGCAGTATCAGGGGTGCAGGCAGGCAGAAATGGCAATTTTGGTCTTGTCATTGGCGTGGCCCGGGAAGATAACATCAAAGAATTGCAAGTCAATGGTGCGGATATTGTTGTTGAAGATTTGGGAGAAACACCACTGGAGCGAATCAATGACTGGTTCAATAAAGGCATGGAAGAGGATTCCTGGCTGCTGGAGTATCATGACTATGATCAGCAGACGGAGCGATCAAGGGAGGCATTGCTTACTATTGGAAACGGGTATTTTGGAACCCGTGGCGCACTGGAAGAGAGTAAGGCCAACGCAGTAAATTATCCAGGATCTTATGTAACGGGCTTGTTTAACAGGCGCATCTCTGAAGTGGCTAAAAGAAACCTTGAAAATGAAGATTTTGTAAATATCTCAAATTGGCTGCCGATAAAATTTCGTATCGAAGGTGGAGAATGGTTAGAATTTACTCCTGACTGTAATTTAGAAGTTGAGAAAATTCATCGGCGACTTAACATGAAAAATGGTTCCGTGGATAGAGAATTGATCGTTGTCGATGCACAAAACAGAAGGACCTTAGTAAAGTCAACCAGGTTTGCTGGTATGCATAATCAACATGTTGCGGGTTTGAGCTATGCGCTGACTCCGTTGAACTATTCTGCTCAATTGGAAATTGAGTCTACCATTTCTGGCGACCATATCAATGCAGGTGTTGAGCGATATAAACAACTGAACCAGGAACAACTGGAGCCGGTAAGTGAAGCTATTGAAGGGGATTGTTTGAAATTATTGGTCAAGACAAATGAGTCTGGTACCTCGATTGCCATGGCAGCAAAGCATACTGTTTCTGGCCCCGGACTTTCCGGGATAGAGAGGTCTAAGACTTCCGGAAAATCAAAACTCACAGAAACCATTAAAGTTGCTGCCGAGCAGGGAAAAGAAGTGGTGGTAGACAAGTTAGTAGCGCTATACACAACGCTGGAAAATGATTCCAAGGCGCCGATGAATGATGCTGTTTCTGCATTGGGAAAAATTGAGTCTTTCACCGATGAACTGAGTAAATCTGAAGTAGAATGGAAATCAATCTGGGATGAGATTGACATTAAAGTTGAGGGTGATAGAAAAGCACAGAAGCTTCTGCGGCTTCATAATTACCACATGATGGTAAGTGCTTCACCCCATCATGCAGAATTGGATGCTGGAATTCCGCCTCGCGGACTTCACGGTGAAGCTTACAGGGGTCATATTTTCTGGGATGAACTCTTTATTCTTCCCATGTATAATATTCATTTCCCAGAAGTAACAAAATCTGTATTGATGTATAGGTACAAGCGGCTTGACAAGGCAAGAGAATACGCGCAGGAATTTGAATTTGAGGGAGCCATGTTCCCCTGGCAGAGTGGGAGTGATGGCAGGGAGGAGACACAAATTGTTCATCTGAATCCATTGTCAGGAGAGTGGGGAGATGATTACAGCTCTTTGCAAAGACATATTTCACTGGCTATTGCCTACAATGTATGGAACTATTTTGCAGCTACGGATGACAAGGACTTTATGAAGGAGTATGGACTGGAGCTATACCTGGATATTTGTAAGTTCTGGATCAGTAAAACTACATTGGGTGAAGATGACGGAAGATATCATATTGATAAAGTCATGGGACCTGATGAATTCCATGAGAAGTTGCCAGGGAGCGATGAGGGAGGAGTTACGGATAATGCCTACACGAATATCATGGTTAGCTGGATGCTTGATAAGATAAACCACTTTAAAGAGGTATTTGGACCAGAGCTTGTGTTGGAGGTGTTGACGAAGATAAATATTAGCAGCGGACAACTGGGTCACTGGGATAGTGTGAGGAAAATGTTAGCATTAAATATTGATGACGAGGGAATTGTTGAACAGTTCAGTGGTTATTTTAGTTTGAAAGAGGTGAACTGGGATGCATACAAAGGGAAATATGAAGACCTGCACCGTATGGACAGGGTTTTGAAAGCTGAGGGTGAGTCGCCCGACGATTATAAACTGGCCAAACAGGCAGATTTTCTGATGACATTTTATAACCTGGGGAACGAAGAGGTAAGTCATATTATTAATGAACTCGGGTACGATGTCCCGGAAGATTATATTGCAAAGAACTTTGAGTATTATATCGCAAGAACTTCTCATGGTTCTACACTGAGTCGCCTGGTTCATGCACGGCTTGCTTACAAGGCAGGACTGAAGGAATTGGGGTGGAACTTATATATAGAGGCACTCGAGAGTGACCTGGTTGATATCCAGGGAGGAACAACGGGAGAAGGAGTGCATTGTGGCGTTATGGCCGGGACCGTTTATGATACACTTGTATCCTACGCTGGCCTTACACTGAAAGGTGAGATTCCGGGTCTTTGTCCGGCTTTACCTTCCGGATGGAAGAATCTTCAATTTAGCTTCAGGTTCAAGGGAACAAAATATGATGTAACCATTTCAGAATCTGAGCTTGAAATTATTTCAGAATCGACAAAGAAAAATAAAATAAAAGTCCATATTTGTGCGCAGGAAGAGACCCTGGAAAATGGTGTTCCAAAGAAAATTAATTACAAATAAATATTCTGAATCATGTTAGGAGATATTTTACTTATCAATGATATGCATAAAGAGGCAGCTGCAAGTCTTTGTGAAATGGTGTTAAAGAATATTACTGAAAAAGAGGATACCAGGTATCGTTATGTGGTTGGGATTTCCGGGGAAAGCGGATCAGGGAAGTCGGAGCTTGCACATGCTCTTGGAAAGGCCCTTAAGGAAAACCACATCAGGGTGAAGGTGGTCCACACAGATAATTATTACAAGATTCAGCCCTTGCTCAGGGAAGAGTGGAGAAGAAACAAAGGATTTGATAAGATTGGGTTGGAGGAGTACGACTGGATTAAGCTTAAAAAAACCATTAATGATTTTAAAGATGCCCAGGAGTGTGTGATGCCCTGCATTGATCTGATTCCGGAGCAGGTGGATAAATTAATTGTAGATTTTGAAAAGATTGATCTTCTGATAGTGGATGGATTGTATGCCATCAATGCGCCTAATATCGACCTGAGGGTATTTATTGACCTTACTTATCATGAGACAAAAATCAATCAGATTATTCGGATGAAAGAGGCCATGAGCGATTTCAGGTTATCGATTTTAGAGCATGAACATTTGGCCGTTTCCTCACTAAGGCCAATGGCGGATATGATTGTCAATAAATCATATATGGTGGTTACACCGGAAGAAGCAGAATTGTAAAATTTCCCGCTGATTGAGTTCGCTGATGAAGGAGAATAGAAAAATACTATATGTTGATGATATTGAAGAATCCTTTAAAAAAGTGCAGGTTTAATTTCGGGCAAGGATACTTTAAACAGAACCTGGCCACCATTTTTATCATGGAAGAAAACCCACGCTTCAAGAACGATAAGAATACGCTTGTCAAAATTGAGCTTGCTTAATTATAATTTAACATTTTCAGCTCTGTTATCTTGGGAGGGAAAATTACTTTTACTCCTGTTAAAGGACATGGCCGATTTACACACAACTTATTAACAATTAGATACCAATCCGATTCGGAATAACTATCTTGTTCACCCTTTTTAATTCTTTGTTTTGACCTTAAAAAATGAAATAATAAACAATTAATTTTTAATCTAATACTTATAACTATGAAGAAATTTTATTTATTACTCGTGTTGGGTATACTGGCAGTTTCTGTTGGCGCCCAGAACCTTGTCCTCAATGGCGACTTTGAAGCATGGGTTGATGCAACAAGTCCGACAAGCTGGACTACAGTTGAAAGTGTTGATCAGGAAGCAACTGAAATACATGGTGGTACTTATTCTGCAAAGCATAATGGAGGTACAAGTAAGTTGGCACAGTCTATTACTGTTGAGGCAGGCACAACCTATACTTTTACTATTTGGTATAAGGTTGTAGAAAATGACGAATCTGATTCAAGATTATATTGTGTCTGGAGAGACGGAGACGGAGCAGGTTTATATGATGATACCCAGGGAGAGATCAGGGGACCTGACGGTGGTTATCTGGATAACAACGGTGGTGCATGGACTGAATATACAGCAACTGTTGCGGCCCCTGCGACAGCTGTGAGTCTTGATTTTGAATTAAGAACTTATAGTGGAGCTGTTACTTATTGGGATGATTTTTCTCTCGTGGCCGTTGCTGATGAGTCTGCTCCTGTATGGGGAGACGACTATCCTATGGTGGCTAATCTAGCTGAGACATCATTTGATATTGCTGCAATGCTGGACGAGACTTCAACTGTTTATTATGTGGTAATGCCTTCAGGCGGAACTGCTCCTTCAGTTGCTGAAGTAGTTGCAGGTACCGGACCATCAGGTGTTCCGGCACTGGTTGCAGGTTCTTTTACAGCTACAGGTGAGACCATGGAAAATGTAAGCGGAATGACCAAGGATGTTGCTTTATCAGTGTTCCTTGTTGCTGAAGATGATGAAGATACACCAAACAGGCAGGATGCTGTTGCGACATTTGATGTTACTCCTAGCATACCACGTGAAGTCCTGATGAGCGAGACTTTTGACAGTGATCTTGGAGGTTTCCATTCTGTTAGTGTGATTGGAGATGACTATGACTGGTACCAGTCAAGTGGTTATGCTAAGATGAGCTCATACTCAGCTCACACTGCACAGGAAGACTGGTTGATTTCATCAGGATTCAACATGGATGTTGCTTCCGACGAAATGATCAGTTTCAATTCGTATAACAATTATGGTGATGCTACTACAACATTAACTGTTTACCTGTCCAATGACTTTACGGGTGACTATACTGAAGTAGGTATTGATGCGGCCAATTGGAATGATATAACGGCCAGCTTTACTCTATCTCCAGGGGACTCATATGATTTCTTTGAGTCTGGCGAATACGATATTTCTGGAGATGTAGGAACTGGTTATATTGCCTTTGTGTTTGAATTCGCCGGCGGAGATCCTCCGGGATCCGGTACATGGGAGATCGACGATGTAGTGGTAACCGGATACACAATTCAAGGATCTGATGCATCACTTTCTGATCTGAAGGTTGGCGAAACAACAATTGATGGTTTCGAATCAACTACAATCGCATATGTTGTAGACCTTCCTGCTGGAGCAACCGATGTTCCGGAAGTTACCGTTACAACAACCGATGATAATGCGGCTGTTGATGTTACTCCGGCTACTGACCTTAGCGGAGATGTTACAGCAAGAACTACAACTGTAGCTGTTACAGCACAGGACGGAGAAACTATTCTTACTTATGCGGTACTGTTTAATCCGATTATTGAAGTGACTGACCTTGCTGCATTTAGGGCCGTTTCTGATTTGGACAGGATTTATACTGTTACAGGAGAAGTAGTATTGACACATAAGGACAGTTATGGAAACAAGAAGTATTTTGAAGATGCATCTGCTGCAATTGAGATCTATGATGCTCCTGATGGAAATTACGAGCCTGGTCTTATTAGTACAGTTTATGAAATTGGTGATGGTGTAATTGGACTTACAGGTAAAGTTGATGAGTATTACGGTATGCTTGAAATGGTGCCAACTATTGACCCCGGAGCTGCAAATAGCACTGGTAATACAGTTGAAAATCAGGTTCTTACTGTCGATGAGTTCAATACTAATTTTAAAGACTATGAGGCAGAATTTGTTAAGATTGTAGGAGTGACCTTTGCAGATGCCGGAACATTTGAGGACGGTAATGATTATAATGTGACTGTAGGGGCTTCAACAGCTATTTTCAGAACGAATTTCTATGGTGTAATTAGTGGGAGTATTCCTAAAATGGCTGATGTTCAGGGTATTGCAATTTGGCATTATGACGAGGCAAAAGTAGCCCCGAGACTTGCAACTGACCTTATGGCATATAGTTCAGATGCTACTTTATCTGACCTTATGGTAGACGGAACAAGCGTTGACGCTTTTAGTGCAGCAACATTGTCATATCCAGTTGAGCTTCCAATGGGAGCTACAGCTGTACCTGCTGTTACTTATGCATTGAATGATGATGCAAATGCAACTGCTATTAAGACAGATGCAACTGGACTTACAGGTGACGAAGCTGCCAGGACCACAACTGTTGCTGTTACAGCTCAGGATGGTACTGAAGTAACTTATAGTGTTGTATTTACCGTTGCTGAAACAGGTGTTAATCTAAATACTATCAGTACATTATCTGTTTATCCTATTCCTGCCACAAACGTATTGTTTGTTGAAGGATTAGAGAACAGCGAGTCATTGAGTATTATTGATATTACAGGAAAAGTTGTTCAGTCAGAACAAGTGACCAACAACAAAATGAAAATTAATATCAGCGGTCTGGATACCGGAATCTATATCATCCGTACTGACGATTCTATACAGAAATTTGTAAAGAATTAGTCACGGAGATATCTTAATAATAAAAAAGGGGGCCTGTAATACGACCCCCTTTTTTACCTTTTGTTGATACGGCTTTGCAAAGTATGATTGGATAATATATCCTTCTCTTGCTACCGTTCAAGTATATAACAAACATTATTATACGAAAGATTATGAAAAAAATATTAAGCTTTATTTTGCTGGCAGGCTTTAGTGTCGGAGCTTTTGCACAGTCGGAATTAATTATTTCAGAATATGTGGAAGGCTGGTCCAATAACAAGGCCCTTGAAATATTTAATCCTACAGATGAGCCGATTGACCTTTACCAATTCCGGCTGATTCGCTATTCAAATGGCACATATTCTACGCCACCTGCTGACCAATTTGTAGCTAACCTTCCAGATGAAACCTTGGAGCCATATCAGACCTTTGTGGTTGTAATTGATCAAAGGAACCCTGATGGAACCGGACAGGATGCGCCGGTTTGGGAGCAGTTACAGCAGAGGGCAGATGCCTTTCTTTGTCCGGAATATGAAGTTTCCTACTCAATGTATTTTAATGGTAACGATGCTGTTGTACTCGAAAAATATGAAGGTGAAGGAGAGTATTCTATACAAGACATTTTTGCAAGATGGGGTACTCCGGCTCCTGCATTAGCACCTGCTGTTGGTGGCTCTACAGTGGAAGCATGGACCAACACCTTTCCCTATTTTTCAGGTTTAGGGATTGCTATTACAGCGGACCATACTATGATAAGAAAATCAAATATAGAAACAGGTGTGATAGAAAATCTTGACTTTTTTGATCCTCTTGCTGAGTATGATACGCTATCAGCAAATACTTTTGATCACCTGGGCTGGCACGAATTTGATAATGCCCCTGCCAATGAAACCCCGGTGCGTACCAATGAGAAACTAACCTGGGCGGTAAGTCCAACTGCGACAAATGGCACTGAAGTGGTGACTATTACAGCTACTGATGCTGAACAAGATGTCTTAACCTTTTATATGGATGCCGGAAACTTCATATATATTGAAAATATTCGCTATGAACCATTTTCTCTTGACCCTTCAACCGGAGTTCTCAGCATGGTGGATGAAACAGGACTTGCGCCGGCATTGAAAGATACTTTTGATATTACAATCAATGTTACTGATGGATATTCTCAATTGGGCCCTTTAAATTGCAAGGTGATTGTTACCGACAATGAGGTGGGAGTGAGCTCATATCTGCAAAGCTCTTTGGGAGTTTATCCAAATCCGGTTACAGACAATCAATTTCGGATTGAAAGTGAAAAGGGAATTTCAGCTGTTTACCTGACTAACCTGGTAGGTCAGCTTGTAATGAAGAAAGAATATTCTACCCCCCTCTATCAACAAAATTTGGATATTGACAGCGATCTCAATGGAGTCTACATACTGAATGTTATCTATGAGGATCGGATGTCCGAATCACTTAAATTACTCGTTAAATAAATTATATCTGATTGTCCCGAAACGCAACACTGCTTTCGGGGCAATTTATTACTCAACAAAGCATCCAATTGATGAAAAGTAAAATAATACTTCTTCTGCTGGGGATAAGCATGGCCGGCTTCTCTCAAACGTATTCAATTACAGGCAAGGTATTTAATATTTCAGATGAATCTGAAACATTGTTAGGTGCGCATGTGATTTATGGCCCGGGCCATGGTGTAATTACAGATCTGGATGGCAGCTATAAGTTGGAGCTTCCGGCAGGGCAGTACACAGTTTCGTTTTCCTATGTTGGATTTGAAACCATGACCAAAGAGATAAACCTGGGTTCAAGAAACCAGATCATTGATATAGGCCTTACCCCCTTAACGATTGGCGAAGTTGTTATTGTGGCTGATGTGGCCAGGTCGAGGGAAACACCGGTAGCTTTTACAACTATCTCTCCCAAAAAGCTCCAGGAAAACCTGGCTGCACAGGATATACCTATGCTTCTTAACTCAACCCCGGGCGTTTATGCTACACAAGAAGGCGGAGGAGACGGAGATGCGCAGGTTACAATCCGTGGTTTTAGCTCAAGAAATGTCGGTGTATTGCTTGATGGTGTTCCTGTCAACGATATGGAAACCGGCCATGTATATTGGTCGAATTGGTTTGGACTGGACGCGGTGACCCGTTCCATCCAGGTACAAAGAGGTTTGGGTGCTTCAAAATTAGCGCTTCCCTCAGTTGGTGGTACGATTAACATTATCACCCGTGGCCTGGATTCAAAAAAGGGTGGCAGTTTTAAACAGGAAGTTGGATCTAATGGTTATCTGCGTTCTACCTTTGGATACAATACCGGTCAATTGAAAAATGGCTGGGGAATATCTGCGGCTGGTTCTTATAAAAGAGGGAATGGCTGGGTTGACAATAACTGGACCGAAGGATTCTTCTATTATTTGAAAATCGATAAAAAAATTGGCAATCATATTATTTCCTTATCCGGATACGGGGCCCCTCAAAGTCATGGACAAAGATCATATAAATTGCCCCTGGCAGTATATGATTCTGCTTATGCTGAGAGCCTGGGAATAAAACTTGCCTATGATGCTGAAATGAGTTCCGGAGATAGTCTGATTGTTAGCGATAACAGGAGCAAAGCAGATGAAGGAATTGGTCGCGGATTAAGGTTTAATCAACATGCAGGATACCTGGCCCGCACCCTGGATAATCCTGGTGCAGAGTCAGAATTTATGAATGAGAGAATAAATATATACCATAAACCGCAGTTTACCTTAAAGGATTTTTGGAGTATCAACGACAAATTGTATATGTCAAATATTGCCTATGTTTCCATTGGAAGAGGCGGGGGAATCAGGGAAAAGCATACAACTACCCCCAATGATGATGGCTTAAAGGATTTTCAATTTGTTTACGACAGCAATATTGGTGATGGTGCCATTAGTCCGATATATAGTGATGAGTTACGCGGTGCATCAAACTATATGAGGATGTTGGTCAATGAGCATTTCTGGACAGGTCTGCTTTCAACCCTTAATTACAGGCCAAATGCAAAAATAAACTTCTCCGGTGGATTAGATCTACGCTACTATAAAGGTACACATTACGAAAAGGTATATGATTTAATGGGAGCAGATTATGTTGCCCCGGACAATACAGACTTTACAGATCCAAGCATTGATTGGGCAGCAGATAATCCACTTGCAAGTACCATGTTGTTTGAAGGAGATAAGAATAACTTTTATTATGATGGACTTGTGCGCTGGGGAGGATTGTTCTTACAATCAGAATATAAGCATAATAGAGTGTCTGCATTTATTAACCTTACAAGCTCAGTAACCTCTTACAAGGAGATTAATTATATGTATGGTATAAATCCGGCTATAAAAAATAAGGAAAACGGGTTCCATAGTTTTCCGGGTGTAACCATAAAAGGGGGACTAAATTACAATTTTACAGAGAGGATGAATGCTTTTGTAAACCTGGGTTACCTCAGTAAAGCGCCTCGTATGAACAATGTATTTGACTACGATAATAAACTTTACAGGGAAATAAAGAATGAATTGGTAAAAGCATTTGAATTTGGATACAGCTATACAAGCGGCTATTTCTCTGCAAATATTAATGCTTATTATACAGCATGGGAGAACAAGCCTGTTGACCAGGCATCGAAGGTTATGGTTGAGATTTCGCCGGGAGAATTCGAAGAACAGTCTGTTAACATCAATGGGATGGACGCCATTCACAAGGGAGTAGAATTGGATTTTGTATTGAAATTTAGTAACAGGTTGGAATTCCAGGGCCTTGCTTCCTTGGGAGACTGGAGATGGAATTCTGAGGATACTGCACAGATCATTGATGACTATAACAATGTTGTCGCTGAGATTTATTTCAATGCCATAGGTGTGCATGTGGGAAATTCTGCACAGACACAGTTTGCGGGAGAGCTGAGATGGGAGCCCCTTGATAATTTTTATGTTAAGGCCAGGTTTACTTATTTTGCAAGATATTATGCTCAATTTGATCCTGTTTCGCTGGATGTTGAACCCATCGAATCATGGAAAATACCGGCCTACGGACTGTTGGATTTTCATGCAGGGTATCGACTGAGAATAAAGAATGGAAATAATATTCAGTTAAGGGCCAATGTTTTAAATGCATTAAATACAACATATATAGCTACGGCACAAAATAATGACGGCTATAACGGGACTAATCCTGCTGGCTTTGATGCCCGTTCAGCTTCAGTATTCATGGGACAGGGAAGAAGGTATAGTGTATCAATTCAATATTTATTTTAGCATATATGAAGAAAGCAATCATTCTGATATTTGTATTCACGTCTGTAATAAGCATGGCCCAGGAGCCAGGGTATTACAACGGAACAGAAGGAAAAAACGGGGTAGAACTGAAGACAGCATTACACAATATCATCAGTGGCCACATTGATTTTAGCTATAGCGATGCCAAGTCTATCCTGAATTACGCAGACGAAGACCCGGATAATTCAAATAATCTGCTTCTTTTTTATACGAAACGTTCTCAAGTGAAAACTCCTACATGGGGAACAGGAGGAGATAATATAAACAGGGAACATGTATGGGCGAAATCACATGGTGATTTCTTAGATATTCGCCCCATGGATGGTGATGCCTATAATCTTCACGCGGCAGATGCCAGCGTTAATATTCTCAGGTCGAATTACGATTTTGATACGTGTTCTTTTTACGGAACTTTCATCGGAGAGGCAGAGGCATATTATAAATCCCCTCGCTTTGAACCCTCTGATGCTGCAAAAGGCGAAGTGGCAAGAACCATTTTTTATATGGCTGTACGATATGAAGGCACTGATGGAGAGCTGGACCTTGAAGTGGTTGATGCAGTAAATACCTCTGCGAATGCAGAACATGGTAAACTGTCAACCCTGCTGCAGTGGAACAATGATTTTCCACCTACATATTTTGAGCGAAGAAGGAATGAGCGGGTGCACCAGGCACAGGGAAACAGGAATCCTTTTATCGATAATCCGGAGTTTGCCAATCTTATTTGGGTAAGTGCTTCTGTTCCGGGAATCTCCATAGGAAGTCTTGAGCTGGAAGAGAAATACCCACTGGCTGGATCAAGTACGCCACTTTCTGTAACTATAAGCGGAAATACAAATGCAACATTATATTATGGCACAGAATGGGATGCTGAAACAGAGGTCGTGACCTTAAGCAATGCAGGAAATCTTTGGTCAGGAGATTTTAGTTTGAGTGGCTTTAGTGCCGGAGACATGGTGTATTACAAGATTGTTGCCGGCGATGGCAGTACCACCGAATCTCTTCGTGGGACTTATACCATACCGACTAATCTTTCATTAACTGAGATCAGTGCTGTTCAGGGGACAGGATCAGCTTCACCAATGGATAACTCCACTGTGAGTATTGGCGGTATTGTAACTGCAAATTTTGACAATACATTCTACATGCAAAATGGATCAGGAAAGCGTGAAGGAATCGCCGTTTATAGTATTCGACGTGGTGAAATAGGAGACTCGATTGTTGTGACAGGAAAAGTTGATGAATATATTGGGTTGACTGAAATTACGGATGTTAGCCATACCTATGTTTATTACAAGAATACTCCTGTTGATCCGCCGGTGATTACCATTGCTGAGGCCAATGAAGATTATGAAGGTATGCTGGTAACGATTGAGAACGTTACTTTTTTAGAAGGAGATACTAAAATCTCTCTCGATCAATCGGAACTGCATTTTACAGATGGTGCCAATACGATGGTGGTGTATTCGAGATATAACTCACGGCTTGGAGGCGAAATGGTGCCGTCAGGGACAGTAAATGTTACCGGGGTGATAAGTGCATACAACAGCTTTCAGATGCTTATCAATAGCATTGATGATATTGATGTGGGTGAAGATAATGATCCTCCAATATTAGCAGCTGTGGCAGTTACCAGTGCAAACTGGATAGAAGTCAGCTTCAATGAAAAATTGGATAAAACCAGCGCCGAATTGGTGTCAAATTATTCAATTGACGGCGGAGTTACTATTACGGGCGCCTATCTTTATAACGATACAAAAGTTCAACTTCTTGTTAGCGGTTTGATGGAGGATGATTATACTATAACAGTATCAAATATTGCAGATTTACAAGGGAACACAATTTCGGAGACTACTTTTGACTTTCATTCAGATTACACCAGCGTTGATGTAGCAAATTTGAAGTTGGAAGAGTTGCTGCTTTTTCCGAACCCGGCATCCGATGTGCTCAATATTGAATTTCCCGGAAATGTACACCCGAATTTCGTTCAGCTATTTGATCTGCAAGGACGGCTGATGCGTTCATACCAGGTTGAGGACTATACCTCCCAATTATCTATTGATATAAGCTTCATGAGCAGTGGGGTTTATATTCTTAAACTGAACGCAAAAGATTTAGTTATTCAAGATATTTTCAGCATTTCAAAATAAAAATTGAGTCATGCCAAAATTCCTGTTTATTGCTATCCTGTTGGGTATGGGGATGAATGCGTCTTCCCAATTATTAAGCATCTCTGATATCCAGGGAGAAGCTGCAGCAAGTCCTTATAATAATCAAACAATTTCCACAAATGGTGCCGTTACAGGTGTGTATAAAGAAGGATTCTTTATCAGGGACAATGCAGATGAATGGTGTGGTATATATGTATATGATCCCGGCAGGGACCCCATACCAAGGTTAGGAGATACAGTCTCGTTTACAGGACTTGTTGAAGAGTATTATGGGTGGACAGAGATAAAGGATGTAAGTGACTATAGTGTTGTATCCTCAGGAAATCCGATTCCTGAACCTGTTGTAATAACTGCTGAGGAAGTAGGCGAAGGATGGGAAAGTTGCCTGCTTACCATCGAAAATGTTATCTGTACAAATGATAACCTGAGTTTTGGAGAATGGGAGGTTGAGGATCAGAGCGGGACACTGGTAATTGATGATCTCGGAGTCCCTTATTCTCCCGAGGAGGGACAGGAATATACTATAACAGGTAACCTGAGTTTCAGTTACGATTTTTTTAAACTGGAGCCGCGTGATTTGAATGATATTCAAATATTGGCACCGGTATATTTTACTAAACAGCCCTTTGCTATTTCAGTTGAAAAAACTGCCATTGAAATCAGCTGGTCAACAAATTCTGAAAGCAGCACAGTCCTTTACTGGGGGTATACTGATGTTTTGGAAATGGGACAGCTTGATGTTCCCGGAGAGACAACTGAGCATTCAATCCTAATCGATAATCTTGCTCCTGCCTCACTTATATACGTGAGGGCATACGCTGAATCAGCAGAGGGAGAAGCAGAGAGCAAACTCACGACATTTATTACAGCATCCGAATCCACGGGTGAAATACATGTTGCTTTTAACCTAACCTATACGGATCCTACTTTTGAAGACTCTCCCGATTTGTTTACTCATAGTTTGGCTGATACCATTATTAAGTATATTGAGATAGCTGAGCATACCCTGGATATTGCATTTTATGACTTTACCGATCATGCTGAAGCGGCCGGGGGATATAATAGTGGAATTGCAGAGGCTATGTTACAGGCTGCAGCAGACGGGATACAGGTAAGATTTATTACTGATGCTGATGTGGCAGCTGCAGCACCTGGTGGAGAGGGCACTGATATTCCGAGAATAGATATAGATCAAGCTGGAATCATGCATCATAAATTTATCATTGTTGATCATGAGAGTGTGAATAATTCATGGGTCGTAACCGGTTCAACAAATCCGAATTACAACAATCTCGTTCTTGATTTTAATAACCTGGTTTCCATCCAGGATCAGTCCCTTGCAATGGGGTATTTGATTGAATTCAATGAGCTTTGGGGAGGAGAAGGTGTTGAACCAAATCCTGAACTCTCAAAAAGTGGCGCAGAGAAAGAAGACAACTCTCCTCATCAGTATAATATCCACGGCACAGGGATTGAACTATATTTCTCTCCCTCTGATCATACTACCTCTAAAATTTCTGAAGTGATTAAGGGAGCGCAATCAACAGTCGATTTTGCAATGATGGCATTTACAGAAAATGCCCTGGGCGATGCCATTGTAACAGCCAGCAATAATGGAGCAGAGATACAAGGAGTGATTGATTATGTTGAATATACGGGCAGTGAATTTGATTACCTGACCGATGCCGGATTGGACATATTAGAATATAATAATCACGATGCATCTGAATGGCCGGATGGGGCTACTGTTCATCATAAATTTGCGGTAATTGATGCAGCTGAAGCAACTGCAACTGTTATAACTGGATCACATAACTGGACCGCTTCTGCTGAAAGTAAGAATGATGAGAATACATTGATCATCCATGATCAGACTATCGCCGGACTTTATAAGCAGGAATCTGATCGAATCAGAGATTTCCTCTTGAATCCACCGGGTACACAAATTATTGAAAATGATATTTTTAATGAAGAGGTGAAAGTATATCCAAATCCGGCTTCTGATGTAGTATATCTCTCATCAGGAATGGAAACAGAAATACTTCAAGTCAACATTATTGATGGATCGGGAAGAATGGTATCTTCTTATACTAATAAGGATACGCATACCGTTGAAATAAGGATAGATGATTTTGAACCGGGGATATATATCCTGAATATTAAGCTGGAAGATGATCAGAAGGTCTTCAGAAAGATTGTTGTTAAATAATTGTTTTTGTAGAGACGCACCATGTGGCGCGTCTGTATATAGATGAGGGATAAGAAGAGAAAGAAACATGAAGAGAACATTATTATTGGGTATATTTTTTGGAGTCATCACCGTATCTGTATATGCGCAGCCAGCAGGATATTATGATGCTGCGGATGGATTGACTGAAGTAGAGTTGCAGCAGGCCCTTCATGATATTATAGACAATCATACGGTTAAAAGCTATACTTTTTTGTGGACGGCATTTAGGACTACAGATAAGAAGGCAAATGGTTTTGTCTGGGATATGTATTCCGATGTTCCCGGAGGAGACCCTCCATATGATTATGTATTTGGCTATGAATCGGATGGTGGTGATCAGTGTGGTAACTATAGTGGAGAGGGGAGTTGCTATAACAGGGAACACTCTTTCCCAAAAAGTTGGTTTGGTGGAGAGATCCCTCCAATGACTTCTGACTTATTTCATCTCTACCCAACTGATGGATCTGTAAATGGAATGCGAGGTAACTTACCCTTTGGTGAGACAGATGATAATACAAATGTTTCTCTGAACGGTTGTAAAGTCGGGACTTCTTCTGTTGAAGGATATACGGGTACTGTGTTTGAACCCATTGATGAGTACAAAGGTGATTTTGCCAGGACATATTTTTACATGGCCACCAGGTATTATGGGGATGAGGAGGATGGCAGCTGGCCAGGCAGTGGTATGGTGGATGGTTCGCAGCTTAAACCATGGGCAGAAACCATGATGCTGAAGTGGCACTCTGATGATCCCGTTAGTACGAAGGAAGTAGACAGGAACAATGCTGTTTATGCTTACCAGAATAATCGCAATCCATATATCGATCATCCTGAATTTGTAGCGCTTCTTTATGGAGGTGAAATAATTGCTCTGCAGGAATATCTCAATGATATTGTCACAATTTACCCCAATCCAGGCAAGGGTGATTTTTTTATCAGTAACTTAGGTGAGGAAGCTGATATCCAGATATTTGATATGTCTGGGCGAATGATATCTTTTGAAAGAGAAGAGACTGGCGAGCAAACTCAAATTTCATCCTCAATGGAGCCTGGTATTTATGGTCTTAGGATAAGTATTGACTCGGAGATTATAAGTCGAAACTTGATAGTCTATTGAGCTGACATTAATGCAACTAATTTCCCAATATTCTTGTTTTAGCAGAGATATGGCATGATAATTGATCAATTTTCATACCAATAGAAACCGGTAATATAAAAGCCCGATTTTTAATGCAAAAAGGAAACAAGACAATACCATTTATCCTGGTGACAGGCTTTCTTGGAAGCGGGAAGACCACTTTTCTTAAGAAACTGCTTCAGGATATCCCAAAAGGTCTTAATATTGCTGTAATACAGAATGAATTTGCACCATCGAATGTAGATGGAGAGGAATTGATGCAGAGTACAGGTGAAGCATTTGAATTACTGGAAATTAACAACGGCTCTGTTTTTTGTGTCTGTCTCTTAGATACTTTCATATATTCATTATCAGAGTTTTTAGATGTTCACCATCCTGACATGGTGATAATGGAAGCTTCCGGATTGTCTGATCCGGCTGGTATTGCTGAGTTGTTTCAATCGGAGATACTAAATAAGCAAGTTTTTTTTAAGGAGGCGTGGTGTATTGTTGATGCAGCACACTTTGGAAAGATTGAACGAATGAATACCAGGTACAGGCACCAGGTACAGGTGGCTGACAGGGTAATTATTAATAAGACAGATCGGGTAGATTCAGAGGTGGCAGATTCAGTAGAAGAGAGGGTGAGGGAACTTAACCCGTTTTGCCGGATCATGAAGTCAGAATATTGCGCAGTAGAAACGGACCTTTTGTCGAAGGGGGAAGATGAACCAGTTCCCGGGCTTAGAGATAGAATTGAAGCTGAAAAGAGTGAAGGGCGGCCAGTTATTAAATCTGGGGTAATTAAGCTGGGAATAAAGGTTGATCCTGATGTTTTGATGGAGCTGCTTAAAGATTATTCGAATGGTCTTATTCGGGTAAAAGGTTTCTTCTGCGATTCTGCATTACAGGGATATGCAATTCATTATGTTCATGGAGATGTACAATGGGAGAAATTGAAAGAATACAATGGTAAGCTACATTTGATAATTATGGGAAGCGAAATAAACCTGGCGGAATTGAATAAAAATTTGAGGCATATTGCACAATAAATGCATGCAGATGTAACTAACTCAAAATATATACGTAAAAAATTAAACACGATAAAATTGTAGAAATTATGACTAAGAAAATATTCAGACCAGTATCCTATTTGCTAATCCTGGCCATGGGATTGGCAATGACATTTACATCCTGTGAAAAAACTCCTGATGCAATGGATCTTCCACCAAAAGAATCACTCTCCATTGCGCTTGATGTCTTTCCGTCAGATGGCTCAAACCAGAAGTCAGCAGATGCTTTTGCAGGTAATTGGTTATACTCTGCAGGCAATGTGTTAGTATGGAATGTTGTTCTTGCAGCTAATGTTGCAATTCCTGTTTTCGCATATGCAGAAGCATTCAATAACACACCTGTATACCTGGGTGACGATACATGGGAATGGGCCTATAGCGTCACAACTGGTGGTGCAACATATGTGGCTTCGCTGATTGGTGAGCGCGAAAACAATGAAGAGTTTACCATGAAGATGTACCTAACGAAGTCAGGAGTTGAAGGATTTGATAGTTTTCTTTGGTTTAGTGGCCTGATAAGGTATGATCATACCGCTGCTAACTGGAACATGAATCTTAACCCTTCAGACCCTGATCCATTTATGGACATTGCTTATCATAAAGATTTTGAGGCAGGAACAGCTGATATACGTTACACTTGTGTTGACGCAATGAATGATCTGTATGAAGGATTTATTGAATATGGTGTTGACCCTGAATTTGACTATGATGCATATTATACAATATCAAGATCTGTTGATGATGTTACTTACATTGAATGGAATACAATTTCTGCAGCAGGAAGAGTAGCTGACGAACTCCATTTTGGTGACGATTTGTGGCATTACTGGGATGCAACCTTACTTGATGTAGCTTACCCGGTTGAATAGCAGAGAAATATAATAAAAGCAAAAGGGGTGGAATTTATTCCACCCCTTATTTATTCCCCCCTATTTTATCGTCCAATTCTGTATGAAAACTTGATCAGGAATACATTTGTGGGTTCAATCTTCACCATGTCTGCCAGGTCATGAGCAAAATTAAATTGACCATAACTATCATCCTGATCGCGCGATTGGGACCATACAAGGTAAAGTGCTGAGCCGGGTTGATATTCCCATCTAACCACAAGGTTTGTAAGAAACTCCTTTACCTTGAAGTTAGGATTGTCAAAATTGTATTCTAGCGAAGTGCCGGTTTCTTCCTGTATCGTAATTGTTTCAGAGAGTTCATTATAAGATATTTCATTGCTGCCATAAATGTGATAGCGATCGGAGAAGTTTGCCGCTTCAGGGTCTGTAATATACTTGAATTCAGTATAATTACCTGTGGCAATGAATGGTTGTCCCCAAAACTGGAAAGTAAGATTAGGCGACAAGCTTAGGTTGACTCTCATTGACATTGATAGTACTTTCTGGTCGATAGATGCAAATATGTACCGGTCATTTTCAAACACATCAAGATAATCAACATATTGCAGTGTCTTTTTCTCGATAGCGTATTCAGGTTCCAGGGATATATTCAGCGAGTTAATCGGACGGTATTCCAGTTCAAGGGAATATTCAGAACTTTTACTGCTGTTTTCAAAGCCAAGCTCATAGGAGAAGCCAGGCTCTGCAATTAGTTTTTTATGTTCATCAGAAGTGAATTCTCCACGGAGAGAAAATTCTCCTGGTAAAAGCATAGAAGGTCCTCCCCTAAGGAAACTATTCATTCTCATATCTCCCATCAGGTCCATGTTAATATGTACACTCCAGAAGTTTTCAAAGACTGCGTATGAGCCTGCTTCCAGGCCGCTAACAGCCTTTTTTCCCCCGAAATCCCAAATATTAAATTGATTCATATTAAGTCTCAATGTTCTGAATATTGAGAAAGGTTCATAGAAGTTATAGCCTACCCAGAAAAGCTGAAATATTTCATCACTCTGTCTCAAATATCCGAGATCATTTAATTCCAGTCCGGGTGATTTCCATGTTGCAGCTGCAAGGAAATTTAACTTTCCGCTTGTTTTCCAAAGCTGAAAACTCCCTCCATATCCTGATAAACTTGTCTTTGTAGTATCATAGTTCACATAATCAGCTCCCGGTCTTTGGTAGAGCCTGGCAGGCGACTCCTGGAGTTGTGTCATTGCTTCTTCAGATCCGGTAACATGACTGAAATAGTTAACCACTTTCACATTATATCCCTTGTTTCCCCAGAATTGCTGAAAATCAATACCGCCTGTTGTAGCCATTGATGGAAGAAACTGAAGCTCATCCGTGGTGATATTGCGATAGGTGTTAGTAAGGATTCCTCCTGCGATTGTATTTCCTTCGTTTATATCCTGTACTACTCGGCCTACAAAGTTGTTTGTCATTGGTTCAACTATAACATCTCTACGTTCTCCGTTCAGGTCTATTTCGGCAGACTCACGGCTTGATACACTCTCCAGGATTCCAATGGATGTTCCTCCCTTTGTTTTCCCGCTCAGCTTTGCAGCTCCGAGAATATTAGTTTGTTCGGGCTGTTTGATATATTCATCATTAGCCAGATCCGGTTCGTAGTGAGGCCGACGTCCAATCCTCCTGCTATAAAAGATATTTTCTGCTGCGTTTCCTCCGTCTCCAAACCTGAGTGGAAAATTGTAGATGCTTTTTCCTTCAATAAAGAGGGGGCGTTTTTCTTGGAAAAAGGATTCATAAGCAGTTAAATTAACTTCAGATGGATCAGCTTCAACCTGTCCGAAATCAGGATTTACCGAAAGGTCAAGGGTCAGGTTATTTGTGATTCCGATTTTTGCATCCACCCCGGTATTAAGCAGTTTATCCAGTCCGGGCTGAAAAGGATCCCCACGATCAGCAACATATTTTTTTACTCCCGCAGAGGCATAGGGGATTATCTCTGCATGTTTACGGGGTTTAATATCTTTTAATCCCCGGAGTTTCCCAAAGAGATGTACAAAGCCGGGAGATTCGACAGGAACATGCTGCCACATGGATATTTCATCCTTCCTGTATATTATCCTCCCCACATTTAAGCCCCATAATCCGCCTCCACTATTATCGAATCTTAACTGACTGAAAGGTATTTTCATTTCAGTTATCCATCCAATATCTGTTATAGTTGACTTTACCCACCATATAGGGTCCCATGTTTCATCTCCTGAATCTCCTGAAAAAATTAAGTCTGATTTTACTCCTGCAGGGTTAACGATGAATCCGAAGGCCGTACGCAGATCATGATAGCTGTCAATATCAACAAATACCATGTCGCCATCCATTTCATCTCTTCGTGTCAGTCGACTAACAATGCTGTCCGGGTTGGGATCAAATGCTTTTATTGCAACATAAATGTAATCTTCGTCGAAGCAGATGGCATATTCTGTATCAAAGGAGGCATCTCTGCCGCTATAGGGTGCCTGTTGTACAAAATCACCCTGCCAGTCGGCTTGTTGCCATGCTTCTTCATCTAGAACACCATCAATTCTCAAGGAGTTGGTGTTCACTTTCTGACTATCATAGAAGCGAGTAGGACGAATACTGTCTTTTTGTGCAGATACGGGAAAGTATAGTACACTTAAAGCTAATAACAAAAGGGTTTTCTTCATAGTCTTTTTGTTATCAGGAATAAGTGGTTGAGCAAATCTAAAAAAAATATGTATAAATAGAAAACCTTCCCCTGTTATTTCCAACAGGGGAAGGTTTCTGTATTCATTGGATTAAACCAATTTATACTTTTTCACGAAATCATTCATTACCTCTTCGAGGTCTGGAGATCCGATTTCCTGCAAATCATAATATACTCTGGTATTGGGTTTTTTAATATTAATGAGCCGGTTAAGGTCGATTGGTGTACCAATAACAACAGTATCACAATCTGTATTGTTGATGGTAGTCTCAAGGTCCTTCAGTTGTTCAGCGCCGTACCCCATTGCTGGCAGCAAGGTTCCAATATTCGGATAAATGGCAAAAGTTTCGCTCAATTTACCTACGGTATAAGGCCTGGGGTCGACCAATTCAGCTGCCCCGAATTTTTTGGCTGCTACTGTACCTGCACCAAGCTTCATTTCGCCATGAGTTAGCGTAGGTCCATCTTCAACAACAAGGACTCTTTTCCCTTTTATGATGGAAGGATCGTCAACACTGATTGGTGAAGCGGCATCTACAACAATAGCTGTTGGATTTACGGCCGCAATGCTTTCCCTTACTGTCTGAATATTTTCAGGTGCGGCAGTATCCATTTTATTGATAACAACCACGTCAGCTATGCGCATGGTTACCTCACCAGGGTAATAAGATAATTCATGTCCCGGACGATGAGGATCGGCAACTGTTACAGTCAAATCAGGAAGGTAGAATGGAAAATCATTGTTACCACCATCCCAAAGAACTACATCACATCCATCAGGATCTTTTTCTGCTTCCCTGAGAATTGCTTCATAATCAACACCGGAATAAATAACGTTTCCTCTTACTACATGAGGTTCGTATTCTTCCATCTCTTCGACGGTACATTTATGTTTTGCAAGGTCTTCGATTGTAGCAAAGCGTTGAACTTTTTGGATTACAAGATCACCATATGGCATTGGGTGGCGGATAGCAACAACTTTTAGACCTTTTTCCATAAGAATCTCAATAATTCTCCTTGAAGTCTGACTTTTCCCGCATCCTGTTCTTACTGCACCGACTGCTATAAGCGGTTTTGTACTTTTCACCATGGTGTCTTTTGTGCCCAGAAGTGTGAAATTTGCTCCGGCTGCGTTAACAATTGCACTGATACTCATTACCCGAGGATAAGGCAGATCGCTGTATGAGAAGACACATGTATCAGCGGACAGGTCTTTAATTAAACGTGGTAATTCTTTTTCTGCAAATATTGGAATACCTTCAGGATATAATGAGCCTGCTAATTCCGGGGGATATTTTCTTCCGTCGATATCGGGAATTTGAGCTGCAGTAAATGCAACTACATTGTAATCCTGGTTGTCCCTGAAACAGGTGTTGAAATTGTGGAAATCCCTTCCGGCAGCTCCAATAATTATTATTTTTTCTTGTGACATATTTGATAGTTTTATTGTTATACAGAGACACAAATTTAAGGGATTATAGTTTCTGTTAACCAAATATGTTCTTTAATAGGTTTTAAAAAATACATTGTGTTAAGTCTCATAAATTCAGTATATTAGATGCTGTAAATTAAATAAATTGTTACATGTTGATTAATTTTTATTACAGCATGTAACAAGTAGGATAGAAAAAGCGTATTAGATGTAATGAATTTCGAATATTTTTCATGAAATTCTAAAAACAATATTTTTATAAATGAATTTTCTTGCCCACACATATTTATCTGGTCGCAATGATGAAATCATTGTTGGAAACTTCATGGGTGACTATGTGAAGGGCAGAAATTATATTCATTTACCCGAACAGATAAAGAAGGGAGTGCTAATCCACAGAGATATTGATACATATACAGACAGTCATCCTGTAACAAGGAGATGCTCTCGTCGTCTCGTTGACAAATATCACAAATATGCAGGTGTTATTATTGATATTTTCTATGACCATTTTCTAGCCAGTTTATGGTCAAACTATTGCGATATTCCACTGGGTGATTATGTTGACAATACCTATGATTTGTTGAAGAAGAACTATAAATCATTGCCTACAGGCATAAAAGTCTGGTTTCCGACCTTCCTTGAAAACAATTGGATGATGGCATATCAGACTATTGATGGGATCGGACTTGTATTGGATCGCATGTCTGCAAATACAAGCTTGCCTGATCATACAGCATATGCCATAGAGGTATTGCGCAAGGAGTACGAATTTTTTGCGAAGGATTTTAATGAATTCTTTCCTGATATTATAGATTTTATCGAGGAGAAATATAAAATCGATATTAGAATTCAGATGACGAGAAAAAATGGTTGCTAAGCGATTTGTGCTTCTTCATCCATAATAGACTGATCCGTTAATTTATCTACTTTGAGTAACTTCTGATATTCTTTTTCATAAAAGAACTCTTTTTCACCAAATGCAGGTTCCAGGTCATCTATCCACAGTGCATCAGGATTATATTTCGCAAAGAAAGGTTGACCAACCCATTCAGGAACGCGACCCTGAATGAAATTTAGGACATATACTTTTTCTCCATTTATTGTGGCTGTGCCTGTAATATGAATTTTTCCCGGTCCGGAGGACATACTTGGCCCGCGTGCAGTCCTGCATATACCACTAACTTTTTGGTAAGCATTCTTGTAAATTTCGAGGGACTCATTAAGATTGACCCCAAAATATGCATGTGATCCTGTATTTCTGGCAATAAACATGTAGTAAGGAATCATTCCCAGGTCAACCTGTTTTCGCCACATCTCAGCCCATGCCTCGGAGCTGTTGTTTATGTGACGAAGTAATGGTGATTGGGTTCTTATTTGAGCCCCGGTTTGAAGAATCTTTTCCGATGCCCGGGCAACTGCATGTGTGCTTAATTCTTTTGAGTGATTAAAATGTGACATGATGGCCAGGTGTATTCCTGCATCAGTAATACTCCTAAAAACATCAAGTAGCTCTTCTGAGTCAGGATCCGTTAAAAACCTGTAGGGCCAGAACGAAAGTGATTTTGTACCAATGCGAATGGTTTTAATCTGTGGAAGTTCTGCTTGAATAATTGCGTTGACATAGCGCGCCAGGATACTTGCTTTCATTACCATTGGATCGCCGCCGGTAAATAGAATATCTGTGATCTCTTTGTTTTGTTTAAGATAATCAATTAGCAATTTCGTTTGTTTCATTCCAAACTTCATATTATCCATTCCGGAGAATTGAGGCCACCTGAAACAAAAGGTGCAGTATGCATGACAAGTTTGTCCCTGTGAGGGGAAGAATAGCAAGGTTTCCCGGTATTTGTGCTGTATCCCGTTCAGCCGGTTTCCATTCATGCTTGGAACATTGTGTTCCATTTGTCCCGCAGGATGTGGATTCATCCTCAACCTGATATGATTAACATAATTGTCAATCTCATCTTTTGGGGCATTTTTTTTGATCAGTGCAGAGAGATGGTTGAAATTTTTTTCTTTAAGCATTTCCCGCTGAGGAAAATTTAGAATAAACATAGGGTCATCCTGAAAATTCTCCCAATCGATTAATTCTTCAACTACATAGTTATTTGTTTTGAATGGCAAGACATGAGAAACAACCTCAATCTCATGCAATTGCTGTTCAGATAAAGCAGATAATTGTGGTATTTTTCTGATATTTCTAGTCGTATATGCTTTATAGGAACTCATGGAATAACAATTCAAGTGTTTCGATCTTCAACGATTTTCTTAAGAAGAAGTGCGAAGTGCAAGTTACGAAAATACAAGGAGAAATTCCAGTTTTTTCTTACCTCAGCAATTCCATCCTGTTAGAATCAAGTTTCAGGAATATAAATAAGAAGCTTGTAAAAGCGATCAGAGACGATCCTCCATAGCTGAAAAATGGCAAGGGAATTCCAATTACGGGAAACAATCCAATGGTCATTCCTATGTTCACTACAAAATGGGTTGACATGACAGAAATAAGTCCATAAGCATATATTCTGCTGAATCGCGATCGCTGTCTTTCGGCAAGGAGAACCAACCTTATGATCAGTCCGATGTACAGAATAATCACCAGTGTTGTTCCAATAAATCCCCACTCTTCGCCAACAGTGCAAAAAATAAAATCTGTACTTTGTTCTGGAACAAAGTGAAGTTTCGTTTGCGTTCCCTGCAGGTACCCTTTCCCTGAAAATCCTCCGGATCCAATGGCTATTTTAGATTGGTTAACATTGTATCCAACACCCTGGGGGTCATCCTTCATGCCGAGTGTAACATAGATTCTCTGTTGCTGATGTTCTTTGAGAATATTGTTCATGGCGTAATCCACAAATACCGTGAAAACAACAGCAATAATCATCCCGGCAAGAATCTTATAATAGCCGGCTTTCCTGGCCCTGACAGCTAGAATCAAACCTGTTAAGGTAATGACAATGAAAGTAAGCAGAGATATATTAAACAGTGTATGCTCTGTTTTTACCAGGTAATTGATGCCCAATAAAATACCAAATATGCCAGCTCCGAAGACGAAAAACAAGAGCATCTTTTTATTTGATCTGCAGGTAAATCTATACATTAAAAGAGCAATGAACAGTAGAGCAGCAAGAATTATAACCTTATCAACGAGAAGAGTGGTGACAAATAATATAATAAGTGATGCTCCAAGGATCATAATATTTTGTGAAAATCCTTCTCTGTATAAGACAAATAAAAAGGCAAAATATACCAGGGTTGATCCCATATCCGGTTGAAGCATGATCAGAAGAGCCGGTAAAAAAATTATGATACCTGTTAGTACGTATGATTTAAATCCCTTGAATTGAAAGCCATGTGAAGTGAGTAGACGGGCCAGCGCTAATGCAGTTAGTGGTTTGGCATATTCTGAGGGTTGAAACAAAAAACCTCCAAAAGCAAGCCAGCTTTTGGCACCATTAATCTCTTTCCCGATCAATATAACCAATATTAGGGAGAGGATAATGATGCCATAGAGGGGATAGGCAAAAAATGCAAAGAATTTTGAATCGAGGATAAATATCAGTACTATCAGAATAATTGAAACGCCAATGAATAAAAGTTGTTTACCATATCTTTCTGAGAGGTCGAATATTGTTCCATCCGCGTTCACAAAATTTGCAGAGTAGATATTCATCCATCCAAAAACAACAAGCAATACCCACAGTAGGATAGTCAACCAGTCAATATCGCCATATATGTTATTTCGTCTAACCATCTTCCTTTTTCGTATTTCCTTTCATGACATGCTGTTCAAGCCATATCCTTTTTACTTCTCCTTTCAAATATTGTTCGATCATCAGGGATGCAATCGGTGCCGCCCACGTGGAACCGAATCCTTCATTTTCTACATAGGCAGCAATCGCAATTTGCGGGTCATCTTTGGGAGCAAATGCTAAAAAGATTGAGTGATCAGCCCCGTGGGGATTTTCTGCTGTTCCTGTTTTGCCACATATGACAATATCACTCATCCTGGCTATTCGTGCAGTTGATCCTTTTGAACCATTCACCGCCAATTCCATCCCATTGATAATCGGACTAAAACAGGATGAATCTATTGTGGTGAAATTTGGAGTTGTAAATTTAGCATCAATCATATCCACTCCTTCAATACTCTTTGCAAGGTGGGGGGTGAAGTAGTATCCTTTGTTTGCAATGGCGGCAGTCATATTGGCCATTTGAATTGGAGTGATCAATAATTCGCCCTGTCCAATGGCTAGTGAGATGATTGTTAAAAAATTCCAATGTCCACTGGTATAGTATTTATCATAATAGGCAGCTGTAGGAATATTGCCATTTAGTTCGTTGGGAAAATCAGATCCCAGCTTATTTCCAAATCCAAATGAAGTTACATGAGCCCTCCACTTTTCAAAAGCAGCTTCAGTGTTTTCATAAGCCGGATTTTCCATAATTCTTCTGAATACGTTGCAGAAGTATGAGTTGCAGGATTGCTGAACAGCTTCAATAAGATTTAATGGCGAATCATGATAGTGACAGCCCACATGAGTTCCCCGATAATCATATCCATGATAACAATCAAATTGGGTGGATGGTTTGATCACTTTTTCCTGCAATCCAATAAGTCCATTGACTGTTTTAAAGGTTGATCCGGGAGGGTATTGTGCCATCAGGGCCCTGTTGAAGAGGGGATTCAGTGTGTCGGCAGATAACCTGCTGATACTTTCTCCAAGGTTTCTTCCAACAAGCGTATTCGGATCTACTGTAGGAGAACTAATCATCGAAAGAATCTCTCCTGTTTTCGGTTCAATGGCGACTACACTGCCGACATAGTTTTGCATAAGTTTTTCTCCATATTCCTGGAGATCAGAATCAAGGGCAATCATCATGTTTTTTCCAACCTTGACAGGAATGTCATATTTCCCATCTTCGTATGAGCCAATAATTTTGTTGTGTACATCTTTCAGAAAAATCTTCAGTCCTTTCTGACCACGAAGCACCTCTTCATAAGATTTTTCAATGCCTATGATGCCGTGGTAGTCCCCCATATTATAATAATCTGACGATTCCAGGTCTCGTTTGTTAACCTCCCCAATGTAGCCAAGAATATGAGAAGCAATGGGCTTAGTGTAAGTTCTTAGCGTTCTTGATTGCAGATAAAAGCCGGGATATTGATACATCTTTTCTTGCAGAACAGCAGCATCTTCATAGTTAACCTGTTTCATGAAGAAGGAACCTATCCTGTATGAATAATCCTTTGCCCTGTTAAGCCGGTTAATTAAACTTTCCTTTGTGATGTTTAGGATATTACAAAAATCAGTTGTATCGAATTCTGAGATAGAATTTGGGATAACCATTATATCATATGCTGCCTGGTTGGAAACCAGCAGATCACCATTTCTGTCATAGATCAAGCCCCTGGCAGGATAAATAACGACATGGCTTTGGGAGTTGTTTTCCGCAGAAATTTTATACGACTTGTTAACCACCTGGAGAGAGAAAAGTCTGATTATAAACACCAATCCCACCAGGATGATCACAGTAATAAAAACATACCTCCGGTCATCGTACTGCTTCATCTCTATCTATTTCCTGAAGATAAAATATTGACTAAGAATAATCGTTGAGGTGGTTACTAATGTGCTCAAAATCACCCGCAGAAAGGTACTTAAAAAATCTTGAAAGTGAAAGACTTCAATATAGAACAGAGCCAGGTGATGAAAGAATACCATCACCAAAGAATACCTTAAGAACCAGTTGAAACCATAAAAGAAAATTCTTGGAAAAGTGTCAGGTTCATAACCGTCCCTTGGTGCAAAAATATTAAGAATCCAGGGTCGTAACAAGGCCATAAATACAGTTGCGGCTGCGTGCATACCCAGCGTATTCGTAAATAGGTCGACGCTTAATCCAAGTATAAAAGCAGTGATCAGCATAAACCAACGAGGTGTTTCAAAAGGCATCAGGATAATGAACAACACATAGAAATACGGATTTAGATATCCACCCATTTGAATGTTATCAAGTACCAATACCTGGAAAAGGATCACTACAAGGAATCTGATTATATTTCTTCCTACTATCCTAATCATTCGTTTGTTTTTTCTTCAAGTTCTCGTTGCTCTTCCTGCAAGAAATTCTTAATTACATTTACATAAAAGAGTGTGCTAAAGTCTGTTCCCAACAGAACACGTATTTCAAAAAAGTTTCCCTCTTGTAATGAGAAATCTGAGATGGTTCCAACATGGAGCCCTTCCGGGAATATTGCTGAAAATCCACTGGTCACTATTGAGTCGCCAATCTGGACGTCAACATGATATGGTATTTCATTAAGTATGGCTTGATTTGGAGAATTCCCGTCCCATTGTAATATCCCGGCAAAATTATTCTTTTGCAATTTCGCACTGAGCCGGAAATCAGGGTTGATGATAGGTAATATTGTTGAGAAGTTTGGAGACGATTCCAGCACGATTCCCACAATTCCCTGTTCACTAATAACAGCCATATCTCTTGTAACCCCTTGTTTTCGTCCTTTATTGATGGTTAGATAATTAAGCTGCTTATAAACTGAGCTATGAACAATTCTTGCCGGGGAATAGTAGTTTAATCGCTGAATTTCTTCCGGTGAAAGCTTAGCTATCGAGGGGCCAGGTGAAGCGAGCTTGTTACGCAGTGTGGCATTTTCCTGTACAAGGATTTCATTTGTTTCCTTCAATGAAAGATATTCCCTGGCACCGTCCACTTTATCAAATATCCATCCGGTTATTTCCCTGTTGGTATTGAGAATTCTTGAATGCTGGTAATGGTTATGATTGCTCAGCAATAGAATTGCTATGACTTCCAATAGAAGAAAGACCAGAATATAACTATACTTTTTCAGTAGTCTGAGCAGACTTCTCATGGTTCAGCTATTTCATCATGAACGGAAATTTATCAACGTTCTTTAGTGCAATCCCGGTACCCCTGGCTACAGCCTGAAGCGGATCTTCTGCAATATGAAATGGTATTGATATTTTTTCGCTTAATCTTTTATCCAATCCGCGCATTAAAGCACCGCCACCAGCAAGGTAGATGCCTTTTTCAACAATATCAGCATACAGTTCAGGTGGTGTTTGTTCCAGAACTGAGAGGATTGCCGTTTCGATTTTTGATATTGATTTATCCAGGCAATGAGAAATTTCCTGGTATGAAATAGGAATTTCAATAGGCATTGCCGTCATGAGGTTTGGCCCCCTTACATAAAAATCCTGCGGTGGATCCTCAAGTTCAGGAAGTGAAGATCCAACCTGGATTTTAATGTCCTCAGCGGTTCTTTCTCCAATCTTTATATTGTGTTGATGCCTCATATACGTTTGAATATCAGCTGTAAAACCATCACCTGCAATTCTGATAGATTGATTACAAACGATACCACCCAGTGCTATAACAGCAATCTCGGTTGTACCACCTCCAATATCTACAACCATGCATCCTACCGGTGCTTCAACATCCAAACCGATTCCTATGGCGGCAGCCATTGGCTCATAAATCATATTTACATTCCGTCCACCAGCATGTTCAGATGAGTCACGTACAGCCCTGATCTCAACTTCAGTACTTCCTGAAGGTATACAAACAACCATCTTTAATGAAGGTGTGAAGAGTCTCTTCTTTGTATTTATCATTTTAATCATCCCGCGGATCATCTGCTCTGCTGCATGAAAATCTGCAATTACACCATCTCTGAGGGGCCTGATTGTTTTGATATTCTCATGTGTTTTCCCATGCATCTGTCGTGCTCTCTCCCCAATAGCAATCAGTTTACCTGAGTGCGTGTCTATGGCAACGATAGAGGGTTCATTCACCACCACCTTATCATTATGAATGATAATGGTGTTAGCTGTACCCAGATCTATTGCCAGTTCCTGCTGAAACGAAAAAATCCCCATCTCTTATATCTTTATTAATGTTTAAAATGTCTGAATCCTGTTGTTACCATACTCATATTGTGTGCGTTGCAATAATCGATCGAATCCTGATCCTTAATGGATCCACCCGGCTGAACTACTGCTGTCACACCTGCCTTATCAGCGATCTCTACACTATCTGGGAATGGAAAAAATGCATCTGAAGCCATCACCGCATCCTGTAGATCAAATTTAAAATGTCTTGCTTTATCAATGGCCTGCATGAGTGCGTCAACCCTGGATGTTTGTCCGACACCGGAAGCAAGTAATTGCTGGTTTTTAGCCAGGATGATTGCATTCGACTTTGTATGTTTAACCAGTTTATTGGCAAATAGCAGATCGGCAACCTGGTCATCGCGGGGTTTGCTATCTGTGACTACTTTCAGATCATCGGCAGTCTCAACCTTCACATCCCTGTCCTGAACAATTGCCCCGTTAAGCACGGTACGGTATGTTTTATCCTGTAGCTTCATCTCTTTCATTACCAGGATTATCCTGTTCTTTTTCACCTTTAGTATTTCAAGCGCTTCTGCGTCATATCCAGGGGCAATGGATACTTCAAAAAATATCTTTGACATTTCCCTGGCAGTATCAGCATCGATAAGCTTGTTGCTAACAAGAATTCCCCCAAAGGCCGAAATTGGATCTCCGGCCAGTGCATCTTTCCATGCCTCGGTAAGGTTGTTACGGCTTGCAATACCACAAGCATTGTTGTGTTTCAGAATAGCAAAAGTGGTGTCTTCAAAGTCATTAATTAATCCCACCGCCGCATCAATATCAAGTAAATTATTATACGAAATCTCTCTTCCGTGAAGCTGCTCAAACATCTCTTCAAAATTCCCAAAATATTTGCCTTGCTGATGAGGATTCTCTCCATAGCGAAGCGTCCTTTCAGTTGTGATGCTAATTTTAAGGGCTTTCCCTTCTCCTCCATCAAAGTAGTTGAAGATGGCAGAATCATAATGGGATGAAATATTGAAGGCTTCCCCGGCGAAGATTTTACGATCTTCAATGGTAGTTTCTCCGCCCTTTTCTTCCAGTAAGTTCAACAGGTCGCCGTATTGATTTCTTGAGGATACAACCAGTACATCCTTGAAATTTTTTGCAGCAGCTCGTATGAGAGAGATACCGCCAATATCAATCTTTTCAATAATTTCAGCTTCCGATGCACCCGAAGCAAGAGTTTCTTCAAAGGGATATAAGTCAACAATTACCAGGTCAATTTCGGGAATGTCATATTCCACGAGTTCTTCAACATCTGAACTATTGTCTCTTCTGGAGAGAATTCCTCCGAATACTTTTGGATGTAGCGTTTTAACGCGCCCCCCAAGAATGGAAGGGTAAGAGGTAAGGGATTCCACGGTAGATACCGGTACATTTAGCTTTTCGATGAAGTCTTTTGTGCCGCCTGTAGAATAAATATGAACACCTAATTCATTTAATTTTTTTACAATTTTTTCAAGGTTTTCTTTATTGAAAACCGATACTAAAGCGGATTTGATATTTTTGTTAGTACTCATCTAGAATATTTGCTATAAAACACTGTTATGTAATGAAAGGGTGAAAGTAAATAAAACGTACTTGTTTACCAAGAATAGTTAATAGTTGATACTAAAGTTTTATCTTGCATAAAAATGTGTTCGTGCAAAATTACGAAACGTTTATGGAGTTTCTTATATAGATGACATGATTATTTTAAGGTTAATTTGGGAAAGTTTTGTAATGTCTTTTCAGACATTCTCAGGAAATCGGTTGAGAACGGCTTTGTCTCTGCTGGGAATTACGATTGGGATATTTGCAATTATCTCTGTTTTTACGATTGTCGATTCCCTTGAAATAAATATCAGGGAGAGTGTTTCTGCCTTGGGTGACAATGTAGTTTACGTGGAGAAATGGCCCTGGGCACCTGAAGAAGGGGAAGAGTATGCATGGTGGAAATATATGAATCGTCCAATTCCATCGTTGAAAGAGAATGAATTCATAAAAAGTAAGTCCCTGATGGCAGAAGAGGCATGTTTTGTTTCTTTTACAAACAGGACTGTTAAGTATAAAAATAACACCTCTGAAAGTACTACTATTAATGGAGCATCAGATGGTTTCCAGAATATCAGGTCTTTTGAAATAGAGCAGGGTAGATATTTCTCGCCTTTTGAAGTAGAAGGTGGCCGAAATATTGCTGTGATTGGATGCGATCTCGCGGATGAATTATTTGAAGGTCTGGATCCTATTGATAAGGAAATTGTTGTTGCTGGCTTTAAAGTAACTGTTATTGGTGTAACCAAGAAAGAGGGGAAAGGTACCTTCGATAACAATAACCTTGATGAATTGGTGATTCTCCCCATTAATTTCATGAAAAGTTTTGTCGATATTCGCAAGGAATGGAACAATCCTCAGATATGGGTGAAAGCAAAGCAGGGGGTTTCTGTGGAAGAGCTTTCAGACGAATTGCGTCTTCTATTGAGATCCCATCGCAGAATTAAACCAAGAGATGATGATAATTTTGCATTAAATCAGACCAGTTTGATAAACAATCAGCTGGACCAGGTTTTTAAGGTCATTAATGCGGCAGGATTTTTTATTGGAATATTTTCCATCCTCGTGGGGGGATTTGGAATTGCCAACATCATGTTTGTATCAGTGAAAGAGAGAACTCATATCATCGGCATTCAAAAAGCCATTGGAGCGAAAAATTATTTTATAATGTTGGAATTTCTATTTGAATCAGTATTGCTTTCATTGGCGGGGGGAATTGTTGGATTAGTGATTGTGGCAGCAGGTACATTGCTGATCAACCTAACAGGTGATTTCAAGATGTATCTCACTGTATCGAACATCATTTTGGGGATATCAATATCCTCTATCATTGGACTTGTAAGTGGGTTTGCCCCGGCCTGGCAGGCCGCCAGAATGGATCCCGTAACAGCAATGAACTCTACCTTCTGATCAAACAAGCGGTATAATATCATAAAGCAATCTACCCACAAGGAAGTACATCAACAAACCCATGATATCATTTGTAGTGGTGATAAATGGTCCTGTGGCAAGTGCAGGATCAAGTTTTAATTTATTTAGAAACAATGGGATCGTTGTCCCAAATAGTGCAGCAAAAATAATCACCACAAATAATGATATACTCACGGTATAGGTAAGAGCCATGCTATCACTGAAGAGAATATTATATCCAAACAACAGGGCTGCAAGGATGAGTCCATTAAAGATGGCAACCATAAATTCCTTTACTAATTTTCTAAAGGTGCTTTCAAGTCCTAGACTGTTGTTTGCCAATCCCTGTACAATAATTGCTGATGATTGTATTCCAACATTACCTGCCATGGCTGCTATCAGGGGAATGAAAAACGCCATTTCGGGATAAATCCTCAAATCCTCTTCAAATCTCCCAATGAGCGCAGCAACAAGTATACCTCCCAATAAACCGATGATTAGCCAGGGAAGGCGCGCCCGGGACATGCGTATAGCTGAGTCAGTGGTTTCAACATCAACGAAGATACCAGAAGCCATTTGGTAATCCTTCTCGGCCTCATCACGAATAACATCTACCACGTCATCGATTGTAATCCTACCTATTAATCTCCCAATACTGTCAATAACCGGCAGCACAACCAGGTCATATTTACCCATGATTTGTGAAACTTCTTCGGAGGGAGTATCGGTACTTACAGAATGGGCTCCTGTTTCATAAATGTCCTTTATTAGTGTTTTTCCACTTGCCAGGAGCAATGCCTTCAATGACAATATTCCCTTCAGAATATTATCATCACTAACCACATAGATATAATATAATTCATCCACATCTTCGGCCTGCTTCCGCATCTCATTCAGGCAGGTGGTGATGCTCCAGTTTTCATACACCTTTACTAACTCCTTAGCCATGAGTCCCCCGGCTGTATCCTCATCATATGCCAGCAAGTCAACAATGTCTCCTGCCTGCTCAAGGTCATCGATGTGCAGCAATACCTCCTGCTTGACATCTTCTGACATGTCACCAATGATATCCGCAGCATCATCAGATTCCATATGCCCGATAAACTGGCTTGCAATAATTTCAGGTGGGAGTACTTTTAGAAATTTTTCCCGGTCATCTTCCTCCAGTTCAACGAGCACATCAGAGGCAGTCTCGGGATCCAGTAACATGTAGAGGTACTTGGCCTCTTCAATGTTGAGATCGTCGTAAAGTTCAGCAATATCTGCAGGATGGAGAAACTCCATCATCTTGAGAGTTGCTTTGTCATCTCTGGCTTCTATAAGGCCTCTTAATTCACCTATATATTCCCTGGTTATTTTAGTACCCATAACAAAGCAGCTTAGGATTTACACTCAGATTATTCTGTTATTTATGGTCGATCAGATTTGTTAATTCAACGAATTCAGAAACACTCAATTGTTCAGGTCTTTTAGACAATAATTCGGATTCGACATGCAAATTTAGCAAAATAGTTTTTAAGGAGTTGCGAATTGTCTTTCTTCGCTGGTTGAAAGAAGTTTTCACTACCCTGAAAAACAGTTTCTCATCACAAGCCAATTGCCTGGTTTCGTTGCGAATCAGTCGCACAACACCGGAATTGACTTTCGGAGGAGGAAAAAATGACCCTGGTTTGACGGTGAACAGGTAATCCAGGGTATAATAGGCCTGTAGCAGCACCGAAAGAATACCATATTGTTTGGAACCCGGGGGAGAAGCCAACCTTACGGCCACCTCTTTCTGTATCATACATACTACCTCATTAACTATATCTTTATTTTCCAGTACTTTGAAGAATATCTGGCTCGAGATATTATATGGAAAATTTCCAATGATCTGCAGCTTATCTTCCCTGAGAGATCCAATATCAAATTTCAGAAAATCAAGTAGTTGCATCTCATCCTTTAGTTCCGGCCATTCCCTTAGCAGGTAATCATAAGATTCATCGTCAATTTCTATGGGAATAAAGCGACGGATATTCTCTTGTAAAAGAAATTGTGTAAGAATACCCTTTCCGGGACCGATTTCCACTACGGCCCTGTCTTCTCTTGAAGCCATGGAACCTACAATTCTTTCTGCAATAGCTGGATCAGTAAGAAAATGTTGTCCGAGATGTTTCTTTGGCCGTACCATATTTGAGGATTAGGGAGGATTTATATTCTTTCGCAATTTATAAATATTAATTTTGAATCTTAATCCAGTAAAATATAAATGATGAAGAAGTTGAAAAACCCATTTGCAGAACTATCCAGCTATAAATGCTTTGGGTGCAGTCCTAACAATGATCATGGTTTGAAATTGGAATTTTATGAAGATGGTGATGAAATAGTTTCAACGTGGGAGCCGGATCCCTGTTTCCAGGGATATACCAATGTGCTTCACGGGGGAATTCAGAGCACATTGATGGACGAGATTGCCAGTTGGGTGGTATTTGTAAAATTAAAAACCGGAGGTGTTACTTCGAGGTTAACTTGTCGCTTCCGCAAACCGGTGATGGTGAACCAGGGACCTATTACTCTGCGGGCCAAATTAGTTGAGCAGAGAAGAAATCTGGCCGAGATCGAAGTAAAACTTTTCAATTCAGAAGGAGTGTTGTGTGCCGAATCAGTGGCTGAATATTTTATCCTTTCAAAAGAAAAAGCACGAGAATCAATGGCCTTTCCTGACCCTGATGCTTTCTATAAATAGACTAATGTGATGTGATTTCTGTGAAAATAAATATGTGTATATGAAATACGATTTCGATAAACAGATTGAGAGAAGAGGGACTGATTCTGTAAAATTTGATCTCCTGACGCCACTATTTGGCAGGGAAGATGTAATTCCAATGTGGGTGGCAGACATGGATTTTGAAGTGCCTGATTTTATAAGGGATGCGCTTGCAGAGCGGCTGCAGCATCCCATATACGGATACACTTATCGTCCTGCGCGGTTTTATGAGATTGTTGCTGCATGGATGGAAAGACGCCATGGATGGAAGCTTGATCCGGGAGCAATTAATTTTAGTCCCGGAATTGTCCCTGCCCTAAACTTCAGTGTCATGGGATATACCAAACCAGGTGACAAAATACTTATTCAGCCACCTGTATATTTTCCCTTCCTCAGTGCTGTGGAAAATCATGGACGAAAACTGGTTTATAATCAGCTTATTGATGAGGATGGAGTATATACCATGGATTTTGATGATCTCGAAAAGAAATTTAGTGAGGGAATTGAGCTGATGCTTTTTTGTCATCCTCACAACCCGGTCGGAAGGGCATGGAATAAGGGTGAACTTGTTCAGCTGGCTAATTTATGTGTGAAATATAATGTGAAGGTGATAAGTGACGAGATACATTCCGACCTTATCTTGTTTGATCATAAGCATATTCCACTGGCAAGCTTGGGGGAAGAGATTTCCGATCTTTGTATAACTTGCGTGGCTCCAAGCAAGACCTTTAACCTTGCGGGGATGCACTCTTCAGCTGTAATAATTGAAAACGCTAAATTGAAAGCTGTATACGACAAAGTGCTTGAGGATGTGCATGTGGGTAGTGGAAACTTGTTTGGAATGGTGGCCATGGAGGCAGCTTACCTGAAAGGAGATGAATGGCTTGAACAGCTATTGAGATACCTGGAAGGGAATTTTATCTATCTGCAGGAGTTTGTAAAGAGTCATATATCCCAGGTAGGTGTTTCTTCACTGGAAGCAACATATCTGACCTGGTTGGGTTTTAAAAAGCTGGGAATGAAAGAAAAGGAACTAACTGCATTCATGATAAATGAAGCAAGACTTGGATTGGTTGAGGGAGCGAAATTTGGGCCAGGTGGAGAATACTATCAACGAATTAATATAGCTACACCAAGAAAGAACCTGGGAAAGGCCTTACAGCAATTGTCTCAGGCCATTAACAGGATGTAAGTAAAAAATTTCTAAATTTATACCTTACATAAGATTATGAAACGAAGGATCTCAATACTTCTGCCGGTAGCCGTTTTATTTGTTGTCATTGCAACACTGATGATGTGGATCATACTTTCAGGCGGTGAAAACAGTAAATTAGTTACGACACTTGCACTGATAGCTGTACTGTTAATCCTGGTGGAAGGGTTCCTTTTTTATGCAACTATATACTCTCCACTAAATAAGCTGACAAGTATTTTGTCCAGTCTTGATAAAGGGGAAATACCTGTTATCGAAACAAAACAATGGAACAATGAGATTGGCGATTTGGAAGAGTCGTTAAGCATACATTTTCAATACCTGGAAGAAGTTATCAGGTTTACTATGGATGTATCAAAGGGATCATTAAGTGATGGTTTTAATGTGAGAGGAGATGAAGACAGGATTGGCAAGGCAATGTGCCAGTTAAAAAATCAACTCAATCAATCGAAAATTGAGGACGAGAGGAGGAGGTCTGTTGACGAACAGGAAAACTGGGCTGCACAGGGACTGGCAACTATTGGAGAACTCCTGAGAAATACGGAAGATGATATTTCCATTATGTCTAATGAGTTTATAAAGGAACTGGTTAGCTATGTTGACATGGAAGTGGGAGGGTTTTTTATGGTGAAGGACGATGAAGGGGAGGAGCCAGTGCTGGAGTTGACCGGTTCGTATGCTTTCGACAGGGAAAAGAAGATAGATAAGCAGTTCAGGTTTGGTGAAGGACTGATTGGAAGATGTGCTATTGAAAAGGATAGTATCGTTATTACCGATCTGCCTGATGATTATATACGTATCAGGTCGGGACTTGGGGAAGACTTTCCTTCAACATTGATTCTCGTGCCGGTATTGTTGGATGAACAGGTCCTGGGTGTTATTGAGCTGGCCTCATTCAATGATGTTCCCGAATACAAAGTCAATTTCATAAAATCACTTAGTAACAGTATTGCAGCTTCAGTTACAAAAGTAAAAGTCAACATAAGCACTGCGAAATTACTCCAGCAATCCCGGCAGCAATCCGAAGAGCTCTTTTCAAGAGAAGAGGAGATGCGACAAAGTATGGAGGAGCTTAGGGTCATACAGGAAAAATCTGCAAAACGAGAAACCCAATTGCTGGCTGAAGTTGAAAAGCTAAAAGATGAGTTGGGTAGGAGGAAGTAGGCAGTGAGCAGTAGGCAGTGAGGAAATCCAATAATTTACCGGGTCGTTATACTTACAATTTGTCATGTGATTAATCTTCAAAATGACAAAATGACATGCTGTATTTCTACTAACATGACAAAATGACAATATTCTTTCATTGGCATATGAATTGATCTATAGTGGGAAACGATTAATAAATTAAAATGGAGGAAAATAAAATGATAGCAAAAATTAACAGATCTTATGTGCCTGCTTATTTAGATGATATTTTTAGTGATCAGTCTTTAAGCGGATTTTTCGGTTCACGAAACATTAATACACCTGCAGTAAATGTAATTGAAGACAATACAGAGTTTCGCATAGATGTTGCATCTCCAGGTTTAACGAAAAAAGATTTCAATATTGATTTGAATGATGATCTTATCACTATTTCTTCTGAGAAGAAGATTGAGAAAGAGGAATCAGAAGACAAATACATGAGGCGGGAATTCAATTACAGTTCTTTCAAAAGGACTTTTCAACTTCCTGATTCAATTATGCAGGATAAAATTTCAGCCACTCATAAAGAGGGAATCCTGAGCGTGCATCTTCCAAAGAAAGAGGAAGAAGTAAAAAAAGGACCTAAGACAATAACGATTGCATAAATCTTTTCGTGGTAGTTTTGGTTTAGTTAGTTTAGTTGAAGAAGCGGGATCCGGTAACGGGTTCCGTTTTTTATTTACTTTTCTTTTTTCGCATCTTTCCCCAGGTCATAACTATCACTCCAAGGATGGTAATAATTCCACCAATTACCTGCATTGAGGTTGGCATTATGGCAAGGTAAATCATCGATCCAATCATTACAAACAGCCCCCTGGTTGCCTGGATAATCATTGTTCTCGAAGCTTCAATATATTTTAGTGCTGAGTATTGGGCAAGACCGGTTAAAAAAGGACCCAGGAATGAGCCTGCTGCAATATTTAGCAAGGCAGACCCGGAAATGCTAAAACTTTCGCGACTAAGCAGTATGCCAATAATACCAAATATAAATATAAAGATTACCCGGTTTAAGGTGAGTATTCCGGGATGAATATCCTTTATGTTACTTTTTGCAAAAATAATACTAACGGATAGGAACAAGGATGAGATTAAAATCCATCCCGATCCATCACTAAAAAATTGCGCAAGTGAGGTATTGCGTGTATAAGTAATTAGAATTACACCTCCGACAGTTAAGAGTATTCCAATAGCTTCGACAGAGTTAAATCTCTCTCCAAGGAATCTAATCCCCAGCAGGGTTACAAATATGGGTGTCGCATTGGATAAAAAGGAAACAATGGTTGGATTCTCGGCAAGCTGAATTGCCAGGAACAATGTGGCTGCTGCACCAAGTTCTAAAAATCCAATAATTATTAGATTCCTGTTAGATTTCTTACTTAAGTGAGGGATTTTTTTTACAATTCCGCTTATATATAAAAAGGCGAGGTTCCATACCAAAGCGAGTCCGAACCAAAAAAACTGGAATTGGAAAAAACTGACCTCCAGCAAGGCAGCTTTAGAAAAAACATATACGTTTGCCATTCCCAGGGTGGCCATAAAGGCCAGAAAAACACCTTTGAGAGTCGGGCTGAGATTTTGGATATAATTTTTCATAAAAAAAAGACCGGGAATGTACCCGGTCTTACAACATAAGTTATGGCTAAATGTTCGCTTACAGTCTTTCTTTGATTTTTTTCGTTTCTTCTTCAAAACCAGGTTTTTCCAGCAGGGCAAACATATTCTTTTTGTATGCTTCTACTCCTGGCTGATTGAATGGATTGACTTCAAGCATATATCCGCTGATTCCACAAGCTATTTCAAAGAAGTACATTAACCCGCCCAGGTTGTAGGCATTGATCTCAGGAATCTCAATCCTGATATTTGGAACACCGCCATCAATATGCGCCAGCGTAGTCCCAAGCTCAGCCATTTTATTCACCTCGTCGATCCTTTTCCCTGCGAGGTAATTTAGTTTGTCAAGGTCCTTGGAGTCTTCAGGCACTTTAACATCATGCTCGCTCTCTTTAACAGATATTACAGTCTCAAATAAGATTCTCTCGCCTTCCTGAACATATTGTCCCATGGAGTGAAGATCAGTTGAATTATCTACTGCTGCCGGGAATATTCCTTTTCCGTCTTTCCCTTCACTCTCTCCATAAAGCTGCTTCCACCATTCAGATATATAGTGAAGTTTGTTGTGGTAGTTCACGAGAATTTCAATCTTCTTTCCTTTTCTGTATAAGGCATTCCTGGTGGCAGCATATAGCAAAGCAGGATTATCTTCAAGATTGTCGTTATTCAAACATATCTTCTCCATTGATACTGCACCTGCTACAAGTTCACGGATGTTGAATCCGGATATTGCCAGTGGAACGAGTCCAACAGGAGTAAGCACAGAGAAACGTCCACCAACATCATCAGGAATCACATACGTTTCATATCCCTCCTGTTCTGCTAATTGTCTGAGCGCTCCTTTGCTAGAATCTGTGATGGCAACAATTCTTGATACTGCCTCTTCAGCTCCAACTTTTGCAATAAGGTGGTCCTTTAGTATTCTGAATGCCAGTGCAGGTTCAGTTGTAGTTCCTGATTTACTAATAACAACGATGGAATAGCTGTAATTATCCAGGGTGTCTGTTAATTCTTGCATATAATCTTCCCCAATGTTATGACCTGCGAAGATCATTGTGGGATGCTCTCTTTTCCCTTTAAGCATCTCGAAATTGTGTGACAGGGCATCATTAACTGCTTTTGCACCCAGGTAAGATCCACCAATTCCTATTACAATTACTATATCCGATTTTCCTGATAAACGCTGTGCTGTTTTTTCAATAGCAACAAAATTCTCTTCAGTGATTGAAGAGGGAAGATTTACCCATCCAAGAAAATCATTTCCCTCACCGTCTCCACTCTTAAGTGACTTTAGTTTTGCTGAGGACTCATCCTTCAGGGCAAAAATTTCAGATTCAGGAATAAAATCGAATACATTCTTTACGTCAATTTTTAAATTCATAATTTCTATATGCTTCGGTTATATTTTTTGGGAGTGTAAAGTTAAAAAACTAATACGAATTTATAATGTTTCACGCTAGCTGATATTAAGCCAAATGAAAATTTGGCAGGGCTTACATTGCATCCAACTGTTCTGGCTCCATTACGGAGAACTCTAAGCTTAGCACTGGAGTGGCAATACCTATAACTCAAGCAAAGTAATATTCCTGAATTGCATCGGTCCGCCTTCTGATTGTATGGCAATACTCCCTTTGATCTTTGTTGCATCAATCCCCCGGTTTTGGATTGTTCCGTTAACCGTGAATTCAATAATATCTCCTTCAACAGTGATATCATATTCATTCCATTCTCCCGGGGCATTTTCTGAACTTTCCTGTAGTTTTGGGAGTATGGCATACCTGTTTTCTTCAGATTCTATCAAATATACACTGTCTTGAGCAGTGATGCCAACGTCTTTGCCAATTAATACCAGGTCGCCGGCGTTGCCTGCCATCATTTGTGCGGAGATATGCATTGGGAACTCCTGAAACATTGATCAGCTCATCTTCAACCCAAAAGACAGATTCAGTCGGAACATCTTCAGATATACAGACGGTCCAATTATCCAGGTTCTTCCCGTTAAACAATTCAATTTCATTACTTGTTGTACATGAACTCACCAGTAACACTATAGCTGCAACTGCAATTCCTGCGCTTATCTTCCTCATACTTAATGGTTTAATGAGTCAATGGGTTAATGGGTTAATGGGAATTTGTACATATGCAGGCTAAAATAATCAATAAGTTTCCGGCACAAAACTTTGTTCACTCATTGGTGGCCTGATATAGCCCTCTTTGTTGATGGAAGGTAATTCTACTTTTTCATGTTTTAGCTCTTTATAGGGAATCATGGTAAGCAGATGGGAAATTGTATTTAACCTGGCTCTTTTCTTGTCGTCGGAATTAACAACATACCATGGAGATAGTTTTGTGTCGGTATAAGAGAACATTTCATCTTTTGCTTTCGAGTATTCTACCCACCGAGACCTGGATTGAAGGTCCATGGGACTGAATTTCCATCGTTTTAGCGGGTCCTGAATCCTGTCACTGAATCTTTTTTCCTGCACTTCGTCACTTACTGAGAACCAGTATTTTATAAGGATGATTCCGGATTGTATTAGCATTTCTTCAAACCTCGGACATGATCTCAGGAAGTCCCAGTACTCTTCATCTGTACAAAATTCCATAACTTTTTCAACGCCGGCGCGGTTGTACCAGCTGCGATCGAAAAGCACCATTTCACCGGCAGCAGGCAAGTGCTTTACATACTTTTGAAAATACCATTGGCTTTTCTCTTTTTCTGTTGGAACACCCAGGGCAACGACTCTTGCAATACGAGGATTCAACCTGCCGGTAATTCTCTTTATAACGCCTCCTTTGCCTGCTGCATCTCGTCCTTCAAACAGGATAACAACCCGCAATCCTTCTTTTTTAACCCACTCATGTAGCTTTACCAATTCTAATTGTAAGCTGTCAAGTTCACTGAAGTAAAATTTTTTATCCAGTTTCTCGCCTTTCTTGTGATCCGGGTGTGGATGGTTTTTCTTTTTGTCGTCTTTATGACTCATGATCAAGGTATTTTGACAACAAGTTAGAGGAAAAAGTGGAGAAGTGCAAGGAGGGGGAGAGAAGTGACTAGAGTGAACTAGAGTTGGGAGTGAGCTTAAGTTGGGAGTGAACTAGAGTTGATTTCGACTCCGAACTTGAGTCACTTTTTCTGTATCTTTGCTTTCTCTACTAATATAATACTGATAACAAAGAATGAAAGCGATAATTTTTAATGAATACGGCGGACCGGAGAAACTTGAATACATAGATGTTCCTGATCCGAAACCGGGAGATGGGGAGGTGCTGGTTAAAGTGGTCGCTGCCTCAGTGAATCCTGTTGACTGGAAAGTAAGGGAAGGAAGATTGAAATTTATGACTGGAAAGAAATTTCCTTTATTTGTCGGATCTGAACTGTCGGGCGTAGTTTCTGAAATTGGTACAGGGCTTAGCGAATTTGAAAGGGGTGACAGGGTGTTTGCCGGCCTGACCAGGAAGGGTGGGGCCTGTGCTGAATATGCTGTTGCAAAAGGTGCGAGTACCATAAAAATTCCGAATGATCTGTCGCATGAAGATGCTTCTACCATGGCTATTGCAGGCGTTACACCCTTGCAGGCATTTACCATTCATTATAAAGTTAAAAAAGGAGACCGGGTACTCGTAAATGGTGGATCGGGAGGTGTTGGCATTTTCGCTATACAGATTGCAAAGGTATTGGGAGCGCATGTTACTGCAGTGTGCAGCAATCGCAACAGGGATCTTGTATTATCCCTTGGAGCTGATGAAGTAATTGATTACAACAAAGAAGATTTCAGGGACAGGCATAATGCTTATGATGTGATACTGGATGCAGCTGCAAATGCTTTTTTTGCCGATTCGAAGCGATCACTGAAGAAAGGAGGGATGCTTATAAAATTGAACATCTCAATTAAAACCATATTCCTCGGGTTTTGGACACGATTTTTCTCATCCCGAAAAGTAAAAATGATTTTATTGAAGAGTACAAAAACGGATCTTCAATGGATGATTGATCATATCGTTTCAGGAGAGATAAAAGTGATTATCGATAAGACATTCCACCTTGAACAAACTAAAGAGGCGCAGGAATACAGCCAGTCGGGCAGAGCAAGGGGAAAGATAGTGATTTCAGTGGGCAGTTAGCAGTTAGCTTTTACTTTGTTCCAAATAAGCGATCACCGGCATCTCCTAATCCGGGTATGATGTATCCAAATTCGTTCAGTTTATCATCAAGTGCAGCCAGGTAAATATCAACATCCGGGTGTTCATCTTCAATTCTCTTCACGCCTTCCGGGGCACCTACAATGCAAACTAACTTAATCTGCTTTGCTCCTTGTTTCTTCAGGAAAGATATTGTTGCTGCAGCGCTTCCTCCGGTTGCCAACATGGGATCAAGAATCATAACTACTGCAGATGGCGTGTTGGGTGGGAGTTTCGCGTAGTATTCTTTCGGCTCTAGTGTTACATGGTCGCGGTACATTCCCACATGTCCAACTTTTGCGGTGGGAATAAGGTTGGTTATGCCATCAACCATTCCCAATCCTGCTCTGAGAATTGGAACAAGAACAATGTCTTTTGACATTTCGTGTGTTAGGCAGGTAGCCAGGGGAGTTTCAATTTCCACTTGTTTTGAAGGCAGATCCCGGCTAATTTCATAGGCCATAAGACCTGCTATTTCATCCAGTGCTTCGCGAAAATCTTTGGTGCCGGTTTCTTTTCTTCTGATCTGGGTAAGTTTATGATTGATCAGGGGGTGTTGTAATACATGTAACATAGTAGGAGTTATTTGAGGAATAAAGATAATAAAAGGGAGTGAACTAAAGTGATCTAGAGTTGGAAGTTTCAATCCAACTGGATCAATTTGTCTCCTGAGCTTGCCGAAGGATGGTTAGCAATATCCATAGTAGAAGTTTCAAGTGAGATGTTTGAGGTATTGCATATGGCTCATATTTCTTTTAACTTAATACCTGAATAAATCGAGAATTACTAACTAATACAAAACCTTATGAAATACCGCGTATTACTCATCCTTGCAATCTTTATTTCTACCCTGATGAGCTGTCAAAACCAGGAAAAACCTGCTGATGTAACTGTAACAGCAGAACCTGATTTTATTACCCTTTTTAACGGGTCGGATTTTACAAATTGGAAAGTGCCTGAGGGAGATAACGGACATTGGAAAATACTGGATGGTGTTATTGATTATGATGCGGAGAGTGAAGCATCAGAAGATAAGAATCTATGGACTGAGATGGAGTACCAGGATTTTGTAATATACGTGGATTGGAGAATAAAGGAGACTCCATGGAAAAACCCAGGGGTACCTATTATATTGCCAAGTGGTTTGCATAAGCTGGATGAAAATGGAGAAGAAATAAAAATCGTTGTCCCTGATTCAGACTCGGGAATACTTCTTAGAGGTAATGATAAATCACAGGTAAATATCTGGTGCTGGCCTTCTGGTTCCGGTGAAGTATATGGGTATCGAATGGACAATACAATGTCACCTGAGGTAAGAAGGGGAGTAACGCCAAGGTTCAATGCGGATAAAAATATTGGCGAATGGAACACTTTCAGGATTGAAGTTGTTGGAAATCGTCTGACAGTGGATCTTAACGAACAACGGATTATTGAAAATGCAGAGCTACCCGGGCTTCCTGAAAAAGGATCCATTGGACTTCAGCATCATGGACATAAGGTGGACGGAGAATGGGTGAGTCCACCTGCACTTGTTCAATTCAAAAATATCCGCATCGCCGAATTATAAAACTTTGTAGAGACGCGCCATGTGGCGCGTCTTATGTCAATTTCATACTTACCCTTTAAAGGCATATTTAATCAAGTTGTTAAACGATGGTTTCTGTCCCTGGATTAGAATAGCCGTCCTGAATATCCTTGCACCAAGCCATACAGTAAATACAGTAAATAATATTACAAGAGCCAGGCCAAGCACTGGTTGCCAAATAGGTATGCTTACCGGCGTTGCCATTCTTACCATCATTATTGTAGGCGTAAATGGGGGAATGAATGACAATGTAGTTGCAAGACTCCCAGTTGGGTTTTGTATGATTGGCACAATTACAAACAGCGGCAATATAATGGGTAGCATTGCCGGGAATTGTAATGATTGTGCATCCTTGTTATCGTTACAGGTAGATCCTAAAGCGGCCATTCCTGAGCCAACCATTATCACAAAAAATATTACGTAGACAAAGAACCAGATCAGGAGGTTGGTAGATATAAGAGAGGCATATCCGGCATTGCTTGCAATCATGACACCTCCTGCAATATAGACTGCTGCCGTTGTCAGGCTTACGCCAAGACCTCCAAAGACTTTTCCCATCATAAATTCGAATGGAGTAATTGTTCCAAGCAGGACCTCAGCTATTTTTTCATTTTTTTCTTCCATGACACTTGTTAGTAATGGCGCAGCACTCATCATGGTCATCATAAACATAAGCATGACAAAAATATAGGGTACAATGAAAGATTGAAATTCATTGGATTTTTCTGCCGCCTGTTGTTCTCCGGTTTTTTTATCTACATCAACAAGGCCCATTCCCTCAATATTTACCCAATCAAAAAGCCCCTTTGTTAGTTCAGGATCCAGGTTCAGCGCTTCAATTCGTTTTTGCCTGGAATAGTTACCTATCACATCAGAGAACCAATACCTCATATTATCCATGAACGAGTGTTCTGAATAGTATTTAATGAAATCTTCTTCCGTATCTGGTCCGGGGGCCATGACATTCTTTCCTACCTCGACAAATGCTATTAATTCTTTAGACCTGATGCGATCAGACAGCTCAAGTTGCTGTTCAAATGGATTTTCCAAATCCGGTTCAACAAATTCAAGAATATATTTTGGTTCTACCTGTTCCCCTGTTTCCTGGTTGAATATTCCTGTCTCATTTCTTTCTTGGCTTGCTTCAGTAAGTAATTCATTAACCTCGCCTGAATAGTCCATCACAACTATATGTTTGTCGTCTATATCCTGGTTGTCATCTGTTAACATCATGACGACGAAACTACCACCCATCATGATTGGCACAATAATCAGGGTGATAATAAATCCTTTTGTTTTAACTGCGGCCTTATATTCCCTTTTAAATAGTATCCATATTTTATTCATGATCGGCCCTCCTTTCTTTCCGGAGCTGCAATCCGGATGAATATATCATTCAGCGAAGGTTTTGTGATTTCAAATTTTGAAACTGATGTTTTTTTCATCACCTGGGTTAAAATTTTCTGTGTATCAGCATCAGGTGAGAGTTTGATCTCCTGTTGCTTTCCATAATTGTTGATTCGTTCAATTCCATCAATACCTTCAAGTGCCTCGGGTCCCAATTCTGTTTGCAGCATAATGGTGTCGCTGCCAAATTTGTTTTGAATAGATTGAAGTGTACCATCAAGGACCTTTTTTCCTTTATAGATCATAAAAATCTGATCACACATCTTCTCAGCCATATTCATATCATGGGTGCTGAAGATAATAGTTGCACCTCTTTTTTGCATATCCAGGATGGCATCTTTCAATAATTCTGCATTCACTGGGTCCAAACCACCAAAAGGTTCATCGAGTATAATAATCTCAGGATCATTCAGGATGGTGGCAATGAACTGTAGCTTTTGCTTCATTCCCTTACTTAATGTTTCGACCTTTTTGTTTGCGTATTCTGCAAGATCAAAATGAGCAAGCCACTTGTTGATTTTCTCGGGAAGGTTTGTTCCACCATTGAGTTCGCCATGAAACATGAGCACATCCTTCACCTTCATCTTCTTGTACAATCCGCGTTCTTCAGGAAGATAACCAATGTTACTAAGTCGTTGATCTGTATGGTTATTTCCGTCAATATGGATGGTACCAGAATCAGCAAAGAAAATTTTCATAATCATCCTTATGGTAGTTGTCTTACCTGAACCGTTTGGCCCGATAAAACCATAGATGCTACCTTTAGGTACAACCAGGGAAAGGTCGTTGACTGCAACGACCGATCCAAAGGTTTTAGTAATGTTTCGGAGTTCTATTATATTCATATTTCACCACTTATATTCAAAAATGGAAGAATACGAATATATATATAAGATTTTAAAATTTCCTAAATCTTTGGAGCAGTTATAATTCTTTGATCTTAATGCTCCTGTACCACACCTGTTGGCCATGATCCTGAAGTCCAATATGCCCTTCTTTTGCTCTACCAAAATCGGGATATACCTTGAATTTACTCTTTGCCACTCTCTCTTCCCATTCCTCGGTCCATAGTTGTGTGTCAATAACCAGGATTCCGTTCAACCAATGCTGCAAATGTCCGTTTTCCATTTTAATTCTTACTTCATTCCATTCACCCTGAACTTTAGCTGCCGCCCGTAAGGGAGAATATAAGTCGTAGTAAGCTCCTGACATTTGTTTAATAGTCATGACATAATCGTGATGTTCTTCATATCCAAACTCATCAATTACCTGGATCTCATTTGCTGTATGCCATGTTGCCTTGTATTGATCAGATTCATTTACATAAAACAGTATACCGCTGTTTCCACCTGGAGAAATTTTCCATTCAAGCTTAAGATCGAAATTGCCATATACTTCATCTGTAATAATATCACCAGCGAAGCCGGCCTCCCCGGTGCCTGAATATTCGATCATCAATGTTCCATCTATTACATGCCATCCCTTATCGGGAAAATTCCCCATTTTAAATCCTCTCCATCCAGCAGTCGTTTCCCCATCGAAAAGCAGTGTCCAGCCATCAGCTATTTCAGTTTTGCTTAATACATTTATTGGTGATTCGATTTCCGTGGACTTTTCATTGTCTTTTTCTGCGCTGCTATTGGTGGTGCAGGCAAAGAGGGAAAGCGTCAGTAGAATTGATAAACTGAGAATCGTATTTTTCATAATTTTTTGAGTTGAGGTATATGTTCCGGCCGTAATGCCTGCCCATAAATTGATGGGGCCGAGAGGTAGTTTCAATTTTGCAGTTGCCCTAATCACGTAAACTTCGCTCACTGCTTTACCCTGTTTCACTAATCCTTTGTAGCCTGTCAGCATCTATTACTTCAAGGTGCTTTCCATTCATTTTGATAAGCCCCTCTTCATTGAATTTTTTTAACATTCTCACCACAGTCTCTGAGCTCATCCCTGCTAATTCAGCGATATCTTTTCTGGAAAGTGGCAGCTCAAAATTTACCTGTTTGAAGACCTTGTCAGAAAGGCAAAGTATAATATCAGCTAGCCTGCCATATGCCTGTTTGTATGTGAGACAGAAAAATCTACCATAAATTTGCACACTGTTTGAACTCAAAATATCTATAATTCCCTTGGCAAAAGATGCGTTTTGGAATATGAGCTGTTTAAAAATTTTTACATCAGTTTGTGTGATCTCCGAATCGATATATGCCTTAGATGAATAAGGGAAAGTAGAGTACTCTTCTGATACAGCTGCTAGTCCAATAAAGCTTCCGTCTGGTATGATTCTCAGGAGTAAAGAATTAGTTCCATTGTCGAGGTAAACTTTCGCTAATCCTTCTTCCATGAGCATAATCTGGGATACGAAACCACCTTGTTTGCATATCATTTCGCCCTTTTTGTACTTTATACTTACAGAATTATCATCGAAGAGCTTTCTTTCTTCGAGAGAAAGTTTATCAAGACAAGCACAATTGTGTGAGCTAATCGTACATCCTGAAAAATGTATATTGTTTTCCATTCCCTATATCCTTCTTTGCTCAAATATAAGAAAAATCAATTATTAAACTGATCTGGATCAATAAGTTTTAAAGTATATATCAAGCTAATACACTGTGTGAAACAGTTCACATCAGTAGGAAGATTAGTCTAAATCAGCAAAATTAGAGGTGTGAAAGAATCCTAAATATTTTTTTTAAAAAATATAGAGAAATGGTCGAAATATTTGCCAGGAAATTTAGATGGGTATTGTTCTTATGTGCTGCCTCTCTGTTAATTGCAAGCTGCACCAATTATAAAATACCAGAAGTTGTTGATGTATCATCCTGTGAGGGGTGTCATACCAATTTGGCGCACCTCAAAGAGGTTTTTACGGCTGATACGGCTGCAGTGGTTGGTGGGTGTGGCGGTGAAGCACCACATTATGAACCTTGGGAGCGAGTTAATATGACCGGTGATGGATATGCCGCTTTTAAAGCATCTTCTCATGGGGCATTGTCATGTACAAGCTGTCATGGAGGGATCAATGGAACCGATCAGAAGGACATTGCACACTCAGAGGATTTTGTAAGACATCCAAGTGACAATTGGGAAACTAAATGTCTTCCTTGTCATTCGGAAGTTGAACATTTTGGAAACAGTCTGCACAATGGAACAGGTCAGAAGCGGAAGGTTGCCATGAGAAGTGGTTATGCTGGTGCTCATGAATTTGATATGCTAAGCGAACAGACAAAAACTGGCTATGAAAACAACTGCGCAACTTGTCATGGTACTTGCGGAAATTGTCATATTGTAAGGCCACCTATTGCAGGGGGAGGTTTGTCAAATGGCCATGAATTTATTAAGCAGCCACACATGACTAAGATATGTGTATCATGCCATACATCCAGGGGTGGTCATGCATTTCTTGGTGTGGCAGCGGGTACTGTACCGGATGTACATCAGGATGAACATAATTTCCAGTGTACATCTTGTCACAAAGGACCGGAACTTCATGGTAGCAGTGATTCAACAGTTACGAACAGGTATGAATATGCAGAATTACCCTCATGCCAGAGCACCTATTGCCATCCAAGCATTGAGAATTCTAACAACTATCACTCAACACATATTGAAGACTTCAATTGCCAGGTTTGTCATTCACAGGATTACAATAACTGCGGAAGTTGCCATGTGCATGGAGACGGAGCAAGGGTTCCTGCCTACATGGACTTCAAGATCGCCCTTAATCCTATACCAGATGTGAAGCAGGGATATGATTTTGTGCTTGTTCGAAGAACATTGGGTGCTCCGGATAACTGGTCAAAATATGGAGCTGATGATTATGAAAACTTTGATGTTTTTCCAACGTATAATTTTACAACTCCACACAATATCCTGAAGCTGACAACAAGGACTGATGTAGGATCTGGAGACGCATGTTACACTAATTGTCATGTACGCTATGATGCGGAGAACGACACGACATACAACAAGCATTTATATTTATTTTCTGACGACATGGAATTTGAGTGGGAGAATAGTGCCAATGCTTCGATTATTGTAGACGGATTATTGCCTGCCTCATGGATGGAGTAGGTATTTATATAACCATGAATAAAAAACAATTATTAACACAAACTAAATTTTAAAATTATGTCAAGAATCAAATTTTGGATGCTGAGCATCTTTGTGGTTTCGCTATTAATCACATCATGTGGAAAATCTACTGATGAAACAGTAATGTTGGTCGATTTCCTGGAATCAGTAGACAGCCCCATTAATACAACTAAAATTGCAGAATATATTGTAGCAAAAGATTTACAACCATTGCTCGCAACTAATGCTGCTTATGTAATTGATATCAGAGATCAGACAACTTTTGATGCTGGTCATATCAAGGGAGCTGTCAGGATTGATGAAAAGTCAGTGATTTCTCACTTGGATGGAATGGATGTATCTGGCTATGATAAAGTAGTTATTGTATGTAAAACAGGACAAACTGCAGCTTTTGTTAGCTCATTGGCTCGTTTGGCTGATTACGATGCATATTCATTAAAATGGGGAATGAGCTCATGGAATGAAGCAACTGATGAGTTAACTACAGCCAGTAAGAATACCTACGCTACCGAAATGGTAACTGAAGAAACTGCTAAAGGCGATGAAGGATCTTTGCCTGCTTTGTCTACTGGTTATGAGACTGCCCAGGAGATCCTGGATGCAAGAATTGCAGAAGTTGCAGCTATAGGTTTTGGAGAATCAGCAATCACTGCTGACAAAGTTTTTGATAAGCCGGGCAACTACTATATTGTTAACTTCTGGAAATATGACCATTATAAATTAAATCATATTCCAGGAGCTGTTCAGTACACTCCATATGATGATGTTCAAAGCGGAGCAGGTCTAGAGACTCTTCCTACAGACAAGACTATCGTAGTATATTGCTACACCGGTCAAACCAGTTCATACATGACTGCTTATTTGAAGGTTTTGGGTTATGATGCACTATCACTTAAATTTGGTGTGAACGGATTTGCAACTGACTGGTTAACCGATAATGCACTTACTCATTGGAGCGCAGAAGATTATATCGCAGGTTATCCACTTGACTAAGTCTTGATACTTTATAAGATTAAAAAAGGCCACATGCATGATGCAGTGGCCTTTTTTATTTAAATCCTTATTAGTCAGAGAAATTTTTGCCAGGACAGTTGAGAATAGTCAATTCGTTTTTACGATTGTCTGTTCTCATTTGTGTTATTTGTTCTCATTGTATACATTTATATCTTACTTTAACCCCAACATCCTATGAAAAAGAGAACCATAAAAAGAATCGTTTGGCTGTTTGTCGCCGTATTAGTTATTGTTGTAACAGTATTTGTATGGCCCAGGTTACCTATTATTACAGCCTTTGCTTCGAAAGGTATGTGTTCAAGTGTTTTTTTAGCTGATAAAAGTCCGGAAGCAGTAATGGCAGAGGATCTGTCATTTTTCCCCATCAGTCTTGCAAAATCAAAAGTAAACTATGAGGAAAAATCTGTTACCTCAACAGTATTTGGCCTTGCAAAACGCAAAGCAATATTTCGTGAGGGATTAGGAGCCGTAATAGCACTCGATACCCCGGAAGAAGAATTATTGTCAACTACATTTTCCATTCCCGATCCTGGTTATAGCCAGGATACCCTGCCATGGCCTATGGGAGACATCTTGCCTGATTCACTTCCTGAAGGAGTGAACTATGATCGTTTACATGCTTTGTTGGATACTTGTTTTGATAAAACAGGGGAGGAGCCATTTAAAAAAACCCTTGGAATCGCTGTGGTGTATGATAATGTACTTCTTGATGAAAAGTACCTCGGTGAATATGACGAGTATACAAAATTTCTTGGTTGGTCAATGACCAAGAGTGTTACAGGGGCACTTGCCGGAATACTTGTGGACAAAGGGAGACTGAATATTGATGAACCGGTTGGAATAGAAGCGTGGGCAGGTGATGACAGAAAGAATATTACCTTGATGAATGTGATTCAGATGAGTACGGGACTCGATTGGTTTGAAAATTATTTTACCATCTCTGATGCAACGGTAATGCTAATGCAAAGCGATGATATGTTGGAATCGATCACTAGTACTGAATTGTCCAGTGAGCCGGGAACGGTATGGAATTATTCTTCAGGGGATGCAAATCTACTGTCAGGTGTCATTCGCATGGCGATTAATGATGATGAGAAATATCATGCATTTGCATATCACAATCTTTTTCATCGGATAGGTATGCTAAATACCGTTGTTGAGACGGATGCGAGTGGACTTTTCGTTGCTTCTTCATATAGCTATGGTTCAACACGCGATTGGGCCAGGTTTGGAATGTTGTTTCTAAACAATGGAATATTTGAAGGAGATACCATATTGTCTGAAGAGTGGGTCGACTTCATGAAGACAGAAGCATCTGCTTCAGACGGATCTTACGCTGGTACTTTTTGGCTGAAAGAACCCAGTCCTGAAAATGTCCTGTTGGATATTCCGGATGACATTTTCTTTGCAGACGGATTCATGGGTCAAAGAGTTTATGTTATTCCATCTAAAAAACTGGTTGTTGTCAGGATGGGATACAGCATGAGCAACTTCAGTATGAATGACTTTCTGCGGGAAGTGATAACAACACTTCCGGGATAAGCTCTATTGAGTCGACAACCTCACCCTGAAACCCTCCTTTTCTGGTATAGCGATGAAGATGATAGATATTCTCATGGCACGGGTTTATTGGATGAATAAAGTATCAAGTTACAAGCTTATCACATTCAAGTCAATGCTTATAAAATTCTACCAAAAGGTCATTCAGTATACAACTCTATCACCCTTACCATAGCATCCTGGCACACCGGACAAAAATAATCGGCATGGGAGAACATGATGCAGTTTAGAGATGGCCTGTAAAGACCTTCGTACATATAGCCGGCTCCTTCAAAAGCTCCAACTTTGCCACTCAGCTCATTCTCTTCAAGAAAGGCATGTACCTCAGCATCGCGTTGAGAACTTCTTTCATTTAAGCGTGAGATAGCTGCTTTTATCTCTTCTTCTGGCGCACCATTCTTTTTAAGGAATGATACCTTAAAGTTCAAATTATATCGTTCTTCTGCCCAGGCCACTTCTGCGCTATCGTAACTGCTCTTGCCCCAGGGTGTTGGAATTTCGATTCCCTCGCTTACCAGGTGTTTCCACTTAAGATTATCAGGATCTTTTAAAGCTGTAATATTTGGTTCATTGGGCTCATATTCGGCCGAGTAGAAGTCGGTATATGCAGTGGATGAGCTATAATATTCATCTGCAAGTCCAAAAAAGGAGTGACCAAACTCATGCACCATTAAATAATCACTACTTATATTGTCAGAGGTATAAACGCAATAGAAATTGTAAATCCCTCCACCGCCGTAACGACTATGATTTACCATGATATATATAGCATCATAAGGAACATGTCCGGCAATATCACGAAGTGATTTATTATCTTCCGTCAGAAGATATCGAGCTGACCCCAGCGCATTAAAAGAAGCGTTCACGGCAGTATTTTTGTCAATCCCTGCCCTTGGTTCGTCAACTCCACTATCATGAGAATACTTAAGTACACCACGAATATTAAAACTCTCTTTGTATGATTTACATGGCTCAGCCCTGAAGAAGATTTCGGTAAATCGTTTCAGGTCGTCTTGAAATTTTTGGTCCTCTTCTTCTGTATAGCCCTCTCCAACTATTACAACGTCTGCTTTTGTATTTGGATCACCACTATCAAGCCCGATATAGGTTTTAATTTCTGGGTCAATTGGTGCAGGTATGGCAGATTCAGGGTCTATTTCAGTCCGGTACACTTCTGACAACTTGCCTGTTTTATCTCTCTTTTCGAGGGAAAATATCACAGTTCTTTGCGGATAAGGAATATTGGCAGATTCGTGATATTGCTTTATCTCTCCATTGATGGCCGGAGTAGTCAGTTGGTACTCTTTGAAATAACTGTCAAATCCTTTTGAATAGATTAATTCTTTAGAAACAGGATCATAGATTTTATAGCAGTACGCCCCGTAGTCAAGGGAATCCAGCAAATTCACCTTACTGCCACTCCATCCGTCATATTGGTATACCTGGTCAATCTCAACTATCTCGGACTGGGCATCACCGGCATGGAAATAGTCGATACGCATTGTCCCGTCAGTGAAGTATTCTTCAAATGCAGAACCTGGTTGCTGATTGCATGACAATGAAAAAAATGTCAGAATGCTTAGCAAAAAAAGTAGATTTTTCATACTGAAATATGTAATAGTGAAACAAGATGTTAATGTCGGGAATTTCTGACAGATTACAAATAGCATTCTGGCTGACGTTTAAATTTTATTCAACACTTGTACATAGATATATATATCAGAAAATGAATAATATAGCGTATATCAACCCTGTATATCAACCCCAATATCCCCGTGCTGAGGTTTCGTTTTAGGTATTTCTTCATATATTACCCTGATTTTTAAAACGATATATTCCTTAATTAATTGATAATTATCATTAAACGGTAGCATATGACTTTTAAAAAACTAAACCATGAAAAAAGCAGAAGCTGGCTTAAAACAGCTGGAACCACTCTAACTCTAATCCTCTTTATGTTCATCTTCTCTTCTTCATTATTTGCCGAAGAAGACTCAGGGGAAATGCTCTACAAACAACTCTCTGTTAAAGTGAACAATGGCGACAATGTTTTTATCGAAGACTTGAATGTAGCACCAAGGCTCCTTGATTGGAGTGAAGCAAAACAGATGGATTTTAAGGGACATCTGAGATATTTGAATTCTACCGGGGAAGGCAGTCTTGATCAAACCAGGTTGTTCTTTATCAGGAGTGCTGCGGAAGGGGATATTTTTATTCTTACTATCCCGGAGAGAGAAAATCCGGATTATGTTGGATTAGAAGAGCTTATCGAAAGCAAACTTATATTCAGCATCAATGTGATTGAGTCAAATATTGATGGGGAGACCTATAAGTTTGCACAGTTTATTTCAGTACCGGTGCAACCGGCTTTTGATAAAATTTTCAGACTGATGATTATCCTGATGTTGTTTCTGGTGATGGTAGGGATGGGACTCACCCTGACAGGACAGGACTTTGCCAGGGTAATTACTAAACCTAAAGGAATAATCGTTGGAGAGATAATGCAATTTGGGATAATGCCATTGATTGCTGCCGGTTTTGGTTATTTACTCGGATTTCACGAGAACTATCCATATATCTACGTGGGAATGATCCTCATTACTGCAACACCGGGGGGTGTTACTTCTAACCTGATGACACACTATGCTAAGGGTGATGTGGCTTTGTCTGTTTCGGTGACCTCGCTTTCTACGGTTTTATCAATCATCTTCGTACCTCTTTTGCTGAACGCGTATTGCTCAAATATTCCTGATGTAAAAGTACCCACAGGGACCATCGCAACAACAATAGTTGTCCTGGTAATTGTTCCCCTGGCCATTGGTATGTTGATCAGGAAGTGGAAGGAAGTACTTGCAAAAAGGATGATACCAATATTTAATATATTAGGTATTATCGCACTTCTGTTCCTGATCATTGCTGGAATCTTTAATAACCTGGAGGGATTTGCAGATATCGAAAGACACGGATTCAAATTTTATTCAATGGTGTTGCTGCTGACCTTTACCGGAATGGTGGTAGGTGGATTGGTGCCATATCTTATGAAAGTTTCAAACTTTCAGATCAGGGCTATATCTCTTGAAACCGGCCTGAGAAATGCATCACTCGCAATGACTATCGCATTGTTGATACAGGACTCCATGGGAGATTTCCACTCATCCATGTTCTGGGTCTCCGGAATGTTTGGACTAACCATGTATATTGCAGGATTGGTAGCTATTAAAGTATACCCGAAATTGTTTCCTGTAAAAGAGGAAAAGTAGTTTTTGTTAAACATGATAAAACAAAAGAAGGCCATCTCGTTCTGTGAGATGGCCTTCTTCTTTTCTGCTTTTAAAATCGCGTAAATTCTCTTCCTTAAATATTATAATTAATCTTATTCATTCTATCTTTATTGTTCTAAAACAATTAGGTTTGCTATTCATATTTTTGATTTATGCTATTTAGCTCTCTCGTATTTCTATATTTATTCTTACCCATTACGCTTATTGGCTACTATTTGCTGCCTAAAGCATTCAGGAATGCATTTCTGTTTCTTGCAAGCTTGGTATTTTTTGCATGGGGAGGAGTAAGCTATAGTGTGTTGCTTATTTTCTCTATTCTGTTTAATTACCTGTTTGGAGTATTACTCGATAGAAGTTCAAAGAAAAAGCTTTGGCTGGCTATCGGGGTAATCGTGAACCTGCTGTTTTTGATTGTCTTTAAATACGCCAATTTCATTATCGATAATGTAAATACTGTGTTCTCCTGGTTGTCGATACCAACAGTTCATAATCCTTCGATAGTTTTGCCCATCGGGATCTCTTTCTACACCTTCCAGGCGATGTCTTATTTGATCGATGTATACAGGAAAAAATGCGCTGTTCAAAAAAAATTAATCAACCTGGGATTGTACATCTCTCTCTTTCCTCAGCTAATTGCTGGTCCGATTGTCAGGTACCATGATATTCAGAAACAAATCAAGGAACGGATCCATTCAACTGATAAATTCAGGTCGGGGATACAACGATTTACCCTTGGATTTGCTAAGAAGGTAATCATCGCTAATACCATGGCCTATGTCGCAGATGAAGTATTCAGTATTCAGGCCGAAGCACATTCCCCGTTAATTGCCTGGGCAGGAATCCTGGCTTATTCAATGCAGATATATTACGATTTTTCCGGATACTCAGACATGGCCATTGGTCTCGGGAGAATGTTTGGATTCGAGATTTTGGAGAACTTCAATTTCCCCTATATTTCAAAATCAATAAAAGAATTCTGGAGGCGCTGGCACATATCATTGTCAAATTGGTTTCGCGACTATCTGTATATTCCTCTCGGGGGAAACAGGATCAACAGCAGGAGAACAATTTTGAATCTCTTTATTGTTTTTTTTGTAACCGGTTTCTGGCACGGAGCCAGTTGGAGCTTCCTTATTTGGGGACTGGTTCATGGGTGCTTTCTTGTTCTGGAAAGAACAAAATTTGGCTCCTTCATGGCAAAGCTGCCAGGTGTGGTACAATCGCTGTACACCCTTTTCGTTACTGTTATGGCCTGGGTGCTTTTCAGGGCAGACACGCTTGCATACGCCCTTGATTATTATAAAGTTTTGTTTGGGTATGGAGATGTCGTGGCTGATCCGTTTTTAATACATAAACTTATTAGCAGGGAGTCAATTGTCATTTTTATTATTGCCATCCTGGGAGCATTTGGAGTATTCCAGTGGATATATGAAAAGCTAGCTAAACATTTAAGGAAGCAAGGCAGGTTATCGGGGAATATGCTTGAACTGACGAAAGGTATTGTAACAGCAGTATTTGTAATTATTGTATTTCTTTATGGTACCGGTAACCTTGTTTTAGGGGCCTATAATCCATTCATCTATTTCCGATTCTAAGTGTATATGAGAAAGATCAGAAACTATATTGTCCTCTTTTCATTTATAATACTGACATGCTTTTTGTTTGTTAACCAGCTCTATCCATTCGTATCTGATGCTGAATATTGTGAGAACAGGAGCAAAGCAGAGAAACCGGAATTTAACCTTAAACGCTTAGATAAATTTCCGCGGCAGTTTGAAGCGTATTTCAGAGATCATTTTAGTGTCAGGGGATATTTTCTCAGGGTAATGGGTGAAATTAATACTTCTATTTGGAAAAAGTCTCCGAAACCAGACCAGGTTATCATCGGTAAAGATCAATGGCTTTATAATGTTGATAAAGAGCTGGATTGCTATTATGGAAAGAGAAACTACAGCAAACGACAATTGGAGGAAGTGCTAGATGAGTTTAAGTACAGGGAGCAAGTACTGGATAGCATGGGTATTGAAATGCATATTGTTATCTGTCCTACAAAGTATTCAGTATATCCGGAGTACCTTCCTTCTCACCTGGTAAATGAAAACAGTATAAACTCAGGCGTTCAGCTTGTCGAATATTTTAAAGAGAATTCTGACCTCGATATTACTTATGCAAAAGATATCCTGATGCCTTTAAAGAGTAGTTACAAGCTATTTTATAAAAGTGACAATCACTGGAATGAAACTGCCGGATATTTTGTAGCCAGAGAGGTTCTCAAAAAAATTAGTATAAATATTCCTGAAATTCCGCTCGATTCGTTTTGTACAGATACTATCGAACATTGGAGAGGGAATTTGGCAAACATAACAGGGAATCCAGATGCTTATGCTGAAACAGTCGTAAAACGTCATTTTTGCGGTGATGACGCTCAACCATGTGATAGATTTGTTCATCAAGCTCTTGAGAATGTAGGGTTCAGAACTGAATTCCAGGATAGCTATGTCTCCAATAATGAAAACTTACCGGATGCGGTAATTATCAGGGATTCTTATGGGCATATGCTCATTCCATATATAAAAAATGCATTTCACTATAGCACATTCATCTGGGACGGTTGGAATTATGGTTTCAATCTTGAAATTATTGAAAAGGAGCAACCCGATGTAGTGATTTATATGATATTGGAAAGTATTATTCCAAATATTCACGAGAGGGCTCTGTCTGAGAGGAAATAATTTCATCAGTCCCTACATCTTCTTTCTCCTCAAAAACCCTCTTTCTTGACTTTAGTTTGTATTACTTTCAAATAATGTTGCATAATACATGCTGTCTTGCTCTCTCTCTATGATAAATATCTAATTTTACGTAGATTAATTAACATAGAGAAAATAAAAAAATGAGAGACCTGGAAGTTTTGATGAACCCGAACAAGATGGTAAGGCATCTTCAAAAACCGGCACGAGAGTTTACAAAATACGATATCATTAAATTTATTGATGACCATAGCATTGAGATGCTCAATTTCAGGTATGTGGGCGAAGATGGAAAATTGAAAACACTCAATTTTGTTATAACCAGTAAAGATTACCTGGAATCGATTTTGTCAACCGGGGAACGTGTCGACGGTTCAAGTTTGTTTTCTTATATCGATGCCGAACTCAGTGATTTATATGTCATCCCAAGATTTCGGACGGCCTTTGTTAATCCGTTTAGTGAGCAGCCTACGCTTGATATTTTGTGCTCTTTCTATACAAAAGACGGTAAGCCACTTGAAAGTGCCCCGGAATATATCCTTAAGAAAGCTTCCACTCTGTTCACAAAAGAGACTGGTTATATTTTTAAGGCAATGGGTGAGTTGGAATATTATATTATTAGCGAAAAAAATGATTTATACCCGGCAAAAGATCAAAGAGGCTACCATAGCGCAGCTCCATTTACAAATTGGGAAAATCTGCGGCTTGAAGCATTGCAGGTGATTGCGCAATGTGGAGGGAAAGTAAAATATGGACATTCAGAAGTAGGCAACTTTACTACTGAGACCCATATGTATGAACAACATGAGATAGAGTTTAATCCTGTTGAGGCAGAAGAAGCGGTTGAGCAAATGATCATTGCTAAATGGATACTCAGAATGTTGGGACAAAAATATGGAGTGACCATCAGTTTTGGACCGAAAATTACCGTTGGAAAGGCAGGGAGTGGTTTACATATTCATATGCTGATTGAGAAAGATGGTAAAAACTATATGGTTGATGATAATGGATTAACAGATACGGCAAGAAAGATGATTGCAGGTATTCTGGATAAAGCAAAATCATTGACTGCATTTGGCAATACCATTCCTACATCTTACTTACGCCTGGTACCGCACCAGGAAGCCCCAACTATGGTGTGTTGGGGAGATAGTAACAGGTCTGTTTTAGTTAGAGTGCCTTTGGGCTGGATAGCTAAAACCAATATGATAAAAGATGCTAATCCCCAGGAAAGAGGTGATGTGCCATATATCCCGGGAAAACAAACTTTTGAATTCAGGGCGCCCGATGGTTCTGCGGATCTATACCATTTAATAGCCGGTTTAATACTGGCTTCAAAAGAAGGATTGCTTAGCAATGACTCCTTAAAAAGAGCCAATGAGCTATATGTTAATGTCAATATCTTCAAACCAGAACACAAAGGTCTATTGAAGAAGCTAAACGCATTGCCTACATCTTGTTTTGAGTCAGCGAAATGCCTGGAGCAGGAGGCTGATTTTTACCAAAGAGAGGGAGTTTTTCCCAAAGGAACCATCGAAAGTTTTATAGGACGACTTAAATCTTATAACGATGAAGATTTAAGTGAACGCCTGTTTAATAAAACTGAAGAGGTAAAGGAACTGGTTAATCAGTATCTGCATTGTATGTAAGTGTCTCTTACTATTCAGTTTCTTCTTTTTCAATGATTTCCTCTAAGGACACAGTTTCTTCATAAAAAGATGTTAAAGCTGAACTAAGACTTGATATTTTCCATTCACCATCCTGTTTCACAAAAGTTAGGATTGTAAAGGAAGTCATCAGTTCTTCAGTTTTATTATCCTCTTCAAATACTTTATTCCAATTAATATTAAAATGAGCCCAGGCAGCATCCTGGTATACTTGTATTGTAATGTCTAAAGGTTCGATGATAACAGAATAAGCTCCTTCTTTTTGCTCCTGGATTAGTTGGTCATACTCGTTCTTTCCATTCTTTTTCCAATCATCCAGGAGAATAAAGGTATGACCGTCATTCCAGGACCAGGACAGAAATGAGCTTGGATCATCGGTCCAGGCATTGATCCAACCTTCATAATTTAGTTCTGAACGATCATTCATAAAGTTTTCAATGGCAGCATTAATTTCTGCTTTTTCTTTTTCTACATCAGTTTTCTCCTGACATGAAGTTGTTACCAGTGCAATAATTACAATAGCAAACCAAATTAATTTTTTCATCTTGATAAAGTTTAGGGTTATTAAAAACAAGTTACAACCTCACTGAACACCAGTCAAGAAAATATTGATAGACAGACTGATAGGTAATTGAAGAAGCCCCTATTCAGTGATTGATGCTTACTTCGTATCTCTTTCTGTCTTGTTGACATTAGTAAAAAAGAAATTAATTCTCCCAGGTATAGCTTACCGTGTTAAACATATCTTCGAAACAGTAAATGTTATCCGAGAAGAATATTAGATTTTCATGGGTAAAGTCATCATTCTTCTCTGTGTAAGCCCAGTCTATATCTGCAGTTTCAATCATTATGGAAGCAAATCCTAATTCACGTAGTGAACTCGATATAATTAAAGCCAATGAATGGCAGCCGTAAAATGTTTTTATTTCAAAAAGTTCATCGACCGTGTTTTCACCAATCATGGAGCCACCTGCATTTTCAAATGTGAAATCCCTGTTTATCCATATACATAGATCAACGATATAATCAATAGTGTTTTCTGGTGTGCCAACAGCATTCTGTATTTCTTCAAGATTGGCATCAGATAAATCTGATTCTTCTCCCGGAACAAGGTACTTTGCTGTGTCGCTATAATCAATACCAAAAGAAAATACCTGTTAGAAGGATCGTTTTTCTCATGATATTCATTTCGTTACAGCCTCCATTGTCATTGTTCCGATCTTCAACTTTTCCTTTCTACTTTTTCCTTGCCTCAGAATATGAAAACTCAAAAACTCAATTATTTTCGTAATTTTAATTCAACTTATAATTAATGAAATCAAGGTAATGAAATTTAAGACCTGGCATAGGATCGTTTTAGGAATTGTGCTTTTTATAGTTCTGATCCTTTTTGCAGCACCCAGAGTTGCAAGGAAATATATAGTTAATAATAGTTATGAAATAGTCGGCTGAAGAGTTGATATTGGAAAGATTCGTATTAATTATTTCTCTGGAGCTTTGAGAATCAGTGATCTGATATTTTATGAGCAGAATAAAAATACCAGATTTGTGAGTTTTGAGAAATTGCTGGTGAATCTCGATTATTGGCCATTATTGAAGAATGAATTACTGATTTCAAAAATCAGTTTAGAGCAGTTCTACTGTAATATTGAACAGGAAGGAGATCAGTTCAATTTTTCTGAACTATTGGCTAAAGATGACTCAACACAGCTTGAGAAGGAACCGAAGGATACAGCTGATGCTGATCCGATGATCATGACTTTTAATGATATTTCTATTTCAAATAGTCAGGCTCATTATACGGATCTTCTGCTAGACCACACGATCTCTTTAAATGATCTTAATTTACATGTGCCAGGATTCTCATTGAATACGGGTTCAACGAATCTCGAGGTCGATTTTGAGTTCTCACAAGGTGGGGGCTTGTATTCTGCTTTAAGCTTAGACCAGAATAATGGAGCATATGCTTTGAATCTGAGACTGGATAGTCTTAATGTTGACATTATAGAACCCTACATTAAAAATGCCATTTCAGTCAATGAAGTGAATGGATTCTTCTCGAACAGCATTAATCTGAAAGGAAATCTTGAGCATATAATGCAGATCCGAATGAATGGATGGAATAAAATTGAAGCTCTTGAAATATTGGATCAGCAAGATCGAAATGTATTAAGTTTCGATATTCTTAATATTGATATTGATACTTTTATTCTGGATCAGAATGAGATAGAAATAAATGAAATTTCTTTGATCAACCCATTCATATTGTTTGAACTTATTGATTCTTCAAATAATTGGTCCGCGATGATGATTCCTAAAGATACCATTGAACTTGAGGAGGCCGAGCTTGATACGGTGCAATCCACTGAAGGTGTAGTTAAAGAAAAGACGGAGTTTAAATATGCATTGGAGAGTTTGGAGCTGCAAAATGGCCTGGTAAAATTTAATGACCTTACATTGAATGAGGCCTTTGAAGCACAATTAAGTGAATTAAATATCAGCAGTAAGGATATCACTGGGTCATCTACTGAAGTCACCATCAACATATCTGCAAAACTAAATGAAACAGCACAGATTAGCTCAGAAGCCGTAATAAATCTTCTGGACATGAAAGATATTGATATGGATTTTTCACTGCAGCAATTTTCCATGGAGGATGTGGAACCGTATCTGATGACATATTTTGGCTATCCGGTGGAAGGAGGGTTACTGAATTTCTCCACATCAAATGATTTGGAAGCAAACTCCCTAACAAGTGATAACAATCTTTATATAAATAACTTTAATCTTGGAAAGCCGGACAAGGATAGTGCCCGCATGAGATTGCCTCTGAAGCTTGTTATTGGAATACTCTCGGATAGGGAAGGTGTAATTGAATTGGATATCCCGGTCAAAAAAATGGATGAGAAAACCAAGATTGCTAATCTTGGAAAAACTATTTTGAAGATTATGGGTAATTTAATTGTTAAGGCGGCGACTTCTCCCATAGATTTTTTAGCGAATCTTTACGGTGCAGATCCAGAGAGCCTTCAGGAACTTCAAATTGGAATATTCGATCAACTATTAAGCCAGGAGAGTATTGGTACACTGGATCTTATCGCTGAAATCTTGATCGATAAACCAAAATTAGCTGTGGAATTAAAGTATAGCATTGATGAGAAGAGCTACTTTGATAGTTTGGCAACTCAGTTAACAATCGGAGAATATCTTGAATCAGTCTCCTCACGAAAAAATATCTATGAGAATCAGATCCCTGATAGTGTTTTGGTATCATATTTATCAAAGAAGAATGATAGTGAAAGCTTTGATCCCCGGGATGATCTCTCAAAGTTGTGCCTTAATTATATTGGGAGCGAGTTACTGTCTGCTCGATTAGATTCAACAAAGCAAGAACATTACCGTATTGTTAATGACTATCTGATAAATCAAAAAATGCTGGATCAGGAAAGAGTAGATATTTTTATGAGATCCGGAGAATCGACATCCTCAAGTTCAGAATACGCAATTTTCAAGATTGATATAAAGGCGAGCGGTACTGAATAATTAAAAGGAATAGCTTATGTCAAAGCAATTCTTAAAGATCCCGTATCTGCCATAATGGGTCTTGACGGATTACTTTTAGAAAAAGAAGATGAACTTGATGAGAAGACACGGATGTATTTTGACTAATGTAAATTACTGATTGTTTTTAATTCATGAACCATTTTAGACCTATGTGGATATTCCGGGCCAAAGTGAGCCACCCAAAAATCGATTTCATTTTCAGAGACAACTAAGTGACAAAAAAGCCCCAATCCAAAGATTGAGGCCTCTCATTATTTTTCAATAATCGTTAAGATATCCATGTTAATATCTCCTCCATTGTAACCGTCCTAATCTCTAGTTTATTCTTCTTCCGATACCCCATCATTTCCTGATGCAGCTTGCCTGGTTTTTCGAAGGCTTTGATTTTGTTCTTCGCGTCAATATTACCTGTTGCTTATTTAATCATTAAGCGGTAGGTTCAGTTTTTTTAACAGTTCAATATACCTTGGCTTGTCTTTCAATTGATTATCAACAAAAGCATTGGTCGTTATATAGGTAATTGCCATATCACGGATTTCAAAATCCTTTTCAAGGCAGTCTATTGCTTTGTCGTACTCTTGTAATACTATATATCTTTTCGCTTTGAGTCCGCTCGTCATAAAGCACTCATTTCCATACTTCGCATTCATTCTAAACATCTCCTTAATAGAGGCAATATGCCCTCCTTCATGAAAGGCGTTTAGAACAGCTTCAATTCCTTCTTCCTTCCAATGGCCATTTGGCCCAACTTTATCTGCCCATAGTTCAATCCACTTTTCATAATTCCCACTTTCAAAAGCGTTATTCATATGATAAACAATTATGCTTCCTGCTGGCATGCTAAAATTTGGATCGATCGAGATAGCTTTCTCCCAGTCTTGATTGGCAGTTTTATAGTCCCCATTGAAACTCATAATCATCCCGTGCAAATAAAGTACCAGAGGTTTAAAAGGATCCAGCTGCAATGCCAGGTTAGCCTGGGTTTCTGCTTCATCATACCTGCGAAGTATCGAAAGCAAATGAGAGTAATAAATTCTGCAAAGTGCGTCGTTGGGATTCAGCTCAAGTGATTTTAAAAATTCTTTTTCTCCTTGCTCCCAGTCAAATTCAGCCCAAACAGCGGTTAAAGCTTTCACATAATGTGCCTGTGCTGAATTTTGGTCCAGGTCAAGAGCCTTGTTCAGATATTCATATGTTTTGGGAAGGGTCACGGATTTTGGAAGAGTTCTAAAAATCGTTCCAAACATGCTCCACGCATTTGCCAGACCAGCATAGGGATCGGCCCATTCTGGTTCTATTTCAGTGGCTTGTTGGAAATATTCTAATGCTTTTTGCATCGACTCCTGGTCAAGCTTTTCCCAGTAGTATTGACCTTCCAGGTATGCATCATAAGCCTCAGGGTCAATTCTCTGTCTACCCAAACCAAGCTCCAATTCAAGCTCAGGGGTAAGTGACAATTGTATTTCGTCTGCAATGTTGCTTATTACTCTATTATATAAATTTAGAATATCACTCATATCAGAATCATATTCTTTTGACCAGACCATTTGCTCAACTGGATGGGCACAGTATAGTTTAAGTTGCATTCTAATAATTTCTCCTAGACTAATAAGTGAGGTTTCTAAAACACCATCAACGTTCAATTCCTGCGAAATTTCATTTATGGTTTTTTCCATATTAGCATACTGGTGTGTTGAGGTTTTTGATATAACCCTAAGTGTTCCTAATTGTCCTAATTCGGAAATTAGAGCATCCTGCAAGCCAGAAGCCATATATGCTTTACCCTCATCTCCGGTGTAATTTGAAAAAGGCATTACAGCAATTGACCTTATTTTTGAGGCAAGCTGTTGCCTTTGAGATTCGTAATCACTTGTATTGATTGAAGTTGTCAAATTTGCTTGTTCAGTAATGTGGGGTAGCAAAGCACTTAAACTAGCTTGGCTATTTTCTTTGTCTGCATTGAAGAAAAAGTCACCTCTTAGTGATGTAGACTCCCATGGTTCTTGCTGTCCACCAGTTTTGTTGATCACCCAGACCCTTACCAGTTTGAAAAGGTCCTCAATTTTAAGGTTTGGTGTATTGATGAACTCTAACAAGCCCTCTGTATACGGACTGTTTCTATAGTAACCATCGGAAGCTGTTTTACCTGGTGAAGTAGAATAAGCAATAAGGGACCCGCTGGGTGCATTGATAAATGCCAGGCCATTACCATTTGAATTACGACTCCAGCTACGTTCAAAAGGATTATTTCTACAGGCATCAAGGATCACAATATTAGTTTTTGTGTTGGCATCCTCCATCTTTGCCAGGATTCTGCCTGCATCTACACAATTATATTCTATATCATTCTCTGTCTTGAGCTTGGCATCAACAGGAATAAGATAGTTTCGCCCTTTATTCTGAACTCCATGGCCTGCGTAGAAGAAAAGACCAACTTCAGCTTGTACTAACTTTTCACCAAACTCATCAATCACCTTTTTCATTCCAGTTTGGTCAAGATCAATTCGGAGTAATACATCAAACCCTGCCTGTTCAAGTTTTTCAGCGATATCCTTTGCGTCATTTTCAGGATTAGGCAGTTGGGCACCTGTTTGATAGTTAGAATTCCCTATGACTAAAGCCATTTTATTTCCTTGTGAAAAGATTGACCCGGGTAGAAAGAAAAAAACAAGTATTATAGCTAAATGTTTCATTTTCCGACGGAATGTAGATTTCATAGCAATTTACGATGTTCTGAAATACAAGTCAAGGAAATCTTGTCAGAGAGACAAATAGGAGACAAAAAAAACCAGAGTTTTAACCCTGGGTTTCTTTTTTCAACTATCTCCAAACTAAACCTTTCCCAACCAGGAAGATACCACCTCCGGACTCAAGCCCTGCAACGCCAACTTATTCTTTTTCTTATAACCGTTCAGATCATTGGCTAATTTACCCGGTTTCTCCACCTCTTTCAACTTCTCAATAGTAATATACCCCAACTTCTGTAGCGGCTCTACCCATTCTTCCGGTATCCCCAACGCTGTGTACTCCTGCTTACTGCCAACTGCCTACTGACTTCCGGCTTCATCTGCGGGAAACATGAGATGATGGATGGATAACACAAATGTACTGATTGTGTTAGATTTGGATTGGGGGAGGGACTGGGACAAAAATGTGACAAAGTTGATCGATATTTAATTGCTATTTCCTAAGTTTACGCCTCTTTGTAGAGCTATCTTTTTTTTTCTGTATTGTATGCTGTATATTTATATCTATGCTGTTATTAACAGTAGATTATATTTTATATGGATTTCTTGAATCTGGAGGCATATTTGAAAGTGGAATATCATATGTACTTTCATGCCCTTCTGTTTAGCCAATTTATGCGAAAACAGGGACAAAGCAAAGGAGTAGGAGGTAATCTTTAATGATTAGTATTATTTTGCATTAAATTATAGCTTGCATGGAACCAACTAATGAATACGTAATTGCCTATTAATAAATCACCAACAATTTTTATCATGAATAGTCGACCAAATGTTCTAATAGTATTTGTTCTTTTAATCGCAGGTTTATTCTCATGTGAGAAAGGCCCAACAGATGCATTGCTGATCTTTAAAGCATTCAACTCAGATCTAAATCAAAAGAAATCACACCTTATCAGTGAATACCAAGTTGATACCATGTCAATGGTAATAGAAACTATCACTATTGAAAAAACGATCCCTGAAGAAGCTTATGGATTTGAGAATATAGAAGATTCAATTGCCTACTGGGAGAACATGGAAATCTACGCTGAATCAATTTATGGACCCTATAAAATAGACTTATTACAGGGTACGAGTGAGCCAAGTATAGATATTATTGATATTAAGCCCGGTCTGTATAATTGTATTGATGCAAGGATATTAAATGGAGTTGGAGACAGTATTTGTTTTTATATGTTTGGAAAGGCCTTATTCAATGATCATGAGATTAGTTTTGAGTGTAAGTATTCTGGTCATGCTCATATAGAATTTATTAACCCGGATGGTTTTGTAATTGCACAAAATAAGTTTAACCAAATTTGGGTTTTGACAGACATTAATTTATTATTCAATTCATTGGATTTGAGCACGGCAGCTGTTGACCAGGATAGTGTTATCCGGATGAATATGGATTCGAACAATGAACTACTCAATATAATTATTGAGAATCTTGAGAGCGCATCAAATATTGGTTTGGATTTGGACTTGGATGGTCAGATTGACTAGTATAGATGAAGAAGAAATATTCAGCATTCCTGGAACGATTTATTTTACATCTGTCAATCCAAAAAATAAATTAAGTGATTTATCGCTGGGTTTAGGATTGAATGCTGTCTCTTTAAACGTAGCAGGCACGACACCACTATTTGGAGTAACTTATGAACGGATATTGTCATATAAATATAGCACCGAAATTGGGATTGGAATAGTAAGTGCTGGCGTTGGAATCAAGTATTTCCCCGATCCTACATTATTAACAGGAATGAGATGGAAAGCCATACCAGGGAATATAATACCATTGCCGGAAGGGAATTACCTATCACCAGAACGTATAAGAAAGAAACGCTGGATATTCTTTTTAAATCCTAGGTTTTTCTTTTTCGTAAGAGCAAACCTATTGCAACGAAGAGGACAAATAGCGCCGAAATGATCCAGGCGTATATATTATTTTCTCTGGATTCGGCCCACATAACATAATCCTGAGCGAAGAAGTATTCTCCAGACACAGACCATAATAGGTTTTTATTATCAGTCAACTCTTCATTTGTTGCGATAAAACCATTTGATTCCGTCAGTTTTCCAGGCATACAAATCTCAAGTTCGTAATGAATTGCTTCAATGAATTCTCCAAACTTTGATTCAAACATCTCAGTGGCACTATCAATCTCCAAATCAAAATCTTCAAGGAATTCTATTCCCATTACGTATTTTACAATAGAGTCTGGAAGAAAATCATCGTATTCACCGTACTTTTCCAGGTTGGAAAGAAACTGATCTTCTTTGGACTGCAATTCTTTAAGAGTTAGAGTATAGTTTTTGTTTTCTGAGGCTAAGGCGTGCAAATTCAAGATCCATTGTTTAACAAGGCCAGTCCAGAGCCAGGCTTCTGTTTTCGACTCAATTTCCTTTTCAAGTTCTCTATATTTAAGACTGTCGCTGCCATTTTTGAGATTATCAGAGATAGATACCGGAAGGTAGAAGTGCTTCAATTCTTCAGGGTTTAAAAAGCTGTCAGGAGCACACTCCACATCCAGGATGCTTTCGACGGTTTCTGCATAGCGATATTCAGTGTAAAACCATCTGTATTTCTTTGCAAATTCTGCATATCGTGTCATGCCTTTGTTTTGCCCGGAGTCCGCTTCATATTCTGCATTGATCTGATCCACGTTTTCAAAATGCTTTTCTGCAGTAAGAATCCAGAGGCTTGTATCAGCATCCTCACCAAGCTCTATTGAATAAGTAATATCCCAGGTTGAATCTACAGGGACCAGATATCCATCCGCACTAAATTCCTCATTGTCTTCTTTAGTCATCACAACAGTACGTGTAACCGAACCATCTTTGTGGACTTTATTACTAACTCTGGTTTTATATTCACCGCATGAAAACAGAAATATAAAAGTTAGTACTATGACGATTGAAAAGCTTCTCTTTTTCATTTTACAAATTTTTATTTGTTTTAGGCGAAACTGGATTTTCTTTTACCGAATCCATAAAATGCTTTAAATCAGCACCATTCTTCAAATCTTCAATTTCTTCCTGAAGATTCATGTATTCTTTAAAAAGGTCTTCCAGGTCTTCTTTTGAAACAGTTACACTATCAAATTTCCGGTCGGAAATGAGATTCATGATAAGCCGATGGGAAGGAGGAATAGACTTTTCTCCGGATTGAACATTGTTTTCAGTTTTTACGAGTTGTCCTTCAAGTTTTGAAAGTCGTGCAGAGATTAATACTTGTTGAGAGAAGAATATGGCAATAAACAAAACTGCTGCTGTTGAAATGGACCACCTGAGCCACTTCACTTCAGTCCAGCTATAGAAAGACTTCAGGAGTATTTTTTTCGTGTCTCTGCCCTCTGAAATCTGTGATAATACTTTCTGCCCTATCTCTTCCTTTTTCGCAAATTTTACATTGCTTTCCCTCAATTTGCGAGTAAGCTTTTTGTATGTATCTTCTCTATTCATTTTATAAATATTTTTCAATCTGCTGGCCAATTCTTCTTCGTGCCAGGTTCAGGTTACTTTTTATCGAACTTTTATTCATCCCAGTCATATCTGCAATTTCATCCTGAGTATATTCTTCCAGTTCTGAAAGGACAAAAACGAGCTTTTGCTTAGGACTTAATTCTTGTGCAATAAGAGATATTATGTCGCCAATTTCCTTGTTGTTAAGTTGCTCTTCAGGAGTATTCTCTTCTGACAGAATTTGTGCGAGAATAAAATCGTTATTTATAGCTTGATTCTTATAATTACTTTTTCTGAGTAGGTCATAACATTTGTTTACGGCAATTCGTATTATCCAGTTTTTGAATTCGCGGTCCGGATCTATTTTTCGAATATTTTCCCAAACACTTATAAATGTTTCCTGTACTATGTCAGAAGCTTCATCCTCTTTGTTTACTATTCTGAATGCCATAGAAAAGACTATGTCTGAAAATTCTTCAAAGAGGAGACTGAACGCAGCTTGGTCGCCATTCTGACACTTAATAATGAGCTCTTTTGTTTTCAATGCAATTGCTTCTTACATCTATTACGTATTTTGAACGAGGAAGTAAAATTTGAAATTGGTTCTTATGAGCATTAAAATTACGCAGAACCCTTTTTCCAAGTACTCCAAATTATAAAATTGCTGTTTAATTGCAAAAAGGGAGGTAAGAAATTGAAATGATTGATTCTTAATCAAACAAAGAGAATGTATTGGTTTATGACTGTGATATAGAATGTGTTGATGCTTAATCTTTTGTTAATCAGCTTTATGTCATAAAAAAGGTAAATGAATCTATCAAAACTCAAAATCAAGCTTTAATCAAACCTATATGAGTAACCCTCATCGCTAGAGAATTGGTTTTGGATTAATATATTCATCTTCTTTTGTATTTGCGACTCTGAATTTTTTTACTTATTGATGAGGGTTTCATAATGTTAGAATTAAACGAATAATTAAAATTGATGATTTTTATATTGACTTAGCCCCTACTTTATTGGACAAATGCCTTTTCGATTTTAAAAATACCCATTTTTCAGCATCTAACAAAGTAGTATTTTGAAGTTTAAAAGGTATGTTACCAGATTATGAAGATTTCTATAATATCCAATTATGAGACCAAGCATATAAATCAATAATTTTTCAGACAATCAGCTGAACTATACAGAAATATGCGTTATCAGCATTTCCTTAGCGTCGAAAACAATGACTTCATTCCCGTCTTCATCTACATCCAATTGTAAATTTTAATTTCAAGAAGACAAATCTTCCTTGCAAGTTAAGATATTCTTTACATTACAACTCATTCAGGTCAACAGGTGAGTTATCTTTCAATAAATCCATAACTACCTTTTCCTCATCAGTCAATTCAATAGCTGCAGACTCCTCCTTTTTACTTGCCTCCGGCTTCATCTGCGGGAAACATGAGATGATCCAGGGATAACTCAAATATAGTGATTGGGTTGGGACAAGGTTAAGGGAGGGGCTGGGACAAGTAAGGGACAATGTTCAGGTCATTCACATCATCTGTATCTCTGAAGAATTTCGTCCAGATCCTTCATGAATTTGCCAAACGGTTTTCCTGCTCGTCCTTCATTCAAATAGTATACAATGATTTCGCCGGTTTCTTTTGAAAAAGAAAAAAAATGAATGAGCCCTGGATTACCTCCTGAATGCCCCATCATTGGTATACAATACATTTCATTTCCTATTTCGATACCCAGTCCATATGCGCCTGAATCGGATCGGTTAGTCAATTCTGATTCTGCTGCCATTAGGAGGTGATAATTATTGTCCATTATCCAATGGGCGAACTTCAACATATCTTTTATGGTCGATACTATTCCTCCTCCCGTATTGGCTAAATAATTCCATTTTTCTAAGTCAATTGATTCACCAAAACGATAGCATTTGATTATGCTGGTTGTATCACCTGTAATTCCGGGCTTGAAATAGGTGTGATTCATTTCAGCAGGACGAAATATGCGCTGTTCCAATGCCTTGAATATGGATTGTTGTGTAATTGTTTCAATAATATTCGCCAGTATTAAATAGTTGGTATTTGAATATTCCCAATTCCCAATTTCCTTGTCATGAGAAACCTCCAATCCCGCGCGAATGAGATCATTTCGTGTATATTTATTTTCTCTTCCTGAGAAATACTCATCTATGAATTCTGAATTATTCAAATAATAATTCAAGCCGCTGGTATGTGTCAGCAAATGCCTGATAGTAATTTTACTATTGTTTGGAACATAATCTATCCATTCATCAATGGTCGATTCCAGCTCGAGTTTATCTTCTTCTATCAATTGAAGCGTCAGGATAGACATAAACATTTTCGTTGTACTCTGGATGGGATAATTACTTCCTATTTCTATAGGTATATTGTTTTCAACATCAGCTTTACCAACTGCTAACAGTATCGTCCCGGTCTTTTCTGAAAAATAGCCCAATCCCATTCCTGGGGCAACGCTTTCCTCAATAAATTCAAACATTATATCTTCTAATTCAGCTTCTAACTTATTATTTCTTTTGCAAGAAAACCCTGCTAATAAAATCAGAATAGTCAGTGTCAAATAGTATTTTTTCATTGTATTGTGTTTGGGAAGGTATGTAAAAATACAACCTCAAAACCCCAAAGTCAAGAACTTTTAGATAGACAGATATTAATTAGATATTGCAAGTTTCATTTCCTCCTTAAATAATACATAGGCCCATAACCCATTCATTACGAATGAGCTGCTCTACCGACTGAGCTAAAGAGGCTTATTATGGAGTGCCTAAAGTGCCTGGAGTACTTAGAGTTGTGATATGCTTCCCATCTCCAAGTTACCTTGTCTCCCGGTCTTAGCTTATCCACCCCGCAACCACTTCCGGACTCAACCCGCCCAACTCCAACTTATTCTTATTCGTCCTCCGAAGCCCCTTGATAGCCGTTTCCCACTTCTTATTACTCAACCCGGTTTGTCCTTTTAATTCATCCAGGTTTCAGATGCATCTCACCATCAAATAAAAAAAAATCACTTAGAATGCAAATCCAAAACTGGCAGTCCACCAGGGAACATTTTCTGTTACGAGATATCCCGGGGCTATTCTGAAAACAAATCCTCTTTGACCCTGGTACCTGTAGCCAGCCTTAATATAAATATTATCCTCACTTAAGAGGTATCCTCCACCAGGTTCAAAATAGTGATGATTTTTTCCAAATGTAAGGGCAACCCCCAGGTCAATAATAAAATCGAAATAGGGTGTAATGCTTCCATAGACGACTATGCCGGTTTTTTCTGAAAGTTGAATAATACGGCTATACCCTAAAGCGGGATACATAATCAGGATATCAACCGAAACAATGTTTTTTCCCGGATCAGAACAGGTGTTGCATTTCACAGTATCCGATTCTATTCCAGGATTGTAAACTTCAGTGAATATTGGTATCTCTTCAACAGGCATTGCTCTTAAAGGAGAACTGTTGAAAAATAGGATTAATGCTACAATAAATCCAAAAAGAAAAAGCTTTTTTGATATCCATTGTATCAGGATGTTCCTGTAAATAGTATTGGATAAATGTAAATTCATAAAATGATGTTATGAATTAATAGATTCATTCGTCATGCAAGTTACAAAAAAGACCTGTCTGATAAAATATTGTACCCTTGTACTTTATTTCTTCATGCGTTGCGCCTTAAGCCTCAATCCTCAATCCTTGCGCTTTGCACCTAACGCCTTTTTTTACACCAGGCCCACAAACAAGCACTCATCGTTCTTCTCCACCTTTGCAATTCTGTTTTTGGCTAACCCTTTTATAGCTGTATCCCACTTTTTGTTACTTAGTCCGGTTTGACTTTCTTTGAAAATCGTAGATTTCACCGTCGGCCGTAGCCTTTGGCGAAGATGTGTTAATTCATTCATTAAGAATGAATTGCTATAAAGGTGAATGAATCTATCAAAACTCAAAATCAAGCTTTAATATGGAAATCCATTTTTCTAGTCTTTCAGTAGTTAGTTCCTCTTCATTATCTTCATCAATA
>CAZIFQ010000012.1:0-88586 GCA_964538375.1 uncultured Bacteroidaceae bacterium | reverse complement strand
TAAATGGTCGGGGTAGCAGGATTCGAACCTGCGACCCCCTGCTCCCAAAGCAGGTGCACTAATTATACAGAGTCATGGTGATTATATATTGAGGGGAATATGTGGGGAAGATATTTTATTAAAAAACCGTATATAACTATTAATAAGCTATATACGGTTATATATTGTGACCCCACCGGGAATCGAACCCAGATCTCAAGAACCGGAATCTTGTATTTTATCCATTAAACTATGGGGCCGGAATGCGCAAATTTAATTAAAAAGATTGAACTATACTCTCATTGGTTTTCAATCATATTTAGTACTTCCTGCCAGTTAATCTCAAGCTCGACTTCTTCAAAATCTTCTGAGGGAACATATTCCAGTGTATCCCGTATTCAGCTTGTAAAATTCGAAGATCGAAAATGGGGTATGCTATATGTTAAAATGTGAAAATATATTTTAACTTTAATAGTTCAAAAGAAAATCATAAAAGCACCTGTAGTTTAACTGAAATCAATGAAATTATCTACTATCTGTTTTTCATTGTTGTTTATCTCTGTTTCTCATCACATTAATTGTCAGGATAATATTAATGTTGCAAATGTATTTGATCCTGATATTTATAATGGCAGGATTTATAATTTCGGGGCAAGTAGAATAGATGGTCATCAATTCTTTGAAAGTGAGGAGTTTAGTTGGGAGAAAGTGAGCATTGATAAAGTTACCTATGATAGCTTGGAAATGAATTATGATATTTATAATCAAGAGGTTTTGATTAAATATGAAAGTCGTTTTTTTAAAAAGACCTTTTCAGTCCCCATTGAGTTATTAAGAGAGTTCACGATCCGGGGTCATGAATTCATCGTGCTGAACGACGAAGAACGGAATATCACTATTTATGAGCTTATAAGCGATATGGATGTAGTATTGCTTCGAAAGTGGTCCAAGGATTTACAGGTTTCAACGGATGATGATATTTATGATTATAAATTCTCAAATTATGAGAAGCTTTTGTACTTCTATAAATCAACAAGAATTGAGAGAATTAATGGCAAGAGAGATTTTATTGAATTTTTTCCCGTATCAGGTAAAAAGGATATACGGCGTTTTATTCGAAAGAACAGGATAAGAATCAGATCTGCTTCAAATACTGAATTGAAAAGCTTACTTCATTTTTGTAATACACTTTAAGTTTTGAGATGTTTATTTCTGGTAATATTATCATTTATACTGATTGTCGCAAAGGCGCAAGATGAGACATTTCTGTCTGTCGACAAAGAGAACATTTCATTTGAAGACCTGGTGGAGTATATCAGCAGTGAGACTGGAATGAGAGTGTATCTTCCTGAAGATCAAACTCCTGATATTGTAAAAAGCATTTCACTGGATTCAGCATCTGTGAAGAATGCCCTGGAGTATTTTTTATTGGGATCAAAATTTAAGGTATCTGAATGGAACAATAGTTTTGTGATTCTTTCCAATGAAAATCTAATCAGGAAAATTCCCATTTATGTAAAGGAAGAAGCTGAACGTGGTGATGCAAAGGATATTTTAAACACTAAAAGCGAGGACCGGTATATTCAGGGGAGGAAGTCGGATGTAATGGCAACATTTGATGTTGGCGATAAAAATATTCACTCGAGTGGTAAAATTCGTATTTCAGGAAAAATACTGGATATGGATAATGGAGAGCCAATAATAGGTGCTACCGTATATATTGAGGAGACCAAGAGTGGTGCTGCAAGTGATCTGCACGGATATTTTGCAATAGTATTACCAAGGGGTAACTATAATGCGCAGTTTTCCTCTATGGGCTATGAGCCAAGAAAATGTTATCTCAATGTTTATTCCAATGGAAGGATCTCTGTAAAAATGGAGCAGGCTACAGTATCTCTTCTGGAGGCTGTGATATTCGGAGATCGGCAGATGGATATAAAGCGAAAGGATCCTGGACTCGAAAAAATCTCGTTAGATGCGATCAAATCTATACCTATGATGATGGGCGAAAAAGATGTGATCAAGGTATCAGAAATGCTTCCTGGAATTGTGAATGTAGGAGAGGGATCCTCCGGACTTAATGTTCGTGGAGGAAGCTCTGACCAGAACGCATTTTATATCAATAGAGTTCCTGTATATAATGCTTCACACTTATTTGGTTTTTTCCCGGCATTTAACTCAGATATCATCAAGGACTTTTCAATTTATAAGGGTTTTATCCCTGCTGAATTTGGAGGTCGGCTGTCGTCTGTTTTCAATATTACTACAAAGCAGGGCAATAAGCATAATTTCAATATACACGGAGGAACAAATCCATTCTCATCAAAAGTGACTATTGAAGGTCCAATTGTAAAAGAAAAAAGCTCTGTGCTCTTAAGTGCAAGATCTTCATTTTCTGATTGGATCCTAGCCGCAATTGATGATCCGATCATTAGTGAAAGTGGTGCAAATTTCAATGATGTCTCATTTTATTTAGACAAGCATTCAGATAATTCGGTCATCTCGGCTTTTGTTTATACCAGTAATGATAAATTTAACCTTTCCGATATCAATAGTTATGAGTACTCTAATCGGGGAGGATCTCTAAATTTATACCATGATTTTAACTCCCTCTTTAGGGTGAATATGTCAATGATAGCTTCCCAGTATAAATTCAGCACGATAGATATGCAAAATGTCTCAACTGCTTATGAACATTCATATTCAATTAAGCACTATGAATTCCGGGCTGATTTTATACAGACTATCAACGAGTCAAACAGCCTTTATTTTGGTATTAATGGAATACTCTACAATCTTGACAGGGGTTCTGTGCTGCCTTATGGTGTTGAATCATTGCGTATGATTGTTGACCACGGAAAGGAAAATGGACTTGAAACAGCTCTGTATATTTCCGATAAATATGATGTAACCAGCTGGCTTGATATTACTGCAGGTCTCAGGTATTCCTTGTTTGCACCTTTGGGTAGTGATGATATATATACATATTATGAAGATCAACCCAGGGAGGCGGCATTTATAAATGACACCTTATTTTTCCAGAATAATCAGGCCATAAAATGGTACAAGTCTCCTGAATTCAGGCTCTCTTTAAATTTTAAAACAGATCCAAATGGCACGATAAAAATTGCCTTTAATCAGATGAGTCAGAATCTGTTTATGCTGAATAACACTGTGGCTATTGCTCCGAACACACAGTGGAAATTGGCTGACTATCATATCAAGCCGGCCTTAGGGAATCAAGTTTCAGCAGGAATATTCAGAAATATTTTTGATGGAAAATTGGAAACTTCTATAGAGCTTTTCTATAAAAAGACCAGTAACTACACGGAATTTAAGGATGGAGCTGATTTTCTTTCGAATCCTCTCATCGAAACTGCAGTTTTACAAGGAGATCAGGAGTCATATGGCATCGAATTTTTACTGAAGAAGAAAACGGGCCGATTTAATGGTTGGTTAGCATATACATATTCCAGGTCCTTTGTTGAAGTCGACGGTGAAAATTCATGGAATCAGATAAATTATGGTAATGTATATTCATCAAATTATGATATTCCAAATGTAATAAATGCGGTGCTGAATTATAGTTTTTCGAAAAGGATTACATTATCAAGTGTAATAACATATCAGCAGGGAAGGCCAGTAACTTACCCGATTTCTAACTATTATTTTGGTAATATTTCTGTCATTGATTACTTTGAAAGAAATAAGTACAGAATCCCGGATTATTTTAGGACAGATATTTCCCTGACGTTAGAGGGGAACCTTAAGAAAAACAAATTGATTCATAGTTCATGGATGCTAAGCGTTTACAATGTAACAGGAAGAAATAATGCATATTCAGTATATTTTCAACTAGATAAAGCTGTGATGAAGAGTTATAAATATTCAGTGATTGGCATACCATTTGTAACTGCTACATGGCTGTTTAAATTTGGGAATTATGCCTCACATTAAATCATTTTTATATCTGCTGCTATTCTCTCTGATAATGAGTTCATGTATCGAAGAGTATAAACCTGATATCGCTGTTGAGGATATTGATTTATACGTTATAGATGGAAGGGTGACAGATTACGAAGAATTTCACAGCATATATATCTCTAAATCATCAGCGATTAATAACCTGGAAAGAATCCCTGTCCAGGGATGCGATGTCAGGATATATGATGACAATGCTATGGTATTCCAGGCACTGGAATCCGATGATGGTGAATATATCGCACATATAGAGAAAGAGCATCTCGGTATAGGGAAAGCGTTTATGCTTGAGATAATCACTCCTGAAGGAGAAATACTGAGGTCTGAATATGATACGCTGAGATACTGTCCGGAAATCGATTCTGTTTATTATATCATTGAAGATTTTGCTACTGAAGATTCGGATGTCTTGACTCCGGGGATTCAATTCTATATCGATTATGATGGGGAGAATACAAGCTCACGAAATATTTTATTTGAAACTGAAGAGACCTGGAAATACAAATCACCATATCCCCTTAAATGGATCTGGGTTGACAGACATCTTATCACGTATGAAACTCCCGATTTCTCAAAATCAATTTGTTGGAAAACAATAAATTCTACAGCTGTTTACACGATATCTACCAGCAATCTTAGCGGCAATTCATATAGTCATTTCCCCCTGCACCGCGTGTTAAATACTTCTACTAAATTAGTAATGGGGTATAGTATATTATTTAAGCAGTTGGCCATATCTGAATCAGCTTATTATTACTTTGAAAAAATTAAAGATAATGTTGTTGAAAATGGAGGCTTATATGAAACACAACCGCAACTATTAGAGGGCAATATGTATAACATCTCTGATCCGGATGAAAGAGTGCTTGGGTATTTTTTTGTAGCCGGGAAAAAGGAGAAAAGAGAATTTATATCTGAGGTGGAGGATTTACCACTGGCCACAATCGCACTATGTGAAGATCTTGTAGAAATTTTCATTTTTTTTCTTCGTAATCAGGATGGTCCCGTATATTTATGGTTGGAGGGGGGCTTTTACCTGTTACAGGATTTTTGTGTTGATTGTACATCTCGGGGTGGTGTCCTGGAAAAACCATACTATTGGCCTGAATAGATTATTTAATTATGAGAGGAATATTAAGCGCGTGAAAAAACTATATTTAATATTCATATTGTACTTTTTTTCCTTGAGTATTCTGGCTCAGGATAAGAATGAACCAATGGAAAGTGTATTGTTGATTACAGACAGAACGGTCTACGCAGCTGGTGAATCTATTCACTTTTCATCTAAAGTTTTTTATCAGGGAAGAGAGCATGCTAAAGCAAGCAGGATTCTCTATTTAGAGTTGATCACACCTGGGACTGAACAGATAATCGGATATAAGTTTGCTTTGAAAGATCAGGAATGCAAAGGATCAATTGTAATCCCTGAAGGGATGGTTTCAGGTAATTATTATTTGAGGGCATATACTAAACTAATGAGGAATTCATGCTTGAATCATATCAGTTATTGTTACCTGAAAATTGTTAATCCACATAAAAATGAACTTAACGATATAGCATCGCTTCCGGCGGATAGCTTTGATGCATTTTTTACTGATACTATTCCACCGGAAAACTATTTTGATATTTCACTTGAGGCTGATAAATTTGAAAATCGTGAGAAAGTGAATGTTCATATTGAAGGAAAAGCTATCGGGCAGGATTCAATATTATATACAATTATTTCAGTAGTCCCTTTGCATTCTGTCTCTGATAAAAGTCTGAAATTTAATGAAGTTGAGGCAGGAGCCAACAATGATAATAGATTCACTGCGGAGTCATTAGGTATTACGATTTCCGGTAGAGTGGAACATAAAGCGGATGAAAAATGTAATCTTTATGACAATATAAGCTTGTCCATATTCGGAGAAAACCGCAACTTGTTTTACCCAATATTATCTGATTCTGAGGGTAGGTTCAATTTTACATTTCCGGAATTATTCGGTAATTACGATTTGTTTATCAGTTATGCTGATGAATGCCCTGATTCAGAGATATTCATTGACAATGACTTTTATAGTAGAAATATAGCCTTACCATCTCCAAGTTTTACATTTTCAGTAGAAGAGAGACTTTCCACATACAAAATTTCTGTAAATGAACAGCTCAGCACGTATTTTAATGGAGATCTCAATGATGTGGGCGAAAAGCATGTTTCAGGAAGGGATAATGATACAATTCCCTTTTACGGAAGACCTGATCAGGTAATTTATATTGATGATTTTATTGAGCTTCCTACCATTCCAGATTATTTTTATGAGCTTGCTATGCCGGTTAAGATCAGAAAACTGGATGGAGTTGAAAAAATAGTAATTAATGGGACTAACCTGGAGATGTTGATCCATGCTCCTTTAATTATGGTAGACTTCATTCGGGTGTATAATTTGGATGAGATCACGAAAATAAACCCTGAGAAAGTTTCAAGATTTGAAGTTGTGACATCTCCTTATGTTCGGGGAGAAGTTATTTTTGGAGGAATTCTTAATATTATCTCCAGGGAAAATGATTTTGCAAGTATAAAGCTACCTGAATCAGGACAGTTTTTGAACTACAGATTCCTGTCACAAACAAAAGACCTGTTTGTTCTGCAAGATTCTCATTCTGAGAATATACCGGATACGCGAAATACACTATTCTGGAATCCACATCTTGAATTAAATAAAGAGAGCTCAGCAGATATCTCTTTTCTTACTGCAGATACAGATGAAACTTACATTATCAAAGTTGTAGGAATTACTCAAAAGGGAAATAAAGTTAGCACTGTCAGAAAGTTTGAAGTAAAATAGCCGTGCACCCTGGATCTTGTAAAAACTCCATCAGGGTTTTAGTCGAGTTTCAATACTGCCATAAATGCTGACTGAGGGACTTCTACATTTCCAACCTGGCGCATACGCTTTTTACCTTTTTTCTGTTTTTCCAGCAATTTCCGTTTCCTGGTGATATCACCACCGTAACATTTGGCTGTAACATCTTTACGCACTGCCTTTACAGTTTCGCGGGCAATAACCTTTGCACCAATAGCCGCCTGGATGGCAACATCAAATTGCTGCCTGGGAATGAGTTCTTTTAGCTTTTCGCACATTCTTCTTCCAAAATCATAGGCATTGTTGCGGTGCATGAGTGTTGATAAAGCATCAACCATCTCTCCATTGAGGAGAATGTCCAGCTTGACCAGGTCGGCTTTCTTTTGACCGGCCGGATGATAGTCAAAGGAGGCATATCCCTTGGATATACTCTTAAGCTTGTCGTAGAAATCAAAAACAATCTCAGCCAGGGGCATCTCAAAAGTAAGTTCAGCACGATCGCTGGTTAAGTAAACCTGGTTTTTAAGTACACCACGTTTTTCCAGGCAGAGCGTCATGATAGAACCAACAAAACTGGACTTTGAAATAATCTGCGCTGTTATATAGGGTTCGTCAATCTGCTGAACGAGAGTGACAGCTGGTAAACCAGAAGGATTATGTACCTCGATGGTTTCCCCTTTCGTGGTATGTACAGTAAAAGATACGTTTGGTACTGTTGTAATCACATCCATATCAAACTCCCTGTCGAGTCGTTCCTGTACGATCTCCATATGCAGTAATCCCAGGAATCCACACCTGAATCCAAAACCAAGTGCTGCTGATGACTCTGGTATAAATGACAGTGAAGCATCATTTAGCTGGAGCTTCTCAATTGATGCCCTCAAGTCTTCGTAATCATCTGCATCAACAGGGTAGATCCCCGCAAATACCATAGGTTTTACATCTTCAAAACCAGAGATCATTTCATTGCATGGCCTGCTCACATGGGTAATTGTATCGCCCACTTTTACCTCTTTCGACGTTTTGATACCTGAAATGATATATCCCACATCACCGGCACTTAAATCTTTTCGCGGTTCAGGTTTTAGCCGAAGCACACCAACTTCATCAGCATAATACTCTTTTTCGCTGGCTACAAATTTGACAAGATCACCTTTTTTGATAGTCCCGTTTAATATCCTAAAATAGGCATAAATACCTCTGAAAGAGTTGTATACAGAATCAAATATCAAGGCCTGAAGCGGTGCCTCCGGATCTCCTTTTGGAGATGGAATTCTATTGATGATGGCTTCGAGGATCTCTTCTGCACCCTGGCCTGTTTTTCCACTGGCTTCAATGATATCTTCACGCTCACAGCCAATCAGGTCAACAATCTGGTCCTTTACCTCATCAGGCATGGCGCTTTCCATATCCATCTTATTCAGCACAGGAATAATCTCCAGGTCATTTTCAATGGCCATGTATAAATTGGAGATGGTTTGTGCCTGAATCCCCTGTGTGGCATCAACAATAAGCAATGCACCTTCGCAGGCGGCAATGGACCTTGATACTTCATAAGAAAAATCAACGTGACCCGGGGTGTCGATAAGATTCAGCGTATATTCCTTGCCCTGGTAAGTGTGCTGCATCTGAATGGCATGACTCTTAATGGTTATTCCCCTCTCTCGCTCCAGGTCCATATCATCAAGTACCTGGTCCTGAAAATCCCTTTCGGAAATGGTCCCGGTGAGCATCAGCAATCTGTCTGCCAAGGTGCTTTTCCCATGATCGATATGGGCTATGATACTGAAGTTTCTTAATAGATTCATTTATACGCTCTGAATTAGCGGTACAAAGATAGTATAAATGAGTTGAGAGTTGAAAGTTGAGCGTTGAGAGTTGACAAAAACCTTAAATTTTAACAACTACTAATCCTTTTTAAGGCGAACATAGAGATACACGTCTTCATAGATTCCGCAAATAATCACCCGTTCCCGCAGTAATTCCTCCCCGGATAATCAGTGGCTGGTTTATATCTCCTATGATTCTTCCATTGATGCAGGAGATCACCCACCCAATAAGGATGTTGCAATTATTCGGCGGACAAGGCACCATCAATGTACCTTCCTGGTCACCCGACTCTAAAAAAATCGCCTTTGTAAGGTATGAGCTCCATTGACCCATTAACCCATTAACCCATTAACCCATTAACTCATTAACCCATTTAACCCTTAAACCCTTTTTCCCACCACCTCCTCAATCACCCTCGGAAAATGCTCATACTCCAGCTTATGAATCTTTGAGGCAAGCATTTCTGCTGTATCCCCTTCAGCAATCGGACAGGTGGCCTGGAAAATGATATTTCCTTCATCGTATCGTTCGTTGACATAATGAATGGTAATTCCGGATTCCTTTTCCTTGTTAGCAATTACCGTTTCATGGACTTTGGATCCATACATCCCTTTACCGCCATATTTTGGCAAGAGGGCAGGATGAATATTTATAATTCTATAGGGAAACTTCTTGATAAGATTTTCAGGTACCATCCACAGAAAGCCAGCAAGGACCAGGAAGTCTATATCATATCGATCCAGTTCAAGTAACACATTATCAGATTGGTAGAATTGTTCCCGTGTAAATACACTATGGGCTATATTGTGATTTTTTGCCCGCTCAAGAACTTTTGCCGAGAGCTTATTTGAAACAATGAGTTTCACATTGATATTTTTACCCGGTCGAAAAAATCTTATGATATTTTCAGCATTGGTGCCTGACCCAGAGGCAAAGACTGCTATATTATTCATATTCAGAATTATACTTTGATATTTTATTAGATTTTATAGTAAATTTACCTTATTTTGTTTATATATTTTTACTAAGAAAATTCTTTTTTTTTTGAAAATAGTCGAATTTTTCTATTTCTTTGCAACTTGAAAAAATAACATAGTATTAATTAAAAATTTTAGTCATGTCTGACATTGCATCAAGAGTAAAAGCAATCATCGTTGACAAATTAGGTGTTGATGAGAACGAAGTAACCTTAGAAGCTAGCTTCACAAATGACTTGGGAGCAGATTCTCTTGACACTGTGGAACTAATTATGGAATTCGAAAAAGAATTCAATATTGGTATTCCAGATGATCAAGCTGAAAACATCAGCACTGTTGGTGAAGCAACAAAGTATATCGAAGAGAACGCCAAGTAAGAACGCGTAAAAATGTTTTGAAATGAGACGAGTTGTTGTAACTGGTATGGGGGCTTTGACTCCAATTGGTAAAACTGTTGACGAGTTTTGGAAAAACTTGGTAAATGGAGTCAGCGGAGCTGAGCTAATTACCCGTTTCAATACAGAAAATTTTAAAACTAAGTTTGCTTGCCATCTGAAGGATTATGATCCGCTGGATTACTTCGATCGCAAGGAAGCTCGTAAAATGGATCCATATGCCCAATATGGATTAATTGCCGCTGACCAGGCATACCAGCAAGCTGGTTTGGCTGATGCGGATATTGACTGTGAACGTGCAGGTATTATCTGGGCGTCAGGTATTGGGGGGATCGAGACATTTACGCAAGAAATTAAGGGCTTCCTGGAGGGCAATGAAGTTCCCAGGTTTAGCCCTTTTTTTATTCCTAAGATGATCTCAGACATCGCAGCAGGAATGATGTCAATGAAGTACAACTTCCAGGGACCAAATTATGGTACCGTGTCAGCATGTGCCTCATCTACAAATGCACTTATTGATGCTTTTAACCTGATTCGGCTTGACCATGCTGACCTGTTTATTGCAGGTGGCTCTGAAGCGGCAGCCGGACCAGTTGGCATTGGTGGATTTAATTCCATGCAGGCCATGTCGAAAAATAATGAGGAGTATAAAACTGCTTCCAGGCCATTCGACGCAACCAGGGATGGTTTTGTTATTGGTGAAGGTGGTGGTGGACTCATTCTTGAAGAGTTGGAACATGCCAGGAAGAGAGGTGCTTATATCTATGCGGAACTAATTGGTAGCGGCCTTTCTGCAGATGCTTATCACCTAACAGCACCGCACCCGGAAGGACGAGGAGCTAAACTTGTGATGAAAAATGCAATTAGAGAAGCAAAGATTGATCCTAAGGATGTAGATTATGTAAATGTGCATGGTACTGCAACTCCATTAGGGGATATTTCTGAAGCAAGAGCGATTAAAGAAGTATTTGGTGAGCATGCGTATGAGATGAATATCAGCTCAACAAAATCTATGACAGGACACTTGCTTGGTGCTGCAGGAGCAGTTGAAGCATTAGTTGTTATACTTGCCATAAGAAATGGTATCGCACCTCCAACAATCAACCTTAAAACATTAGATCCTGAAATTGATCCTAAATTGAATCTGACACCAAATGTTGCCCAGAAGCGTGATATTACAGTGGGTATAAGCAACACATTTGGATTCGGAGGTCATAACACATCAGTTGTATTCAGAAAATACGATGAATAAATGTTGCAGGGAATCTTCAACATTGTTTATTATCTATTTCACAAAGACAGGGATTTCTTTTTCAATTTAGTCCGTATACTGGGATTTTTGCCTGCAAAAATTTCTTTATACAAAAAGGCTTTTACCCATAAGTCAGCATCGGTAAAATTGACCAATGGAAACAGGATCAATAATGAGCGCTTAGAATACCTGGGCGATGCTGTGTTAGGAGCCATAGTGGCAGAATTTCTTTTCCTGAAATTTGAAACCAGTGATGAGGGTTTCTTGAGCAAGCTCAGGGCCAGGATTGTCAAACGGAAACAATTAGATTCCACTGCCATTAATATGGGAATTCCAATGATGATTACCTCCAGCTCACACCCGGAAAACACTTCAAGACATCTTTATGGCAACGCTTTAGAGGCATTGATAGGAGCTATTTATCTCGATCGGGGATTCCCAAAAGCAAAGAAGTTTTTCAGGAAAAGAATGGTGAAGAGACATATTGATCTTAGTAAACTGGCAGAGAAAGATTCTGATTACAAGAGTCAAATCATTGAATGGGCCCAGAAGAATAAACAGGATATTGTTTTTAAGAGTTTTGAAGAAGGGAAGGACAAAGATAAGGTTCCGGTATTTATGTCGAACCTTATGCTCAATGAGGAGCTACTTGGATCAGGAAGGGGAAATTCCAAAAAAGAAGCTGAGCAACAGGCAGCAAAAGTTGCGTTAAACAGCATTTCTAAATAATTTTCCAATTCCTTAAATTTACCTTAACAAAACATTAAGTTTGAATAGGAAAAAACATAAATTATCTGTTTCCATGGAGGAGAATTATTGCCTCCTGGGTATCTCGACTGATGAGCCGGATTATAAACTATGCTGGTTAATCAATGACCAGTTTAGGATGTCATTTTTAAAAACAGATAACCTGGTAATATTTCATAAGAAATTGAATGAAGACCAGGAGTTTTCCTTGTTTCAATTCGACGATGAAAATTCCATGCTTGTATATCGTATTATAGGAAACCGATGTGGCACAGGTCATTTCCTTGCTGATCTGAAAAACATTGATTTTCTCCTCCATATACAGGGTGATCTTGTCCAGGATGATATTTCTGTGCTGGTAAATCGCTTGAATTCGCTTGATGCGATACGTTTGTGCGTTCCTGTTGACCTTGGCAGGGTGAAGGAAAAAGACCGGCTTCAGCTCTGGTAAATCCTAAAAAAGCCAACGCACCAAAGGATACAGAACCGAATAAATCGGAAACTCCTGGGAATTTTGATATCCATCTCTGTATAGTGAACGAAGTACTTTTCCCTGGGGAAGAACAGGTCCCTGCATCTTTTTGTAAAAAGGAAAGAGTCCGAAAATAAGATCAAAAAGCATGTCAAGGAGAAAAAACAGTCCGGCAAGCACAAGAAGGAGATAGCCAGATATGCTGATGTTAAATCCCGGGCCAAAATAACTTATACTCAGCAGGGCCCCAATCCAAATCATTGCTTTAAAAATTAAAGCATAAGTAAACAGGTAAGAAGTCTTGGATTTCACGCTGACAAATTTCAATACGACTATGGAGAACAATCCTCCGAAAAATAGTCCGGCAATAAGTCGCCATAAGATACTACTTACTGGAAAGAACAGTGTGAAACCCAGGATAGTCAGTAGTTTGATAAATGAGCTCATCCTGTGCCAGAATTGGGCTTTAGCACTTCGTGGAAGAACTACTTTTTTTACTTTTCGCTTGTATTTAGCTTCATGATTCATGGCCCCGGATGAGGACACTTTTATATCCAGTATTTTGATCAAATCAATGGTGTATGCAGAACCACTGGCATGTAATTTTGGGGCATAACAGCAAAAATCACTGGATGGTTTTTCATCAGGTACTCGAAATGCATTCAATAGTTTTTCCCGGGTTGTGTTGAATTTCCCCAATTTAAACCAGGTCTTCCTTCTTTCGTAAATATACCAAAGAAGAAATGCTCCTATAATGACAAAATAGATGGTAGCAGCAAGAACAACTGGCTCTATTACAATTGCCAGAACAAATGGAGCAACAATCGCAGCGAAGCTAAAAATAAGGAGCGAGCCGTTGAATATATACTTCAGTAAGAGTAGTACGTCATAGAGCTCACTCTTTCTAAAACGCTCTTCCGCCTCCCTCTGTTTTCTTCGCTTCCTTTCAGCATGTTCCCGTACTTTTTGTTTTTCCTTCCGGACAATATCATTGGCTGCAGCTCTGCTTACATAGTCAGCCATTCCTTCATCCTCGTCTGCTTCAAGAAGGTAATGGTACGCCATTGCGATTTCCTGAAATTTCGCTTCAGCGTTACTGGCCTTGTTGTGGTCGGGATGATACTTCAATGCCAGTTTCCGAAAGGTTTTTTTTATTTCCTTTTCGCTTGCACCAGATTTTATCCCCAGGATCTTATGGGCTTCCGAAGATCGCATTTAGTTGCACTCTTGTATTAAGTAGTTACTATTTACTTAAGGATGAATAATACTAAGCGAATATATTCAATTAGCTGTAAAGAAAAAAGGCCGCTCACTTTCGTGAACGACCTTTGAATCACCCTAAACCTAAACCTAAAACTCTATCTATTTTTCCTTTTTTACTTTTTTCTTCATCGGCTTCTCTTCCTTCATCTTCTTTTCCTGCTTCTCCTTCATTATAAGCTCGACATTAATATCTTCATCACTGTCTTTATTCTTCTTAATTACAATTACTTCCACGTTTTCCCCGTCTTCATCTTCAATTATGGTCCATTCAATATCTTCACCTTCTTCACTATCACTGATTACGATAATCTCTTTTTTCATCACTTTCTTCTTCCCACCAGCAAAATCACCATCTTCAATTTCTTTTACAATCACTTTCATATTACTTCCATCAACTTTTTCCACTTTCTGCCCATCTTCTGAAATGAAAACTACATGTTTAGCATGTTTCTTGATATTCCCATCTTTATCCATATGGATATCATGTTTGTTTGAATCAGTAAAATAGAGATCCAGGTCATCTGATTCCATTGCCTCCAACATGTGTACTGCATTTTTAGCTTCTTTAACATCATCAAATGTATAGGTAGTATCTTTTACTACCTTGCCATCTTTGGTGACTTTAACAGATACTTCTGTCGTTTCCTGGGCAGAAAGGAATACACCCATTGCCAGAAGAATAGCGCTTAGTTGTAAATGTTTTTTCATTGATAGATGTTTTAATATGTTCTGAAGCAAATCTACGACAGAATATAGTTAGTAAGATTTAACAGATGTTAAAGATTGTTAAACCATTGATTTTACATGAATAAGTAGTTCTATCTTTGTGATATGAGTAAACGAATACTTTGGATATTAACTATTGCCTTGAGCCTGGCTATGCTTGGTCTGATATTACTTCAGATTTTTTGGATAAAGAGTGCAGCTGATTTAAAGGAAAAGCAGTTCAAGCAGCTGGTTAATAATACGCTGGCGGACGTGTCAAGGCAGCTGGAGAGTTACTATACTTCTGATCATATGCAAAAGATTATCCAGGATGAAGAAGCAGATGAGAATAAGGAAGTTACATGGAATGTAATTGTAGATGACGATCAAAAAGGTTCTATATATCTTGAGGGTGACAATGAGAAGTTGGATGTACCGCTTATATTGCCGGAGGGTGAGAAGTATATGGAGCAGAAGATTGAGCTTATCAATGACACGATCTTTGTAGTAACTCAAAAGGGAAAAAAAGGCAGTGATACCATTTTTCTTAGTGGTGTTGAAGGCGGCATAGACATCAGGAAAATAGAGAAATCTCTCCTGGAACAGGAGATTCTGGTAAAAAAAGTAATGAAGAAAATGCTTCTTGAGGAGATTTCTTTTGAACAGAGAATTGACAAAAAACAATTTGATAAAATACTGATTAGTAATTTATTAGACAGAGGCATTGATCTCGAATATGAATACGCTATCCTGGAGAACAATAAGATGGAGGTTTATTTAACTGATCATTTTGATAAGAGAACAGATCATTACATTTATCGAACAAGTTTATTGAGTGATAAGCTTCACGAAAAGAATACCTACCTCTATATTTATTTTCCCGGACAACGGGAAATGGTTAAGGGCTCGATTGGTATGCTAGCGAGTTTATCCATGATTCTAACCCTGGTTATTGTTGTTATTTTTTCTTTTACACTTTATGTTATATACCGGCAAAAGCGGCTTTCGGAGATAAAGAACGACTTTGTTAATAACATGACGCACGAATTGAAAACTCCAATTTCAACAATCAGCCTGGCTTCTCAAATGCTGAATGATAAGTCTATTTCTCCGGATAAAAAGAATACTGATAATATATCGCGGATTATACAGACAGAAAGTAAAAGATTGGGTTACCAGGTTGAGAAAGTGCTGCAAATGGCTGTTTTCGACCAGGGACATTTGATCCTGAAGAAAAGCGAAGTGGATATGCATGATCTTATATCTACGGTGGTGCAGAACTTCAAGTTGCAATTGGAGAACAATAAGGGGAAGATGGAATGTTCGCTGGAAGCTGATGAAAGTATTGTATCCGGGGACAGGGTTCACCTGACCAATGTAATTACGAACCTCTTCGATAATGCTGTAAAATACAGCCCGGAATTGCCGGTGGTTAAGGTAAAATCGTACATTGAGGAATCAATCTTCAGGTTTAGTATAAAAGACAATGGTATTGGAATAAGTAAAGAGAATCAGAAAAAAATCTTTGATAAATTTTTCCGTGTTTCAACGGGAAATGTACACGATGTAAGGGGGTTTGGATTGGGCTTGAGTTACGTAAAACTGATTGTGGAACAACATGGGGGAACCATAAGTTGTGCCAGTGAGCTGGGAAATGGAACTCAATTTGATCTTAAGATTCCATTATGTTCAGAAAATAATCAGCGTTGATCTGTTTCCGCGTATATATTGGGATGATCGGCTTCTGATAAAATAGAATAAAATTTATAGCGATGAATGAATTAAAAACGCGAGTTCTGCTTGCAGAGGATGATGAAAATCTTGGTTCTCTTCTACAGGAGTATTTAGTGGCCAAGAATTATGAAACCGATTGGGTAACGAATGGTGAACGGGCATTTCGCTATTTTGAGCAGTATCATTATGACCTTTGCATATTCGATGTAATGATGCCTATTAAAGATGGATTCACACTTGCTTCGGAGATTAGGATGCTCAACAATTCCATTCCCATTATCTTCTTAACTGCGAAGTCCCTGAAGGATGATGTACTGGAAGGTTTCTCATTGGGTGCAGATGATTATATCACTAAGCCATTTAGCATGGAGGAGCTGCTGTTCAGATTAGAGGCCATTCTGCGAAGGACAAAAGGAGGCAAAGGAATAGACCAGCGGGAGTGGACCGTTGGAAAATTTATCTTTGATTCGAAGAAGCAGGAGTTACGGGAGGGTGATATTACACAAAAATTGACAACCAAGGAATCTGATCTACTGAAGCTGTTATGCAATAATATGAACCAGGTGCTCGAGCGAAATTTTGCACTTAAAGCCATTTGGATCGACGATAATTACTTCAATGCGCGAAGTATGGATGTCTATATAACTAAACTTAGGAAATATCTGAGGCCAGATTCTTCTGTTCAGATTATCAATGTGCATGGTAAGGGGTATAAGCTTGTAGTGGATGAGGAATAAAGAGAGAGAATAATGAACCTATCTGATGAATTTATCCGAAAGATGGCTATCGTATCCGGAATAACTACCGCTGTATTATTTATTCTTTCATTAATAGCAGCTATTGAGCTTCCCGGGATGTTTATATACCTGGCCATTGGAATGATCTTGTGTGCAATAGTTTTCCTGGTGGCCAGATCGGCCTTTAACTACAGGGAAACTTTTAAAATAAAAGAGCGTAAAAAATGAATGAGCGATCCTGACATGCGTACGGACCAATTCAGTTGCCCAGAATCGCAGAACATGAGCCCAGGGTTTTAATCCGGGATAAAAAAAAAGCCATCTCATTGAGACGGCTTTTTTAGTATAAGAGTGTTGTGATTTATCTTCCTTTATTACTATAGTCTTTACGTGCAGAGTAGTTGATGATCAAAGCTTTTGCCTTTCTGAGCGCTTGCTTCACATCGTCCACCTTACCCATAGGAATATCACTATCGATCCTTAATGAAATTACCATTTTGTTTTTTTGATCTTCTGCCATAGCTTCCCTTTCAGACAGCACAAAATCCTGAACTTCATCAGCAGGGATTCCTTCAACATTTACTAACTTATCGTTTAACTGGATCATAGGCTCTGAACCGTAGACACTTTCCAAACTCCTTGAAGGTCTTCCTATATAGATATAGCTAACAAGTGATTTCTGTTCCAGTTTTTTTACTTCTGTTACTTCCGGCACTTTAACTTTTACAAAAACTTCTGTTTCTCTCATAGTAGTTGACACCATGAAGAAAAAGAGAAGCATGAAAATAATATCAGGTAGAGACGAAGTATTAATCTTCGGTGCACCCTTACCTTTTGTTCTACTAAATTTTGCCATTATTTTCGCCCTCCTATATCTTTTGGTATAGCTTCCGAGATGTTCATTTTGTAAATTTTTCTGATACCGTCCTTGATATCCTTTTCGATAGGATTACTTTCATTCAATTCATCATATTCTTTATCAAAATATTGCTTACAAAAATCATTTCTAAGTGTATTAACAGCAGCTACAAGTTCGTTCTGAACCGACAGGTATGTGCCATATGTAGTTGAACGGTCATTTTGAAGTGATATCACTCCTTTTGACACATTTCCTCTCCATACGCCATCAGCTGGTAGTAATGTTGAGCTTCCAGGTGGGAAATTAACCTCTTTAATTTCTTTTTCCGGAAGGTCAGGATTGTTTCCTGGATTGGTAAAAAATTCCATGGTGATGTCTTTCAACTCATCAATCCGAGTTCCAAACTCTCCACGAACCATGAGCTGATTAGTTCTGTTGATCAGAACAACCAAAATATTACGTTTATTAATCTGGACCTGGTCAACCTGATCCTTCTCAGGAATAGGAGGAAGAAGTCTGGTAATACCCGTATCAATGTCCATGGTGGTGGCAACCAGGAAGAAGATCAGCAACAGGAAGGCAATGTCAGCCATTGATCCTGCATTAATCTCTTGTAATTCTCTTTTTGCCATTAGGTATCTTATTTAATGGAGCCCGATGCTAGATCGGGATCCGGATATATTATTTGAATAATTTAGCAATTTCGGAATAGAGTATTGATAAAAGGGTTACACCGAACAAGATGTAAGTTAAATACAGACTGGTACCTACCATTTTCAGAACGCCAGGATCTGAATTATCAGTACCGGCGTATCCGACGATGTTAATTGGTGTGCCAACAGCAAGTACAAAATATGAAATAAGTATAAGTACTGCTGCGCCTGCAAGAATTATCAATGTTCTTATCAACGCTTTCACGTTTGTAACCAGATTGATTACAGGAAACAAAACAGCTGCAAGGGCGGTGAGTAAAAGAAGAATATATGCCCAGCCAAGAGAGAAGTTGATACGGTTATATACCAGAAACTCCCAGCCTGTCATATGATCTCTAAGATTAATTTTCTCAACAGTTGCTGTTTTAATAGGTTCTACTTCTTCCACTACAGGAGGAGCGGCAGCTGAATCTGCTTCAGCTATCGTTTCATCCGTAGCAGCCAGTGAGTCAACAGCTACGCTATCAACAACCGGGGCAACCATAGGCTGCATGTCAGGAGCTGATGCCAATTCTTCAACGCGTAATTCCAGTTCATTCATATTTACCGTATTCGGTGCAATATAGAAGAACAACATAATCACGATGGAGAGGACTCCTACCACATACAGTATGATAGATGATATTTTTGAAAAAGCCATAGCTTGTTATTTTATTTTTTGAGATTTTGTTTTACCAGCAAATCAATCAGTGTGATGGAAGAGTCTTCCATTTTATTCACGATACCATCAATTTTGGAAACAACATAATTATAGAAAAACTGCAATATAATCGCAACAATCAAACCAGTTACAGTTGTAATCAATGCGACTTTAATACCACCCGCAACTGCAGTTGGTGATACATCACCCTGAATCTGAATTTGGTCAAATGCGTCGATCATACCAATTACTGTACCCATAAAACCAAGCATAGGGGCCACAGAAATAAAGAGGGAGATCCATGAGAGATTTTTCTCCAGTAATCCCATTTGCACGCTACCGTAGGAAACAACTGATTTTTCTACCACCTCAATACCCTGGTCTGCGCGGTCGAGTCCTTGATAGAAGATACTGGCAACAGGCCCGCGTGTGTTTCGGCAGATTTCTTTTGCAGCATCTATGCCACCATCATTCAATGCTTCTTCAACAGCAAGAAGAAGTTTATCGGTGTTGGTTGAAGCCAGACTCAAATAAATGATTCTTTCAAAAGCCAGTGCTAAACCAAAAATAAGTGTTAGGAGAACAGCGCCCATAAATCCAGCACCACCTTCAATAAATTTAGTCTTTAAATTAGTGTGTAATACACTTAATCCACTTTCTTCTTCTACTTCGGCAACAACTTCCTCAGTAGCAGGTGTTTCCACCGCGACATCTTCAGTAGCAACCTGAGTGGTGTCTTCCGTGACAGGGGTTTCAGTTCCTTCGTCCTGTGCAAAGACAGATGCTCCCATCATAAGCATCCCGAAAACTGCTATTAATGCAAATAGTTTTTTCATTGTTGTTCTTGTTTGTTAAACTTTAGTATTTAAACGTTTTTAATAAATCCAATATTATAAAAAGCGGAGAGAAAGGGATTCGAACCCCCGGTACCCTTATGAGGTACACACGCTTTCCAAGCGTGCCAGTTAAACCACTCCTGCATCTCTCCGAGTAGTTCCCTAGATTCCTCTCTAACTCTGCGGAATTTTTCTCAAATAAATTTAAGAACATTCGATTCTCTAATATGTCTAGTGTAGTAGGTAATCGCCGCGCAAATTACAAAAAAAAAATAAAATTTCTATCAGTGAAGGGTTATTTCTCCCTTCAGAGATTTATTTAAAAGCATTTTAATCTCTGTTGGTTCCAAATTTTGCGCTAAAAGTATCATTAATTTGGTCGCAGCTGCTTCTGTAGTAATATCATATCCGCCAACAACACCAACCTCTAACAGAGATCTGCTGGTTTCGTATCTTCCCAACTCAACACTTCCCCTGTTGCATTGTGTTACATCCAATAGAATTATTCCCCTGTTGACAGCTTTTTTTATTCTTTTTATGAACCAATCTTCTGATGGAGCATTTCCGGAACCATAGGTTTCAAGTATCACCGCTTTCAGGTTATCAATGCTGAGGATCGTATCCATATATTTCCTGTTGATACCAGGAAATAGTTTAAGGATTGTTATTTGATCTGAAAATGCACGGTGAACGATTAGTGGCTCAATGCTCTTTGGATATCTTACAAACTCCCTGTTATAAACAAGGTCCACACCGGCTTTGGCGAGGTAGGGATAATTGGCCGATTGAAATGCATTGAAATGTTCTGCATTTACCTTGGTGGTCCTGTTGCCCCGATATAATTTACTTTCAAAATAGATACACACCTCCGGTACAATTGGATTTCCGTTTTCGTAGGCAGCGGCAATTTCAATAGAGGTAATGAGGTTTTCCTTTGCGTCTGTGCGCAATGTGCCAATGGGGAGTTGTGAACCTGTAAAAATGACCGGCTTAGAAAGATTCTCAAGCATGAAGCTGAGCGCAGATGCCGAATAAGCCATGGTATCCGTACCGTGAAGAATTACAAATCCATCATAATTATCGTAATTCTTTTCAATGGTGTCTGCAATACGTTTCCAGAATCCGGGGTGGATATCTGAAGAATCTATCGCTGGATCAAATTGTACTGAGTCAATATCATAACCAAATTTGGTCAGTTCCGGAATGCTCTCTTCAACCGAGCTGAAATCGAAGGGTATTAATGATCCTGTTTTTGGATCTTTCATCATTCCGATGGTTCCACCAGTATAAATTATTTGTATAGCTTTTTTGTTTCGCATGCCGACTTACGATAATTTAAACAAATTTAATGCGTTTTCGGTGGTTATCTTTGCAATATCTAATAGTTCCAGGGCATGAATTTCAGCAATTTTTTCAGCTACTTTGATTACATATGAACTTTCATTTCTTTTTCCCCTGTGTGGAACTGGGGCAAGAAAAGGAGCGTCGGTTTCGATGAGAATCTTTTCAGGATCAATCCCGGCCACAACCTTGTCGAGCCCTGAATTCTTAAATGTGACAATTCCGTTGATGCCGACCAGAAACCCGTATCTCAGGATAATTTCCGCCTGAAAAAGATTTCCCGCGAAGCTATGGAAAACGCCTCTCAACCTTTCATCACATACTTTATCCATGACTGCGAAAATCTCCTTGAAAGATTCCCTTGAATGAATAACCACAGGCATATCCATTTGCTTCGCCCACTCCAGCTGGGTCACGAATGCCTCTGTCTGCTGCTTCTTGTGAGTTTTGTCCCAATACAGGTCAATGCCGATTTCACCGATGGCTGCATAACTGTTGTTGTTTAAATGCTGTTCCACCACATCCAGCTCTTTCTTATAATCTGCTTTAACTGAAGTGGGATGAAGACCCATCATTGGAAAGCAGTTTTCAGGAAAGCGTTCGCACAAATTCATCATTGGAGCTATTGAAGAACTGTTAAGATTAGGCAGGTAGAATCTGGTAATTCCTAAATCCAGGGATCGCTGAATCACCTCTTCCCAATCGTTCTCAAATTCTTCAAGGTAGAGATGGGTATGTGTATCAGTAAAAACTGTGTTTTTCATTTAGCTGCAAACATAATCATTCTAAGTTCTTCAAAAAAGAGCATTTGGCTTATGCTTAAGTAATATTCATATGTTTGAAAACAAGAGAAAGGCTATCCTGGTATTAATACCGGGATAGCCTAAGGTGTGCATGTAGCGGACTATTTAACTACTACAATTAAACTATACCACGCCTTGCGCAAGCATAGCATTAGCTACTTTTACAAATCCTCCTATATTTGCGCCGTTTACATAATTAATATAACCTCCTGGTTCTGTTCCGAATTCAACACAGGTGGCATGTATATTCTTCATGATCGTATGCAATCTCTGGTCTACCTCTTCGCGGCTCCATGGCAAACGCATGCTGTTCTGCGTCATCTCCAGTCCTGAAACTGCTACTCCGCCTGCGTTTGCCGCTTTACCCGGACCGTACAGTAATTTATTTTTTTGATAAATTTCTATGGCATCGGGTGTTGAAGGCATATTTGCTCCTTCACTAATTGCCTTACAACCATTCTTCACCAATTTTTCAGCATCTTCCTTATTTATTTCATTTTCGGTGGCTGAAGGGAAGGCAACATCGCAAGGAATTTCCCATGGACGCTTTCCTTCGAAATATTCACAACCGAACTTCTGAGCATATTCACTGATTCGTCCCCTGCGGATATTCTTCAAATCCATTACCCAGGCAAGTTTTTCCTCGTCAATGCCATTCGGATCATGAATGAATCCTGCTGAATCGGAAAGCGTTACTACTTTTCCGCCCAGCTCAGTGACTTTCTGTGTGGCAAACTGTGCCACATTTCCTGATCCGGAAACCAAAACAGTTTTTCCTTCTAAAGAGTCTCCTTTCATATTCAACATTTCTTGTGCAAAATATACCGCACCATAGCCGGTTGCCTCAGGCCTAATTAAACTACCACCCCATTCAAGGGCTTTGCCAGTTAGAACGCCTGTAAATTCATTTTTTATTCTCTTATACTGACCGAAAAGGTATCCTATCTCCCTACCACCTACACCAATGTCACCCGCAGGAACATCTGTGTCCGGACCAATATGTCTTGATAATTCAGTCATGAAGCTCTGACAAAAACGCATTACTTCATTGTCAGATTTTCCTTTCGGATCGAAATCTGATCCTCCCTTACCTCCACCCATGGGGAGTGTGGTTAAACTATTTTTGAGTACCTGTTCGAAAGCAAGAAATTTCAGGATACCCAGGTTAACAGTTGGGTGAAAACGCAGACCGCCCTTGTATGGTCCAATGGCTGAATTCATTTCAATCCTGATCCCACGATTAATTTCAACTTCCCCCTTATCATTTATCCAGGGAACCCTGAAAATGATAACCCGTTCAGGTTCAGTCATTCTGTCAAGTATTTTAGCATGCTTGTACTTGGGATTTTCCTCGATAAAAGGAATCAATGATTCGGCTACTTCGTGCACTGCCTGGTGAAACTCTGGTTGTGCTGGATTTTTCGCCTTGATCATCGCCATAAATTGTTCTACTTTCGGGTCCATATGCATTTGTTTTTTTGGAGATTATTAGGTAACAAACTTATAACTATCTGATTCTTAGAACATGTCTTATATCATGTTTAAGGTATGTCATAAAACATATATTTATACGGAAAATGTTGGGTGTTCGCGAACGAAAGTAAGGCGGTTTGCGGTGCTTGGTTTTTTTGCAAAAATTAGTTCTCCCGCTTTATGTGTTGAAATTGGTTTATTTCCCCTCCTTTTTTATGGTGTCCGACAAGGCAGGACGGGTTAGTTATGGTAGTTTAACACTCAGTTTATACCTGTTACCCGGCAACACACTTATCCAATTCCTGAGTTCCATCTGCAGGAGCAAGGAAACAACTGTATGCAGCTGAAAACCAGAACGAATACTGATAATCTCCGGTCCCGCTATGGGTGTATCTCGGATAATTTCAAGAATGCTACGCTCTTCTTCTGAAAGAGCAATATTGAGTTGGACATGGGCTTCACGGGCGGGCTGTGATACTTCCCAGTTAAGAAAAAATTCAATATCATCACCTGATTCAATGAGAGCGGCTATATTTTTTTTAATCAGCTGGTTACATCCAGTTGAAAAAGGGTCTTCTGATCTCCCTGGCAATGCGAATACTTCCCTGCTATAAGAAGAAGCCATCTCTGCTGTAATCAGAGATCCCCCTTTCTTGCCGGATTCTATCACCAGAGTCGCATCAGACAAACCTGCTATGATGCGGTTTCTTCTGAGAAAATTATTTCGCTCTGGCTTAATGGTAGAGTGAAAATCAGAAAGCAGCGCACCCTGTTTTGTGATTTTAACAGCTGTTTCCCTGTGCACTGAAGGATATACAGTGTTTAGTCCATGAGCCAGTACAGCGAGGGTATCTAATCCGTATTCGAGCGCAGCCCGATGTGCAGTAATGTCAATCCCGTAAGCCAGTCCGCTTACAATAATTAAATCCGGATATTTTGTCGACAAATCTGCTATGATGGATCTGCAACTTTCCCGTCCATATTGTGTCGCATCTCTGGTGCCAACGATACTGAGGATTTTCGGGCGATTGAAATCATTTTGCCCACGGTAAAAAAGTAAGACCGGGCCGTCGTCACAATTTTTTAATTTCCATGGATATTCTGGTTCTTGATAATATATACAAGAGATTCTTTCCTTGCTCATGCTGATGATCTCTCTCTCTGCCTTATGGAGTATATTATGTTGAGTTATTTTTCCTGCAAGGTGCTGACCAATACCGGGAATCCTCTCCAGGGAAGATTTTGTCTCTCTGAACACACCCTCCGGGCTGCCAATATAGGCAATGAGTTTTTTGGCTGTTATGGCTCCTATCTCTGACAGCATGGTCAGTGCCATGGTATACAGCAGGTCTTCTTCTTTCATTGGGAATGAGTCAATGGGTTAATGGGTTAATGGGTCAATGAGTCAATGAGTCAATGAGCTAATGAATCATTCTTCCTCACTCCTTAATGTGATGAGAAGTTGAAATATCGTACAGAATCAGAATTATTTTAATTTCGGTCCCTGAGCTTAGCCGAATGGTTGCTATACCTGGTAAGTACAACTTTGAGACGCTCCCGGTCTTCTTCATTCACTGCGGAAAGACTGATGGGAGGGTATTTTGCCACTTTTTGGCGGTATTGTTGGTGGATAATAAGTTTTTCCTGTCCAAAGAAAAACTTTTCAATTTCAAATTTTACGAAATGCTGAATAGGAATTTCGATGGAATTTTTCTTATGATTGAAAAGACCTACAGGATAAAACCTGATGATCAGCATGTCAGTTGTGTCGTGAAAATGAAAATAATAAGGATTACGGAAAACACCTATGAGCGAGATGATGATATATGCCAGTGAAATGATTATTATAAGGTGGTATTTTGTAAATACGGCATCAGGTCCATCCAGAATGTCAAGAAAAAAAGTAGGCAATACGGTCAATGTAAAAATAATGGTAATGGTCAGTTTCCGGAGCCAGATCCTGTAAATATTACGTTGGTTGTCTATTTTCATTTCATTGCAATTAAATACAATGATGTAAAGGTACGAATTTCCGGATGACCTATTGCTTCCTGCGCTTGCGTTCCAATTTAAGAAGCGAGAGTTCACGACTTGTTTGTCCCTTAACGGATGTGTTCTCTTCAACACGCCTTAAAAGGTAGGGCAGGACAAACTTGACTGGGCCATAGGGTACATATTTTACAGAGTTATATCCCTCTGCTCCCATGTTAAAGCTGATATGCTCACTCATGCCATACAGTTGTGATGACCATATTCGCTTGTCATCTTTCTCTAGCTTATTCTCTTCGATAAGCTTGGTAAGATATATGCTACTGTCTTCATTATGTGTTCCGTTAAAACAATGAATCCGATCAATATTTTCAACAGTATATTTCAATGCCAGGTTATAATCCCTGTCGGTACTTTCCTTATCGGTTTGAATAGGATCTTCATAACCCATTTTTTTAGCACGCTCACGTTCTCTCTCCATATAAGCGCCCCGAACAAACTTAGCTCCAAGGTAGAAACCATTATCAACAGAAACTTTATGATCTTTCTTCAGTCTTTCCAGGCGGTCATGCCTGTACATCTGGTATGTATTGTAGACGATGGCTGTTTCTTTGTTGTACTTCTCCATCATCTCCATAACCACTTTGTCAATGAACAACTGGTAAAAAGAGTCTTCCGCATCGATCATAATTGGTATGCCTTTGCTGAAGGCGCGACCGCAGAGCTGGTCAACCCTGTCACGAAACTTTTCCCCCTCCCTGATGTTGTCTGCATCAGGATCAGATGAAGTACTCATCACTTCCAGGGCTTCGTCTTTGACAAAAGCTGTTGGCTTAAATACAGCAAAAGGGATATTCTCATTGGCTGCAGCGAAATCAACCGCCCTGAGTGTCTCTTCAAGAGCAAGCTGAATATCTTCATCTTCCTCTTTTCCTTCTACAGAAAAATCCAGGATGGAATATACATTACCAGTCTTAAGTTTCTCAACTACAGGAGAACATTCCTGGAGCGTCTCGCCACCAACAAATTGAGCATAAACAGTTGGCTTTACAATCCAGTTAATGGGAAAATGGATAGCTGAAGCAATTCTGATAAGAGGGTTAAAAATCTTTACAAGCGTTGGATAAGAGATCAGCTTGTACATGAATAATGCTCTTTTCAAATCTTTGTTCGATTTGATAATAAAAGCAGTTTTGGTATTGTTAAAATCTAGCATGTTATTGGGGTGTAAAAATTCGATGCGCAATTTAATATCTTATTGTAGATATACATTTGTTATAAAACATTTTTTTGGATGATTTTGCTAATTTTGAAAGATGATATATAAGGTGTCTCGACCAAAAGGATCTTTACATACCACAATTAGCTTACCTGCTTCAAAAAGTATCTCCAACAGGTTGTTGATTATCCATGCCTTATCAGCAAATACTTCTGGTATTGAAAATCTTTCTGAAAGCGATGATACAGTATTGATGAAACGCGCTCTTAAGTCTGTCGATTTAGTGAAGGATATTGGTCACGGAGGCACCGCCATGCGATTTCTTACTGCTTTTTATAGTTGCAGGGAAGGTGTTGTTAATTTGACAGGATCAGACCGAATGAAGGAACGGCCAATTGGTCCCCTGGTTGATGCTCTTCGTCTTTTAGGTGCTGAGATAAATTATCTTGGAAATAAGGGCTTTCCTCCCCTGGGAATAAAGGGAAAGAAATTGAGCGGCGGAGCGATTGATATAAAAGGGAATATCAGCAGCCAGTTTATTAGTGCACTATTAATGGTTGCTCCCACCTTTGAAAAGGGACTTGCGCTGACACTGAAAGGTGATGTTGTTTCATCAGCGTACATAAAAATGACACTTAGTTTAATGAATCAATACGGGGCAGAGACTAAGTGGACTGAAAATACTATAAAGGTTGCCCCGGGAAACTATAAACTTGATGGCTACACTGTCGAATCAGACTGGAGTGCGGCTTCCTATTGGTATGCAATGATCTTACCTGAATTGCATGCCAAAATAACTCTTTGCCACCTGGAAAAAGATAGTTTGCAAGGAGACAGTGACCTGGTGAATATATTTCAAAAACTTGGCGTTGTAACTGAGTTTAAAAATAAAACGGCTTCGCTTCAAAAATTTACGAATATTATCCCCGGGCGGTTTGAATATGATTTCACCGACTCACCCGACCTGGTACAATCCATGGCAGTTATTCTTAGCATGTCAGCCATCCCATTTAAATTTACAGGAACACAAACATTAAGAATTAAGGAAACAGACCGTATCGCAGCGCTCCAGGCTGAGTTGAAAAAACTGGGATTTATTTTGACTTCTGATCCTGCAGGATCATATCTTGAATGGAGCGGAAAAAGGTGTGACCCGGAGAAGAATCCGCTAATCAACACGTATCACGATCACCGCATGGCAATGGCTTTTGTTCCTGCAGCACTTGTATTGGGTGAAATCCGCATCGATGCCCCCCTGGTAGTATCAAAATCTTATCCCGGATTCTGGAAGGATTTGAAAAAGGCGGGATTTGGGGTGGAGGAAGAATGAATCATTTTGCCGTTTTGTAGAGACGCGCCACATGGCGCGTCTCTACAAATTACCTTTTCCTTTCAAAAAATTCCTTAAGTATCGCAGAACATTCATGTTCCAACACGCCGTTTTGGAGCTCTGTTTTTGGGTGGAGCACATTCTTTTCAATTAATTGGTATCCTTCCTTTGGATCAGAGGCAGCAAAAACCAGTCTGCCAAGGTGGGCCCATTTGAGAGCGGCAGCGCACATCAGGCAGGGTTCGAGCGTGACATAAAGTGTACATTCATCAAGATATTTCGATCCCAGGAAATTTGATGCACTGGTCAGGGCAATCATTTCAGCATGAGCAGTTACGTCTTCAAGTTGCTGGGTCATGTTGTGACCGCGGGCAATGATTCTGTTGTTGCTTACAATTACTGCTCCAACAGGTATTTCTCCCTGTTTTTCAGCATTTTGGGACTCTTTTATGGCTTCATTCATAAAATATTCGTCAGAGAAGAGTGGATATGCCATAGTTGCTATGATAATTCTTTATATTTTCGCAGAATATTTATTTAATTAAGTGCAAATATAATCTATTCAACAATGTATAGGACACATACGTGCGGCGAGTTAAATATCGGGAACGTAGGAATTGAAGTAAAATTGAGTGGTTGGGTGCAAAAATCGCGCGACCTGGGTGGGATGACATTTGTCGATTTACGTGACAGATATGGCATTACACAGTTGGTTTTTAATATGGAGTCAGAGCCGGAATTGTGTAAACAGGCAAGAAAGCTGGGAAGAGAATTTGTGATCCAGGTTGAAGGGGCTGTTGCTGAAAGAAGTAGCAAGAATAAGAATATGCCTACTGGTGAGATAGAAATCAATGTGAAATCTTTGGAAATTTTGAATGCTTCAGAAACACCACCATTTACCATTGAAAAGGATAGCGATGGCGGTGATGAGCTGCGTATGAAATACAGGTATCTTGACTTAAGAAGAGCCGAGGTGAGAAAAAATCTTGAGCTGCGTCATCGCATGTCTATCGAGATCAGGAATTACCTCAGCAATGAGAAATTCATGGAGGTGGAGACACCGGTATTAATTAAATCCACACCTGAAGGAGCAAGAGACTTTGTTGTGCCTTCAAGGATGAACCCCGGACAGTTTTATGCGCTTCCGCAATCTCCCCAAACCTTTAAACAACTAATGATGATTGCCGGGTTTGACAGGTATTTTCAGATTGTGAAATGTTTCAGGGATGAAGACTTGCGTGCAGACAGGCAACCGGAGTTTACACAGATCGACTGTGAAATGTCGTTTGTGGAACGCGACGATGTGCTCGATACTTTTGAGGGCCTGTCAAATCACTTGTTCAAGACAATCAAAGGTGTTGAGATAGATGGGAAATACCCGAAGATGCCTTATGTTGAGGCAATTCGTAGATATGGTAACGACAAGCCGGATATCCGTTTTGGAATGGAGATCAACGAGATGAAGGAGCTTGTTTCCGGAAAAGATTTTGTTGTTTTTGATTCTGTGGAATACGTGGGTGGAATTTGTGCAGAGGGTTGTGCAGATTATTCAAGGAAGCAGATTGATGCCCTTACCGAATTTGTAAAGAAACCGCAGATTGGCTCTAAGGGATTGGTTTATGTTAAATATAATGCAGATGGTACATATAAATCATCGGTAGATAAATTCTATAATGAAGAGGACTTGAAGGCATGGGCAGAATTAATGGGAGCCAAGCCAGGCGACTTGATGTTGGTATTGGCTGGAGATATGGCCCAGGCTCAAAAAGCCCTGAGTGAGCTTCGCCTGGAGATGGGAAGAAAACTTGGTTACATGGATGGAGATGAGTTCAAGCCATTGTGGATCGTTGATTTTCCATTGTTGGAGTGGGACGAAGAGAGCCAACGCTTTCACGCCATGCACCATCCATTTACCAGTCCGTATAAAGAAGATATAGAGTTATTTACTACCGATCCCGGTAAAGTAAGGGCAATTGCCTATGACCTTGTAATCAACGGTGTTGAGATCGGTGGCGGATCCATCAGGATTCATGATGAAGATCTGCAAAAGAAGATGTTTGACAACCTGGGTTTCACCAAGGAAGAAGCGCAGAAACAGTTTGGTTTCTTAATGAGTGCCTTCCGTTATGGTGCACCGCCGCATGGTGGGATAGCTTTTGGTTTCGACAGGTGGGTAGCGATATTTGCCGGACTGGATTCCATCCGTGACGTGATTGCCTTTCCAAAGAACAATTCAGGCCGCGATGTCATGATCGATTCACCAAGCACCATCGCACAGGAGCAGTTGGATGAGCTTTCCCTCGACATAAAGGATGTTGATTAAACAAATGGTCAGACATTCACAATTTTCCCTAAGGTGCTTAACTGCATTTCTTTATCTCCAATTTCTCCAAAATACTTTATATTATTCTTGGTATTAATTGTAACAAAATATGTTCCATTCCATGAATAATCCCATTCTTGAAGTCTGATTTTTTTCATCTCTTTTCTACTTGTTAATGTGATGAAAGTCCAGATTATCGTATAGGATTCACATGTATTGCTACATAATCAAGACCTTTTCTTATTTAGAATTGTGTAAAACTATGGGGATATGTGAATAAATACGCGTGTAGGATAATTATCAAACAAAAAACTATTTCTATTTTCGTAGCGAGGATTACACATTTAACCAATGATGCGTATATGTTAAAAATTGCGAAGGAAGATGGGCGGTACCTGGTCTCTTTGTTCCAGGTAAACAAATTAAACACTCTTTTCTCAGAATTAATTTTTCAGCAATTGTCTGATCTTGTAAGCGAGCCTGGCAGGAAGGTGATCTTTAACCTGCAGGGAGTTCGTTTCATCGATAGTTCCGGATTTGCCACACTTATCCGTACTACTGAAATTGCCAGGGCGAAGTCTGCCGAGTTCAAAATCTGTAATGTCAGTGATGAGGTGATGGAGCTCATTGAGCTTACCCAGTTAAAGGATAAACTCCCTATTTGTGAGTGTTTAGAGGTGAGGGAAAAGATTATTATGGAACTGGATGATTGAAAGTCAGGCATCAGGTGCGAGGTATCAGGCGTAAGGTGTTAACAATCGCGGCTCGTTATTGAATTTTCGATGCAGTTTTCTCGAATAATAATTCTCAACCTCCAATCAGGGGTCGGCATACAGAGCAATATCATTCCACCAACGAAGCCAACAGTGTAGCTGACGTACAATCATCCACCCTCACTCTCACATAATCTCCAGGTTTTTGACCGCAGGAAGTAAATACGGCTACTTTATTTTGACTGGTTCGTCCGAATAGTTGTGCTGCCGATTTTTTAGAAGTTCCCTCAACCAGTACCTCGTATTCTTTGCCGATGTCCTTTTTCTTTCCTTCAAGGGAGAGTTTTCCTTGCAGGGCAATGATATCATTGAGTCGCCTGGTTTTTACTTTTTCCGGCACATCATCTTCATATTTCTTTGCAGCGAAAGTATCCGGCCGCTCACTGTACTTAAACATAAAAGCCAGGTCGTAACCCACCCATTCCATCAAGCTAAGTGTCTCCTTGTGTTCCTCTTCCGTCTCGCCGCAATAGCCAGCAATAATATCTGTAGAGATACTTGCATCCGGAAGATATTTTCTAATAGCTTCAATACGGTTCATATACCATTCGCGGGTATAGCCGCGTTTCATACGTTTTAGTACGGAGGTACTTCCAGATTGCACAGGAAGATGAATACCGCGACACAGATTTGGATATTTAGCCATGGTAATCAGCAGTTCATCCGACATATCCTTTGGATGTGAAGTTGCGAATCTGACTCTTAGACGGGGAGATATTTTAGCTATTCTTTCCAGTAATGCTTCAAAATTTACTTTTTCCGCAGTGGAGGACCAATTATAAGAGTTTACATTTTGCCCCAACAGCGTCACCTCCTTATACCCCGCCTCAAGCAATTCCCTTACTTCACGTTCAATGGTTTCCGGATCCCGGCTACGTTCTCTTCCCCTGGTATACGGTACTACGCAATAGGCGCAAAAATTATTACATCCACGCATGATGGAGACGAATGAAGAAACATGGTTTTTATCCAGCCGCACCGGGCTAAGGTCTGCATAAGTTTCTTCGAGCGAAAGCAAGGTATTGATCCCTTTTTGTCCGCTCTCCACCTCTGCAAGCAATGCCGGAAGCTCCCGATAGGCATCCGGGCCGACTACCAGGTCAACAGATTTATCATCACTTAGCAGTTGCTCCTTTAATCTCTCTGCCATACAGCCAATGACGCCCACTACCAGGTTCTTATTCTTCTTTTTCTGAGCACCGAACTCCTGGATCCTTTTATTTACTCTTTGCTCCGCGTTATCTCTTATTGAGCAAGTATTCACCAGTATCAGGTCTGCTTCTTTCATCACTTCCGTTACCTCGTAATCCTGCTTTTGCAATATCGCCACCACCACCTCGCTGTCTGCCACATTCATCTGACAGCCGTAGGTTTCTATGTATAGTTTTTTCATAAAATACTTCATCAATTAGTTTACTCTGCGTTTCATCTCAGAGTTCTGGTTTCGTTGAGCGTTGAGTGTTTAGCGTTTATCGAATTCGCTTAACGCTCTACTTTTAACGCTCTACGTTTAATGCTCCACGTTCATCACGCAAAAGTAGGGATAAGAAGTTCAAAAGACAAAACGGTTTGCAATTCTTCCTTTCACCCCCCCCTCTCCTTGTCACCCTCTCTACCTCTCCCGCCGCCTACCGATTTTTCTCAACAACTCACCGATTTATGCTACTTCACTACAAAACCCCTTCGTATGTTTGTATCGAAAAATTGTATGTTCATTATTAATTAAAATATTATGAAAATGGGAATGGGTTTATTTTGGGGTGCATTATTACTGATACTAGGTATCGCACTCATCATCAAGGTTGTCTTTAATGTCGATTTCCCGATATTTAAAGTACTGATCGGAGTTTTCTTTATCTTAATAGGTCTTAAGTTTTTACTGGGCCGTACCATCTTTCCTGAAGGAAAAGTCGGGCCGCATGATACCATATTTAATGAACGTGTATATGATGCGCCTGAAAAGGGAAAAGAATATAGTGTTGTTTTTGGAAAAGGGGTCTATGATTTTACGGATGTAGACCTGAGCCAGGGCACTTTCCGTGCAAAAATAAGTACAGTATTCGGGGGATCAGTGATTAAAATCCGCAGGGATATGCCCGTAAAAATTGATGCTGATGCAGTTTTTGCCGGTGCAGAACTGCCCGATGGGAATACGGCTGTATTCGGATCTACTTACTATACTTCAGATTCTTATAACCCGGATTCAGCATACTTGCACATCAAAGCAGATGTAGTATTCGGTGGCGTACAAATTATACAGAAATAAGCTATAGCTCAATGCTCAACCCTCAACGTTCAACGTATAATGTTCAACGCTTAACGCTCCATGCTCAACGTTTATAAATAGGATTTCTGTAAATAGAACCATTTTCCTATTTTTGTCGTGGAATAAGTTCAGGATGACAAGTGTTATCCTTAAACAAAATGAATAATTATGTCAGGACATAGTAAATGGTCAACTATTAAGCACAAGAAAGGTGCTGCAGATGCAAAAAGAGCAAAAATCTTTACAAAACTAATAAAGGAGATAACAGTATCTGCACAACTGGGAGGGCTGGATGCAGATGCTAATCCAAGGCTAAGGTCAGCCATTCAGAATGCCAAGGGCTTGAATATGCCCAAGGATACTATCGATAGAGCCATCAGTAAGGCCGATAGGGATGCATCAAGCTGGCAGGAAACAACTTTCGAAGGATATCTGCCACATGGTATAGCCATTTTTGTGGAGTGTCTGACAGACAACAATAACAGAACTGTAAGTAATATCAGGTCCATTTTCACCAAATGTGGAGGTAGCCTGGGAACAAATGGATCCCTGGCCTTTCTTTTTGACAGAAAAGGGTTAATCACTGTTCCGAAAGGCGATATGGATCCTGAAGAATTCGAACTTGAGCTAATTGATGTTGGAGTGGAAGAAATTGAACTTGAAGAAGATACTTTCATGGTCACAACTCCCCTTGAAGAATTTCATAATACACAAAAGAAGTTGCAGGAGATGGGCTTAGAGCCAGAGAGCACTGAACTTCAGAGAATGCCTCATGAGACAAAAGAGCTGAGTGCAGAAGCTTCTCAGCAAATATTAAAGATCATCGACAAGTTCGAGGATGATGATGACGTTCAGAATGTCTACCACAACATGGAAGTTACTGACGAAATGATGTCTTCAATGTAAATCCTGCAGTAGAGACGCGATGAATCGCGTCTCCTTATTGGGATTACGTCTCCTTATTGGGATCGCATCTCCTCCCTAACATCCCTCCTTATGTCGGGTTTTTTAGAGAGTCAACTATTTATTCCTCAGTGATTTTAACGGGTAACTTAATGTAAAATGTTGTGCCCTGATTTTCATCACTGGTAAACCCAACATCGCCCTTCAGGTAGTTTTCACCGAATAGTTTCATGCTGTAAGTACCAAGTCCTCTTCCAACTCCTTTCGTGGAAAAGGCCCTTTCAAATATTTGAAGCTGTGTTTCCCTGGAGATATACCCCGGGTTGTTTATACTGAAGGTTGTAAATTCCTCATCGATACTTGAGCCAATAGTTATTGTATCATTCTCACCCGAAGCTTCCAGCGCATTTTTAGCCATATTGGTGAGAATCCTCTGTAGAAGTGTATGGTCTGTAATTATTTCTGATTCAGTTGATTCGGGAGCAACTATTATTTCGCTGGAATATATTGTATTCTCCCTGAAAAGTAAAATAACTTCATTTATTACATCAGCGGAATTGACACTTTCCAATTGAAGGGTCAAATCACCTGATTCAGCTTCTGCAAGGTCCCTCTGTTCTTTGATTGTTCTGGAGAGTGTTTTATAAGATTCTTCAAGGATATGCATGTGAATATCTTTAAACGAATTTCCATTTTGCATTAATGTCACTACTCCCTGTATCCCGCTTAAGGAGTTTAGAATATCATGGAAGAAGATGCGTTCTAACTCGGCCTTCCTGGTTTGATCACTTATATCTTCTATAGTGACCACAAAAAATTGAGCACCATTGGTAGAAAATGGGGTTGAGGTGAATCGAAAATTATATGCGGTAGTTTTTTTCTCTGACTTACTCAGAATCCTACACTCATTAGTGATTTTCTCCCCGCTTGATTTGGAATCTTCCATTGCCCTTAGTGCTCCACAGAGTTGGCAAGCTTCTGAAGCGCCACACCCCCCTGGTTCAATATCTGAATTCACACATTTGAAGAGTTCTCCCGGACGCAATTGAAATGCATCTTCAAAATTGGGTATGGATACAGAATCCAGCAATGCCTGGTTCGAAAAAACTAATCTTCGATCTTCATTCAATAGAGCAACTATATTTGGAATAGCTTGCAGCAACTCCAGCAGCAAGAGCCGGGAGTTATCGTTGGGGATTAGTCTTTTCAGTTCTGTCAGCTGCTTTGAATCGGTTATCATGGGGTAAATTATCAAAAAACAAGAATAATAGAGCTAAACAAATAAGAAGTAATATTGTTTATTCTTCCTCTCTAAGCAAACCTTTATTGACAAGTTTTGTACCAGTCATGAGCAATCCAATGGCAGATATTGCTAATGATGAAGTAGTAATAATATGCTCTGGGTTTAGCCAGGTATAAACGATTAATACTGGTCCCGAGAGAAACAGTAAAATCGTTAAAAAACCTGAGAATTTTATCCTTCTGAAAATAGTGATACTAAGTACAAATATATAGCCGCCATAAGCCGTTAAACCAATCTTAATTAGAAGCATACTGTCCCTGATAAAAGAAAGAAGCTGATTTTCGGGTTGCAGTATTTGACCTCCAGGAACAGATTCAATAATATTTGCAATGGAAAATCCTGCCATCCCGGTGCGAAAAAAGAGCATGGCCATGGCTGTTATAAGCAGACCGTTGATTACTTGCATCCAACGCTGGAAGCGATAAAAAACCATCAAGTATAAGGGCAGAAGAAAAACAAATAAAACACCTGTGACAAGCCATGTAATGGCACTTGTTTTTTGTTGTAATGCACTTTCAGATAAGAAATTAAGATCTTCTTCAATGGAGCGATCCGGACTGGCAAATTCAAAATTGGTCAGGAAAGCGATAAGAACGGAGAGTGTCGAAAGAATTAAAACTATTCCTGTGAACACCTCAATTATTCTTGTTTTTTCCCGTTTATTATTTTGCATAAGTCCAAAGTAACTAATTATTTTTATTGTTCTCGATTATGAGAACAATTTTACTTAATTTTGGGACTTCTTAATACACAGTATGAATTTAAGAGTTTTAGCAATATTAGTCCTGTTCACCCAGTGTGTTTTTTCCTATTCACAAAGGAGTGGAAAAACTGTTAGGCAGGCTGATGTTTTGGAAAGTTTGAAAGAGAAAGAAGCAAATGGCAGGATGAGCATTTATCTCGATACGCTCCTGGAAGAAAATTACAAAAAACACCTGGTAAAGAATAGTCAGACAATGGGAATAGCCGGATACAGAATCCGTATTTTCTCAGATAATGGCAGGGGAGCAAAAGACAATCAAAAAAGGACAAGAGCAAATTTTTTGTCATTGTTTACTCATGTGGATGCTTATTCGAGATACGAGGGATCATATTATAAAATCTATGTTGGAGATTTCAGAACTAAAAGTGAGGCAATAGTACTTCTTAACCGTATCAAAAGAGATTTTCCAGACGCTTTTGTTGTGGAAGACAATATAGAAATAGAGAAGTAGTCCTCAGTGATACAGGGAATTACATGAGCGAAGAAATAAAACACAAGTGCGGTATAGCTTTGATAAGGTTACTTCAGCCGCTGGAATACTACCAGTTAAAATACGGATCATGGAAGTATGGACTCCAGAAGCTATACCTCTTGATGGAGAAACAGAGGAACAGGGGACAGGATGGGGCAGGAGTTGTTAGCTTGAAGCTGGATGTTCCCCCTGGAATGAAATACTTTAGCAGGCATCGCTCATCCGACAGTGACGCAATTAATGATATTTTTAAGAAGATTTACGGGACCTATAAGAAACAGGAAAGAAAGCACCCGAACTCTATCGAAGATGCACACTGGGCCAAGATGAACCTCCCTTTTGCTTCTGAATTGTACATGGGACACCTGCGTTATGGTACATATGGAAGTAATTCAATAGAAAATCTACATCCGGTTATGCGCCAGAACAACTGGAGAACCAGGAATTTGGTCGTAGCAGGAAACTTCAACCTGACAAATGTAGATGAGCTTTTTGATAACCTCGTTGCCTTGGGGCAGTATCCGAAAGATTATTCCGATACAGTAACCATTCTCGAGAAGATGGGGCATTTTCTGGATGAGGAGAATGAGCGCCTTTTTAAAGAATATAAAGCTAAGGGATATAATAATGTGGACATCACCGACTTGATTGCTGAGCACCTTGATGTGCCAAAAATATTGACTGAAGCAAGTAAAAGATGGGATGGAGGATTTGCAGTGGCAGGTATGATGGGGCATGGAGATGCCTTTGTAATTAGAGACCCATGGGGTATTCGTCCGGCATTTTACTACCATGATGACGAAATTGTAATTGTTGCCTCAGAGAGACCTGTAATCCAGACAGTAATGGATTTGAAAGTAGATCAGGTTAAAGAAGTTCCTCCGGGAAACGGCATCATAATTAAAAAGAACGGCATTGTATCCATCGAACAGATTATGGAACCCCAGGAGAAGAAATCATGTTCGTTTGAAAGGATATATTTTTCCAGGGGAAGCGATAAAGATATCTATAGGGAGAGAAAAATGCTTGGAGAACTAATTGTTCCCACTATAGTTAAGACACTAGAAGATGATCTTGAAAACACTGTCTTTTCATTTATTCCCAATACTGCTGAATCTGCATTTTATGGAATGGTGAAAGGTATTGAGGACGTGATGCTTAGTAAAAAGATCCATGAAATTCGGGAATGCAACGGCTCCTGCAGCGACGAAAAGATGATAGAGATCATTTCTCAGCGTCCACGTGTGGAAAAAGTTGCCATAAAGGATATCAAACTGAGAACATTCATCTCCCAGGATAAAGGTAGAAACGACATGGTTAACCATGTGTATGACATTACCTATGGAACCATCAGAAGAGGTGAGGATAACCTGGTAATTATCGATGATTCTATCGTAAGGGGAACTACATTGCGTCAAAGTATTATCAAGATCCTGGATAGGTTAGGTCCCAGGAAGATTATTATTGTTTCTTCATCACCACAGATCAGGTATCCCGACTGCTATGGAATCGACATGGCAAAGCTTGGTGATTTTATTGCCTTCCAGGCGGCTATTGCTCTGCTGAAGGATAACGACATGCCGCATGTTATCAATGAAGTTTATAAAAAATCTGTGGCACAGAAAGATCATCCTAAAGAGGAAATTATCAATTACGTGAAGGATATCTATAAGCCCTTCACTGCTGAACAAATTTCTGATAAAATTGCAGAGCTCTTAACGGATTCGGATATAAAGTCAGAGGTGAAAATAGTATACCAAAGCATAGAAAATCTCCATAAGGCCATTCCAAATGACCTTGGCGATTGGTACTTCACCGGTAATTATCCAACTCCGGGAGGCAATAAGGTGGTCAACACATCATTTATAAACTACATCGAAGGAATCAATTCCCGTGCTTACTAGATTCCATTACTATGGAATAAAGTAAAATGGAATGAATTCCATGACTTAGAGCTTGAACCTTTTAAACAAATCGTTTAACCTGGTGTTCCTAATGTTGATATTCTTGATCATTCGAAGGTGTTTGGGAACGTAGTTGGACACATGGCGCTCTACCTTTGCTTTATATAAGTCATTGATGGTAATCATTATGCCAGTCTCTTCCACTTCTCCAAAAGAACGATTCATTACGGTTCCAAAGGTCCTCATCGAAGGCGATAAATTCATATATGCATTGATCAGTGGGGGAATATTTTCACCGAGGTTTCTTACTTCACGCGATAGCACTTTGTAGTCTTCTACATAATCTGACCCGCTAAAGATCTTCTCGAGCTTCTCACGTTCCATATTGATACTCAGCCGCTCTTTGGCAATTACTAACTTGTCTCGATCCGGAAAGTGCTTATTTAAAAAGAAGAGGATCATGTCTCTTGCACCCTGGTTATAGTGAAGATACATTGTTACTTTTCCAAACAAATATTTCTTATCAGGATAGTCCAGCATAAGAGCCCCCAGTCCGTCCCACAGGTTATCCAATGCATATAAACCCTTCCTTCTCAGGTTGGTAGATTGATATTTGGGTTGAACAAACGACCTGCCAAGTTCAATCATGTGTGGCAGGTAATCTTTCTTAAATTCTTCTGAAAAGTTGAACAATTTTGCCGTTGCCAACTTTACTTCACCACTATTAGAACACATGTCTTCGTTGCAGATCAAATATCTGTATCCTCCAAGAATCTCTTCCTGGTCCGGATTCCAGACAATAAGTTGTTCGTAGAAAATCGGACCGGTATCATAATCATCAAGATCACAGTCTCTTCCTGTGCCACCACCTGCAGCCCTGAACGCAACTTCACGCAACCTTCCGATTTCTCTCATCAGGTTGGGCGAATTTTTATGATTGACTATATAAAGCAGGTTGCCACCTTTGTTAGTTTTACGAATAAATCGCTCCTCTGTTAATTCGCTGATAAGTAGCTTTTTATCAACAGCAGGAATAATGTGTTTCACGTTCATAATGAAAAATTAGCTGTTATTTTGCCAAAAACTGGCGGTCCTTATCGCCCGGAAGTTTATAGCAATGTTGTTTTACTTTATCTGCCCACTCAATGGGTTTATAACGTTTATCAAATACTTCCCATGAAATTGGTTTTCCAACCGTAATAGTGTAGTGCGCGTTTTTGTGGTTGTACGTCTCCTTCGGTAGAAAAAACATTTCTATATTCGCTTTTATACCTAAAAACTTCCTCAAGTTAGACAAATTATAGAAATAATTCCTGCATCTGAAAATTTAACACCTTGCGTGTGCCCGTACTTTTGCAAAATTTCGTTGGTATAATCAAGGTCAAGTGTCCTTCTAAGAAAGCCATATACAAAACCCGGAATCATTCGCGCCATTCGTGGATTCTTATCCATGAATAACTCCTTGATAACTATCGGTTTAAAGTCTTTATTGGTTTGTGTTTCCTCCATCGATAGGTGGATTTTGTAGCTACCTTTTTCGAAGCCCATCGCGCAAAAATACCAAAAAATATCTTACAAGGGAATTCTAAACTTCAATTTTCCCTCATAGGAATGATTCCTTTGATCCGAACGAAAGTTATTAACAAAGTGGGAAAAAGTGGGGTAGAATGGTGCAAAGTGGAGAAATAATATTAAGTTTACGAATAATAGGAAAAGAGTAAAATGATCACATTTATCGGGGACTATACGGTTAAGTTGGACGCAAAGGGCAGGCTCTCTTTCCCGGCTGCATTTAAGCGGCAGATGAAAGAGATGACCAGTGATGGCTTTGTGCTCAAGCGTGATGTCTTTGAAAAATGTCTGATTCTTTATCCAATGGAAGAGTGGGAACGCCAGAATGCAATGATTAGGGCAAGAACCAACACCTACAACAAGGAGCACGCAAAGTTTCTTAGAATGTTCTATTCCGGTACTGCGGAAGTAACACTCGATGCAAATAGCAGGATGCTGATTCCTCGCCGGCTTCTTGATTATGCTGAGATTGGAGATGAACTGGTTCTTGCTGGTCAGTCTGGCAGGATAGAGTTGTGGTCTGGTGAAACATATACCGGGGTGAGCACAGCAGATGATGATTTCGCTACCATGGCCGAGAAAATACTGGGTGGACCGTTAAGTGAACCAGAATAATTATGGCATATCACAGGCCAGTAATGTTAAGTGAGAGTATTGAAGGATTAAATATTAAGTCAAAAGGGATTTACGTCGATCTTACTTTTGGAGGAGGGGGTCACTCTCGGGAAGTTCTTATAAAATTAGGGTTGAAAGGGAGATTAATAGCTTTCGACCAGGATGAAGATGCTGAGGAGAATATACCTGATGACAAGCGAATAACATTCGTTAAAGCCAATTTCAGATATCTGAGAAATTTCCTTAGATATCACGACGTAGCAGAAGTGGATGGCATACTTGCTGATCTTGGAATCTCATCCCATCAAATTGATAAGCCCGAAAGGGGCTTTTCTTTTAGGGCCGACAGCACCTTGGATATGAGGATGAATCTTTCGTCTGATCTTACAGCAGCAAAAGTACTCAATGAGTATTCAGAAACGGATCTCATTAGCATCTTCAGAACATATGGAGAGATCAATAATGCCGGCAGAGTAGCAAACGCTATTGCAGTTTCCCGAAAAAAAAACCCGATTTCAACCACAGTTGATCTTGAAAAAGCTCTTGGGAACCTGGTTCCAAAGTTTAAGGCCTCCAAATTTCTTGCGAAGCTCTACCAATCGTTGAGAATAGAAGTGAATAAGGAGATGGAAGCATTGGAGGAAATGCTTGAACAGACATTACCAGCTCTTTCTCCGGGAGGCAGATTGGTAGTTATAACCTACCATTCTCTCGAAGACCGGTTGGTTAAGAATTATTTGAAGTCAGGAAATCTCAGGGGAGAGCTTGAGAAGGATTTTTATGGAAAGCCACTGGTACCATGGAAACTGATAAACAGAAACGTGATTATTCCATCTGAGGAGGAACTGGCTGAAAACAACAGGGCGAGAAGTGCAAAACTCAGAATTGCTGAAAAAATATAATGAGCAGGCAAAAGCGAAATATCGAATTTGAAGAGCCCAAAGAGGAAAACATTAAACATTTCTCTTTCCGCAGTCTGATTGACGGCAATGTACTGACACAAAAAGCGGTACTAAAACAGTCGCCTTTCATAGTGCTTTTGGTGCTTTTAGCATTTATCATGATTGCCAACAGGAATCATGCAGAAAAGCTTGTCATCAAGTCAAACCGGCTTCAAAATGAAGTGAAAGAGATGCGCTCACAAGCCATTTCTACATCCTCAGAACTGATGAAATTTAGCCGACAGACTACAGTTGAAAGGATTGTTCAGGAAAGAGGACTTGACCTGGAAGAGAACCTGGAACCACCGAAAAAACTGATAATAGAAGAAGAGAAGTAATGTCACTGAAGAAAGACATATTGGTTAGAGTGAGCATTGTCTACCTGGCAATGGTAATCTTCGCATTGGTGATCATCGGTCGGACACTTTATCTTCAGTCAGTAGAAAAAGATAAGTGGCAGGAGGCAGAGGTCAGTAGTGTCAGGAACAAAGTCATTGAACCAAATCGTGGAAATATCTATTCCTCAGATGGCAGACTCCTGGCAGTATCAGTTCCGTATTATGAGGTGCGCCTGGATATGCAAAGTGAATCTTTCACAAGGGAAATATTTGATGTCGGAGTAGACTCACTCTCCTACAAGCTCTCTTCAATGTTTAATGACCGGCACTGGACCTCATACAAACAAGGACTGGTAAAGGCAAGGGAAAAAGGTAACCGCTATTTCCTGGTAAAAAGGAATGTTACCCACCTTCAACTGCAAGAGCTAAAGAAATTTCCAATATTCAGAGAAGGGAGATATCGAGGAGGAACCATATATGTTCAACAGAACAAGAGAATCAGGCCTCATGGACTTCTTGCTGCCCGAACTATAGGTTATACCATGGAGGGAGACATGGGCAGCGTAGTAGGAATTGAAGGTGCGTATGATGCTGAGCTTTCCGGTGTGGAAGGTTATCGTCTCATGCGCCGTATCAGCGGTGATGTATGGATGCCGGTAACTGATAAAAATCAAGTGGAGCCGAGAGATGGCTACGACGTTGTTACAACAATTGACATTGCGCTGCAGGATGTAGCTGAAAATGCATTATATACCCAGCTAAAAAAACATGAAGCTGGCCATGGCACCGTAGTGGTGATGGAGGTAAGCACGGGAAAAGTTAAAGCCATTGCAAATCTTGGACGTACAGAAGATGGTGAGTATAGCGAGAACTACAATTATGCTATTGGTGAGAGTACAGAACCGGGATCAACATTCAAGCTGGCATCTGTCATTTCCTTGCTCGAAGATGGATATGTAAAACCCGAAGATAAGGTCGATGTGGGAGACGGTGTGATCTATTACAATGGTCACCGAATGGAAGATAGTGGTAACGAAGGTCTTGGAATTATCACAATTCAGGAAGCATTTGAAAAATCGTCTAACGTTGGGATATCAAAGGTAGTCAGGGAAAAATACAAGAACAATCCTGAGCAATTTGTAAATCGGCTATACCAATTGGGATTGAATCAAAAGCTGAATATTGAGATAAAGGGAGAAGGAGAACCTGATATCAAGTATACAGATAATCCACTATGGTCAGGCCTTTCATTACCAATGATGTCTATTGGCTACGAGGTCAGGTTAACACCCTTGCAGACCCTTGCATTTTATAATGCAATTGCCAATGACGGGATTTTGGTGAGACCTCTTTTTGTTGAGGAAATTCGCTATCACGGGAAAAAGGTGGAGCAATTCGATAAAGTGATTCTGAACCATAAAATCTGCTCTGCTGAAACGCTGGAAATGGTGAAGGAAATGCTGAAAGGGGTTGTTGAAAAAGGGACAGCCAAAAATCTTAAAAACTCCTATTATAAAATTGCTGGAAAAACCGGAACCTGCCAGATCGCTGAAGGGAAATCAGGTTACGAAAAAAGAAATTACCAGGCCTCTTTTGCAGGATATTTTCCCGCAGATGACCCTGAGTATTCTTGTATCGTTGTAATAACATCACCCTCAAAATCAGTTTATTACGGAAATATTGTTGCCGGACCCATTTTCCGTGAAATCACAGACAAAATATATGTGCAGGATTTTAATCTTCAGCATGAAGAGGAAATTGAGATAGCCGAAGTAGATGCTCCTTATTCAAAAAGCGGTTACAAGCGGGAACTAGAATCATCACTGAATTATCTCAATATTCCCTATGAATCAAATGAACATGAATCGGAATGGGTGAAGACCAGGAGTTCAGGCGAAATGGTGGCATTGAGAAGAAGTGATATTGGAGATACCTATATACCCGATGTTTCAGATATGGGGGCCAGGGATGCGGTGTACTTGCTTGAGAATTTAGGTATGCGTGTTGAAGTAAATGGCAGGGGAACAGTCAGAGGTCAACAGCCGCTTCCGGGGGCATTGATAAAAAATGGAGAATTGGTAAAACTTGAAATGAGCATAACTGAAGGATGATACTGGCAAAAATAATATCAAATTTGTCTGCTATCCTTGTTGAAGGAGATACAGAAAAGGAAATTACCGGGGTGAATTTTGATTCACGTGAAGTAAAATCCGGATTCCTGTTTGTTGCTATTTCGGGCACTGAATCTGACGGACATAAGTATATCAAACAAGCTGTAGAATCAGGGGCAACAGCAGTTGTCTGTGAAAATATTCCTGCTGAGAGAGAAGAGCGTGTGACGTGGATTCAAGTAGAGGATTCAAGAAAAGCAATTTCGTTGATAGCATCCACCTGGTATGGAGATCCCTCTCAGGAATTATACCTGGCTGGTATAACAGGTACAAATGGAAAAACGACCATAGCCACCTTATTATATAGGGTCCATACCGGTCTTGGTTACAAGGCCGGTTTACTCTCAACAATTGAAGTAATCATTAATAATAAATCCTATCCGGCAACACATACAACGCCGGATCCAATGCAGATAAATGCATATCTACGCCAGATGGTGGATGAGGGTTGTGAGTACTGTTTCATGGAGGTTTCCTCTCATGCTGGCAGCCAGCACAGGATTTACGGACTGAATTTCAAGGGAGCTGTATTTACTAACCTTACGCATGAGCATCTCGATTATCATAAAAGCTTCAAAGATTACCTGGAGGCGAAAAGGTCATTCTTCAACTTGTTGAATAAGCGTGCTTTTGCGCTGATTAACAGCGATGATAAAAATGGTTCTGTGATGGTGCAGAATTCCCGAGCAGAAGTATATAGATACAGTATGCAGAAGATGGCAGATTTCAAGGGGAAGATCATTGAACCTCACTTCGAGGGCACGCAGTTACAAATCAACGATGATGAATTATGGGTAAGGTTAACAGGTAAATTCAATGCATATAATTTGCTTGCTGTCTATGGTGTATCACTTCTTTTAGGGCACAGCAAGGAGCAGGTGCTGCAGGTAATGAGTGGATTGGAAGCAGTGGAAGGCAGGTTCCAAACAATAAAGGGAAAAAATGGCTGCATGGCCATTATCGATTATGCCCACACAGACGATGCCTTGCGGAATGTGCTTGAAACAATTCATGAGGTGAACCGGGAAGAAAAAGAAATTATTTCCGTGTTGGGTGCCGGTGGTGACAGGGATAGGGAAAAAAGGCCAAAGATGGCAGCTGTTGCTTCACAACTTAGTCACAAGGTGATTCTCACATCAGATAATCCAAGGTCTGAAGACCCAAAGGCCATCATCGATGAAATGGCGCAGGGAATTTCTTCTGACAAAAATATGCAGGTGTTAAAAATTGTTGATCGGGAAGAGGCAATAAAAACTGCCTGCATGCTGTCCGGGGAGCACTCTATTTTGCTGGTTGCAGGAAAGGGGCATGAGAAATACCAGGAAATTAAGGGGAAAAAGTACCCATTTAATGATAAGGAGATTATCAGTAAATATTTAATGTAAAATTATGCTGTATCACTTGTTTGAATATTTAAACCAATTTGATTTTCCCGGAGCGGGGATGTTTTCCTACATCTCGTTTCGCGCGGCAATGACGGTGATTACTTCACTGATAATCTCCATGATCATCGGTAAAAGGATCATAAATTACCTGCAGCTAAAACAAATTGGTGAAACTGTCAGGAACCTTGGACTGGAAGGGCAGAACAAAAAGCAGGGAACACCAACAATGGGTGGCCTGATAATTATTGCCTCTATCGTTGTACCAGTTTTGCTTTTCGGAAAACTCACCAACATATACCTGATGCTAATGGTGTTCTCAACTATCTGGCTGGGAACCATAGGTTTTCTCGACGATTATATCAAAGTATTTAAAAAGAACAAAGAGGGCTTAAGAGGAAAATTTAAAATCATTGGACAGGTTGGTTTGGGTTTGATAGTTGGACTTACCCTCTATTTCAGTAATGATGTAGTAGTACGTGAGAGAATTCCCGCTACAGAGGAGAATTTGGAAATGTATTCAGAATTCCCGGTGAGTGAGAACAGTGAAGGTGAACAGTTCATCCTCTATGATCATAAAGCGCCGTTGACTACCATTCCTTTTGTGAAGAACAATGAATTCAACTATTCATGGCTGGTGTGGTTTGCAGGAAAATATGCTGATAAGGCGGTATGGATCATCTTTATTCTTGTGGTCATCTTTATTGTCACAGCTGTTTCGAATGGGGCAAATCTAACCGATGGACTGGATGGGTTGGCGACAGGGACAGCGGCCATAATTGGGACAACACTGGGAATCCTGGCCTATGTCTCTGGTAATGCCATATATGCAGATTATCTCAATATTATGCACATTCCGGAGGCCGGTGAACTGGTTATATTCGCTGCTGCATTTATTGGAGCTACCATTGGTTTCCTATGGTATAATTCCTACCCCGCACAAATATTTATGGGAGATACAGGAAGTCTTGCTTTGGGAGGTGTGATAGCCGTATTCGCTATTGTCATCCGTAAAGAATTACTCATTCCCATCCTCTGTGGAATCTACATGCTGGAAACTTTTTCAGTGATTTTGCAGGTTGGATGGTTCAAGAGAACAAAAAGAAAATTTGGTGAGGGGAGAAGACTGTTTCTTATGGCTCCGCTCCATCACCATTACCAGAAAAAAGGTTATCCAGAACCAAAAATCGTTACGCGTTTCTGGATTACCGGAATATTATTGGCAGTAATAACAATTGTAACCCTTAAGATCAGATAAACAGATCAAACTTATGGAGAAAAGAAAACGTATAGTTATCCTTGGAGCCGGAGAAAGTGGTACCGGTTCAGCTATCCTTGCTAAGAATCAGGGATTTGATGTATTTGTTTCGGACTCAGGCAGAATAAACCCAAAGTACCGTGAGATGTTGAATGAGCATCAGGTCCTTTATGAGGCAAACAGCCATACTGAGCGATTAATCCTCAATGCAGATGAGGTAATTAAAAGCCCGGGAATTCCTGAAAGTGCTCCTATCATTAAGGCGATCAGGAAAAAAGAAATTCACATGATATCTGAGATTGAATTTGCCGGAAGGTACACCAAAGCCAAGAAAATCTGTATTACCGGAAGCAATGGAAAAACTACCACTACTTCATTGATTCATCACATGATGAGAAAGGCCGGTATGGATGTTGGGATGGCCGGAAATGTAGGTAAAAGCTTTGCGCTACAGGTGGCACAGGAAGAGTATGATTATTACGTGCTGGAATTAAGCAGTTTCCAATTAGATGGGATGTACGAGTTTAAACCAGATATAGCAATTCTTTTGAATATTACACCTGACCATCTTGACAGGTACAATTATGATATGCAAAACTATGTTGACTCCAAATTCAGGATCACTCAGAACTTAACGGAGGAAGATTATTTTGTGTTCTGCTCTGACGATGAGATTACAATTAAAGAGCTCGAGCGCATTGTTTCCCGTGCTGAGAAACTTCCTTATGCTTATGATAAGAAACCGGATGATGTGGCATGGATCGATAAGAGGGAGCGCATGCACATCGAATTTGAAGATGTAGACTTCTCTATGTCGGTACAGGAACTTTCACTTCGTGGGAAACACAATACATACAACAGTATGGCAGCTGGAATTGCTGGTAATGTATTGAAAATCAGAAATGATGTTATTCGTGAAGCACTCATGGATTTCCAGGGTATTGAACACCGTTTGGAATATGTGATGAAGGTACACGGAATGCAGTTTATCAACGATTCAAAAGCCACGAACGTTAACTCATGCTGGTATGCACTTGAAAGTGTGAGGGGTGAAATTATCTGGATAGCTGGCGGGGTGGATAAAGGAAACAATTATTCTGAGCTAGAAGAACTTGTCAGTAAAAAGGTGAAAGCAATTATATGTCTTGGAAAAGATAATCAGAGAATCAAAAAAGCATTTGAAGGAAAAGTAGAAACCATAGTTGAATCAGACACTATGATGGAGGCTGTGAAATCGGCATATTACCTGGGGGTAAAAGGTAATACTGTGTTGCTATCACCGGCATGTGCTAGTTTTGATCTGTTTGAAAATTACGAAGAGAGAGGCAGAAAATTTAAAGAAGCAGTAAGAGAATTATAAAATATAGATGAACCTGGGAAAATACATAAAAGGCGATCGAATTATTTGGGCAGTGATCCTTATCCTGTTTATTGTATCATTACTAACGGTATACAGTTCTACAGGGTCCCTGGCATATAAGTACAGATCAGGGGATACACTATATTACCTGTTCAGACAATTACGCTATGTTGTGCTTGGTCTTATTGTAATCTTTTTTTTCCACCTGGTTCCTTATAAGGTTTTTAGCAGGGTCTCCATGACCGTCATCTATATTGCGGTACCCATATTGCTTTTAACACTTCTAAAAGGAGAATCGAGAAATGAAGCAACTCGCTGGCTTATGATTCCGGGAACGGGACTTACCATACAACCTTCAGATTTCGCAAAGGTGGCACTTGTCATGTTCATCGCCAAAGTTTTGTCTGTTAACCAGAACAGCATTGGTGATTTCAAGCAAGTATTTTTGAAATTGGCGGTAGCTGTATCGGTTATCTGTATGCTTATTCTGCCTTCCAACTTCTCTACGGCCGCCATCGTATTTGTAACAGCTTTTACACTGATGTTCATTGGAAGAGTGCCTTTTAAACACCTGTTTATGTTTTTAGGGATTGGTATTGCAGGATTGGCCCTGTTTCTTTTGCTCTCAGCAGCCATGAGCAAAGAAGGAAGGATCTCGACATGGAAAAACAGGATCGAGAATTTTGTTCAGGGAGAGGGAGATAATTACCAGGCCGATCAGGCAAAAGTTGCTATTGTAAGGGGAGGACTTTTTCCCAACGGACCGGGAACGAGTACGCAAAGGAACCTTCTGCCACATCCATATTCAGATTTTATTTATGCCATCATCATTGAAGAATACGGTTCACTGATTGGCGGAATATTCATATTGGCGCTTTATTTATGGTTGCTCTTCAGAACAGGCCTGATTGTCCGGAAAAGCAAAAGCACCTATGGTGCATTCCTGGCCTTCGGACTGTCGCTGGGGCTTGTGCTGCAAGCCTTTGTGAATATGGCAGTATCAGTGGGTTTACTGCCGGTAACCGGACAGACATTGCCTTTGGTTAGTATGGGAGGATCATCCATCCTGTTTAACAGTATGGCTCTGGGTATGATTCTTAGCATTAGCTGGGGGATTAAAAAAGAATTGGAGGCAGAAGCTGAGGCAGAAGCACAAGCAGCAGTGTCTCCGGAAACAATTCAACAAGAAACAACAACAGATGAACCGGGAAAAGAAATATAGAGTGATTATTGGAGGAGGTGGAACTGGTGGCCACGTTTTTCCTGCTATATCCATTGCCAATGCTTTGTGCGATTCAGATGACGATGTGCAGATCCTTTTTGTGGGAGCAAAAGGCAAGTTGGAGACAGAAAAAGTTCCTGAAGCTGGTTATGAAATTAAAGGACTTCCAGTGGCAGGATTTCAAAGACGTCTGACATGGAAGAATGTGACATTTTTCTTTAAGTTGATGAAGTCCCTGTCAATGTCGAGGAAGATTATTAAGGAATTTAAACCGGATGTGGTTGTTGGCGTTGGAGGATATGCAAGCGGTCCAATTTTGAAAGCAGCAGGAAGAAGGGGAATACCAACCCTCATCCAGGAGCAAAACTCCTATGCAGGAGTAACGAATAAACTACTTTCTGCTAAAGCAGCAAAAATTTGTGTTGCTTATGAGGGTATGGATAAGTATTTCCCTGCGGAAAAAATTATTTTGACAGGGAATCCTACGAGACAAAACCTGGTACTCCCGGCCAATAAGAAAAAGGCGAGCATTGATCATTTTAAACTCGACCAGGGAAAGAAGGTGGTGCTCTTGATTGGAGGAAGTCTTGGTGCAAGAACGCTGAATGAGAGTATACTTTCCGGTATTGAGAAGATCAAGGAGAGCAATATCCAATTGCTCTGGCAATGTGGTAGTTACTATTTCTCAGAAGCTGAAAAAGCATTGAAAGAGAGTGCAGCACAAAATATTGTACTAGTTCCTTTTATAAAAGAGATGAATAAAGCATTCCAGGTGGCTGATGTGATTATTTCAAGGGCTGGAGCTGGTACTATTTCAGAATTGTGCATAGTAGGAAAGCCGGTGATCCTGGTTCCTTCACCTAATGTTGCAGAAGACCACCAGACAAGCAATGCAAAATCGCTTTCAACTCAGCAAGCAGCAGTGCTGATTGCAGACAAGGATGCGAAGGAAGATTTGGTTAATGAGGTGATTGCGCTTGTTGGAGATAGCGTAAGAAAGAAAAATTTATCATTAAATATAAGTAAGCTGGCTATTAAAGACTCAGCACAACGTATTATAAAAGAAGTAAAAAAACTTGTTTAGGAAATGATGTGGATTAATCTGGATAGCGTCTATTTTGTAGGTATCGGCGGCATTGGCATGAGCGCCCTGGCCAGGTATTTCCATAGCAGGGACAAGAATGTAGCTGGCTATGACCGGACATCCACCGCTCTAACTGATCAGTTGATGCGTGAGCAGATTGATATTCATTTCATCGATAAAACAGCATTGATTCCTTCTGAATTTAAAGATCCTGACAGAACCCTGGTCATTTATACACCTGCAGTTTCTGAGAATAATAATGAACTGAATTATTTTAGAAATAATGGATTCAGAGTCATTAAGCGTTCTGCAGCACTGGGTGAAGTATTTAATAACGGTAACGGTATAGGTGTTGCAGGAACACATGGTAAAACATCTGTGTCTACCCTACTGGCATATATCTTGTCACAGTCAAAAATGGGATGCAATGCTTTCCTGGGTGGTATCAGCAAGAATTTTAAAAGTAACATAGTCATTGATTCGAGTTCAAAAAATATAATTGCTGAAGCAGATGAATATGATCGTTCTTTCCTGACCCTCTACCCCAAGATGGCAGTTTTAACCTCCATAGATCCAGATCACCTGGATATTTATTTGTCAGAAGAAAATCTGCAAATAGGATTTGAATCTTTCCTGAACCAGATCAATGATAAAGGAAAGTTGATTATAAAGTTTGGACTGGATCTCAAAATTCCTTCTAACATTGATGTATACACGTACTCTTTATCTGACAAGGATGCTGATTACCATGTCACCTTTATTGAGAAAGTGGGTATTAACTATAAATTCACGGTTCAAACACCCCGGGATATTATCCAGAATGTGACCATCGATGTACCAGGTTTGATTAATGTGGAAAATGCTGTAGCGGCGATTGCAGCAGCCGACCAGTCGGGAGTTCCGAGAGATGTAATAGTGAATGCTTGTTCAAAATTTACAGGCGTGAAACGAAGGTTTGATATTCAACTTTATACCGAAAATAGAGTATATATAGATGATTATGCACATCATCCGGAAGAATTGAATGCCTTTATCTCATCTGTTCGTAACATTTTTCCAGGAAAGAAAATAACAGGAATATTCCAACCTCATCTCTACTCCAGGACTCGTGATTTTGCTGAACAATTTGCCGAGAGTCTGGGCTTATTGGACGAGTTGGTATTATTGGATATCTATCCTGCACGTGAAGATCCTATTCCTGGAATAAGCTCTGCCACCATATTTGATAAGGTGAAAATGGCGGAAAAAGTTATGATCAGGCAGGGACAATTGATAAATGTATTGAAAGAGCGAGATCCGGAAGTGTTGTTGACTATGGGAGCAGGTGACATAGATAAACTTGTTGAACCACTTAAAAGCTGGATGGGACAACAATGATAAAGAAGATATTACATATCGTAGTTTGGTTGTTGATCCTTAGCTGGTTCAGTGTTATCATGGGATTTGTCTCAGACAAGGGAGATAAGATCTTATGCAATCGTATACAGATTGAAATTTCGGATTCACTGGATGTAAAATTTATCACCAGCATGGACGTGAGAAAAATGATTAGCGAATCGGATATTGATATCCAGGGTTATCCTATTTCTCAGATCAACACCAGAAGATTAGAAAATATTATTGAGAATAATCCATATATCAAAAATGCTGAGTGTTACACTACAGTAAATGGGGAACTGTTTATAGACCTTGAGCAACGAAACCCGGTTGCCAGGTTGATGCCGGGAGGAAAGCAGGGTTATTATATTGATGAAGAAGGAGAATTTCTTCCTCTTTCACTATCATATTCTCCAATGGTTTTGCTGGTTACAGGGTATGTGACACTTCCTGAGAGCATTAGGATGACCGGGATAACTTCCCCCGATTCTTTACCAGGAGAATATAGGTATTTCAGTAATGTCCTTGAGTTTGCCAGGTATGTGGATAATCATAAATTTTGGCAGGAACAAATTGTTCAGCTATACAGGAACAGATCTGGTGAGTTTGAAATAATTCCCAGGGTGGGAGCACACCAGATTCTCCTTGGCAGACTGGATAATTATGAAAATAAACTCCGTAATCTGAAGTTATTGTATGAACAGGGATTACAGAAATATGGATGGAACAGTTACAATCAAATAAATCTAAAATATACAAATCAGGTGATTTGTACTAAACGTTAATATTATGGCTCAGAAAAACCGTATTGTTGCAGCAATTGACATTGGTACCACTAAAATTGTAAGCTTGGTGGGCCGTTTAAACGAGCAAAACAGGCTCGAAGTATTAGGGATCAGTAGATCAGTATCCAAGGGAGTAAAGAGAGGTGTAGTACTGAATATCGAAGAAACTGTAAACGCAATTCACAATACAGTAAATGAAGCGCAGGAGCAGTCAGGACTTCGGTTTAAAGAAGTGTTTGTCGGGATTGCCGGTCAGCACATCAAATCTGTAATCAACCGCGGCTACATTAACCGCGATTCCTATGAAGATGAAATTACCCGGGGAGATGTCCAGGCACTGATCAAGGATATGTATAAAATTCCTGTAGATGTAGGTGAGGAAATAATTCATGTGTTGCCACAAAACTACATTGTGGATAATGAAACAGGCGTGAAAAATCCAGTGGGAATGTTTGGAAAACGATTGGAAGCTAACTTCCATATTGTAATCGGACAGATATCTTCAGCCAGGAACATAGAAAAGTGTATCAATCGGGTTAATCTTGATGTTCGCCAGCTGGTTCTCGAACCCCTGGCATCCAGTTCTGCCGTTTTAACTGAAGATGAGAAAGAAGCGGGAGTAGCACTGGTTGATATTGGCGGTGGAACAACAGATGTGGCGGTATACTATGATGATGTGATACGCCATACTGCCGTGATTCCATTTGGCGGAAATGTGGTTACCCGTGATATCAAGGAGGGCTGCTCGATACTTCAACGCCAGGCTGAATCGCTGAAAATACAGTTTGGTTCTGCTCTTGGAGACCTGGCGCAGGAAGATAAGGTAGTTACTATTCCTGGAATCTCTGGAAGAGATCCCAAAGAGATAAGTTTTAGGAGTCTTGCTTATATTATCCAGTCAAGGATGGAAGAAATTATAGATGCTGTGGTCTATGAAATTGAAAATTCCGGGTATATAGATAAATTAAGTGCCGGTATAGTACTAACCGGGGGAGGAGCCATGCTTAAGAATCTGAACCAACTGGTAAAATTTAAAACTGGATTAGACGTACGAATTGGCTATCCGAATGAGTGTCTTGCTGCAAATACTCCTGAAGACGTCAACCAGCCAATGTACAGTACTTCAATCGGTCTTTTGTTGAAAGGTTTGGAGATATATATTGAGAGTAACGAAATACCAGAATTCAATAGTCTTCAACAAGAAGAAACAGTTACTGAAGAGCTAGAAGAGACAAAAGAGAAGTCTCCAAAGAACCGTTTGAAAAAAGGTAAAATATTAGAGAGTTTGAGAACTACTCTAACGGATATTTTTGATGATAGTGATGTTGAAATGTAAAACTGTTTGGTGAGAATCTAAAAATAAGTTGTTATGGATGATATAATGAATTTTGACCTGGCGCTTGAAAAGTCTTCCATCATTAAGGTGATTGGAGTTGGAGGCGGTGGAAGTAACGCGGTAAATCACATGTTCCGAAAAGGAATCAAGGATGTGAATTTTGTTGTTTGTAACACCGACTCACAGGCATTGAACAATAGCCCGGTATCAGTAAAAATTCAGCTTGGAGATTCCCTTACAGAAGGTCGGGGTGCTGGAAGCAAACCTGATATTGGTCAACAAGCTGCTATGGAGAGTATAGATACCATCAAAGAGTTATTACTGAGCAATACCAGCATGGCATTTATTACTGCAGGAATGGGTGGGGGAACTGGAACAGGAGCTGCACCGGTAATTGCCCAGGCGGCGAAGGAGTTGGGGATTCTTACTGTAGGAATTGTAACGATTCCATTTGGTTTTGAAGGACCGGAGCGGATCAATCATGCTATCAGGGGTATCAATGAATTGAAAGACCATGTCGACTCCCTGCTGGTGATCAATAATGAGAAACTCCGGGAAGTATACGGTAACCTGAAAATAAGTGAAGCATTCGATAAGGCAGATGATGTGTTGGCTACTGCAGCCAAAGGCATCGCCGAAATTATTACGGTGCACGGATATATCAATGTTGATTTTGCCGATGTGCAGACTGTCATGACCGACAGTGATGTGGCTATCATGGGATCAGCCAGGGCCGGAGGAGAAGACCGTGCATTAAAGGCCATCGAAGCGGCCCTTGTTTCTCCATTATTAAACAATAACGATATTGCAGGAGCCAGAAGTGTATTGCTAAATATTACATCGGGTAATGTTGAAATTACCATGGATGAAATCTCTGAAATAACAGATTATGTAATTAACTCTGCTTCAAAGGAAACTTCTCTTATTTGGGGCATGGGTCATGATGAAACGCTTGAGGATGACATTTGTGTTACCATTGTGGCTACCGGATTCAAGATGAACAGCATCCCCGAGCTATATGAAGGCAAGAAGCAACTGGAGAAGATACCTCTCAGGGAGAACGACAGAAACAAATCCAATGCCAGTGTTAGCTTTGATATTAAGCAGCCAACCCAGAAAACCTTAGAATTCAGCGGTTCAGAAGATTCAGAAGAGTATGTTTTGCTTGATAAATCCGGGTCAAAAGAGGAGGCAATGAATAAAGATAAGCGCCTGGCAGAGAGGGTGAGGAATTTGAAAAAGACCCATGAGCGGCTCAAAGAAGAGGGATATACAACGGCAGCGGGGAAAGATGAGATAGATGAGCTGGAGAATGTTCCTGCCTATGTAAGAAAGAAAGTTCAGTTGGAGAATAAACAACATTCGAAAAGCAATGAAGTTTCCAGATACCGGCTTACCGAGGAGGATGAAGATTCTCCCAAGCTGAGACAGGATAATTCATATTTGCACGATAACGTAGATTAATAATAGTATTATGTCACTTACAGAAACCATTAACCAGGAAATAAAAAATGCAATGTTGGCAAGGGAAAAGGACAGGTTGGAAGCATTACGTGCTGTAAAAACCGCTTTTACGCTGGCAAGAACTGAAAAATCAGCTGGTTCAGTACTTACTGATGAAGAGGAGCTAAAGATTATTCAGAAGCTGGTGAAACAGCGAAAAGACTCCGCCGATATTTATAAAGAACAGGGAAGAGATGATCTCTATGATAAAGAGGTGATTGAGATGGAAGTGATAAAGGTATTTATGCCTGCTCAAATGGATGAGCAGGAAATAAAAGCTTTCCTGGAGAACCTGATCAAAGAATTGGGTGCAGAGTCTATGAAAGATATGGGAAAAGTAATGGGCGCTGCTTCGAAAGCACTGGCAGGTAAAGCAGACGGGAAAATTATTTCTGTTCTCGTAAGGGAATTGTTGGGATAATTAAAATCTAAACAAAAAAAAGCAGCTTCATTTTCACAAAGCTGCTTTTTTTATATTATAATACCGTATTTATTTGGAATAAAATATTTTCAGCCGATTATCCACAACATTGGCTTCTTCTACCAGGGCATTAAAAGCTTCGAAATTGCACCTGGACTGTATAGAGTAGAGTAATCTGTCAGCTGACACAGACATGTCTGCATCTTCTGAGGGCGTTTCACGGTTTGTCACATTAAGAACTATTACACTGTTCTCTCCAGTAAACGGACCGGAAATTTTCTCCTCTGGCAGATACATGGATGCTCCAACAATATATGGTTCCATTCCAATACCACTTACATATGCATTTGCAAACATTACCTGGCTGGCGTCTGAAACAGTCAGGTTCTCTGATGCAGCCAGTGAATTAAGATCAGATGATTCAGCCAGCTTACCTTCAAGCTCAGCCATCAGTATTTCTGCCTTTTTCTGTTTTTTCACTGCTAGTTCGACCTCGTTACGTACATCCTCAAATTTAGCATGTCCTTTTTCATGAACCTCAGTAACTGTGGCTAAGATATATTTGTCTTCAGGATCAAAAATCTGACTTACATCACCAAGTTCAGCACCAAAAGCCCAACCGATAATATTTGTAGGACTTTCAAGTCCGGGAATTGTACGTTGGTCTTTTACAATATTAGGTACAACACGCGGATCAAGTCCGTATTCCATTGCTTGCTCTTCAAACTTCTCCTTGTTGATTGCCTTACCTCTGAATTTCACAGCTCTTGTGTAGAAATCCTGGTTTGTTTCATTACTGGAAATTACATTATGGATGATGGTTGCTACCTGTACTTTGTTTACTGGTCTGCTTTGTGAAGCAATCTTAATGATATGAACACCATATCGGGTTGTAGTCAATACCAATTCACCTGTTTTGTTCTCAAAACAAGCATCATTAAATGATTGCTCCATTGTTCCTTCCCTGAACCAGCCAAGGTCTCCGCCAATATTCCTGTTACTTTCGTCAGCTGAATACTGCATCGCTATCAGGTTGAAATTGCCCCCGTTTTCAATAACAGTTTTCAGACTGTCGGCAATGTCCTGGGCTCTTTGCGCATCTCCAATAATTGAATAACCTAACAAGATATGTCTTGCCCTAACAGAATCCGGACGCATCTGGGTATCATGGATTCGTGATAACTTATACGATTCGTTTTCGTAATAGGGGCCAAAGATGTAATCATCATTCTTACCTAGCAAAGAGTCCTTTATAATCTGGCTTAGTTCATCATTTGCGTAGTATTGGAGGTCAAAAGACTCGTCTGAAACGCTGTTCACGTAAACAATAAGACGGTCATCATCTGTTCTTCCAAATTCTGCTTTAGTTTGAGATGCCCAGAGTTTTGAGTTTTTGTCATCCTTGTCACTTGAAACTACATCAAAAACAACATATTCAATAGATCTAGAAGCGTCTTGCTTGTAAGATTCGATATTCTCTTTATAATATTTTTTCAGATCTTCGTCAGAAAATGAAATGTCTTCATCGCTAATAGTCGAAATATTTTTTGATACAAAATTGAAATCAACTTTCTTTCCATTCTCAATGAAATGATCCTTTACCTCAAGTGAAGAAGGTCTTAGTCCCTTACTTAATAAGGTGATGTATTTTTGATTCATCCTCTCATCTAAAATCTCATGCTCGATGAATACCCACCTTTCCTTCTCCTGGGCGTACTCTTCTCTGTCCAGGGAGTTGAAATAATTTATCATGATATATCGGTTGAACTCTCCTGTTTCAGGATTAGTAAACATTTGTCTCACGATTGGATGTGGTTCACTGAATGCTGAAACTGACGTAACACCCATTCCTGTTCCCTGATCACCGGAAACCATTGCTTTCAGTTCTTCATCACTTACTACGAGACCGAGTTGAGTGTATGATTTGTCCATAATGGTTTGCCTGACCAATCTGCTCCAGGTTTCATCTTCAATTCTTTGTTCAATTTGTGGATCCAGGTTATCTCCATAATTAAGCTTATAGAAATTTCTTAAAACATTTTGTTCGTTAAGGTATTCTTCTACTTCAAAAGCTTTCCCATTTATCTCAGCTACCCTTGTGCTGGGTTTGAGATTAAAATCCCCAAGAATAAATCCGAGCATGGCTAATCCAATCGCCCCCATCATTAGTATTCCTGCCCTTTTTCTAATCGTTTCTAGCGTTGCCATTTGATCAAAATTTCAATTATTATATGTATCATAAAATTTTAGCGTACGAATATAGTAATTATAGGTTGAAACAAAAAGATGTTTGCTATAATATGTGATCGTATCGTAGTAAAAAACAGGCCAGTAATCCCCGGGTGAATACATCGGCTTGTTATCGCTTATGTGTTAATTCAACCAGTTCGATTCTGTTGGCACTTACCTTGACAATTTTCATGGCAAAACGATCAATATTAATCGTATCATTAAGAGAAGGAATGTTTTCATGATGAGAAATGATGAAGCCGGCAAGGGTCTCATATTCTTCTGATACTGGGAGATCAAGTTGATAATTGTCATTCAGGTAATCAATTTCCATTCTTCCGGAGAACTTATAACAGTAATCACTTATTTTTTGCTCGATAAGGTCGGTTGTGTCGTGTTCATCCTGAATCTCTCCAAAGATTTCTTCAATTACATCTTCAGTAGTAATTATCCCGGAAGTGCCACCAAATTCGTCCAGTACCAGCGCGATGCTCTTCCTGTCTTTAATGAAATTCTTGAGAATTTTGTTAACACGCAGTGTTTCTGGAACAATTGGTAGTGATTTGAGGTGATTTCCTATGTGTTCAGGATTCTGAAACATATCTTTTGAATTCACATAGCCAATCATGTTATCGATATTATTCCTGTATACAAGAATCCGGCTAAGACCGGTATGAGTGAACGACTCAAGCAGTTGCTGGATAGGTGTCTCGATTTCCAGGGCAACAATCTCTGTTCTGGGGATCATACAATCCCGCACCTTCAGACTCGAAAGTTCCATGGCATTTTTAAAAATTTTCAGGTCCTGTGTCTCCAACTCATACTCATCTGAATCCTGATTCACCTCTTCGACCAGGTGGTTTAGGTCAATTTTACCAAATACTGGTTTACCCGGATCATTTGCAATTCTCACCTTTAAAATATACTTCATCGTGAAGTTGGTAAGTGCAATGGAGAATATAGTGATGGGGTACAGCAGAACATAGAAGAAAAGAATAGGCACAGAAAAGATTTTTAGTGCTCCGTTTGGATTAATGCGGAATAGAGTTTTTGGAAGGAATTCAGCAGTAATCAGGATGATTAGCGTAGAAATCAGCGTTTGGGAAAGCAGAACAAGCACCTCAGATTCTGTTTGAAGTAAATCTAGTATGGGTTCTTGCAGAACGCTTGCTATTGCAATACCGTATATAACCAGCGAGATGTTGTTCCCAACCAGCATTGTTGCAATATACCTTGAAGGATTTTTTGTAAAAATAGAAATAATGCGGGAGGAGAATGACTTGTGTTTTTTGTCAATCTCGATACGAAGTTTATTGGATGAGATAAACGCAATCTCCATTCCCGAAAAGAATGCTGAGAATATTAGCGAAATAAGTATAATGATAAATTCCTGCATTATTTTTTATTTGCAAGTCTGATTTTTCTACGACGGTAATACATAAGCAGGGCCAGGAATGCAAATACAAGGTAATACCAGCTATCTCCAATGCCGGAATTGATTGTTTGCTCTATTCCCATGAATAAGAGCAAGCCACCCATCACAAACCAGATAATTTCAAAAAGACCACCTGTGTTATTCATCTTCTATGGTAATTAAACTATTGGTTACGCCAATAAGTTGATATTTTGTAAGCGATTGATTTGATTTAAAACCACTCTGCCCGTAGAATGTTCCGTTCTCATTTTCAATCCTGGTGAAAGTATTGGAATAGATTTCCTCTTTCTCTTCATCCCAGAACATTTCTTCAGAGTCGAGACGCTCGCCGGTTTTAAGATTTTTGGCAACTACATTTCCTTTCGCATGCCATAATTTTTCCTCATTGTGGTAAATTGCATAATCAGCACTTAACTCAGATTCAATTTGTTGAAGGTCATCATAGAAATAGACGATAAGTCCTTTTGAAAACTCACTATAGGGCTTCTCAGCATTATTGTACTGTTTCAGCTCCTTGGCATGCATCTGAACTTTAACCTTGGCAGAGTCACTGTAAATCACCTCTATATTCTCGCCAACAACATCCGGATAATCATTATTATCGCCTGTGAAAAGGTTAATTTTTTCAATGTCATTCTCGCAGCTGGAAAGAAGCCATCCAAAAGCAATCAGAGAGAATAATATGAATAATTTACGGCTCATTTGATAAAAAAACTGCCTGCAAAGTTAGGAACACTGGCAGATGAATATATTAACCAGAACAACTTTACAGGCAGCTTCAATTGCGTATTTTCTATTTTCTGTATTTTATTACAGTGTATTCATTTATACATCCCTTAACCTGGTAAGATTTTCCTTCTTCAAGGTTGAGGAAGAAACAGTCTTCAGAATTCGGGTAGAATCCTGAATAATCAGAAATCTTCTTATTTGCTATGTCTGCAAGGGCACTATTCACTTCTCTGGCTTTCTTGTACTTGTCAACCGCTGCCCAGTATGCTGTTTTTCCACCCAGTTGATCTTCCAGGTTACTTCTGCTATCGATGTAATTGTCACCCAGGAGCAGATATGCTTCACCAAAACCTGGATTTAAGGCGATTGCTTCTTTGTTATACCTAATAGATTCACAATAGCTTTGAAGCATTCTGTTAACCTGGGCTAACTTAAAATAGTAATTAGCCTTGGATTTATTGTCAGAATCACCAGCAACAGCCTCTTTATAATACACAATTGCTTCGTCGTATTTTTGCTTGGCAAGATAAAGATTAGCTACCTTGTATGCTGATTCATGTGTTGGATTAATCTCGTATAGTTTTTCAAGCGCAGTCACATAAAGATCAGCCCTGTCACAACCTGTTTTAGAATAAAAATTAACTACTTTTTTCAGGAATTCTTCGTTTCCCTTGTTGGCTTCAAAGATTGGACTGTAGTAATCATTCAGTGCATCACATGATAAAATTCCCTTGTCTATAACAAAGTTGTCAACGCTTTCCTTTGCTCTTCCCCAGCGTTTGTCCTTCGCATTCTTTGCTAGTTTTCCATCAATAATTTCTGTTGCAGTGAAGTAGTCATCAATAGCAACTCCAATATCATGAATTCCTGAAGCACTCAAGGTTACTGTGGAGTTAACAAACAGGATTATAACCGCATCTCTTGATTTAGCTTTTCCTATTTCAATACTTTTTGAAAGATACCCATAGGCCTCTTCAACAGCATTAATATCATCCTTTTTATACCTTAATAGATCTGTTGCTTTTCTTCCAAGAACATTCGCCTCATCATTAAAATATTTTAAACGCCTGTCATAAATAAGCATCAAGGTATCAATTAATCCTTCTACAACAGCAGGATTTTTCTCCTTGGAGATAAATGATTTGTACATTTTTACTCCATCCACGTATAGATTTTGACTGGATGCCGGGCACTCAGAAAATACATGTCTCCATGGTGAAATTGCATCACTGTAATTATTGTGTTTAAAGAATTCTTTGTACAATGATAAATTCATCAGGCAGTTAATGCTATCCTGACCATGACCATATTTAGATCCGTCTTCTATACCCTTCTGCGATATGCCGGGAAGCATAATTGTAAATGCAAATACTGATAATAATATTTTAATGGCTACATTTTTCATCTGTTAAGGTTTTTTTCATCGGTCAGATGCAGATCATATGACATTAGCTTAATCATCTGTTTTATATTAAACTAGTTTTATTTTTGTCATGTTCGGTTCATCTCAGTTAAATTGACCAAATTGTGTTAATCAAATTTCCTTTTGTAAAACCAAAGATCGTGCAAAGTTACACTAAATGTGAGAATTCCATAATTTTCTTTCACTAAATTGTACTCTGTAGTACCCCTGGTTCCCAACGTAAATGCGACATTAAATGACGACTTTGATTTGTTCATTGGTAACCCTACTCCAAAAGTTATGCCATAATCTTTCATTTGGTAGTTATCCATGCTTATATAGTTGTCGGAATAGTAGCCGCCTACCCTGTAGCTGATTAACTTAAAAAACCCTCTAAGCGCTTCATGATCAGGAGTGTATTCTATCCCGAAATTCATTGAGCGTGCATTTACAAAATTAAATCCCCCATTATCGAGTAAGTTATTCATGCTGCTCGCGGATGCCCAATCCTGAAGGGTATAGTCTGCTGTAATAATTAGTTTATCAGGGATTCCCAGTGCAATACCTACTCCAAGTTTTGATGGAATAGTTATGGGGCCGGAAACAGTATCACTTCCTGAAACTTGAATCTCAGGATTTACATAAGTTGAATCGGTCAGTGCTGTAGAATTTCCCGGGAAGGTGTTTAAGACTGAGTTGTTAATAGTGGAATTAAATGTTGTTTGAAGATCATAGGTTCCACCAAGCGTGAAGAAAAACTTATCGGCAATAACTTCGTTATATTGCATGCCAAAACCAAAATATGTGTTACTTATCTGGATTTCCTCCAGGGCTTCTGTTGTAGCATAATCAGATTGAGAAGGGAAACTCAGGAATCTCTGGCGGTTGATATCTCCCAGGAGGTAGTTCATATTTACCCCAATGGAAACACGGTTAAATAATTCTCCCGATACACCCAGGAAATATTTCATAATTCCTCCATCACCTGTATAGTATAAATCAAGAGGATCGCCCGTCCCGAGATCGTTATATTCCTGTTTTATACTATAACCAACGCTGCTGTAGGGAATCAATCCCGTTCCCATACCAAAATTTTTGCCAATGGGAACTGAAAGAGCAATATGATGGAAATTTCCATTCCACCACTGTGTTTTTACACTTGTTGTTTCGTATTGATTCAGAAAACTACTCAGTCCAAAATCAAACAACACTGACATGCTGTCTCTTGCAGTATAAGCTGCAGGATTGAGATAATTCAAGTGATCACTTTCATGTAAGGCGATTCCGGTTCCCCCCATTGCAAGATTTTGGCCAAATCCACTTTTAGTCAGATCTCCAAGTCCAAATCTTGTATACGGAGAAAACGTATTGTATTGTGAAATCGCAGGAGATGCAGTTAGCATCAGTAGAACCAGTAAAATACTATTCTTCATTCTTCTTCCAGGCATTGTAATCTAAAATTCTGTTTAATCCAATCAGGTTCAGATGCGCGATGACAAAGGTGCTACTTTTTAACCTAAGATCAAAAGAAATTGCATCACCTCCGGTCATCACCACCTTCAGATCTGTAAATCTCTGTGACACAGTTAATATGAATCCTTCTATCTCCTGAATAACACCATTTACGACACCCGAGATTATCGCTTCATCTGTTGAAGTTCCCAGCAATTCAATTTTTTCATCACCAACGCTTAGTAAAGGCAGGCGATTTGTAAATTTATTCAATGCTTTGAACCTCATATTCATACCCGGAGAGATATTTCCCCCCAGATATTCTCCTTCAGCTGTAACCATGTCGTATGTCAGTGCTGTTCCCGCATCTATTACCAGAACGTTATTATCTGGATAAATAGTGTGTGCGCCTGTAACTGCAGCAATTCGATCATATCCCAGCGTATCGGGAGTCTTGTAATGATTCTTTACAGGAAGCGGAGTTGAAGGATTTAGCTCAAGAAAGGTTTCAAACGTAGTACTCAGATAATCAATCAGTTCACGCGAATGATTAACAACACTGGAGATTATTACCCCTTGTATATCACCATAACGGGTAGTAAAATATGAGATTTCTTTCATACCTATTAATGGGTATACCGCGCTTTCAATCACTTTATTCCCTTCGCAGACAGCTATTTTTCCATAACTGTTTCCAAGATCAAGTACCAGGTTCATTGGCTAAGGATTAGTCCTGTTATTTTTTATTCTCCGGCCTGTAGTTGTTCAATAATCTTAAAAGTCTCCGATATCGATTTGATATGATCAACCCTGAGACTCAATCTCTCTTTATCCTGGCGCATTCGAAATAATTTCGGGTTGCGCTGAATATTAAGAATGACCCTCGTAAATACCGGCGAACGATAGAACAACGATTCCGGATTGCTTACAAAGTACGTGATCAGGGTGTTATTTTTCAAAATGATTTTTTCAACACCTGTCCTTTGCGCCAGCCAGCGGAGCTGAACAACCTGCAACAGTTCTTCTGCTTCAGAGGGAAGAGGACCGAAACGATCTTCCAGCATTTTTCTGAACTCTTTTAGGCCATCATAGTGGGTGATATTGTCAAGATCTCGATACAAATGTATCCGTTCAGAAACATTTGACACATAATTTTCAGGGAGCAATAGTTCAAGATCTGTATCGATATGGCAATCGATAGAATAGCTTCTGGACTCTTCCTTTTCGGTTGTGACTCCCGTTTTTTTATCGTCTTCAAACACATCTTTGAAAACTCCGTCTTTCAACTCCTGTATGGCTTCATTGAGAATTTTATGATAGGTCTCAAAACCAATATCAGCAATAAATCCACTTTGTTCTGCTCCAAGGAGATTTCCCGCTCCCCGAATGTCAAGATCTTGCATGGCAATGTTAAATCCGCTTCCTAAACTTGAAAATTCTTCAATGGCATGCAAACGTCGTCTTGCTTCTGGGGTTACCATGGTGAGAGGTGGTGCAAAAAGGTAACAAAACGCCTTTTTATTCGATCGCCCAACCCTACCTCGAAGCTGATGCAAATCACTCAATCCAAAGTGATGAGCGTTGTTGATAATTATTGTATTTGTATTAGGAATATCCAGTCCTGACTCAACAATTGTAGTGGCGATCAGCACATCGTGGTCACCGTCCATAAAACTGAGCATTACATTTTCCAGCGTTTTACCATCCATCTGTCCGTGCGCTATTACGGTACGTGCACCAGGGACCAGCTTGTCAATCATAACCTTGACTTCCTGGATGTTCTGTACCCGGTTATGTATGAAGAAAACCTGGCCTCCACGGTCTAATTCATATTCGATGGCTTCCTTAATAATTGCTTCGTTAAATGAGTGCAGTTCCGTAATAATAGGATGCCTGTTCGGTGGTGGTGTATTTATAATGGAGAGGTCGCGGGCTCCCATCAAAGAAAACTGCAGTGTTCGGGGAATCGGCGTTGCAGTTAGTGTTAGTGTGTCAACATTTAGTTTCAGCTGTTTGAGCTTCTCTTTCACGGAAACACCGAATTTTTGCTCCTCATCAATGATTAACAGACCAAGGTCCTTAAATTTGACTGCATCGCTTGCAAGTTTGTGAGTACCGATAATAATATCAAGCTTCCCTTCTCCAAGCCGTTTTAAAACATCTTTCTGCTTGGTATAACTACGCATTCTGCTCACATAGTCAACAGAACAAGGAAAATCTTTAAGCCGGTTTTTAAAGGTATTGTAATGCTGAAGCGCCAGGATGGTGGTAGGTACAAGTACGGCTACCTGCTTGCTGTCGCTAACGGCTTTGAATGCAGCCCGAATGGCAATCTCTGTTTTTCCAAATCCAACATCCCCGCATACAAGCCGGTCCATTGGGAAGGTGGCTTGCATTCCTTGTTTTACATCCTGTGTGGCTTTCGACTGATCAGGAGTATCTTCATAAATGAATGATGACTCAAGTTCCCGTTGCAGGTAGGTATCAGGAGAAAATGTAAATCCTTCCTGCTCTCTTCTTTTAGCATACAACGCAATGAGCTCCCCGGCAATATCCTTTACCTTATTTTTTGTCTTTTGCTTCAGTTTCTGCCACGTCCCGGTTCCAAGCTTGTATACCCGTGGAGTTTGACCTTCTTTACCTTTGTATTTGGAAATGCGGTGCAGGGAGTGAATGTTTACGTAAAGCACATCCTTATCTTTGTAGACCAGCCGAACGGCCTCTTGCATTTTGCCATTCATGTCGATTCGCTCCAATCCACCGAAAATTCCAATTCCATGGTCAACATGCACCACGTAATCTCCCGGGTGCAGCCCGGTTAGCTCTTTAACAGTGAGGGCCTCTTTTTTTGTAAACTGCTCCTGGAGTTTGAATTTGTGGTACCTCTCAAATACCTGGTGATCAGTATATATAGAAATTTTCAGGTCGTCATCTGTAAATCCCTCATGGATCGTGCTCTTTATATCTTCGAAGCTTACCTCCGGGTCAATCTCACTAAATATGGCACGTAAGCGGTCTATTTGTCCGGCATTTTCTGACAGGATATAATTGGTATACCCGTTTTGAGTGTTGTTTTTCAGATTCTCGGCCAACAACTTGAACTTCTTATTGAATTGCGGCTGGGGAGAAGTGTTGAATAGCCATATTCTGGCTGGGCCAGGTACTTTAGATCTTGTAAATTCTATCCTTGGAAATTTTTGAACATGCTCATTAAAAATGGTTTGGTTGGCTAAAAATTCTCCTTTGACCAGGGTTGGATCAGTGGTATCCAGTTCTGTTTGATCATAGATTTTGCCAATGTGATCGAGAATCAATTCGGCATCATCCATCCAAATTGTTGTATTGGAAGGGATATATTCCAGAAAGGAAACCCGTTTTTCCCCCAGTTCTTTTTCCCATTGAACATTTGGGATCACCGCGACCCTCTTCACCTGTTCCTGTGATCTCTGCGTTTCCACATCGAACAGCCGAATAGAATCTACTTCATCTCCAAAAAAATCTATCCTGTATGGGTGGCTGCTTGAATAAGAGAAAATATCAACTATGCCCCCCCTGATGGCAAATTGCCCTGGTTCGTATACAAAGTCAACCAGTTGAAAATGATATGTTTCCAGCATTTCCTCAATGAATTCCCGGTCGAGCTTTTCGCCGGTTTTTATTTCCAGGGTATGCCTGCCCAGCTCTGCCCTGGTAAGCACACGTTCGAGCATCGCCTCTGCATATGAGATGATAAAGCTGGCTGCACGCTGTTCGTTAAGACGCTTGAGGGTTTGCGTCCTTGTGATGATATTGGCTTCATCAGTTTGTTTGTACTGGACTGATCTTTTATAAGAGGAAGGAAAAAACAGGGTACGATCAGGCGTGCCTTCAAGATTCACCAGGTCAGTATAAAAATAGGCTGCTTCTTCCTTGTCATGGAATAATACCAGGTGGTTACCCTTCATTTGTGAGAGTACAGAATGTATCAAACCTGCCTTCGAAGATCCTGATAATCCTTTCAACTGGTATATAACATTCCCCTTGTCCTGCAAACTTTGCACGATTTCTCCGGTATACGGATGGGTAGTATATGGATTACGAATCAAGATCTTTTTAAACGACTGCAAACATAACGAAAAAGTTTGACCTTCTTAACGAAATCCCATGGTTGAAACTAGTTTGAAAAACAACTTTTTGTGGTTTTGTAGAGACGCGCCATGTGGCGCGTCTCTGCTAAACCCTCGCCTCTCTACTATACCCCTAAATTTCTTCAGCCCTTGCGTTTCTTCAAATCCTCCATCTCTTCAAACTCTTGCGATTCTTCAGCCCCAACATCTCTTCAAAACCTCGTACAATGCTTTCAGGTAGTTCTGAAATTCTTGATCTTGTTTTTCTTATCTTTGATTTATGCAAATGGATCAATTCATTCATAAATGTAATTCATGGGCAGCCAAAGGTGAGCCATTCCTGTTTTTGATTGATTTCGAGTGTAAGAAGCCCCTGATTTTTTCACTTGAAGAAGCAGAAAAAGAAGGATTGCTGTTTAGTTTGAATGGTGTTAAGAGTCAGACAGATCCCGGGACGAAGTCAGGAGAACAATTGTCATTTGATTATATGCCGGTTGATCAGAAGTTTTACGCCAGGGCATTTCAGCATGTGAAGCTTAATATTCTTCATGGGAATTCTTACCTCTTAAATCTTACTTTTCCCACTAAACTAAATACGAATCTTACTTTGCAGGATATATTCCTAAGAAGTGATGCGAAATACAAACTCTTAAAAAGAGATGACTTTGTGGTCTTCTCACCGGAATGTTTTATCAAGATCGTCGATGGGGTAATTTATTCCTATCCAATGAAAGGAACTATTGATGCTTCTTTGCCAGGTGCTGAGGAGCAATTATTAAAGGATGAGAAGGAATTATGGGAGCATAATACAATTGTTGATCTTATCCGCAATGATTTGTCAATAGTGGCCAGGGAGGTGGAATTGACCCGATTCAGGTATATTGATCGTATCAAAACTCACAAAGGAGAATTGTTACAGGTAAGCTCTGAGATAAGGGGTAAGCTTCAAGGATCATGGAGAGCTCATTTAGGTGATATTCTTGCCAAACTATTGCCGGCAGGCTCTATTTCGGGTGCTCCCAAGCAAAAAACAATCGAGTTAATTGAAGAAGCTGAACAGGGGGAGCGTGGATATTTTACAGGTATCTTTGGATTATTTGATGGAAAAGAACTTGACAGTGGTGTGATGATCAGGTATATTGAAAAAATGGGCGACAAGCTTCAATTTAGAAGCGGAGGCGGTATTACAGGTCATAGTAAAATGGAAGATGAGTATAATGAAATGTTAGACAAAGTATATGTACCCATTAGTTGAAACAATAAAAATCAGTGATGGCATCCCTTTATATTTGGAGTGGCACCAGAGAAGAATGGATTACGCCTTTCATGTATTGTTCGGGACCAATAATCCTTTTAGGTTAAGTGAGTTAATTGTTGTTGAAAATGAGTTTAGAAAGGGAGTGATAAAATGCAGGTTTCTTTATAATGACAGGGAATTTGTCTACGAATTTACTGAATATAATCCAGGCCAGGTAAAAACCCTTCAGCTGGTTCATTCTGATAATATTGATTACTCCCATAAGTATACTAACAGGACAATGATTAACAATCTGTTGGAACAGAAAGGAGCCGCAGATGACATCCTAATAGTTAGAGATGGTCTTATCACAGATACATCGTACACCAATATAGTATTCTTTGATGGTACATCGTGGGTAAGCCCCGCAGAACCTCTGCTGGAAGGAACCTGTCGCAATCGCTTGCTTGCCGAAGGTAAAATCAAATCGACTAACATTCGCCCAAAGGATCTGAAGCAATATTCAGTATTCCGGCTGATCAATGCCATGATAGATTTTGAGGAGCAGGGGAATACTGGGGTGGATAAAATTTTAGAAAATGACACTAACGCATGCTAAAAAAGATATGTGGCTGTAATATCAGTTTCAAATAAATTAGTTACCTTGACTTCGAAAGTGGGCAAGAGGCCTTTTATATATGAGGCAAATTACAGACACAGCTGTGTACATTGCATTAAAAACCAGATTATGGAAAATATATTAAGCGAAGGAAGCCCCAAAACTCCACGGATTATTGTTGATGGTGAGAATGGTAATATTGAGATAGCGGGACGCTCCAATCCAGAAAATGCACGTGAGTTTTTTGCTCCATTTATGGAATGGTTGGCAGCATATCTTGTAAAGCCTGCAGAGCTGACTACAATAACAATAAATCTGGAACATTTCAATACCAGCTCTTCTAAGTATGTTCTGGATGTTTTAAAGAGAATCAAAAAATTAGCCGAGGAGGATAAGGCATTCAAGATTATCTGGATGTACGAGGATGATGATGATGAAATGCTGGATACCGCAGAGGCATACGAAGCTATGGTTGGATTGAAATTCGAAAAAATTGGATATCCTGAACATGGTGGCAAGTAAGTCGCTTTTAGAATTACGATTCTCCTCTTTATTTTTTAATATCATACTTTTCCCATTTCAGAAAATGCAAATTGTGTCTAATTTTGCAAATTCAATAATAAAATAAATCCGAGTTATATGTTTGTGTTTAAATTTGGTGGAGCTTCTGTTAAAAGTGTTGATGCAGTAAAAAACATCGTGAGCATTCTTCAGCAGTATCAGCAAAATATCGTTGTTGTAGTTTCAGCCATGGGAAAAACTACAAATGCCCTGGAGAAGATTATTGAGAACTTCTATAAAAAGAATAAGAAGGGCATAAAGGATGAATACAAGCAGCTTAAGGAGTTCCATTTTACTATACTCGGCGGACTATTTGATGCTAAGGAAAGCGATGTCTTTGTGGATATTGAAGACATATTTAAAGAACTTTCAGATCGACTGGCGATGGAGCCAACATTAAATTATGATTTTGATTACGATCAGATTATCGGTTATGGTGAGATTTTAAGTACAAAAATAATTTACCACTATCTCCAAAAATCGGGGCTGAAATCAAGATGGATAGATGTAAGAAAGTCCCTGAAAACAGACAATAATTTTCGAGAAGGCAGGGTTGATTGGGACCTTTCAAGCAAGCTGGTAAATGAAGGATTCAAATTTAATGAGGATCAGATTTTGCTTACACAAGGATTCCTTGCGTCAACTATCAATAATATAAGTGTATCACTTGGACGTGAAGGGTCTGACTATACAGCATCAATACTAGCGCATATTCTAAAGGCAGAGAGCGTCACTATCTGGAAAGATGTGCCAGGGGTGCTAAATGCAGATCCAAAATATTTTGATGACACTATATTGATAGAGAAATTGTCCTACCTGGATGCTATCGAATTAGCTTATTATGGGACCAGTGTTATTCACCCTAAGACTATTAAGCCATTACAGAATAAAAACATAAATCTGCATGTACGGTCTTTTATTGATCCGGATGCAAAGGGGACATTGATTGGTAATCTGAAGTATGACAAATTGGTCCCTTCCTTTATATTTAATATGGAGCAGGTATTGATTCGTATCTCTCCGCATGATTTCTCTTTCATAGATGAAGATAATCTTGAAAAAATATTCGGGGTGCTGCATAGAAACGGAGTTAAAATTAATGTGCAGCAGAATTCTGCAGTCAGCTTCCAGGTATGTGTGAATAATGACAATAGAAAGATTCGCAAGTTGGTTGATGAGCTGGACGAGAGTTTCAAGGTATCCTATGAAACAGGACTTGAACTTATTACTATTCGCTACTTCGACCAGGGAACTATCGACAGGGTGATGAGTAACAAAACACTGCTTCTCGAGCAGAGAGGTGTGCACAATATTCAGCTTGTTGTAAGAGACCTTGGGAGTTGATAATACCCCATTGACTAATTCCCCGATGAATGTACGATTACGAACACATGTCGTTCAATTGCGAACTAAATATCCTTTCACATAATAGTAACAAATAGCTGACAATAAACGTCCTACGTTTGATGGCATATTTTATGCTATTTAAAAGCAAATTCTAAATTGCTATGTGGAAGAATCATCTAAAGGTATCGCTGAGAAACCTGGCGAAAAATAAAACTTTTAATTTTATCAACATATCTGGACTTGCCATCGGACTGGCGAGTTCAATATTTATTATACTATATATAGTAAATGAAGTGAACTATGATCGCTTCAATGAGCATGGTAAGCATATGTACCGAACCTATATTGATGGTAAAATGTCCGGGGAAATACTGAAAGGAGCCTGGAACAGCCCTGCAGTAGGACCTACAATGTATGAAGAGATTCCCGAGATCATAAAGTTTTGCAGATTTGATTTTAGTTATAATGACCTCATTTGGACAGATCCGGCAGTTAAACAACTGGAGAATTCAATTATCTATGCTGATTCAACACTATTTGAAGTATTTTCCTTCAATTTGCTTGAAGGAGATACTGAAACATGTCTTAAGGAACCTCATACGATACTACTCACGAAAACAACAGCCGACAGGTATTTCCCAGAAGGCGAAGCGATGGGCCAAGCCATATACATAAACGGTGCGGATAATATTTATACTATAACAGGAGTTGTTGAGGATGCTCCCAAAAGTTCCCATCTCTATTTCGATTTTATCATTTCCTATTGTACACAGGAAAATAGCAGAAACCCTGGTTTTCTGAGCAACAATATGTTCACCTATTTTATTTTGGATGAATCTGCTGATGTTGCTCTTGTAGAAGATAAAATGAATGCTTCTCTCATTGAACATATCAGACCTATGCTCATGCAATACCTGGGTATTTCAGTGGAAGAATTTGAAGCGAGTGGTAATTCTTATGGTTTAAAATTTCAGGAACTATACGACATTCATTTAAATCCTGATATTGACGCTCCAAATGAAGTTGGATACCGACCCCTGGGCAATAAAAACTATCTGTATATATTTGGTGTGATTGCCTTCTTTATTCTGGTCATTGCTTCCATTAATTTCATGAATCTTTCAACGGCCCGGTCACTAAGCAGGGCAAAAGAGGTGAGCTTGAGAAAAGTGGTCGGATCTACACGAAAAGAATTAATTCAGCAATTCCTTACAGAAAGTGTAATTCTTAGCTTCCTGTCTATGCTTATTGCCTTATTGCTGGTTGGTTTATTGTTGCCAAAATTTAACCAGATTGCCAGTGTGTCATTAGGAATGAATGACCTCTTTAATTGGTATATGTTCCCAACTTTTATTTTGCTTACCTTATTTATTGGATTACTGAGCGGCTTATATCCATCAACGGTGCTGGCATCCTTCAAACCTATCCAGGCACTAAAAGGCAAAACTACTACGAGCAATGGTTCAGGGAAATTAAGGGCCGTTCTTGTGGTTCTCCAATTCACAATCTCTGTTGTAATTATAGTAGGCACATTGGTCATTTTCTGGCAATTCAGATACATGCAAAACAAGGATGTAGGATTTGAACGGGAGAATATGATTGTTATGGACAGGATATGGCCCATGGGAAACGATAAAATTGAGACTTTCAAGGCTGAATTATTGAAACACAATAGTATCGAAGCCGTTTCAAATTCTACTGCCTTCCTGGGCATCATGAATAACAACAATGGTTATAAAATAAAGGAGAAAGGTAACGACGAATCTTTTTTATTTATAACCAACTATACGGATTATGATTTCATGGAGACGTATGATCTTGAATTTGTAGATTCAGAAAGCAGGTTTATGTCAAAGGACTATGGTTCAGATTCCTCGGCGTGTATTATCAATGAAGCAGCTGTAAGAAAATATATGATAGAGGATCCGCTCAACACTCATATACAGTGGCATGATGGTGACAGTTTAATTAATTTAAGGGTCATAGGCGTCATGAAGGATGTCCATAGTGGTTCTATAAAAGATGAGATTGCACCATACATCGCATTTCTGAAAAGAAATGATTGGGACTGGGCAGGTTATCTTAGCGTCAGGACAAAGCCAGGAGAGGAGCACTCCCAACTAGCTCTTGAGCATATGGAAAACACATGGAAAGAATTTACAGAGGATGAGCCGTTTCAATATATTTTCCTCGATGAGTATTATAAATCATTTTATTCGGAAGAGAAGAGAACAGGTATCATTACACTGGTTTTTTCCATCCTTTCAATCTTCATTGCTTGTCTGGGTTTATTTGGGATGACACTCTACAATACCCAGCGAAGAACGCGTGAAATAGGAATCAGAAAAGTATTGGGTGCAACCGATAATGGAATCCTTACCATGGTTGGTAAAGGAGTGTTGGTTTCATTAATAATCTCTGTACTCATTGCATGGCCCCTGGCATGGTATATGACCAGGGATTGGTTAAATGGCTTCCCATATAACATTGGATTTCAGCCAATGCTTTTCCTGATTGCTGCATTATTGGCACTTGTGATTGCTGTATTTACTGTAACTCTTACTGCTATGAAAACAGCAAGAATAAACCCGGCAGAGGCATTGCATTATGAATAAAACACAAAAAGGGGTGATGGATAAACCAGGCGCCCCATTATTTGTCCATCTAATTCCGAAATATAATACTATTCTATCACTAGAATTCGACTGTATTTATTTTTGGTACTTATGAATTCAACAATATAAAACCCTTGTTTGAATTGAGAAAGATCAATTGTTCCTTCCCTGGTTTCCAACTTTTGTTCCTTTTGTAACCGGCCTAAGGAATCCCGTATTCGGATCAGCTCTATCGATTCATGATCTATCCTGAAATTAAGCATATCCTTTGCCGGATTTGGATACATAGCGATATGACTATCAAAATCGGTATCCATTACGCTTACATCGGAATACGGGATATGAATTATATCGTCGAAATAGTAATAATTTTCCTGTGTAGACCCAAAATCAAAAAACAAGGTAAGTCTGTCAAAGACGCCACTTGATGCATTAGGGAAAATGAATTCAAGTTCCTGCCAGGCACTTGTATCAGTGTAGGAGGCCTGGACTTCCAATGGACCGACAACATTTTCATCTATATCTTCAATTTTAAGCAATACAATTCCTGCCTTAGGGCCTAATACCTTCATTCGAAACTTCTTATGTTTTGTCATATCCAAATTATACCCCAGATCTGTATATATGCCACCCCAAGCTACTTCTGATTTTAATGTTTTTGCAACATTGGGTGAGGCATTAACTGCATCCTGGACAGGGTTTGCAGCTTCTTCAAAAGAGGTACTTGAAAAAGGTTCAAAAAACAGGAAGGAAGATTCGTAATCTGCCAGCACTAAAGTATCAGTAATTCGTATAGGAAGATCAATGGAATTCGTATAACATGTATTTGAAATTTCAACAGAGACTACGCCTCCTTCAACTCCGAAATCAGCATGGATTGAATCTGATCCCTGGCCAAGAGTAATTGTTGCATCTGAAGGCACAGACCAGGCGAATGAAGACTCAGGAATAGGATCAACGGTATAGATGACATTTAATCTATTCTCAGAAACAGTTGATGGACCGTAAATTCTTGGATCATCCAACGAGATAGATAATGTATCTGACAGATCATTACATGCATTTGAAACATCTACTTTGACTATACCCTCCTGGCATCCCCAATGAACAGTAACGGAGTCCTTCATCGGTGACAGTAAAGTTGCATCTTCAGGGAAAGACCACTGGTATGTTGTTTCTGAAAGTTCAGGCACTGAAAAAGTAACTGTACTTAGGGGAAAGAAATGGTTAGTGCCGGAGATAATCAGAGATGAAAAATTTACCGAGTGTGTATATAGCTGATCAGCACAGCTCATGTTAGAAACCAGGACAGATATATTTCCAGGTGTACATCCCCAGTCGACAATAATAGAACTTGTACCCTGACCATTGCTTATTACAGCATTTTCGGGAACAGTCCATTGGAAAGTTGCACCTGGAATGTTTGAAATAGAATAGCGAACACCTTCAGCATTTGCATAAGCACTATCAACTGCTATGATTTCCTGTTTTTCAGGATCTCCAAACACCCTTACATAATCGATTTCCATTTTCTGGGGAAAAACTGTTGTTTCATCCGGATCTCCAGGCCAGTTACCTCCAACGGCCAGATTCAGGATAATATGGAATCTCTCCTTGAAGATATCCCATTGTTCCGGTCTGCTTAGATCATCCTTTGTTTTAGTTGAATAAAGCTGTCCGTCTACAAACCACTTCATTGTTTCTTCCGTCCATTCCAGGATAAAAATATGAAATGCATCTGAGAACTTACCCTCAGTAAGACTGTATTCTCCGTTAGTATAATTCCATGGAGGCCCATAATGAATGGTGCCAAAAACTGTTGTTGGATCTGAACCAATTAGTTCCATAATATCAATTTCCCCACTATTGGGCCAGGTTCCATATTTTTCGTCTGTAGGAAGCATCCAGAAAGCAGGCCAGATTCCTTTTCCCTCTGGTAGTTTTATCTTTGCTTCAATTCGTCCATATTTCCAGTCGGCAAAACCTAAGGTTGTAACTTTGCCTGAAGTATAAGAATGTTCTTTGTATTCTTCTTCCAGAGCTTGAAGGATAAGTATGCCATTGTCAATATATACATTTGTATTCCTGGGTGTATAATATTGAAGTTCATTATTTCCGCCTCCTGTATTATCTGTCTCAATAGTCCAATTGTTTGTGTTTATTGTCGTCCCGTCAAAGTTATCCTCCCATAACAATGTCTCGCATTGAGCGACAAGTAACATCTCCCCTGAAATAATCAGAATGAGAAAAACTAAAGAGATTATTTTTTTCATGGCTTCCGTGATTTTTGTTCTCTGTTAATTTATTTGTTTTATTTCTGATGTCTGCGCCTGGTGATTTTACTATAAGCAATCACCTGGTAGTATCAAATATATGAATAAATGAGCCAATGAGTTAATGAGCCAATGGGTAAAATACAAAAAGGGGTGCTGGATAAACCAGGCGCCCCCTTTTTTACTAACTAACCAACTAACTAACTTTTAAAATAACAAGTAAGATTCCGGTTTGTTCAATTTTTCTTATTTATTTCCGATAAATGCCGCTTCAATTTCTTCCAGTGATTTTCCTTTGGTTTCTTGTAGTTTAAAAATAACAAATATCAATCCGGCAACTGCAAGGATTCCATAAATGGAATAAGTTCCTGCACTTCCAATTTTGGATAACTCCCATGGGAATATTTGTTGAATTAGAAAACTCACTGCCGAATTAATAACCCCAACCATCGATATCGCCAGTCCTCGCAATCTATCAGGGAATAGTTCTGAGAATAAGATCCACATGACAGGTCCGAGTGACACCGCGAAGGATGCAACAAATCCTATGATTCCGATTAATACCAGCCAGGCATTAATAGTAATAGCTCCGGATAAAATATCTCCTTCGTATTTTTTAATAATTTGAGGATCAATGTATTCCTTTATCTTTTCTTTAAATTCGACATCATTTTTAAATGTACTTCCTTCCATGAGCAGAACACCTCTGAATTCTTCAAAATTCTCGTGTTCCTGAAGTTTTGCAATGGATTCACTATCGATTTTATATTCTGCTGCCCTGAAGCTGCTGGCAAGTATAAACATCGATATGATTATTCCGGACAGTCCCACGATTAACAAACGTTTTCTTCCCACCCTGTCAACAAAAAGGATAGCAACAATAGTAAAAACTAAATTTGTTAAGCCAATAATTATTGCATTTACAAAGGAAGCATCGGTCCCAATACCCGTTTGTTCGAATATCATTGGTGCATAGAAGAATACTGCATTTATCCCGGTGATTTGTTGCAATACGCCAATTACAATTCCAATGGTGAGAACATATTTCATGGCCGGCTTAAAAAGCTCTATTAAACCCGCTTTTTTCTTATTTTTCTCGTCACTTAATGATTCAATAAGTGATCCAAGTATAGTCTCGGCTTTTTCTTTTCCCTCAATTTTTGCAAGAATACTGACTGCCTCCTGCTTCTTGCCTTTCATTGCCAACCATCTCGGACTTTCAGGAACGAAGAACAGGAAGGATAAGTAAAATATAGCAGGTACTGCTTCAAGACTCAGCATCCAACGCCAATTGTTCTCAGATAGATTCAGGTGGCTCACCCATGTGGCATCCGAATCAGAGAGTTGTAGTATTAGGTAATTGGTAAAAAAAGCAACAGACAAACCAATCACTATATTCAGCTGGTTGAATGAAACCAGGCGTCCCCTGATTTTAGGAGGTGCAATTTCGGCAATATACATTGGAGGAACAATCAGGGCAGAACCAACGCCTAATCCACCTATCATCCTGGCGATAATTAAATGGTAATATGTTGGAGCCAGGGAAGAATATACTGCAGAAATCAGGAAAAGCACGGCAGCGTACATTAGCACCCGTTTTCTCCCTAATTTATCGGATATGGGGCCTGAGAGCATCATTGCAATAGTGGCTGTTAAGGTGAGGCATGCCACCGCAAAGCCATGTTGTCCAGGTGATAGGTCAAATTCTATCGAAATAAATTTTATCGCTCCGGATATTACCGAAGCATCAAAACCCATTAGGAAGCCACCAAGAGCGACGATAAAGGATATTCTTGCCGCATAGAATTTATTCATTTAAATACGTATAAGTTTGAAAAAAAAGATGCCAGATTTTTGTCTGGCATCTTTTATAAGAAGTGTTATTCAGTTTATAGAGTCATTAGAATTCTCAGGAGAGACATCTAATTAATAACCTTCATTTTGCGTTAAAGTCCCGCCAGTTCTGAGAATTTCCTCTTGCGGAATTGGCCATAATCCCTTGGTTGCAGGATCATATCCCAATGGACCAAATTCAGTATCTGCCATTCCCCAACGAATCACATCCCAATAGCGAATGCCTTCAAGTGCTAATTCCAACCTTCTCTCGTTTACAATAGCATCGAAAATAGCTGTTCCTGATGGGCTTATATCTGCCAAATCAGCTCGGGCTCTAACAAGATTTATGTTATAAACAGCGATGCCTGGCTTGTTATTCCTGTACGCCGCTTCAGCATACATCAATATCACATCAGCATACCTCATATTCAGGTAATCCTGAGCATATTGTTGACTTTGAGTTGGTTTATCAGTAACTTTCATAGAATATTTTTTTCTGAAGAAGCCCTCAAACCCAAAATCATCATCAAATGTTGCTCCCTGCGCTAATAAGGAATCACCAAAAATGACGTTTGAGTATAATCTTAAACTGTCGTTTTCTGCAAGAAATACATCAACAAGGTCTTGTGTGGGTTTTACAAAGCCCCAACCAGGATCAAGTGCTTCGGGCAATGCTGGATCCATTACAAGGTCCCGGATGCCCATCAATTGAATGTCAAGATTACCTTCATTATATCCATAAGGGCCATCCCATGAAGTTCCCCTTATATCAGTATAGTTAAATTCTATTACAGATTCAGTGCTATGTTCCCATGACAGGTCAAATATACTGTCGTAGGGGGTTTCAAGGTCATATATTTCAGAATCAATTACTTCACCTAACTGTGTTTCTGCTTCCGGCCACATTTCCAGGAAAAGATAAACTTTTCCAAGCAGAGCTTTAGCTGCACCTTTGGTGGCTCTGCCAAGATTTGAAGATCCTTCGCCTGGCTTCTCCGGTAACAATGGAATAGCATCTTGTAAATCCTGAATAATAAGGTCATAAACTTCGCTTGCCGGGCTCCTTGTCTGCCCATATTCTTCAGGTGTAAGTACACTTGTAATTATGGGGACATCCCCAAAGAATCTTACCAGGTCGAAATAGAAGAATGCCCTGAGGAATTTTGCTTCCGCTTTATACACGTCAATCACATCACCTTCTAATTCAATTCCCTGTATCACATTTGCCCTGTAGATACCTGCGTAGTATTTAATCCAAAGGTTCAGCGGACCATCATTGGTTACTGATATATTGAATTCATCAGGTTCAAAATACTCAATACGGTCCAGTGCACTTTCTCCACCGGCATTGGCGTCATCGCCTGCAGAAGCAAGGGTACAGTACCAGGACATACCCCAGGGATATGACCATGTAGTTACATCATAGACAGCAGTAAGAGCCATATAAGCTTCTTCGACTGTAGTATAATAATTTGCTTCAAGTTTTTCACCCTGTGGCTCAAGATCCAGCAAATCAGATGAACATCCTGAAAATAGCAGGAGCGAAAATATAGCTAATAAAATATTCTTATAGTTTTTCATCTTCAATAAATTTTTAGAATGTAACATTTACACCAAACATATATGATTTGGCTTGTGGATACAGACCTCTGTCTATTCCAATACTGCTGGCACCAGCAGTTTGTCCAATTTCAGGATCCAAGCCTGTATAACTGGTGAGGGTTAAAATATTATTGGCTGTAAAATAGAGGCGCAACTTTGACACCTCGATTTTCTTTGTAAGCTCCTGCGGCAGGGTATATCCTAGCATCAGTTGCTTGATTCTCAGGTATGAACCATTTTCAACAAAGAAGCTACTTGGTCTGAGATTCTTATTTTTATCGTTTTCAGTTGCCCGGAACCAATCATCGGTTGATCCTTCCCCCGTCCAACGATTGTCATAAAATTTCTGTGGCTTATTGTTTGTACTAAGGTCGGTACGATAGGTACCATTATAAAGTTCGTTTCCAAGAACCCCTTGCGTAAAAATACTTAAGTCAAAGCCCTTATAATCCATATTTAGATTCAAGCCAAACATCCAGTCAGGAGATGGCTTACCCAAATAAATCTTATCTGTTTCATCAATTACACCATCGGGCTCACCGGTTACATCTCCATCTACGTCAGTACCGTCATTGTCAATAAATCTGATGTCTCCAGGAATGGCAGATGGCTGTAGTAGTGTTCCCTCTGAATTCACGTGAGCATCAATTTCGGCCTGGTTTTGAAAAATACCATCGGCTTCCCATCCCCAGAAATACCATACTGGCATTCCTTCTTCAAATTTTGTTACAGTATTACTCGGACCAACTGACGCACCCTGCAACTCAATAAGATCATCGCTCAGAGAAGTAACTATGTTTTTCAGGTATGAACCATTGGCTGACATACCGAAATTAAAGTCTCCGAAACTGTCATTGTAACCCAGGTCAAATTCAACACCTGTGTTTTTTACATCACCTGCATTGATCCATGGTGATTGGTTACCAACCAACCATGGAATGGTACCGCGACTTAACAGGTCTTTTGTAATTTTATTATAGTAGTCCATCGAAAAAGTAAGCCTGTTTGCTAAAAACCTCAAATCTAATCCAATATCCAACTGCTCACTTGTTTCCCATTTCAGGGCTGCGTTACTTACAGAACCCGGAATTGCACCAACCATAAATGCTCCTGATGGATTAGGATAACTAACCCCGGTGGAGATTGTAGAAACATACTGGAAATCTTGCAGGTTTGAAAGACTACCATTCTGTCCCCAACTGGCTCTTACCTTCATGAAGTTGATGACGGGTACTTCCCAGAAATCTTCCCGTGAAACAACCCAACCTGTTGATAATGATGGGAAATAACCAAATCTGTTGTCTGATCCGAATTTGTTTGATCCGTCTGCCCGGAAATTAAGAGTCGCCATATACTTTTCTGCATAGTTATAGGAGAGGCGACTGTAATAGGATATCAATGCACCAAAGCTCCTGCTACCACCCGTTCCCTGAGTTACTGCGGCAGCCTCAGTAGCATAACTGATTAACGCAAAATTGTCAGCGTACTCTAACAGTCCTCTCCTGGAAGCATACAAATTGTTCCATGTGCTGTTCCTGAATGAGGAACCACCAAGAAGCGAGAAAGAGTGAGATCCAAAAGATTTATCATAGACAAACCAGTTTTCCCACTGGTAAGTGAACCAGCGATCAACACTCTTTGCAACTTCACTATAGTCCTGCTCCATTAATCCATGATAATAATAGGGCGCTGACCAATTATCCCAGGTGCCATAAGCCATATCAACATCGAATTTTGAAGATATTTTTAATCCTTCAATAGGGGATAGGATACCTTTCACACTGGCAAGAACTTTATCTTCTGACCATCCACTATGGTAGTTCGACATTTTAGCCAATGGATTTGTGATTTCATTGGTTACGAGTTCTGATATTCCATAATACTTGTCACCATCTTTTACCAGGCGGTATAAGTTAGCACGTGCGGCAGCTGACATTTCAAGTGTATCAGTGAAATATACAGGTGTAAGTGGGTCAATGTTCATTGCACTTGCAACGATACCACCAAATTCAGAGTTCTCGTCTATTGAATTTCTTGTCTTGTGGGTATAGGAGATGCGACTCTCAACCTTAAACCAATCTTTAAGCTGGTAGTCTGCATTGAATCGACTGCTATATCTTTTATAATTTGATTTGTTTCCGCCGATAATACCATCCTGATCATAATAACCTGTGGAAGCATAAAAAGATCCCTTGTCATTTGCACCTGTGAAAGAGAGGTGGTGGCTTTGCACCGGAGCAGTCTGGAAGATTTGATCAATCCAGTCTGTTCCTTCTCCTACAGTAGCTGCATCATAAGGTACTTTTCCTTCAACCCAACTTACAACAGCCGGATCATCAACATCAAGACCAAAAATACTGGCCCGTTCCATTGCATTGGCCTCTTTGCGGTAAGTTACATAATCTTCTGCATTAAGCATGTCAATTTTCCTGGCAACTGATTGATTTCCGTAATAGAAATCGTATGATATCTGACCGGTACCTTTAGTACCTTTCTTAGTGGTAATCAAAATAACACCGTTTGCTCCTTCAGCACCATAGATGGCTGCAGATGCAGCATCTTTAAGTACTTCAATTGACTCAATGTCGTTTGGAGAAAGGTAGTCAATACCACCGGTCCTCATTCCATCTACAATATATAGAGGAGAGGCGTCGTAGTTAGAACCTGTTCCACGTATTCTAACGGTAAGTCCTGCTCCCGGAGAACCTGATTGCTGTGCAATAGTTACACCGGATACTTTTCCCTGCAGCGCTTGCTCAACACGCAAGGATGGATTCTTAGTGATAGCCTCTGAAGATAGTTTTGAGATTGATCCTGTTACAAGACTCTTCTTCTGAGTTCCGTATCCTATAACAACCAACTCGTCAATTTGCTCCGTAGATACCAATAGTAATATGTCCAGGGTAACTTGTCCGGCATATTCAATATATTGTGTTTCCAAACCAATATATGAAATCACAATCACATCACCATCTTCAACAAATATTGAATATTCACCATCAATATTGGTAATGGTTCCACTAGTTGTCCCCTGAATGGACACTGTTGCACCAGGAACCGGCATTTGGTCCTCAGCAGAAGTTACAACTCCTGTTAACTCTGTTCCTTGTCCAAATAATGAACCTGCAACAAAGAAAAACAAAACCAGTAAAATAAAGTTTCTTTTCATTTGTAGTAGTTTTAGTTTAAAATATAGGACGCAATTTATAAAACATTACCATTCCTTCCAATTAAAACAGGTACATCATTTATACATCATATCAATTTATTTGTTTATAAGTATTCAATAATAGATATAGGCCCAAACCCCATATAAAAAGCACATTATCAGTTGCTAATAATGTTTTTATGTTGGGGATTGTGTTAGAATACAGCAATAAGAAAAACTCATCACTGTTAGAATTAATGAGGAGTTAAATGAATAAACAAAAAAAACATCCCGACTTAATCGGGATGTTATAGTAGTATAATTAAGTGGTTAACTACATTGGCTTATAACTCATATCAACTGAAATTTCGAGTTCATTGGCTCATTCCATAATCCCAAATTTATACACAGTCTTGGTCCAATACTTCTCTCCTGGTCTCAGGATAGTGCCTGGGAAGTCTGGCTGATTGGGTGAATCCGGGTAGTGTTGGGTTTCAAGACATAACCCGGCATTTTTTTCGTAAGTAATATCACCGGATGTGATTGTACCATCAAGGAAGTTTCCTGAGTAAAACTGCACTCCGGGTTCAGTTGTCAGTGTTTCAAGTGTTCTTCCTGTCTTTGGGTCTTCTAACAAAACAACAGAGATTAGCGTTTCATTTTCCCTGTCCAATACCAGGTTGTGATCATAACCAATGATGGTTGCCTCATAGTCCTGTCCAATTGCCTTAGGAGTTCTGAAATCGAATGGGGTTCCCTCAACCGGTGCAATTTCACCTGTGGGAATCAATCCTTCATCCACAGGAGTATAATGTGATGCTTTCATTGTCAGGATATGATCCAGGATGGTTCCTTCACCGGCCAGGTTGAAATAACTGTGGTTTGTCAGGTTAACCGGTGTGGCTTTATCTGTTGTTGCCCAATAGTTAATCTCAAGCTGGTTATCTATAAGTTCATAAAGTACAGTAACATCCAGGTTGCCAGGGTATCCTTCTTCCATGTCCACACTTACATATTTCAGCTCCAGGCCCTCACCATTTTCTGTTTCAACAATCGATGCATCCCAAAGAACATCATCAAATCCAACAATCCCTCCGTGTAAGGTGTTTTCCCCGTTATTTATTGCCAGCGAATATGTTTCTCCATCCAATTCGAATGATCCTTTAGCAATCCTGTTTCCATATCTACCAATCAGGGCCCCAAAATTAGGATGACCTGCCAGGTACTGTTCAAGGTTATCGAAGCCCAATACGATATTTCCCATCTTGCCATTTGTATCAGCTGTGTGGATTTCAGTAATGATTCCGCCAAAGTTGGTGATCTTCACTGTTGTTCCTGATACAGATTTCAAAGTATACAGATACACACTGTCACCATCAGGCATTGAACCAAAGTATGCTGTTGAGATACCATCAGTAGAAACATCCTGTTGTTCCGGTGCTTTTGTATTACATCCGCTCATAATAAGAAGTACTGCTGCTGCAAGTAAGATTGCAAGAGATTTTGTTTTCATTTATAAGATTTTGTTATTTAAGTTATATACGTTATTCAATGCCCACCGAACTCCATCCTCTCCCCGCGGACCATCTCATTAAACAGGCCATTTCTAAATGCCATCCGTCCATTTATAAAGGTATAGGTTACCCTGGTATGAAAAACCTGTCCTTCAAGGGGTGTCCATTTACATTTATAATAGGTGTTCTTATGAGAAACAGTCCATTCCCACTCCGGATCGATCATCACCAGGTCGGCTTTATATCCGGGCCTGATAAATCCACGGTCCTTCACTCCAAATAGCATAGCCGGGGCATGACACATTTTCTCCACTACTTTTTCAATAGTCATTTTACCCTGGTGGACAAATTCCATCATGGCAGTTAGTGAATGCTGCACCATCGGTCCACCGGAGGGGGATTCGAAATACCTGCTTTGCTTTTCTTCAATGGTGTGTGGAGCATGGTCGGTGGCAATTACATCTAATTTGTCCTCCATCATGGCCTTAAACAGTGCATTTTTGTCAGACTCTTTTTTTATTGCCGGGTTCCATTTCACCAGGGAACCTTTCGTTTCATAATCCTGATCGCTGAACCACAGATGGTGTATACAGACCTCTGCTGTTATCTTTTTCTTTGAGAAATCTGTTCCTTTCTCAAACAATTCCAGTTCTTTCTCGGTGCTTATATGCAGAACATGCAAGCGGGTATTATGTCTCTTCGCTAATTCAACAGCAAATGAAGAAGACTTGTAGCAGGCTTCTTCACTTCTTATTTCAGGATGGCATTGAACAGGAATTTTGTCGCCATATTTCTCCTTATATATAGAGCTGTTTGTTTGAATGATTTCCTCATCTTCACAATGTGTTGCTACCAGGGTAGGGGCCTCCTTGAAGATATTTTCCAGCGCCTGCTTATCATCAACGAGCATGTTCCCTGTTGAGGAGCCCATAAAAACCTTGATACCACAGTTCTTCGAGGGGTCAAGTTTTTTAATCTCTTCTATATTATTATTGGTGCCACCCAGGTAGAAAGAGTAATTGCAGAAAGATTTTTTCTTCCCAATTTCATATTTCTTCTCCAGTTCCTCTATGGAGGTGGCCTGGGGTTTTGTATTGGGCATCTCCATAAACGACGTTATACCACCTGCTATTGCCGCTTTCGATTCGGTAAAGATATCTGCTTTATGAGTCAGTCCCGGCTCGCGAAAGTGAACCTGGTCGTCGATAACCCCCGGAATCAGGAAGTGTCCCCCAGCATCTACTTCTTCTACAGAATCTGAGTTTGCTCCGGGCTCACCTTCTCCAACTGCCTTTATGATTCCGTTTCTAATAAGTACATATCCGGTAATGATTGTTCCTTCATTAACAATTTTAGCGTTCTTAATCAGGTAATTATTCATGATCTTATATATAAGGTATGCAAGATAGGGAAAAGTGACTAGAGTGACTAAAGTTGAGAGTGACTAAAGTTGGGGTTTTAGTGCAAAATGTAAAGTGCCCATGGCTAGTGCCCAGTGCCATTTACTGTTTTGTTCAATTCCTCCCATCAAAGCTAACATATTCATAACTAAAATTTAATAATTATTTTAATATGAAATGTGCTTTTACACATATTGTGTTGTATTATTCTTTTTCATAACTTGTATATTCATTTTGAAGGATTTAGCGCAAAGTATATATAATAGGTATTATTTCCCATAGTGAATTCTGTGTCTAACGAAGAATGCTGAATTTAAATTTGCGATCAGTTAGAGAATGAGGTGTTGCTATTTTTTTATGAATACTGTATTGACATATTTCAATAAAGAGAATATTACAGGAGAAGTATTTGTCCCGAACACTCCATAACAAAGTAGGGCGTAATAAATTTTTCCCAAAATGAAAACAAGAATAGTAGTATTGCTTGCAGGTATTTTACTTCTTTCATCTTGTGCGGCAACATTTGATCAGACCTTATTGAGACCAACAGAAGGATCAATAGATCCAAAATTACCGCGCCTGGAACTCAAGAAAAGTTCTGAACAAGTAAGTTCAGCTGATGCGAAACAAATTACATCTAATTCAAAGATGTATACTCTTTTTGAGCGCGAATATGATGAATTCTGCGAACAAAGAGGGGAAGTACTGGGCTATATTGAGCCAGTGATCACCTTAAACCATCAAACAAATATAGGTTGGGGGTTTTATGCCTTATCTATTGTAACTGTTCTTATACCAAACCTGTTTGGTATGCCTGTAATTGGGAATAATTACCAACTAGAGGTAGAATTTGAGATTACAAATTTAGAAAATGAAAAAATTTGGAAGAAGACCTATTATGAAACCAAGAAATTCTACTATGGATTTTATAATATGAATAAGAGCAGTGATCAAGTCATGCTTATGTATCGGCAAATGATTCGGGATTTCAAGGATGACATGCAAAAAGATATACATGAGGTGAGGGCAGAACTAATGCAGCAATAAACTACTTTGGGGAGAAGGGGAAGCGGTACAACTGGATTTTGCGGTTGAGGAAGTAATTATGATCGACTATACTTCCTGAACCAGCTTCCCATTTTCATTCTGATCACTCCAAATATGGCTTCGCTTACGATTCCTCCGCTCATTTTTGAGCTTCCTTCCCTGCGATCGGTGAAAATAATGGGGATTTCAGAAACATTAAATTTGTATTTCCAGGCGGTAAATTTCATTTCTATCTGGAAGGCATAGCCTTTGAAGCGAATCTTATCGAGATTGATGGTTTCAAGTACTTCTTTCCTGTAGCATACAAATCCTGCAGTAGCGTCACGAACTTTCATGCGAGTAATCATTCGAACATAAACAGAGGCGAAGTAGGAGATAAGTACTCTCCCCATGGGCCAGTTCACTACGTTCACTCCTGAAACATAACGAGAGCCGATGGCTACATCAGTATTTTCATTTTCACAGGCCGAAAAAAGCTTTGGTAAGTCATTGGGATCATGAGAGAAATCTGCATCCATTTCACATATATAATGGTAATGCTTATCCAGGGCCCAATTAAAACCCAAGATATATGCTGTTCCTAATCCAAGCTTTCCGGATCTTTCAAGGATATGTAATCTCTCTTTAAACTGCTTCTGAAGATCCTTCACAATGCTGGCAGTACCATCAGGAGAGTTGTCATCAATAATGAGCAGATCGGTATTTATATCCAATATCAAGACAGCCCGAATGATCTTTTCGATATTCTCTTTTTCGTTATACGTTGGTATAATGACCAGTTTTTCGCTCATTGATTCTTAATTATCAAACAAAAATAGCATTTTTTACTCCTTTTCAATACGAAATACGTTCAATTGCGGGTGTTATTGTTGAGAGCTTCCCTAAGAAGATATAGAGATGACAATCGGTGTTGATATAGTCTGTTTTAGTTTCTATCACCCAAATGAATCAGTAAAGACACAAGCCATAAAAAAATAATTTTAATCATAACTCCTTGACGAAGATTGCAATTATGTAGAGAAGTAAAAAATCTTTTAATCTTTTTTAAGATATAGTTTGGTGGGAATAATAATACATCTATATTTGCACCCCGTTTGAGTAATGCACACGAGCATAAAACAAACGAAACGTTCTTTAAAGGGTTGGAAATGCAAAGTAGATTTTATGTTTATCTGTTGATAAGCTGGATTGATCAGGGTTTCGGAAAAATATTTTTATCGTAAATAACTGATTTAGAATGGCTAGAAAAAAAAGGTAAAATATTTCATAAATTTATTTGGAGAATAGAAATTAAAGTCCTTATCTTTGCATCCGCTTTGAAAAACAAGCGACAATTTTTTTAAGGTTTTTTGTTAAGAATTTTGTTTGGACGAAAAAGATATTTCATTATCTTTGCAATCCGAAAAAAATATAAAGAAATAGTTCTTTGAAGGTATTGAAGTAAGAATAGGTAAAAAACAAGCAACCAGAAATTCCAATTTTTGGAGTGAATAATCTTGAGTAATATTAAATTTTTTAATTACAACGAAGAGTTTGATCCTGGCTCAGGATGAACGCTAGCGGCAGGCCTAACACATGCAAGTCGAGGGGTAACAGGGGAGTTCGCTTCCGCTGACGACCGGCGCACGGGTGAGTAACGCGTTTGTAACCTACCTTTAACAGGAAGATAGCCCGAAGAAATTCGGATTAATATTCCATAACACTATAGTTTGGCATCATTTTATAGTTAAAGCTCCGGCGGTTAAAGATGGGCATGCGTAACATTAGCTAGTTGGTGAGGTAAGAGCTCACCAAGGCTACGATGTCTAGGGGGTCTGAGAGGATGATCCCCCACACTGGTACTG